>NZ_JBSKBO010000008.1:0-337520 GCF_053714255.1 Mesorhizobium sp. 43Arga
CGATGCGCTGAACGCGACCCGCGCGGCCGTGGAAGAAGGCATCGTTGCCGGCGGTGGCGTGGCCCTGCTGCGCGCTTCGGCCAACATCAAGGCTGCCGGCGCCAATGCCGACCAGGCCGCCGGCATCAACATCGTGCGTCGCGCTCTGCAGGCTCCGGCCCGCCAGATCGCTTCGAACGCCGGTGCGGAAGCATCGATCGTTGCCGGCAAGATCCTTGAGAACAAGGGCGCGACCTTCGGCTATAACGCCCAGACCGGCGAATATGGCGACATGATCGCCATGGGTATCGTCGATCCGGTCAAGGTTGTGCGCACGGCTCTCCAGGACGCGGCCTCGGTCGCCGGCCTGCTCGTCACCACCGAAGCCATGATCGCGGAGGCTCCGAAGAAGGAGTCGGCTGGCGGCGGCATGCCTGGCGGCATGGGCGGCGGCGGCATGGGCGGCATGGGCGGCATGGACTTCTAAGAAGTCCATAAAGCACGCCCATGAACTAGCATTGCTCAAGCCCGCAAGCGGGCTTGAGTGGCGGCATGGACTTCTAAGAAGTCCATAAAGCACGCCCATGAACTAGCATTGCTCAAGCCCGCAAGTGGGCTTGAGTGGCGGCATGGATTTCTAATCCAGGCCACCTGGCTTATTATGCATACGGAAAGGGCGGCAGCGATGCCGCCCTTTTTTGCTGAATGAGATCGCCGCGGCAGGGGCGCGCTGCGTCGGCGTGCTGCAGAGTGGATGCACGCAGAACGGCGTCTACAACGCCACCAGCGCCATCAGCTATATCAGCAGCAGGGCGGCAACCGACGGCATCGTGCTGAGCAACCCCAACATCACCGTCGGCAACAACACCACCTGCTCGGGCCTGTCCGGCTTTTCGAGCGTCCAGGTTTCCTACACCTTCACGACCGTGCTGCCGGCCTTCCTGACGTCGCTGGCGAACGGTCCGAACCTCAGCGCCAGCGCCTGCTTCCCGAACCAGGGGGCTTGACTTCAGACACCGGCCTCCGCACGGCGCCGTACCTCGCCGGCAAGCACCGCGGTTTCGATCAGCGCCGCGACCTCGTCCGCCACCGCCTGTAGCGGAGCCCGGTCCCGGGTAGCGCGGGCGATCACCATCAGCCCTTCCAGCGACGATTCGACCAGCAGCGCCAGAGCGTAGGCGCGGCGTTCGGGCACTCCGGCCCTCACGAAGGCCTCACGCAACAGGCCTATCCACTGCTCGAAGGCCGCGCGGCACAATTCCGCCAGCTCAGGCATGTCGGTGGGCGAGTCCAGCACGACAGGCGCGATCGGACAGCCGAGCGAGAATTGGTTCTCTTCCAGCATGCGCCCCACCGCCTGGTAGATATGATGGACGGCCACCGCCGGATCCCTCTCGGCGGCAAGCGTTTCGCCCAGCCTCGCCGTCACCTCGGCAACACTGTCACGCGTCACCTCGATCACCAGTTGGTCCTTGCCGCCCGGAAAATGGAAGTAGAGCGAACCGCGCGGCGCGCCGCTGGCGCTCAATATGTCGTTGAGCGAGGTGCCGTGATAGCCGCGCTGCCGGAGCAGCAGCGCGGTCGTGTCGAGTATGCGGGTGCGGGTGTCGTTCGCCATGTCAACCTCTGTCAGCAGCGATCACTATAGGCCTTGCGCAAAATATGACAATCGGTCTATATAATATGTAGATCAGTCTACATATTGGAGACGCCACATGCGCAGCTATCGTCTTGACGGGTCGGGCGGGACCGAATGCCTGGTGATGCGCGACGAGCCAGCGCCTCAGCCGAAACCGCATGAGGTCGTGGTGCGCATCCGTGCCGCCTCGCTCAACCGCCGTGACACGATGATCCTCAACGGCACCTATCCGCTGCAGCCGCACCAGGGCGTCGTTCCACTGAGCGACGGAGCTGGTGACGTTGTCGCCATCGGCGATGCCGTCACCCGCTTCGCCGTCGGTGACCGTGTCACCGGCAGCTATTTCGCACGCTGGATCGACGGCCGCATCAACGCCGGGCTCATCGACCAGCTCGGCTGCACGCTGGACGGCATGCTGGCGGAATACGCGGTTCTCGACGAACAATGGGCGGCGCGCCTACCCGATCATCTCGACTGGCATGAGGCGGCGACGCTGAGCTGCGCCGGCGTGACCGCCTGGAACGCAGTGACGGGCGCCGGAATTCCGAAGCCTGGCCAATGGGTTCTGGTCATCGGTTCGGGCGGCGTCTCGCTCTTTGCACTGCAGTTCGCCAAGCTGCTCGGCTGCCGCGTCGCCGCCGTCACTTCGCGCGGAGAGAAAGCCGACAGGCTACGGACGCTGGGCGCCGACCTTGCGATCTCGACGTCGGATATGCCCGAATGGGGTGCGGCCGTCCGCGACCAGACCGGCGGCGTCGATCTCGTCGTCGAGACCGGCGGCCCGGCGACCTTTGCACAGTCGCTGATCGCCAGCACGCTTTACGGACACATCGTGCTGCTCACTCTGCAGGATGCGAAAGGCGGATCGATCCAGATCCCGGCGGCACTCTACCAGCGCAGCCTCGCCACTATCAGCCGTCTCTTCGTCGGCAGCCGGAGCAATCTCGAAGCCATGCTGCGCGCTGTTTCGCATCACCGTCTGCGGCCCGTCATCGACAAGGTCTTTGCCTTCACCGAGGCCCGCAATGCCTATCGCTATTTCCAGCAGGGCGACGTCTTCGGGAAGGTGGTCGTCGACGGCGCCTGACCTATCAATGTCTCGAACCGAAGGAGAACGACAATGACAATTCGCGAAGCCTCGGCCAAGTGGCAAGGGACGCTGAAAGAGGGTTCGGGCAGGCTGAAGCTCGGCAGCGGCGTCTTCGAAGGCGCCTATTCCTTCCCGTCGCGTTTCGAGAACGGTCCAGGCACCAACCCGGAAGAGCTGATCGCCGCGGCACATGCCAGCTGCTTCTCGATGGCCCTGAGCGCCATACTGGGCACGGCCCACCATATACCGACAAGCATCAGCACCGTCGCCAAGGTGCATCTCGGCGCAACCGCCGAGGGACCGGCGATCACCCGCATCGAGCTTGAGACGCAAGCCGAGATTCCGGGTCTTGCTTCGGATGAATTCCAGAACCTCGCAGACAGGGCGAAAACGACATGCCTTGTTTCGCGCGCCTTGGCCGGCGTGGCCTCCATCACGCTCAAGGCCGAGCTCCTCGCGACCACCACCACCGCACAATGACATCAGGAGCACGAGATGAAACAGGACAGCATTATCACCCTCCATCCAGACGACCGCTCCGGTCAGACGGCCGAGATCATGCGGCGCTTCAACGACGTGTTTCAGCTGCACGACCCGTCGGCACTCCCCGAACTGATTGCCGAAGAGTGCGTCATCGAAAACACCGTGCCGGCGCCTGATGGCGCGCGTCATGCGGGGCGGCAAGCGTGCGTGCAGCTGTGGTCGGCGATCGCCACCCAGCCGGGCACGCGTTTCGACCTCGAGGAGACCTTTGTCGCCGGCGACCGGGCGACCATCCGCTGGCGCTACTGCATGGCCGACGGCAACTCCGTCCGTGGCGTCAATCTGATGCGTGTAAAGGACGGACACATCGTCGAGGCAATGGGCTATGTGAAGGGATAGTCGGCCGGTCGCCGCTAGCGATCAGCCAATGCCAGCTTGGCGCCGAGCATGACAAACGCGCCGGCGAAGGTTCGGCGCATCCAGGTCAGCACCATTGGCCGCGAGGCGACATGGCTCCGGATCGAAGCGGCGAAGATGCCGTAGCCGACGAAAACCACGAAGGTCAAAAGCATGAACACCGAGCTCAGTTCCAGCATCTTCGACAGCGCATTGGGCTCGGTGGTGCTGACAAACTGCGGCAGGAAGGCGAAGAAGAAGATCGACAGTTTCGGGTTGAGTACGTTGACGAGGATGCCGGTGGCAATCACCTTGCGGGCCGAGCGCGGCGCGACATTGTCCTCAACGCTGAGGCCGCCCTTCTCCTTCAGCGTGTTCCAGGCCATGTAGAGCAAATAGGCAACGCCGAGATATTTCAGCGTCTCGAAGGCGACCGCGCTGGTGTGCAGCAGCGCCGCAAGGCCGGTGATGGCAGCGGCCATGTGCGGGATGATGCCGAGCGTGCAGCCGAAGGCGGCAATGATCGAAGCCCGCGCGCCGCGCGAAAGTCCGGCGCTCAGCGTGTAGAGAACGCCGGTGCCGGGCGAGGCCACGACGATCAGCGACGTCAACAGAAACTCGATACTCACGATGGTTCCTCCACGGCCCTGCCCGACATGCAAGCTATCGGGTGGCGCAGGGTGAGGCAAGCCAGCGTAATCTCGCCCCTTGAGGGGGAAATGTTGCCGAAGCCGACAGAGGGGGTCCCAGCGCATGAAGCACCGACCTCTCTTTTTGTCACGGAGAACGTCGAGCCCGATCGCACCGACCCCCTCTGGCCGCTTCGCGGCCATCTCCCCCTCAAGACGGGAGATCAGTCACCGCCAGCCCGTGCGCGGCCCTTGCCATCAGGCACTCCTCGTCGCCAGGCATGCAGGCACGGCAGACATCCGGGCGCGTTTCATAGATGCCGCAAGCGGTCGACTTGCCGACTTCGCCGGTCAGGGCCGAACAGCGCACGCCCTCGCAGCGCATGCCTGACAGGTCAAGGGCCACATATTTTTCTGGGATGTGGTCGAGCTGCGCGTCATCCTCGGTGGAGAAACGCGGCCACTCGGCCGAATAGGAACAGCAGGCGCCGCAGCTCTGGCAGTCGAAGAGCGGCGCGCTGTCGCGTTGTGGCGAAAGGCTTGCGGCAGCGGCCAGGGCGAGCAGCCCCGGCGCCGCAGGATTGCGATCGGCGTCCCGCGGCAAGGCGCTATTTCTTCTTGCCTGTCTTGCGCGCCGGTGCTTCGACCGATGACTTGAACAGATCGGTCGCGGGATCGGCGGCTTCGCTGGCCTTCACGGCCGCCGGCTTGGCGGGCTTTGCTGCGGGAGCCGGTGCTGCCGGCTGGTCCTTGGCGGAGAATTTTATGGCCATGTCAGTCCTCGTCGGCGAAACGCGATGATGGGGGGCGCGGATTGCGCAAGCGGCCGATCAGTGCCGAAACGGCCGTGATGTTCATTTCCTCGGGCGACCAGTTCCTGGCTTCCGCGATGTGGTGCGGCGCCAGCTCACGATGCGTGCTGCCGCTATAGGCGGCATCCTGATAGGTCACCCGCTCTTGGGTCTTTTTGTCCTCGCGAACATATTCGATCAGATAGTTCGGGGCTTCGGCGCGGCCGCGCACGCCGACGCGCACCTGGGCATCGCCATGGGCGCGCTTGCAGCGTTCGAGTTTCTCCAGCACGCGGCGGACATATTCGACCGGCTTGTCCAGGGTTTCGACCATGTCGGCGATGGTCGCATCGGCAGCGATCGGCGTTGGCGGTACGCGCTTGGTGGCCATCAGCGTTTTCCGGTTCGTTTCGGCTGCGTCGCGAGCGCGGCGGCCGCCGCCATCTCTTCCGCTTCCTTTTCCAGGCGCAGTTCGCGCAAGCGGGCGGTCTTGGCTTCCCGCGCCTCGCTGACTGCGTCGCGCTCGGATAGGATGCGATTGAGCGACATCGACTGGGTTTGCGTCTTGCTGAACAGCGACACCGCCGGATCGGCGGTCTTCGAATGGACGGTCAAAATCTTTCTCCTGTCAGGAGCCTGGTGCCGATAGGGTAGACCGGTCTTCGGTCAGGACCACGCACAAAGCAACACGGCATCGGGGCAACACGGCATCGGGTTCAAATTGCCAAGGCGTCCCTTAGCACGTTCGGCCTGATGCGCAGCGCATTTTCGGTGGCAACAAGCGTAAAATGAAAAAGGCCAGGCACCGCCTGACCTTCCCTGGAGCGCCGCGCACCCTTTTGGACGCACAAGGCAAGCCCCTCATGCGCATGATGTGCCCCGGAAACTCAGGTCCACACAGCCATGCGCCCGAATTCGCCCTTCACCGGTGCCAGTACATCCGTGGTCACCGGGAGGGCTGAATTCTTTCTTCAGGCCGCCTTCAACTGGTCGGCGGACATCTTGCCCGACTTGTTGTCGCGGACCATCTCGTAGCCGAGCTTCTGGCCCTCGACGATGTCGCGCATGCCGGCGCGCTCTACGGCCGAGATATGGACGAAAACGTCGGCCGAACCGTCGTCAGGCTGAATAAAACCAAAACCTTTGGTGGCGTTGAACCATTTAACTGTGCCGGTGCTCATAAACGAACCCTTTCCATGGCAAATATTCGTTAATCGCGGTGCGACTGCACAGCGATTTTTGTCTCGATTTTTGATGGGGAAGTTCGTCAAAGGCGCGCATGCGTGCGCGGATAACAAAAGTCGGTCAAACAAATATCGACATATTTCTTTTAGACTGCTTTTGCCGCCGAGTCAATTTCTGGTTTTTCAAAACACCAGAATTCAATTTCAGGTTGCCATGCGAACAGGGCCTCAACTGATGAACCCGGCTGAAAGGCCAGGCTCCCTTTAAAAAATCGCACCACCCTCGGAACCAATCCCACGCCAGCGCATTTCTTTGGTGCCAGCAATTTCAGGGAGCAATCTCAGGGAATGCTGACAAAAGGACGCCTCCCGCACAATAACCGGTGTGAGGGGCGTTCTTGTTTGTGCCAGGAGGCTGAGCCCAACGTCCCTTTACCCGCTCGAAATGGCTGAGATTCCTTGGCCGGACCCGCGCCGTTAGCTTGCAGCGTCGCTCTACATAATTGTGCTGATCATCGGCAGGATCTCGTAGCGGAAGCCACGGCCTGACCTTGCCACTGGATCGCTATCGGTCACCGCCTTTGCCTCGGCCTCGCTGCCTGCACGCAGGATCAGCAGGCCCCAAGGGCCGGCCGGGTCGGCGACCGGGCCAGCAAGGATCATGATGCCCTCGCGCAGCTTGGCGCGCAAATAGTCGGCATGCCGGCTCATCAGCTCCTTTTCCTCGTCCGTCATGGTGAAGGCGAAATCCGGCCGCGGTGGGATCAGCCGGCAATGGAAGATCTTTGTCGTTGCGGCTTCACGCGGTGCTTCGTTGCTGGCCATCGGTCCTCCTCCAGGGGGCAAGTCTTGCCGACCTTTGTTCGGTCTATTCGTCCGGCCCCGGCTCCGGCCAAGGCTCTTTCGCCGCCTCCGCATACCAGTGCCGCATCGCCGGCATTGCCAGCACGGCGTCGACATAGGCCCTGGTGTCGGGTGCAAGCTCGCCGCCATAGGTGTCGAAGCGGGTGACGACCGGCGCGTACATGGCATCGGCCGCAGTGAAATGGCCAAACAGGAACGGGCCGCCCTTGCCGTGTCTCTCGCGGCATTCGCGCCACAGCGCCTCAATGCGAGCCCGCTGCACTTCCCCTTCGGCGTCGAGCGGCTTGTGGCCCTTCGGCCGCCGCAAATTCATCGGCCAGCCGTAGCGCACCTCGCGAAAACCGGAATGCATCTCGGTCGCCGCCGCGCGCGCCAGCGCGCGGGCGCCGATATCGGTCGGCCAGAGTTTTTTCTCGGGAAACAGGTCGGCGAGATATTCAAGAATGGCAAGGGTTTCCCAGACGATCCTGCCCCCTCCCTGCAACGGCTTGTGATTCAGGACCGGCACCTGACCGGTCGGCTACACTTTCGCCAAATTGGCAAAGGTCTCGGGTGTGCGCAGTCGCACAAAACCTTCCTCGAAAGGGATCTCCAGATGCCGCATCGCCAGCCATGGCCGCAGCGACCATGAGGAGAAGCATTTGTTGCCGATGTAGAGCGTGAATTCCGCCATTTTTCTCCCCATGCGCGCAGTGCGTCCACGCAACCTATCCCGCCAGCCTTGCTACCGGAAGCGGGTTGGCGCAGCCATCTTGTTGCGCGACAGCGCCTGGAACTTAACCGACACTGGCCCGTTTGTTCCCGGCGGACGAATTCCCCCGAATTCAAACACCCGGGAGATGCGCAACATGGTGAACAAGGATCAGGTCGCCGGTCTGGCCAAGCAGGTCAAGGGCTCGGTCAAACAGGCTGCCAGCAAGGCGACCGGCAACAGACAGACCCAGGCCGAAGGCGCGGCCGACAAGGTCGCCGGCAAAGTGCAGAAGGCCTATGGCGACGCGAAGGACAAGGTCAGGAAGGCGCTCTGATCCCGGACCGAGACGTGTCGTGGCCAATCGGAAAGGCGGCCGCCAAGGGCCGCCTTTTTCATGTGCTCCAGCCCTTGCTGAAGGCGTTGGTGAAGACGACCTCGCCCTGATCGTCGATCGCCTCGCCCAGCGCCACGTCCATGCCATCGCTGGTCACCCGGGCCACGGCGAACCCTCCCATATAGGCGGCCTTCGGTTTGAACAGGTCGAGCCCGTGGCGTCGGTAGATCAGCGAGGTGTCATGCTGGTGACCATGGAAGATGCCGACGACATTGTAGCCCTTCAGCGCCGCCAGCAGCGCCTGTCTGTCGGCCTCGCCCCACCAGTGCGGCGCACCGGCGCCGTCATCGTCATAGGTGCGCCTGGCGGGATCCCACCGCTCCGTCGAAAACGTGTCCCAGCCATAGTGCTGGAACAGGATGACGGGGCGGCCATCCGCCGCGTAGGTCGCCAGATCCTGCTTGAGCCAAGGCAGGCTCGAGTCGGCGCCGTGACCGGTGTCGCCGGTGAAACGATGCGTCTGGACGAGGTGCAGGCCGCCCCAGTCCCATGAATAGCAGTCGGTGTCTACATCGTAGCTGGTGGCCGGTACGGGCGGCTTGAAGAACACGCCGGGGCGGTGGTTGACCTCGACATAGTCGCGCAGTTCACGCCGGTACCAGTCGACATGGTGCGGCGGACCGTTCTGATCGAGATCATGGTTGCCGAGCCCGACATAGACCGGCATGTGGACGCGATCCGGGCCAACGCCCTGGCTATAGCGCTGGCTGAACGGCAGCAGCTGCGTGCCCTCGCTCGGCTGGGTGATCTGGCCGCCGCCATCGTCGGTGATGTCGCCGCCGACGACAAGCCCGAGCGGCATGCCGATCCGGTTGACCGAACGCATGCCGGTGGCGACGCCGTTGATCTCGGCCGGCCAGTGCTTGTCATTGATGGCGTTCAGCGCCGCGACATTGCGCAGCAGCGCGGCGTCGGTCTTGCCCTCCTGCTGGCAGTTGGGGCTAAGGCCACTCGCCATGCGGCAGGCATGGACATCGGCGATGAACAGGAAAGTGGCGTCGATGGGCTGGACGCGCTGCCCGGTCTGACCGAGCGCCGGGCGTGAAAGCGCACCGGCCGCGGCAAGACCCGCGGCCTGCATGAGAAAGGTGCGACGTGAACGCAATTGTGGCCACCGGTGATTCATCATCGGCGGAATTTCAGCACAAGCGATGTCCGTCCGTCCAGTTTCGGCAGTATCGGGGCGTGCTTCCCGCCTCGTCGCGACATCGGCCGCAAAGCAGTGCCGCGGCGGCCTCAGATCGTACCGTGTCGTCGCAGCACCCTGCTACGGCGTCGCCTCGCTCCCGGCTCGCCCTGCGATGATGCTGCCAGGGAGGCACTCCGCTCCAAAGCCCCAAGGCAATCGCGCAACGGGCCGGCATCCTGCGCCGTCTTGGCCATCGACATGGCGCCGGAATAGGTGGCGACGGCAAGCGCAGCAAAATGCCGGGGATCGGTGCCTTGCTCCCTGCCCTCCTGCTGGTCGGCCGCGACCTTGTCGGCGATCGCCTGGCGCCAGGCCGCGAAGATGCCGGCAAGGGCAGTTCGGAAATCCGGATCGGCGAGCGACAGTTCATGCGCCAGATTGTTGAGCGGGCAGCCGCGCACGAAACCCTGCTGCTCCAGTTCCGCCGCCACGGCCTCGAACACGGCCCGCATCCCTTCGCGCGCAGAAGCCGCCGCCACGACCGGCGCGATCCATGTCGCCTCGACTGCCGCCGCCACGCGCTCCTCGATGACCGCCATGGCCAGCGCCTTCTTGGTCGGGAAGTGATGATGCAGCGCGCCGCCGCTGACGCCAGCCGCTGTCATGAGATCGCCGAAGCTGGTCGCGTGATAGCCGCGCGCCTGAAACGCGACCTCGGCGACATCGAGCACTTTCCGGCGCATGCCCTCGGGGTCGTTGACGCGTTTTTGGTGATGCCGTGACATGGCGAACTCCCCCTTCTCCCTTGCAGGAGAAGGTGCCTGGACGAAGTGAAGGCGGATGAGCGGTGTTCCAGCTTGGCAGCGACGGCACTCCGTCACGCACCCCTCAACCGTCTCGGCGCTGCGCGCCGATCCACCTTCTCCCACAAGGGGAGAAGGCAAGAGAAAGATAGCATGTTGACAAAACAGGACAACCGGTCTGTTTATAAACAGGACGATCACCCTGTTTTGGAGACAAGCGGATGAACCTCCCCCTGAACGTCGCGCCGGTGGCTGCTGCGCTCGCCTCGCCTGTCGTCGAATTGCGGCAGTACACATTGAAGCCCGGGCAGCGCGAAAAGCTGATTGCCCTCTTCGACCGGGAGTTCATCGAAAGCCAGGAGGCGACCGGAATGACCATCATCGGCCAGTTCCGCGATCTGGACCGTCCGGACATGTTCGTCTGGTTGCGCGGCTTCGACAGCATGGACGTCCGCAAGGAGGCGCTGGCCGCCTTCTACGACGGCCCGGTCTGGGCGGCGCACCGCCACGCGGCCAATGCGACGATGATCGATTCCGACGACGTGCTGCTGCTGAAGCCGGCGTGGCCGGGCGGCGGCTTTGACCTGTCAGGACTTCAGCGGCCGGTTTCTGCCGAGCAGGAAAATGCCAGCAATGAGAACCGTTTGGGCGGCATTGTTGTCATCCGGATTCATCATTTGCGATTGGGAGCAGAGAACGAATTCGCCAGTCGCTTCGCGGCGGAGGCGGCGCCCATGATGAAGGCGCACGGCGTGAGCCTGCTTGCCGCTTTTGTCACGGAACATGCCGAAAACAGCTTTCCGCGGCTGCCGGTGCGGGCCAGTGAAAACGTCTTCCTTTCCGTCACCCGGTTCGACGGCGCCGAGACGCATGCCCGCCACCAAGCCGCCCTCGCCACCGCGCCGGCATGGCAAGCCTTTTGGAGGGCAGTCCAGCCTGATCTGGCCAAACCAATGGCGACTTTGCAGCTATCTCCGACGTCGCGATCCCTGGTCGGGCGCTAGGCTTCGAACGCCTCGACGATGGCCCGCGCGACAAAGGCGGGGCCCTCCCAATGCGGGTTGTGGCCACATGCCTCGGCACGCACGAGGCTCGCCTCCGCGAGGCAACGCGACAGCGCCTGCTGGTGCCCCTCGCCAACAGCGGGTCGCACGCGCCGGCGATGATCAGCGTTTGGGTCTGCACTCCCTGCGCCGCGCTGGTCAGGTCGGCCCGGCGGATCTGCTCCAGGATGGCGCGCCAGCGCGCCGCGGGCATGGCCGATGCGTCTGCCAGCTGGCCGTACGTGTTCCATCCGAGCATCGGCAACCGGCGAAGTTCATACCGTGGGATAGGCCGGCTGCTTGACCAGGGCCGCGACTATGCAGTGCTCTAGCATTGGCCAAGGCGATCTCGGAGTGCCCGATGAGACTTCAGGACAAGCGCACGCTGGTGACCGGCGGCTCGGACGGTATCGGCCTGGCAATCGCCGAGGCGTTCCTGCGCGAGGGCGCCGATGTCCTGATCGTCGGCCGCGACGCCGCCAAGCTCGAAGCCGCGCGTCAGAAGCTGACAGCCCTCGGCTCGCCCGGCGCGGTGGAGAGGTTATCCGCCGATCTTGCCACCAGCCCCGGCATCGCAACTGCCGTCGAGCAGGTAAAAGCATCCGGCCGGCCGCTCGACATTCTCGTCAACAATGCCGCTGTCGCCTACCTCGTGCCGTTCGAGAGTGTCAGCGAGGCGCAGTTCCAGCACTCCTTCGCGCTCAATGTGACGGCGCCGTTCTTCCTCACACAGGGGCTGCTGCCGCATTTCGGCGCCGGTGCATCGGTCATCAACATCTCCTCCTATTTCGCCAGCAAGATGATCCCGAAGCGGCCATCGAGCCTCTATTCCCTGTCCAAGGGCGCTTTGAACTCGCTAACCAAATCGCTGGCCTTCGAGCTCGGCCCGCGCGGCATCCGCGTCAACGCCATCGCGCCCGGAACGGTCGACACCGCCATGCGGCGCAGAACCGTCGACAACCTGCCGGCCGAGGCAAAGGCCGACCTGAAGGCCTATGTCGAACGCAGCTATCCGCTGGGCCGCATCGGCCGCCCGGACGACCTCGCCGGGATGGCGGTTTATCTCGCCAGCGACGATGCGGCCTGGACGAGCGGTGGGATCTTCGCGATCGACGGCGGGTACACGGCGGGGTGAGATGCGCCCTTTACCTTCTCACGCAATGGGGAAGGGAAATGCGCCCATCTTCAACCGATTTGCATCCCCACCGTCCGCAATCTCCGCTTGAAGCCATTTGTGCAACGCGATACGCCCTTGCCCAAATCGACAGACCGGAGACTTGCCGTGAGCACGCCAAAGACCAGAACCGAAACCGATACGTTCGGCCCCATCGAGGTTGCCGCCGACCGTTATTGGGGCGCGCAGGCGCAGCGTTCCCTGGGCAATTTCAAGATCGGCTGGGAAAAGCAACCGGCTTCGATCGTGCGGGCGCTGGGCATCGTCAAGCGGGCGGCGGCGGAAGCCAATATCGAGCTGAAGCGGCTCGATCCGGCGATCGGCAAGGCGATCATCGCGGCCGCGCAAGAGGTTATCGACGGCAAGCTCAACGACCATTTCCCGCTGGTGGTCTGGCAGACCGGCTCGGGCACGCAGTCCAACATGAACGCCAATGAGGTGATCTCCAACCGGGCGATCGAGATGCTGGGCGGCGTCATGGGCTCGAAGAAGCCGGTGCATCCCAATGACCACGTCAATATGAGCCAGTCGTCGAACGACACCTATCCGACGGCCATGCATATCGCCTGCGCCGAGCGCATCGTGCACGATCTGCTGCCAGCGCTGAAGCACCTGCACAAGGCGCTGGACGCCAAGGCCCGGGCCTTCCACCACATCATCAAGATCGGCCGCACCCATACGCAGGATGCCACGCCGCTGACGCTGGGCCAGGAATTCTCCGGCTATGCCGCGCAGGTCGCCTCCTCGATCAAGCGCATCGAAATGACGCTGCCCGGCCTGCAGGAGCTTGCGCAGGGCGGCACCGCCGTCGGCACCGGCCTGAACGCGCCAGTTGGTTTTGCTGAAAAGGTGGCCGATCGCATCGCCGCCATCACCGGCATCGCCTTCGTCACCGCGCCGAACAAGTTCGAGGCGCTCGCGGCCCACGATTCCATGGTGTTCTCGCACGGCGCCATCAACGCGACGGCGGCAGCGCTCTTCAAGATCGCCAACGACATCCGCTTCCTCGGCTCAGGCCCGCGCTCGGGCCTTGGCGAATTGTCGCTGCCGGAAAACGAGCCCGGTTCGTCGATCATGCCGGGCAAGGTCAACCCGACGCAGTGCGAGGCGATGACGCAGGTCTGCGTCCAGGTGTTCGGCAACAACGCGGCGCTGACCTTCGCCGGCAGCCAGGGTCATTTCGAGCTCAATGTCTACAATCCGCTGATGGCCTACAACTTCCTGCAGTCGGTTCAGCTGCTCGCCGATGCATCGGTCTCCTTCACTGACAATTGCGTCGTCGGCATCGAGGCCCGAGAAGACAACATCAAGGCGGCACTCGACCGCTCGCTGATGCTGGTGACGGCGCTGGCGCCCACCATCGGCTATGACAACGCCGCCAAGATCGCCAAGACGGCGCACAAGAACGGCACCACGCTGCGCGAGGAAGCGCTGGCCACCGGGTTGGTCAGCGAGGCCGATTATGACCGGCTGGTGCGGCCTGAGGACATGACGCATCCGGGGTAAGCTGCTTTTCGGCGGGAGAATTTACTCCCGCCTCCGCATCACCCGACACGAATTTCGCGCTTCTTGCCCGATCACAGCAATGTACATCCTGTGAACAATGTGTCGCCGTATAGGCGTCTTTGGTGAACAGTCGGCATCGTCTATCTCTGGGTCATTCAACCCATTCGGAGAGACACCATGTCCATCAACACTTCCGCCGCCGGCGCCGGCACCGCGTCCAACAGCTCTGTCACCATCCTGCTTGGCCGCATCCTGCTCGCGGTCATTTTCCTGCTTTCCGGTTTCGGCAAGCTCACCGCCATTTCCGGCACCGCTGCCTATTTCGGCGGCCTTGGCCTGCCCGCTCCGACCGCAACGGCTGTGGTCGTCGGCCTGATTGAACTGCTCGGCGGCCTCGCGATCCTCGTTGGTTTCCAGACTCGTATCGCCGCCTGGGTGCTCGCGATCTTCACTGTCGCCACCGGCCTTGTCGCCCATACCGGCTGGGCTGACCAGATGCAGATGATCCAGTTCCTCAAGAACCTCGCCATCACCGGCGGCTTCCTGCTGCTGACCTCATCGGGCGCCGGCGCCTATTCGATCGACGCCAAGCGCGGCTGAACCTCCCTCCCAAGCCTGACAAAAGCGGCGCGGAATTTTCCGCGCCGCTTTTTCGTTGTCTGGAATAGCCGGTCCGGTTTCGGCCGAGGCCTCGCAGGCGTAGACTTCGGGTCAGCCGGCTCGAGCCCAAGGGGCGCCGGCAAGGGAGGTGGCCATGACCCGCGACGCATTGCTTCTGGTTTCGCGACTGCTGTTTGCCGTGCTGTTCGTACCGTCCGGCTTCCAGGCGCTCGCCAACATTGCCGGCACATCCGATTATTTCGCCGGCCTCGGCCTGCCGCTGCCGGCGCTCGCCGCCTGGGGCACGGGCCTGTTCGAGCTGATCGCCGGCTTGCTGATCCTCATCGGCTTTCAGACCCGGATCGTGGCGCTGCTCTTGGCGGCCTTCTGCGTCGTTGCCGGCTTTATCGGCCATCACGGCCAGGGCGGCGGCGATGCAATGCTCGCCTTCCTGCACCAGCAAATGCTGATGAAGGACATTGCCATATCAGGCGGTTTCCTGGCGCTGGCCATGGCTGGCGCTGGCGCCTGGTCGGCCGATGGACGCGGTTTCAGCATCGGTGCGGACGTGACCTGAGCCTCTGCCCTGTCAGAACGCCCTATTTGACCGACATGCTCGGCCCACCCTCCACGGCCAGCACGAGCCTGCGGTTGGTGATCCGCGCCAGCTGCGCCAGCCGGCCGGCCGGCCGCTCGCCATAGAGATCGGAGAGCGACGCCGGCAACACCAGCGCCAGCACGCCGTTGGCGTGCTGCTCCCATTTCAGCCGGGGCATGATGCCGGGCATCGAGGCCGTCAGCAGATAGACGACGCGCATCATCGCCGCAAGCACGCGAGCCCGCTCGAGATAGCGCGGCGTTGCCAGCGCCTTGATCTCAGGTGCGATGGATTCGTTGAAGATGCCGTCGTGACGATAGGCGTTGGCCAAAGCCAGGAAGGCACGGCCGGGATGGTCGACGCCGAAGAAAGAGGCGTGCGCGATGATGTTGAGCGATTGCTTGCCGCGATATTCCGGGTGCGCGCGCCAGCCGATGTCGGCCAGCAATGCTGCGGCGTGGCGGTAGCGCGCCTCGTCCTCGGTCTCGTCGATGCCGAAGGCGGCGAAGGATTTGGCCGTCCAGTCGACCAATTCATGCGCATGGGTGACCGAGCGCGAGCGCAAACGGGCGAGTTCCTCCGACGCCGAAATCAGCGGATCGGCCTTCTGCTCGGCCTCGTCGAGCAGCGAATAGAGAAAACCTTCGCGCACGCCGAGCGCCGAGACGATGATCTTCGACGGCTGCATCGCCGCCATGATCTCCTGCAGCACGATGGCGCCGTAGGGCAGCAGCGAGCGGCGGTTCTTCGAGACGCCCTCGATCCCCTTGACCTTCTCGATCTCGGCTTTGGCCACCTGCTTGAGAAAGTTCGTCGCACTGTCGGCCGACATCTCGTAGTGGTGCATGACGCCGAGAGGGTAGTTGTTGATCTCCATGTGCAGCCGGGCGAGGTTTCGCCAGGTGCCGCCGACGGCGTAGAAGGGCCGGCCCTGCCCGCCTTTCAGCAGCTTGGCGCGCGCCAGCTCGTCGCGCGCGATCTTCTGCGCCTGGGTGAGCGAGCTCTTCGCCATGTCCTGCAGGCGCAGACCGCCGAGCGGCAGCGTTATGCCGTCGCCGATCGCCTCGCCATTGACGTCGACCAGTTCGAGGCTGCCGCCGCCCAGATCGCCGGCGATGCCATTGGCCGGATGGAA
Source organism: Mesorhizobium sp. 43Arga (assembly GCF_053714255.1). Taxonomy (NCBI): domain Bacteria; kingdom Pseudomonadati; phylum Pseudomonadota; class Alphaproteobacteria; order Hyphomicrobiales; family Phyllobacteriaceae; genus Mesorhizobium; species Mesorhizobium sp. 43Arga. Next base: position 16,132 of record NZ_JBSKBO010000008.1, read on the forward strand.
GCCGGAAATGACGCCGAGCGCCGAATAATAGGCTTCCTGGCGCCCGCTGATCACGCGGATCTCGGTCTTGAGGACCTCTTCGGCGCGATGGATGAAATCGGGACCGTTGATCGCCTCGCGCGCGGCGGCGGTGGCCAGGACATACATTTGCTCGGCGCCGGCCTGATCGGACAGCGCGCGAAAGCGGCGGAACTCTTCCATCGAGCGGGTCACCGCCTCTGGGTCGAGTTTTCCGGTCGAAACGATGCCGCGGCCAAGACCGGCGAGCATCTTTTCGTTGAACAGCATGGTCGGCGAGCGCGCCAGCCCTTCATAGACAACGAGGCGGATCGAATTCGACCCGATGTCGATGATGGACAGCGGTCGGCGGTCCTGCAGCCGGCCCTGGGAATCAGACAGCATCAGGTGGACGCTGCAGCGTTCTTCTTGCGGCGCTTGAACTGCGCAATGCGCTTGGGCGCATGCGACTTCAGCGCGTCACCCCGTCCCGACAGGCTCGGATTGGTCATGAAATATTCCTGCGCGTTGAACGGTTCCTCGCCCTCTTCCAGCACCACGCGCCGGGAGGTTCCATCAGCCAATACGTCGAAACTTTGCTGATTGTCCATGATGTTGCCCAGCATGATCTGGCCCAAAACCTGTTCATGCACAGTTGGATTGGTGATCGGCACCATGGTCTCGACGCGACGGTCGAGATTGCGCGGCATCAGGTCGGCGGAGGAGATGTAGACGATCGCCTCGTCCGAGGGCAGGCCATAGCCATTGCCGAAGCAATAGATGCGGCTGTGTTCGAGGAAGCGGCCGACGATCGACTTGACCCTGATATTTTCCGACAGGCCCGGCACCTGCGGCCGCAGGCAGCATATGCCGCGCACGACGAGGTCGATCTCGACACCGGCGCGGCTGGCATCATAGAGCGCGTCGATGATGATCGGGTCGACAAGCGCGTTCATCTTCATCCAGATGCGCGAAGGCCTGCCTTCCAGGGCATGGGCGATTTCGCCTGATATGTGCTGCAGGATGCGGTTGCGCAGTGTGAATGGCGAGATTGCCAGCCGCATTTCGGCGGTCGGCTCGGCATAGCCGGTGATGAAATTGAACAGCTGGGCGACGTCGCGGGCGATCGTCGGATCGGTGGTGAAGAAGGACAGGTCGGTGTAAATGCGCGCGGTGACCGGATGATAGTTGCCGGTGCCAAGATGCACGTAGTTGCGCAGCTTGCCATCCTCGCGCCGCACCACCAGCGACATTTTCGCGTGGGTCTTCAATTCGAGGAAACCGAACACGACCTGTACGCCGGCGCGCTCGAGGTCGCGCGCCCAGCGAATGTTGGCTTCCTCGTCGAAGCGCGCCTTGAGCTCGACAAGCGCGGTCACCGACTTGCCGGCCTCGGCCGCGTCGACCAGCGCGCGCACGATCGGGCTGTCGTTCGAGGTGCGGTAGAGCGTCTGCTTGATCGCCACCACCTCGGGATCGGCCATGGCCTGACGCAGGAACTGCACGACGACGTCGAAGGATTCGTAGGGGTGGTGAACGATGATGTCCTTCTCGCGGATGGCGGCAAAGCAGTCGCCGCCATGTTCGCGGATCCGCTCGGGAAAGCGCGGATTGTAGGGCGTGAACTTCAGGTCGTCGCGAGGGACGGAGACGATCTCGGAGATCTGGCTGAGCGCCAGCGGACCGGTCAAGACGCTGATACGGCTCGAAGACACACCAAGCTCGCCGGCGACGAAATCGCGCAATTCGCCAGGCATCAGCCTGTCGAACTCGATGCGAATCACCGAGCCGCGGCGGCGCCGCTTCAGCGCCGTCTCGAACAGGCGCACGAGATCTTCCGACTCTTCCTCGACCTCGATATCGCTGTCACGGATGATGCGGAATGTACCGGAACCCTTGACCTCATAGCCCGGAAACAGCTTGCCGATATAGAGGCCGACCGCCTCTTCCAGCGGGATGAAGCGGACATGGTTCTTGCGATCCGGAAGCCGGATGAAGCGCTTCAGCGCCACCGGCAGGCGCAGGAGCGCGCTCATCTCCTCGCCATTCTTGCGGTGGCGCAGCTGCAGCGCCATCGAGAAGCCGAGATTGGGGATGAACGGGAACGGATGCGCCGGGTCGATCGACAGCGGCGTGAGCACTGGAAACACCTGGTCCTGGAAATGCTCTTCCAGCCAGACCTTCTCGTCCTTGGTCAGCGCATCGCGCGTAATGCTCTCAATGCCTTCCTTGTTGAGCAGCACGGTAAGCGCCGAAAGGCTCTTCTGCTGGTCTTCCTGCAGCCGCTCAACCTCGCGCAGCAGCTGCTCGAGCTGCTGTTCGGGGGTGCGGCCGTCTGGGCTTTTCAACGTGATGCCTTCGCGCACCTGACCAGCGAGGCCGGCGACGCGCACCATGAAGAACTCGTCGAGATTGGCGGCCGAGATCGAAAGGAAGCGGACACGCTCCAGCAGCGGATGATGGGTGTTCAGCGATTCCTCGAGCACGCGGCGATTGAACTGCAGCCAGGAAAACTCGCGGTTGACGAAGCGATCCGGGTTGCCGCCCTCTGAACTGGCCACCTCGATATTGACGAATTCGCTCTGCACCGGCTTCAGTTCATTCATTGTCCCTGCCCACAACCGTTCCCTTGGAGCGCCGCCAGATGGCGATGAACGCTCTAACATGCCTTTGTGAAGCCTGATCGGTCGCGGAATCGCTTGGCATCCGCGGTCACACGCTTAACCGGCTCAACTTATCCTCTGACAGGCTTTTGCGACAGTTTCATTTCATCGATCTTGCAAAGAGACCTGTTATGATCCAGATGCATGCGAGACTGCGTTAAGGAGACGACGATGGCAGGCGGTTCCATTCCCCATTTCCAGAACGACGCCGGCCATCCGGCGATCGACATCGGGGTCAAGGAGTTCATGTGCACGGGCGCCAATCCGCCTTTCGACCACCCGCATGTGTTCCTCGACATGGGCGACGACAATGAGAAAGTCTGCCCCTATTGCTCGACGCTCTACCGCTATTCGCCAAAGCTGAAGGCGACGGAAACGCTGCCGGCCGGTTGCCTCTACATCGACCAGGCCGCCTGACTCTTTCCCGACAGAGCTGATGGACGACCAGCGCTCCCGGCAAATCGTCATCGCCGGAGCAGGCGTCGCCGGACTGACGGCGGCCATTGCCTTCGCCGAACACGGCTACCCTGTGCAGTTGTTCGAACAGGCACAGCGCCTTGAGGCGGTGGGCGCCGGCATCCAGCTTTCCCCCAATGCGACACGCATACTTCGCCAACTCGGCGTGCTCGACCGGCTGCTGCCGGCGGCGGTGCTGCCAGAGGCCGTGGTGCTGAAGGACGCAAGAACGCTGCGCCAATTGGCGCGGGTGCCACTCGGGCAGTCGGGTGAACGCCGCTGGGGCGCACCCTATCTCGTCGCGCACCGGGCCGATGTGCAGAGCGCCTTGATGGCGCGCGTCGCCGAGATGCCTGATGTCCATCTCACCCTCGGGGCGCGCGTCGACAAAATTGCGACTGGCAGCCATGGTGTCACGGCGACCGTCGAGATCGGCGGCAAGACGGCGGAGGAACAAGGCTGCTTGCTGGTCGGCGCCGATGGCGTCTGGTCATCGGTGCGGAGGCTTGTCGATGCAAAAAGGATGGCATCACCAAGAGGCCGTTTTTCGGGAGAGTTGGCCTGGCGCACCATCGTCGCGGCCGGCAGCAGCGCCGGGCAAGCCTTTGCCGCGATCGGCGCCGCCGATTGCGTCACGACTTTCCTGCATCCGGGTTTCCACATGGTCGCCTATCCCGTCAGCAAGGGCGACGCCTTCAATCTCGTCGCCTTCACCAAAGGCGAGCGCATCGCCGAGGGCTGGTCCGGTCGTGCCGATCCCGACATCCTCGCCGACGCCATACGCGGCACCGCGCCGGGACTCGTGAAGCTGGTGGAAATGGCCGGCCCGTGGCTGACCTGGCCGCTGCATACCGTCGAACAGAAACAGCCTTGGACAACGCCAGCCGGCATCGCGCTGATCGGCGACGCCGCGCATGCGATGACGCCGTTCGCGGCACAGGGCGCGGCGATGGCGATCGAGGATGCGGCGACGCTTGCCACTCTGGTTGCCGACTTTCCCGCCGATCCGCGGCAAAGCCTCACCATCTGGGAGAATCTCAGGCAGCCGCGCGTGGAGAAGGTGCTTAGGCGCGGTGCGTTCAACCGGCTTGCCTGGCACGCCCGAGGCCCGGTGGCACTGGCCCGCAATCTGGTGCTGGCGGCACGGCCGGCGGAGAAGCTCGCGGCCGATCTCGACTGGCTTTATGGCTGGGAGGAACCGAAGGTCGTCAGGCGGTAGGGCGTCGAGACAATAAGGCGCGACCCGACAGCGATATCGATACCAGCGACATTCCTGAATTGACTGAGGAATTCTGGCTGAAAGCGGCTAAGCGCAAAACAGACTGAACGGTATGGCAAGTCTCAATTATACAGCCGCATCGACCACCCCAGCGACACCGGCAGCGGGTTCCACCAGCCGGTGCGCAGGCCAGCGGTACGGAGCGCAGCGGCGGTCCAGGTGTTGCAGCCGACCAGTGCGTTGAAATGGCCGTTCGCCTCATAGAAGCGGTCGAAGCTGGAGTAGACCGCATTCTCGATGACGATCGGCCCGCCGGATCCCTGCTGGAAGCTGGCTGCGATGAAATCAAGTAGGGCCGCGAACTGGTTATCCCCAATGTCGAAGCCGGCGACATCGGGATGCGGTTCGACGATGGCGCCGGCGACGTCGACATGCATGACCGAGGCGTCGAGGGTCAGCGCCTTCATCAGCGGAACGGCCTTGAGATCAGACCACGTCGGTGTTTCCAGATAGAAGGCGCGGCCGCCCCAACCGAAGACGATGTAGCGCACTTCGGGGGCATCGGAAGGCAGTCCGGCGTCTGCCAGGAAGTGGAAGCGCTTGCGCACGGCATCGTCCACCGGAATGGCGATATCGGTATGGATCGGGTTCTTCAGCACTAATATGTGCCGCGTGCCCTCGCCCGCCGACGCCGCCGGCCAGAGCGGGCGCGGCACCAGCGTGCCGAGGGTCGCCGCAAGCACGATCGTGGCCAGCACCATGGAGAGGAAACGCAGGACTTTTCTCATAGATGACGCCCCCGCCGCCAATCGCATCGGCCGATCCATAAGCAAAGAGCCCGGCCGCATTGCGGCCGGGCTCTTGCGCTCGGTGCGGAACCGCTCAGTGCAGGATCTGGCTGAGGAACAGCTTCGTGCGCTCGTGGCGCGGGTGGTCGAAGAACTCGGCCGGTGTGTTCTGCTCGACGATCTGGCCCTGATCCATGAAGATCACCCGGTTGGCGACCTTGCGGGCAAAGCCCATTTCGTGCGTCACGCACAGCATGGTCATGCCTTCTTCGGCCAGGCCAACCATGGTCTCCAGCACTTCCTTGATCATTTCGGGATCGAGCGCCGAGGTCGGCTCATCGAACAGCATGATGCGCGGGTTCATGCACAGCGAGCGGGCGATCGCCACGCGCTGCTGCTGGCCGCCGGAGAGTTGGCCCGGATATTTGTTGGCCTGCTCCGGGATTTTCACGCGCTTGAGGAAATGCATGGCGATTTCCTCGGCCTGCTTCTTCGGCGTCTTGCGTACCCAGATCGGTGCCAGCGTGCAGTTCTCCAGGATGGTCAGATGCGGGAACAGGTTGAAGTGCTGGAAGACCATGCCGACCTCGCGGCGCACCTCGTCGATCTTCTTCAGATCGTTGGTCAGCTCCTTGCCGTCGACGATAATCTTGCCCTTCTGGTGCTCTTCCAGCCGGTTGATGCAGCGGATCATCGTCGACTTGCCGGAGCCGGACGGGCCGCAGATGACGATGCGCTCGCCGCGCATGACTTTCAGATTGATGTCCTTCAGCACATGGAACTCGCCATACCATTTGTGCATGGCGACGATGTCGATGGCGACATCGGTGGTCGAGATGTGCATCTTGGCGGCGTTGACCTTGATCTCTTCGGCGCTGACGGCGTTTTCGGTGGCCATGACAGGGTCCCCTTATTTCTTTTATCTTTGGTTATGATGCATGTCGTTATCCCAAAACCGCAAGACACTTTTGGGCGACATGCATCTATCTTTGGTTATGATGCATGGCGTTATCCTAAAACCGCAAGACACTTTTCGGCGACATGCATCAGCGTTTGTGGCCGGTGTCGAGCCGGCGTTCGGTGTACATTGAATAGCGCGACATGCCGAAGCAGAACAGCCAGAAGATGAAGGCGGCGAACACCAGGCCGGACCTGGCCGTCTGCGGCGTCGCCCAGTTGGCGTCCGAGAAGTTCTGCTTGACGACGCCGAGCAGGTCGAACATGGAGATGATGAGGACCAGGCTGGTGTCCTTGAACATGCCGATGAAGGTGTTGACGATGCCGGGAATGACCAGCTTCAGCGCCTGCGGCAGCACGATCAGCCCCATCTTCTGCCAATAGCCGAGGCCGAGCGAATCGGCGCCTTCATATTGGCCCTTGGGGATTGCCTGCAGGCCGCCACGCACGACTTCAGCCATATAGGCGGCGGCAAACAGCGACACGCCGATCAGCGCCCGCAGGAACTTGTCGAAGGTGACGCCCGCCGGCAGGAACAGCGGCAGCATGACGCTGACGAAGAACAGGACGGTGATCAGCGGGATGCCGCGCACCGTTTCGATGAAGACCACGCACAGCGTCTTGACGATCGGCATTTTCGAACGCCGGCCGAGCGCCAGTACGGTGCCCAGAGGCAACGATACGGCAATGCCGACGAAGGACAGGCTGAGCGTCACCAGCAGGCCGCCCCAGCGCGAGGTCTCGACATGCGGCAGGCCGAACACGCCGCCGATCAGCAGGAAGAACGAGACGATCGGCAGCACCAGGAAGAGCAGGATGGCGTTCAGGCCCTTGCGCGGCACGCGCGGGATCAGCATCGGCACCAGCAGCGCCACGAACAGGATGGCAACCAGGATCGGCCGCCAACGCTCCTCGATCGGATAGGTGCCGAACATGAACTGGCCGAACTTGGCATTGACGAAGGCCCAGCAGGCGCCCGTCCAGCCATCCGGCTGAATGCCGCCTTGCGCGACGGTCGCGCAGACCGTGCGGTCCGGCCCCGTCCACACGGCATTGAGGAACGCCCAGCCGATGACCTGCGGCAGGATCCAGGCAACGATGACGATGCCGAGGATCGTCAAGATGGTGTCGCCGACCGTGCCGACCAGGTTCTTGCGCGCCCAGGCCATCGGGCCGCGCACGCTTGTCGGCGCAGGCTGCGCCAGGGCCATTTCGGTGCGCACCCAGGACGTATCGTGTTCCTGCATGGCTCTACCTTTCCACCAGCGCCATTCTGGCGTTGACCACGTTCATGACGGCCGAGGTCACCAGGCTGAGTATGAGATAGGCGATCATCATGATCAGCACGCCTTCGACCGCCTGTCCCGTCTGGTTCAGCACCGTGCCGGCGGTCGCGGTCAGGTCCGGATAGCCGATGGCGATCGCCAGCGAGGAGTTCTTGGTCAGGTTGAGATACTGGCTGGTCAGCGGCGGGATGACGATGCGCATGGCCTGCGGCACGACGACCAGCCGCAAGATCGACCCGGACCGCAGCCCAAGTGCCGCCGCCGCCTCGGTCTGGCCCTTGCTGACACCCCTGATGCCGGCGCGCACGATTTCGGCGATGAAGGCCGCCGTGTAGCAGGACAGCGCCAGATAGAGCGACAGGAACTCCGGCTTGACCTGAAAGCCGCCAGTCAGGTTGAAGGTAGACTGTTTCGGCAGATCAAAGCTCAGCGGAAAGCCGCTCAGCACGTAAGCGAGCAATGGCAGGCCGACGATCAGCGCCACCGAGGTCCAGAGCACCGGAAATTGCTGGCCTGTCGCCATCTGCCGCTGACGCGCCGTGCGGGCGACGAACCACGCCATGGCAATCCCGACAAGCAGGGCGACGACGATAAGCCAGGAACCCTCGCCCCAGACGGGGCGGGGAAAGTAGAAGCCGCGCTGGTTGAGGAAGGAGCCGAACGGCAGATGATAGCTGTCACGCGGCGCCGGCAGCACGGCGAGCACACCGGAATACCAGAAGAAGATGACCAGCAACGGCGGGATGTTGCGGAAGACCTCGACATAGACCGTGCAGATCTTCTGGATCAGCCAGTTCTGCGACAGGCGGCCGATGCCGATGACGAAGCCGATGATTGTGGCGGTGATGATGCCGGCCACGGCGACGATCACAGTATTGATCAGGCCGACGAGGATGGCACGGCCATAGGTCGAGTCCGACGTATAGGCGATCGGCGTATCCGAAATATCGAACCCGGCTCTGCCCCTCAGGAAGCCGAAGCCGGAAGCGATGTGCAGCCGCTGCAGATTGTCGATGACGTTCTGCACGATCCAGTAGACGGAGCCGAACAGCACGATGACGACCAGCGTCTGGAAGAAGAGACTGCGGACTTTCGGATCATTGATGAAGGAAGCCCTACTGGACTCCTCGCGAAGAACTTCCTGCGATGCCATGTGCCCGTCCCCTGAAAAGAGAAACCGGAAGGCAGATATCTGCCTTCCGGATCACATTTCGGTCAGCGGATCGGCGGAGCGTATTGCAGGCCGCCCTTGGTCCACAGCGCATTGATGCCGCGCGCGATCTTGAGCGGGCTGCCCGAGCCGACATTGCGATCGAACATTTCACCGTAATTGCCGACGGCCTTGACGATATTGACGACCCAGTCATTGGAGACGCCGAGATCGGTACCGATCTTGGTGTCGGCTTCCTGGCCGAGCACGCGCTTGATCTCCGGGCTGGCCGAGTTCTTCATCTCATCGACATTGGCCTTGGTGATGCCGAGTTCCTCGGCGTCAAGCAGCGCGAAATAGGTCCACTTGACGATGTGGTACCACTGGTCGTCGCCCTGGCGCACCGCCGGTCCGAGCGGCTCCTTGGAGATGATCTCGGGCAGCACGACGTGATCGGCCGGAGCGCCCAGCGTCAGGCGAATACCATAAAGACCCGACTGATCGGTGGTGTAGACGTCGCAACGGCCGGCATCATAGGCGGCGTTGACCTCTTCGAGCTTCTCGAAGACGACCGGGTTGTACTCCATCTTGTTCGCCTTGAAATAGTCGGCGAGGTTGAGCTCGGTGGTGGTGCCGCTCTGCACGCAGACGGCCGCGCCCGAGAGCTGGAGCGCCGAATTAACGCCCGGCAGCTTCTTGGCGTTGATCATGAAGCCCTGGCCGTCATAGTAGGTGGTGCCGACGAAGTTCAGACCAAGTGCCGTGTCGCGGTTGATGGTCCAGGTGGTGTTGCGCGACAGGATGTCGACCTCGCCGGACTGCAGCGCGGTGAAGCGCTCCTTGGCGCTGAGCGGCGTGAACTTGACCTTGGTGCCGTCACCGAAGACTGCGGCCGCGACAGCGCGGCAGAAATCCGCGTCGATGCCTTGCCAGTCACCCTTGTCGTCCGGCGCCGAGAAGCCGGCCAGACCCGTCGAGACACCGCACTGGATGAAGCCCTTCGCCTTGACCGTGTCGAGCGTCGTCGCCGACGCGGCCGACGCCATAAGCCCGAGCGTAGCGGCGCCAAGGATGCCGATAGCAATATGTTTCATGACCCACAGACCCTTTTCTGTTTTCAGGCAAAACCTGATCTTTTTTCCCGTGTGAACGCAGCTCCCATTCCGGCCCATTCCCGGAATCCCGCATCGTAAGCGACGCGCCGCCTCCCATTCACGAACAGCATCGAAGGCGATAATTCCCGTGAGGTCAAGGGAAATGACCGAATCCGAACGTCTTTGAAAATCGATTGCCTGAAATGCCCGAATTGCAGACAAACGCGCCCGCAATTTAGTCACGGCGCGAATAAAGTCGGCAAAGCGCATTCAACGCAAATGCGGGCCGGCGGCGAAGTCCATAACTGGCACGAGCTTGGCGCCCCTGATCTGGATACCGGATGAATTGGCACGTCCGAAGACTGTCATCGGACCTGCACCGTCAAAGCGCACGCGACAGCAACCACACGCCGGCCGCCACCATCAGCGCGCCGGAAAGGCGCGATATCAACGGCCCGCTGGCGGCCGTCTTTTCCAGGAGGACGAGGATGGCGATACCCGCGATCCACAGGATATTCATGACGCCGCCGACGAACAGCAGAGCCATCAGCGCCCAGCAGCAGCCCAGACAATAGAGGCCGTGATCGATGCCTAGCCGAATCGCGCCGAGCGGCGCGGAACGGAATCCGCCATGGCTCAACAGGAACGAGATCGGCCCCTGACATTGGCGCAAGCAGGCGCCCTTGATCGGCGTCCATTGATAGAGGCCGGCAGCGATCAGGACGAGGCCGCCGAGGATCGTGCTGTCGGTTGCCATCGAGCGGTCGAGCAGGGCCAGGCGGCCGAGCAGCCATTGCGCGCCGGTCGCGGCGATGCTGAAGACGATCCAGACGGTGAGATAGCCGGTAAAAAACCATCCGGTCGAAGCGATGGGGCGGCCATCCGCCTGCGCCCTGCGGCCGATGCCGGCATAGAGCAACAGCAGCGGCGCGACCGAAGGCGTCATCATGCCGACCATCATCACCGCCCACATGGTGAAGATGAAGGCGAAATCGGCGGGTGTCCAGGCCCGGAAACCGGGCGCCACGGCGGCGCCCATATCCATGCCAGCCATATCCATGCCACCCATGTCCATATTCGACATGTCCATTGCGGCCATATCGCCGCTCGCTCCAGTCGGCATCAGGGATGCGGGCATCGCCATGTCGATGGCAAGCCACAGCACATAGGCCCAGGCGAGCGCCGCAATCACGACGAGCGCCGCCATCACGACCGCGCGGTCGCGCCGCAGCACCGCCTCTAGCGCCGTGTCGCCCATCAGATCAGCTCAATGGACGACGCCGCTCTGCGTGAGATGCAGATTGGCAAAATGACTGTGTGTATCGGCCACCTCGAACGTGATCGGGCCTATCGCCTTGGTCCAGCCACGCCCGACTTCGGCCATTGCGTATTCGAAGCCGTGCGGCAGGTCGATGCGTGCCCGATGCTCCGCGCCGGTGACCGGATTCTTGATCGGCTCGCCATGACCGTCGGCTACGCCATCGACATGCAGCCGTCCGGTTCGCGCGTCGACGTCGACCTCGAATTCGATCGGGGCAAAGATTGGGTCATGGAACTTCTCCAGCGTGGTCGAGAAGACCTCGAATATTGTCGCGCCTGGTTCGGTGTCCTGTCCGCCCAGTATGCGAAGCAGCGCTTCACGCTGGGCCTCGCTCGCCCTTTCGTCGACAACCACCGCTGCTTCGCCCCCGCCCTGATGGATGGCGCCGGGCCAGCGGAAAATCCCGACGAGCCGCAATCCATCGAGTTTGGTGGCGCCGTGATGGCCGCTCTCGATTTCGATGCCGGTAACGGCCTGACAGAAGCCGTGTGTGGGCATGGCGTTGAACTGGCATGGGCAGCCATAGGCGCAATTGCAGTTGACGAATTCGCGCGCCTTCATTGTCCATTTGACGTTGGCCATGGCATTCCTCCCCTTGCCGCGCTCTGTGAGCGCGATACCCGGACCGGGGGATCAGGAGGTAACCGGCCAAAAACCGTCCGGCAGCATCTGATCGAGGCAATCCGGCGATTAATATTAGAAATTTATTATATAGTTTTCATAGCCGCCTACAATAGGTTGACCGGGGCAGGATCGGCTCCGCCGACAATCACCGCCGCCCCTTGGCCGGCCCGTTTTAGGACCTCGCCGCAATGCCATTCAGCCGGAGAATTGGCATATTCGAAGTCTATCCCTGGCGGATGGTGGGCTGTTGCGCGGTCCATGACGCCGCACTATGGCTAGCGCCTGTCAAACAAGGCGAAGACGAAGCATGGCTAAGGACGGCAACGAGCAGGGTTCCGACAAAATGGGCATCAACACGCGGTTGGCCCATTCGGGCAACAACCCGCACGACTATTTCGGCTTCGTCAATCCACCTGTCGTGCACGCCTCGACCGTGCTGTACCGCAATGCCGCCGCAATGGCTGGCCGCAGCCAGAAATACACCTACGGCACGCGCGGCACGCCGACAACGGACGCGCTTGCCCAGGCCGTCGACGCGCTGGAGGGATCCGCCGGCACGATCGTGGTGCCGTCGGGTCTTGCGGCGGTGACCATTCCACTGCTCGCCTTCGTCTCGGCCGGCGATCACCTGCTGATCGTCGACAGCGTCTACCATCCGACCCGTAATTTCGCTGACACGATGCTGAAGCGGCTCGGCGTCGAGGTTGAGTATTATGATCCGCATATCGGCGCGGGCATCGCCGCCTTGATCAAGGCGAACACCAAAGTGGTGTTCACGGAATCGCCGGCCTCCAACACGTTCGAGGTGCAGGACATCCCGGCGATCGCCAAGGCGGCGCATGCGGCCGGCGCCATCGTGATGATGGACAACACCTGGGCGACGCCGCTCTATTTCCGGCCGCTCGACCACGGCGTCGACATCTCCATCCACGCGGCGACGAAATACCCGGCAGGCCATTCCGACGTGCTGCTTGGCACGGTCTCGGCCAATGAGAGCCACTGGGAGCAGCTCTATGAGAGCTTCTGCACGCTCGGCTGCTGCGCGGGCCCCGACGATGTCTACCAGGTGCTGCGCGGCCTGCGCACCATGGGCGTGCGCCTGGAGCATCACCAGCGCAGCGCGCTTGCCATCGCGTCGTGGCTCGAAGGCCAGAAGGGTGTGGCGCGCGTGCTCCACCCTGCCCTTCCGAGCCACCCTGATCACGATCTGTGGAAGCGCGACTTTTGCGGTTCGAGCGGCATCTTTTCCATCGTGCTCGATGGCGGCGGCCAGAAGGAGCAGCACGCTTTCCTCGACGCGCTCAGGATATTCGGCCTCGGCTATTCCTGGGGCGGCTATGAGAGCCTTGCGGTGCCGGTCTGGCTTGGCGACCGCGTCGTTGCAAAAGGCCCCTATGAAGGCCCGTTGATCCGCCTGCAGATCGGCCTCGAAGATGTCGACGACCTGAAAGCCGACATTTTGCGCGGGCTGGCCGCAGCGACGGCCTAACCGGCGCGCACGAGCTAACTGCCGGACAGAATCAGCAAACGGCCGCAAGGCCTTGGCGCTGATGACAAAGCGCGAGCCGCACGCGGCATCCCATTGCTGCGCGTCGCGCAATATTATTCTGCCGGGCCGCGACGTTGCGGATTTGTTTGACTTTCAAATCCGCGGGTTCGGCTGCATTGCCTGCTGCACGGGATCCCAACCAATCCATTTGTCACAAAGCTTGCCATGGCCTTTCGTCTTTTTGTCCCCATCCTTGCCGGAGCGACGCTGCGAGAGCGGCTGCTGGCCTGTATCGGCGCCACGATCGGCATCGCGCTGACCGGCGTGATCAGCGGGCTGGCGATGGGCGGCGGCCCGCATGCGGCCCTGCTGGTGGCGCCGATGGGCGCCTCCGCCGTGCTTCTCTTCGCTGTGCCCGCGAGCCCGTTGGCGCAGCCCTGGTCGATCATCGGCGGCAACTCCATATCGGCACTGGTGGGTGTGACGGTGGCGCATTTCATCCATGATCCGGTCATGGCCTCGGGCCTCGCCGTGGCGCTCGCCATCGCGGCCATGTCATTCGCTCGCTGCCTGCATCCCCCCGGCGGCGCGGCGGCGCTGACGGCGGTGCTCGGCGGGCCGGCCGTAGTCAGCGCCGGCTTCCTGTTTCCGTTCGTGCCGGTGGCTCTGAATTCGATCATCCTGGTCACGCTCGGCTTCCTCTTCCACAGGCTGGCGCGGCGCAACTATCCGCATGTCGCCGCACCCCCAGCCAACAGCCATGGGACGGCCGATCCGCCGGCGCAGCAGCGCGTCGGCTTCCGGCCCGAGGATATCGACGCGGCGCTGACCACGCTCGACGAAACCTTCGACATCGACCGCAACGACCTCGAACGGCTGCTGAGACAGGTCGAGCTGCAGGCCATGGTGCGCTCGCATCGGACGCTGCTTTGCCAGGACATCATGTCCCGCGACGTGGTTTCGGTGCCCGAGCAGGCCACCGCCGACGAGGCGCGCCAGCAACTGCTCGATCACAACATCCGCACCTTGCCGGTGGTCGACGCCGAAGCAAGGCTGGTCGGCGCCGTCGGCCTGCGCGAGCTGACGAAGGCGACCGAGACGGTGAAGGGCGTGATGTCGAAGGCCGGCACTGCTTCGCCCGAGACCCCGGCGATGAGCCTGCTTCCCGTACTGACCGACGGCCGCAGCCATGCGGTGGTCATCGTCGATGGCGAACGGCGCATTCTCGGCCTGATCACCCAGACCGACCTGCTGGCGGCAGCCTCGCGCGTTCAGGCCGCAGACAAGGGATTGGCTGCGGCTTAGAGCGTCTCGCCGTTTCATGGAAACGGCGAGACGCTCTAACTCTTTGTTTTGACGCGATTCCAGCCGGAAAACCGCTCACACTTTTCCTGGAATTGCTCCAGAATAGCGGAGGCACGCTGCGGAAATCCGGGAACCTTTGTGCAGCCGGCGCCATCAATGGCGGCCTGAAGCGCAAGGCTATAAAGCGAAAACTCCGATCCGGCGTCGATCGACGGGCCCTTCATGCCGACGCTTTCAAACCAAAGGCTCCAATCGCCGGTCCATGTGGTGTCCGAAAGCAGAAGCTGCGCGGTGACATCCGCGGGCGTCTTTAGCTGTCGGCCAATGCAGGGGTACAGACCGGGAAATATGACATCATGGCAGAGCTTGAACGAACGGCTGGCCGGGGTGCTGGGGCAGTTGGGGTTCATCGTCAGGGCGAAGGGACGGCCGTCAGGCAGTGACGCTAGGCCCCGACATTGCCTCGTCCGGCCTTGTGACGTGCGTCCAGGAGCCGTCATAGCCGGGCCTGCGCCGCTCGACCCAGGCGGCAAGGCCTTCCCTGAGATCGGCGGTCGGGGCCATGCGGGCGAATTGCTCGGCCTCGACCAACAGCCCTTCGGCGATGCCGAGGTTGATGCCGCGCGCCACTGCGGTGAGGATGCTTGCCAGCGCTGCCGGCGAATGCGTGACGATGCGGCGGGCAAGATCATGCGCTGCGGGCATCAGCTCGGCATGCGGCACGATCTTGTTGACGAGGCCGAGTTCGGCCGCTCGTTCAGCCGAAAAGGTTGCGCCCGTCAAAAGCAGTTCCAGAGCGCGCTTACGCCCGGCAAGCCGCGGCAGGCGCTGCGTGCCGCCGAAGGTCGGCGGCATTGCGAGGTTGATCTCCGGCTTGGCGAACAGGGCGCGGTCGCTGGCGATGGCCAGCGGCACGGCCTCGGTGATCTCGCAGCCGCCGCCGAAGGCGATCCCGTTGACGGCCGCAATGATGGGCTTGCGGAAGGCTTCGAGCCTTGCCGTCAGCCGTTGGCCGCGCATGACGAAGTCGCGCAACGCCACATCCGTGCCTGCGGCGACACTCGATGAGAATTCGTTGATATCGCCGCCGGCGGAGAAGGCGCGTTCCCCCGCCCCGGTCAGGATGACGGCGCGGACCGCCTTGTCGGTCTCTATCGTGTCGAGGATCGCGAGCAGGCGATCGATCAGGGCGTAGTTCAGCGCGTTCAGCTTTTCCGGGCGGTTGAGGGTGACGACGCTCACACCGTCGCGGGTCTCATTCAGGACAAGATCGGCCATTGTTCTTCCTTTCCAGATACGACGGAAACGGATCACGCTTTCGATTGCGTGTATATTCACTAGTCGGTATACACGCTTCATGCCTGAAGCTGCCAGCCCGACCCGCAAACGCATCGTCGATGCCGCCACGAAACTGTTCTATGCCGAGGGAATCGGTCGCGTCAGCGTCGACGCCGTCGCCGAAAAGGCAGGCCTTACCAAGCGGACGCTCTACTACCACTTCAAGAGCAAGGACGACCTGATCGCCGCCTATCTCGACGGGCGCGACCAGCCCAATCTGCGGCAGATGGCCGCCTGGTTCGACGCCGCGGAAGGCGGCGCGGACCGCAAGGTCGAGGCGATCTTCAGCAATCTGGCGCGGGTTGCGCTCCATCCGAAGTGGAAGGGATGCGGCTTCCTGCGCACGGCCGCGGAACTTGCCTCCATGCCCGGCCATCCGGCGGTGAAGGTCGGATCGCGCCACAAGTCGAATTTCGAGGCATGGCTTGCGGGGGCGTTGTCCGACCACGGCGTCGAGGAAGCGCAGGCGGTGGCGCGCGAGATCGTGCTTTTGATCGATGGCTCTTTTTCGATCATGCTGGTCCACCGCAATCCCGATTACATCGAGGCGGCAGGACGAGCCGCGGCGACGCTTGTCCGGGCGAGATCGCAGAACAAGGACTGACCAACCGCGGCTTGGAACGCGGCCGGCAGGCATGGTATCGCAATGCCAGGAGGCGGTGATGCGTATCATCTTTCGATGTGATCCAATGTTGATTGAGCATTTGCCGCGCCCGATCCCGGCGCGCGGCGCTCTGCCGGAATGGTTGCGCGCCATGCCCGCCACCGCCTATTCGGCGATCCACGGCCGCGACATTCGCACGCTCAAGCAATGCCCACCCGTCGTCGATGCGATGACCTATGGCTTCATGGTCCTGCTGCCCTGCGACGTCATCGTCGACAAGGGCAGCTTTTCATGGGACTGGCAAATTCCAGAACCGGTCACACAGAACCACCCCAGAGCGCCATTGAGCTTCCACACGCCGGGGCAGCTCGCCGGCAGCCCGTTTGCGACGCCCGGCCAAGCCGCCCTCAAATTCAACAGCTTCTGGACCATCGAGGTCGAGGACGGCTGGTCGCTGTTCGCGACGCATCCTGTCAATCGCGAGGATCTTCCTTTCAGGCTGGTGACCGGCCTGGTGGATTCCGACCGGTTCAGCGATGGCGGCATCAATTTCCCGGCGGTCTGGACGGAACCTGGGTTCTCCGGCGTGCTCGCGAAAGGAACCCCGGTCGCACAGTGCTTTGCGGTTCCGCGGGCAGCGCCGCAGCTGGAATACGAGGTGTTCGACGAAGGACGGCAGGCGTCTTATGCGCGCACTGTCGCCGATGTCCTGTCAAGGCCCGGTGTCTACCGCAAGCGGTTTCGCGCCCGGCGGGGGCGCCCCACTGGCGAGTGAGCGACGCAGTGCTTCCTCATCAAGCCACAGCCGACCACTCGGTGCCGATGTCAGCGCCATGGCGATGACGCCGAACGTGGACGGGCGCAGACGATAGGCCGTTGAATAGGCCAGCATCGCCCCATCGAGATCACCAGTTTCCTGCAAGACGACGCCCAGATTGACGGCAGCCTCCGGGGCATCCGGGCTCATCTCCAGCACGCGTCGATAGGCCTGGGCGGCGGCGTCGAACTTGCGCATGTCCTGACGCACCAAGCCGAGATCAAACCAGGCTGCCGGATGCCCGCCGCCGGCGACGGCGCGTTCGAGGAAGCCTTCTGCCTCAACAGACTCGCCGCGTTGCCAGGCAAGTCGTCCGAGGCGCGCCGCGGCCTCCTCGGATTTCGGATCCCGTTGCAAGACAAGTGCCCACCATTCGCGAGCGGCCAAAGCATTGCCTGCCTGATCAAAGGTACGTGCCCGCTCGATCAGTATTTCCGTCTGTGATGACAGTTTTGCCGCGCGATCCAGCTGTTGCAACGCCGCTTCGAACCGGCCATCGGCCCGGGCAATCCTGCATGCGAGAATCAAGGCGGGCACATTATCCGCACGAGCGGCCAGACTCGTCTCGATGCGCGCGCGAGCCCCCGGCAAATCCGCCCTGGCGAACAGGACCGCCGCCAGAAGATGGCAAAGCGCCGGATCGCCCGGGTGTTGCTTCAGGCCTAACTCGCAAAGCTGCATTGCCTGGCCGTGATTGCCGGAATTGAAAGCGGCCACCGCACGGCGGATCAGATCGCCGCCATCGCCTTCATTCGTATTCGTCACCGCTTTGCCACTCCCGCTAGAACCCGAAGGCCAGCCATGCCGTGCCGGCGACGAGCGTGATCAACGTCAGCGGCAGGCCGACCTTGAAGAAGGCACCGAAGGACAAGGGTGTGCCGGCGGCCTTGGACTGCTCGGCGACGATCAGGTTGGCGACCGAGCCTAGCAGCGTGAAATTGCCGGCAAGCGTGGAACTCATCGCCACCACCAGCCAGGCGCGTTCGGGGTTTTCCAGCCCAGGTATGAACGGTCGCAGCGCCAGCACAGCCGGCACATTGCTCATGATGTTGGAGAGCACCGCGGTGAAGCCGGACAGGCGCCAGACATCGTCCAGGCCGAGATTCTTGGCGGAGGCAATGATATCTGGGGTCAGCAGCGTCCTTTCGGCGCCGGCGACCACCACGAACAGACCGGCGAACATGAACAGCAGCGGGCCATCGACCTCACGGTAGATGCGGTCCGGCTTGATGGCGCGGGTGAGCAGGAGAATGGCGCCGCCGATCAACGCGGCCTTGGCAACGGGGACGCCGGCGAAGAAGGCGATGGCCAGGCCGATGCAGACGATCACGGCCTTCAGCACCTGCCCGCGATGCATGCGCCCACGCGAGACATGCGGCGTCAATTCAGCGGTGCGGGTGAATTCGGCGCTATAGACGATACGCACGATGACGATGACCGCGACGAGGCCGAACAGGGCGACCGGCGCGAGTGCCGCCGAAAAGGCGGGATAGGAAATGCCCGACAGCGCGCCGATGACCATGTTCTGCGGATTGCCGGTGATGGTGGCGACGCTGCCGCAGTTCGATGCGGTGGCGGTGGCGATCAGATAGGGGATCGGGTTGCGGTTGATGACGCGGGTGACGTGGACGACGATCGGCGCCATGACCAGGCAGATGGCATCGTTGACCAGGAAGGCCGAAAGCACGCCGGTCAGCAGCGTCACCATCACCAGGAGCATGAAGGGCGCGTGCGCGTGTTCGATGGCGATGGCGCCCAGGCCACGAAAGGCGCCGGAGACCTTCAGATGCGCCACCACGATCATCATGCCGAGGAGAAGCGTGATCGTGTCGAAATTGATGGCGCGGTAAGCGTCCTCCATGCTGATCGCTCCAATGGCGATCATCGCGGCGCCGCCAAGCAGCGCGATGCCCGCCCGGTCGAGACGCAAGCCAGGGATGCGGCCGACGGCAACGCCGGCATAGGTCAGGACCAGGATCAGCAGTGCCGCCGCGGCCATCAATGTCATTGGTAAGAAGCCCCGCTCGATCGGGTGGCGCCGATGCGGTCCGCCCGGTGGTTCTTTTGCATGTCAACTTTGGCGATGTCGAGATTGATGACAAACGGAGTGGACAAGCTATCCTGCGGGCGATGTTGCTAACGCCGATAGAAATCCAGCCGCTGTTGCAATGCCTGCAGCGAAAACAGTCGCTCGACCGTCTGCCGCGCCTTATGGCCCACGCTCGCCCGCAGCGCCGGATCGGCCTTGAGCTCGGCCAGGATTTGCACCGCCTGCTGCGTCGTCTCGAAGAGAAATCCGTTTTCGCCATGGCTGATATGGTCGGCATAACCGCCATGCGAATGGCAGACCACGGGCAAACCGCAGGCCATCGCCTCGAACACCACGCGGCCGAATGTCTCCACATGTGAGCCGGTGCGGTAGTAGAACACGTCGAGCGTCGGCAGAAACTGTTCGGCGGCAAACTGGCCCTGCGGCAGGAGTTCGAGTTGCGGATGCGGCGCGAGCCTGTCGTTGAGCGACATGCCGCCCTGGATCCGCACCGCAACGCCATCGGCCAGCAATGTCTGGTAGAGCGCCACATCGTCGGCATGATGCTTGTCGGCCGTGTCGCGGCTGAGCCGCCCCACCGTGAACGGACCATCCGGCCTTGCCGGTCGTGGTGAGAAACGCCCGATGTCGATCGGCGACGGATGCACGACGCCTTCCACATGCAGCAGGCGCTTCTGGAATTCTGAGATCAGCACCAGCTCGGCGCCGGGCCAGCCCAGCAGGCGTGGCATGCCGGACGTCAGCGCTATGATCTTCGGGTGGAAGGTGTTGAAGACATAGATCAGCCGGCGTGGCCGCCGGATCAGGTAAGGCCAGATCTTGTTGCGCCAATGCGCGCCGAGGAAGACATAGGTGCCGCCGTCCGGCATCTCGCGCTTTGCCGGCGAGACGCGGCGAATCGGAAATTGCCGCATCAGTTCGTCGGACGCGCGCGAAGAGGTTGCCCAAAGGCGCACCTGCTGGTCGGCGCCCAGCAGCCGGTATAGGTCCAGGGTTTCGCGCTCGCTGCCGCCAAACGGGTTCTGAAAGCCGTTGAACAAATGGATCATGATCGCCGCGCTTGCCTGGCCCGGGCCGTCCCGCCACTCGTTCGCCGGCACCGAAACAGGTCGTAGTTACACCTGCGGCCCGGGCGCTCAGGAGATCAGGAATGCTTCTAGCGATGCGCCATACATCACCTCGGCCGGAGGAAGCACGCCGGCGAGAAGGCGTCAAGGAGGTGGCCGCCTTCACGCGCATGCAAGGCTGAGGTCAATGTAGCGTGCCTGCACTGGGCTGAGACACCAGGGCGGCTTCCGCCGGATCGAAACTGACCTGATCGCGACCGTTCGACTTGGCGGCATAGAGCCGTCTGTCGGCGGCGGAGAATATCGCCTCGTAAGTCGTCGGCCCGCTGAAGCTGGTGCCGCCGATACTTACGGAAAGCGGACAGGCGCGACCACCCGGCGAAAAGTCCATTTCGCGAATCCGTCGGCGGATGCCTTCGGCAACCAGCCAGGATTGCGAGGGGTCGACACCGGGGAGAAACACGCCAAACTCCTCGCCGCCAATGCGACCGACGATGTCGCTGCCACGCAGCTGCCCCTTGATCGCCTGGGCGATCAGCTTGAGCGCCTGGTCGCCGCAGTCATGACCGAGACGGTCGTTGATCGACTTGAAGTGGTCGGCGTCGATGATCAGCAGCGCGCCGGAACGGGTCTGTTCCTGCTTGTGGGTCTGCTCGAGATAGGCCTCGACCAGCATCGAGAAGGCGCCGCGGTTCAGCACCGCCGTCAGGCTGTCGGTCGCGGCAATGACGCTGAGGTCGCGTTGGGCTATCGCCAGCTGGCGGATCTTCCACATGAGAAAAAACAGAAACGACCCGCCCAGCACCACGGGCAGCAGCAGGTCCGTCATCTGCGCGCGCCACACGGCCTCGGGCGAGAGATAGGGGAAATTGAAGGAATCGACGAAAAACGCCACGGCAATGAAGAATGCCGTGCCGGCGGCGGTGACAGCGATCACCCTGCCCCAGCTGGTCGGCGACAGGTCAAGCTTCATCCATTCCACTCCGTTAGCCGCCCCTACTATGACGCGCCAACGCAAACAAAATGATAAGACTTTTCCTTCAATTCGAGATCAGGGAGCCGGAGCATGCCCGCCCAATGGGCAGCCGTGCTCCGGCGATGAAGGCAAGCTCGCTGACTTAATTTCGCGCGATGCGGGGAATTCTGACGTCAACGGTTGGGTGCCGGTCCACTCGCTTCGACAACGAAGGATGCCGCGATCAGGTCGTCGGCATCCAGTCGCAGCGACCCGTCGCCCGCCCCCATGATGGCGGCGACCTTGTGGAAGGTCTTCAGCTCATGATCGGAAATTTCGGCATCGTGCATTCTGGCCCTGAGTTCAGCGATACGCCGCCCCAAGGCAGGGGACGTTCCAATTTCACGTTTCGACATGGCCTCGTTTTCTCCTCCCCAACCCGTGCTCGTTTGGCCCCGCCCATTCACTGGCCGCACATTGCCTTTCATGAGGCTCCGCGAATACAAGGCCCCGAACGCCTGATGTGGGCTATGGTTCCAAACTCGGCGGATCACGAAATAATTCCGGGTCGCCCCGCGCAGCCTTCGTTATTGCCCGGCCATCAGCACCAGTGTCGTGACAATATTCCGCGCCTCAACCCGCTCCGGACACCGATCCGGAATCTTCGGCCATGTCGCGGCGGCGCATTGCTTGTCGGTGACGGCAACGGGTTTGCTGGGCTGCACGTCGGCGGCTTGAGTCGCCGTGGATGCAAAAAGAACCGTCTGCGTTATCAGAGCCGAGAAAACGGCAACCTGGAACAACACGGCGGCGAAGGCGATCTTCTTGAGCATGCGATGCAACGCGCCGGCAGGTGTCAGGTTCCCGCTGGTGAAGTCTTGCGGCGCGGACCGGCACCGTGCCGACGCGGCAGAAGGTAAGCCGACACGCCTTCAGCAGGAAGGAAATAACCCAGTAATATCATCGATTTATTGGCGATCCCGACAGGATTCGAACCTGTGACCATCGGCTTAGAAGGCCGAAAGAAATTCTGGCCAGCCGGCGAGAGTTCCAACTTTGGTCGTGCCGAAACATGCGGAACAGAAAGCGAAACTTGGAACGCGATCAGCGCGGCGAAACCACATCCGCAACCCCGCCGCGTATGGCACGCTCGAACCCGCATATTCAGCTTGGGATGATGGTCTGGGAACTTCCGCGACACGACGACGTTGCGTCCTTTTCGAACCGAGGAGGTTGTCATGGATTGGAACCGCGTCGAGGGAAACTGGAAGCAAGTGAAGGGTAAGGTCAAAGAACAGTGGGGAAAACTCACCGACGATGATCTTGATCGCATCGCCGGCAAACGCGATCAGCTCGAAGGCAAGATTCAGGAGCGCTACGGCATCGAAAGGGATCGCGCCCGCCGGGATATCGATGACTGGTATAGCAGGCAACGCTGGTAGGAAGGCAATCTATCGAGAGGCCGAGCTTTTGCAGGCCATGGAAGGTGCGCTGTCCTGATTTTCGGAGATCCACCCCGACGACGCGACGGGTGTAGGCGACCTCACAGCAGCCACCGCATCGTCCTTGGTTTCGGCTCGTCCTCGCTGCGGTCACTAAAGCGGCTGATTGCGGCAGACAACATGACCCAGAAAGAGAACGCCAGGACGGAAACGCAGCTTGCTATTGCTCGGGCCAGGATCAGGGCCGGAAAGTCTTTTTAGGAAGCTGCGATTGCTGCCTCATTGCGGCTTCTAGCTTTCTAGGCAGTATACGCGATCCATCCTAGAAGGAACAGAGCCGCACTGAACGCAAACAGCGTATAGATCGCGAGGAGTAAAAGGACGGGGAAAAAATCGCTTTGATAGACTGTCATAATCATACGGATTAGAGGGTTGGCAATTTCAGTATGCAGTACGTCGTCTTTATCTGCCACAGCTCCGATGCTCGGAATTTTGTACTCTTTTATCGCCTCTGGCCGCTCTGACTTCGCAGTCGTCTGAGCGTTCTCAGCCGCCTTCAAAATCCTGTTTGATATATGGTTCGCCACCAACGGATCACCGGATAGTTGGTCCTGTGCGACCGGTTTGGCGAAGATTTCTGCCCGGCGTGTGCTCATGGGCCAGTAAGCGTCTTTCCTGCCTTATAGTTCTCTCGCGGCGAGTTGCCGATACGACAAATCCGCTCCGACGAAGCGACTTCCAAAACTGGCAGAGTGGATGTGCTCAGGCAGTCCTCAGTCATTGCCTTCATATCCCGTGGGCCAGGACTACGTAGATAATGGGGACTGACATCAACCAGCCGCCCATTCCTAGAAGCACCCAAATAGCCGTGCGCTCGGTTCGCCTGACAAGATCAGCGATGTTTTCCTCGTCAGTTAAGGAGAGCGCGTTCAGCCATCCGGGCTCAGGCGCAGAATTGTCATTCGCAGGCTCGTTGGCGCTGACACTCTCATTCGATCTATGGGCCAATGCCATCGTTTTTACTCACTAAATGTTGAGCATTATGCCCATCACCAGAAAGGTGACGGCAGTCGCGAAGATTGGTGCTAGCAACCAGCGTGCCTGACCAACACTTTTATCCATCTGCTCTCTCCGAATTTGGAGAAGCAACTACCTTGGCCATAGGTTGTTCCGCCTAGTCCCAAGAGGTAAGACCATTGCGTTTTTGTATCCGGGCTTTCGTCCTGTCCGACCTCAGACTGAAGTCGGGGCAGAGGAACGTTTGGTCCGCCGACTTGTTTGGATCGCTGGCGCACAATGCTGTTCGCCAGATTACAAGAGGAGAAAAAATATGAGAATGCACCTAACCAGCGCCGCCGCGGCGCTCGTTCTGTTTGCCGGCATTGGCGCAGTGGCTGCCGAGGAAGTGGTCATCACACCTGAGCAGGACACCGTTGTGCGCGAATACGTGAAGAAGCAACCGCTGGCTTCAGTCAAGATTCCGGGAGTGGAACTGAACGTCGGCACGGCTCTACCAGACACGGTCGAGCTCCACGAAGTTCCGAACGTCAAATACCGTTATGTGGTGGTCGACAAACACACAGTTCTGGTCGATCCGGGCACCCGCAAGATTGTCAAAGTCTACGACTAAGACTTCGAATGAACCCACGCCCCGCCGCCAGCCGTGGCGGTGGGTCGTGCATGGCAGATCACCACTCAACCGGGCAAAATGAAGATGAAGAACCTTGAGGTCGAGACGACCGAAGCCCTAGTAGCGCGCCTGGCAGATCTCCAGGCAAGAATGTGGGCAGCGCGTGTAACTAAGGCCGAACTTAAAACCTTTCAAAAGGTCGCGGCCATTATGGATATCGGTACCGGTCAGATTGCTGGCGACGACCTGATCGCTGCATCTTTCCTCGCCGAAGGCGCTGGTCAAGAAGCAGGATAGAATAAGTATGACCGAGCTTCCGGACCGTGGCCCGCCAATTGTCACAAAAATACAAGCCGCGAAGATTGTGAGCCAGCCCCAACCGTCAGGTCGAGTTTTTCGCGCCATTCAACGCCTCGCAAGACAAGAATTGAGTCGCCTTGATGTGGACTCAAGCCCGGACGCCAGGGCATTAGTCTCACGGCCCGCCACGGTGAGCAGCGGGCCAGCAATAGGGAAGGACTTGGACGAACTGCTTTCAGCCGCCCATCATCTTCGCCATCGCGCAGAAGTCTGCATGCGACTTGTTGAGCGTGGTATCGCCGCAGTCTTTCAATACGGCCTTCTGCTCATCGGGTTTCATAGCCGTCCATGCGGCCTTGAAATCCGCCTCGGACTTCATTGTCTTCATACCGGCATCGGTAAAGAACGGCGACATCTTTGCCGGATCGTCGAGCGCAGATGTGCTGCCAGCGAGAGCTGAACCCGTCATCATTGCGAGCGCCATCGCGCTCATGGTGAGCTTCTTGATGTTCATCGCATTTCCTCCTTTTTTGGGTCATGAACACAGGTTCGTGACCATCAGAAGCAACGTGATGTCTCGAACTCGGTTCCCAACGGAAGCTTCGAGGATGGGGCCGCCGACGAAACCGAGCAATGGCATGCGTTTTCGACGGCCGCGCGGCCCGTGCGTAAAAGCCGAGTTCGAGCCAGTACGACTGGTGCAACTTGTTCTGATGACTACCGTCACTCGGGCAAACTCGGATCATAATGCACGATCGCATCGAGGATCGTGCGGTAGAGGCTGTCGACCTCTTCGTCGATCTCGCCGCGCTTGATGCCGAGCGCCTTGGCGTCGGCGATGAGCTTGTGCGTCAACTCGTCAACCGAGATAACATCGGCCTTCGTTGTCTCCGGGACGTTGTTGGCAATCCATTGGTCTAGGAAATTGATGCCGCGCGTGGTCATCGAGCTTCAAGCTCGGCCTGACGGTTAGGTTCCAAGGTCGGGTTTGCCGACGGCCGCCTCATCGACCTCCGCTTCCATCAGGTCGCCGACAGGCATGGTCGTGGCAGGGCCGGCGGTAGCCTCCCCGTCGTAGCCATGTAGCCAAGCGTCGGCATGCTCCTGCCAGAAATCCGGTACGGCACGCCCTTTGCCGTCCTTGCGAGCCTGGACGCCATACATCCAGGCATAGTTGGCGCGCTCCTGGTCTTTCCGAGCCGAGTTGGAACTTTTCAGCCGGCTAAGACCTAAGTGCTTGAATTATTGGCGATCCCGACAGGATTCGAACCTGTGACCATCGGCTTAGAAGGCCGGTGCTCTATCCAGCTGAGCTACGGGACCGCTGGCCGGCCAAACGGGCCGGCTGAATATCTGGCGCTGGCCGCCGTTCAATGTGTCCAGGGCGTCCTACGGTCATAGCGGAAATTCTCCGCATAGGAAATCTGGCGGCGCTTGGTCTCTTTGGGCTCCTCGACACGGAAGGCAAGGCCTTCTTTTTCGGCGTAAGCCACGGCCTCTTCGCGCGTCTCGAAGGTCAGCCTGATCTGGCTTCTCATGTCTCCCGACGTCGTATAGCCCATCAAGGGATCGATCTTCTTGCGCATCTCGGGGTCGAATTCCAGCACCCAGTGGCCGGTTTTGGCCTTGCCGGACTGCATCGCGGTTTTGGCTGGGCTGAAAATGCGCGCGGACATGGCCACCTCATGGTTGTGCAAGGCAGCATCGCCGCCCCTTCGCCCGTCATTACTGCGCAATGCGCATGGCGGCAAGGTTTTTGCACTTGCCATGTAACACCGAAATGAATAGGCAACAGACCGTTCGGAGTGTAGCGCAGGCTGGTAGCGCATCTGGTTTGGGACCAGAGGGTCGGGAGTTCGAATCTCTCCACTCCGACCATCCCTTTTTATATCCGGCGCAACCTAGGCGCCCTCACCCGCCGCGAGAGCCTGAACCACGGCCTGCGCCTTTGTCGTGCCCTTGATTGTCCGCGCTTCGTCGGCGAATGCGAACCAGCCCTGGTTGAAGCCGTCCAGCATGCGCATGCGGGGTTGCGGATTTCGCATGCCTTGCGAACGGAAAAGCGCCTCCCACGTCTCACGCGGTACCGGCACGGCGCGCACCGGTTTGCCAAGCACGGTTGTGAAAGCGGCGGCAAGGTCATCGGGCGACACACGCTCCGGGCCTTCCAACTCGACGATACGCGTGCCGCTCCAGTCCTGCTGGATGAGTGCTGCCGCCACCCGCCCGACATCCTCGGCGGCCACCATCGGCAGCGCCCTGTTCGTCGGCGCGAGGAAGCTGTGGATGAGACCGGCCTCTCGTGCCGACGAAACGTCCCAGGCGACATTATCAAGGAACCAGGCGGGCCGCAGCAAGGTAAGTACCAGCGGCAGCGCGCTCAGCGCGGTCTCCATCATCGTGCGTTGTGACAGCAGATTGTCCTGGACCGCATCGGCGCCAACGGTCGACAGGCAGACAATTTTGGCCGGCTTCGCAGCCTTCAACGCGGTCACGACGCTGTCGATGACCGATTGCGCTTCGGGATAAAAGGGTTCGGGATCGAACACCGGCGGCGGCAGGATGAACACAGCCGTTGCCCCCTTGAAAGCCTGCGTCAGCGCCTCCTCATCCTCCATGGCGGCGATCGCGACGTCGCAGCCGAGCGCCGCCCACTGGCGGCCTTTCGTGGCGTCGCGCACAACGGCGCGAACGGGCTGGCCGGCGGCGAGCAATGCGCGCGCCATCGCGCCGCCGACTTTGCCGGTAATGCCGGTGATTGCATACATGATCCATCTCCGTTTTTTCGGGTTCGCGCCTCCGCGGCACGGAATGGCGGATCTTTAGCTCGACACCGACTGTTGCCGTGAGTGCCATTAAATCATATCATTGTTGATCTCAAATCAACGGACGGGCCAATGGCGTTCGACGGGCGTGTCATCTCCAATGTCGGCGTGCTGGCCGCGATCGCCGAAGGCGGCAGCTTTGCCCGGGCCGCCGACGCGCTCGGCCTGTCACGCTCGGGCGTCAGCCGCGCGGTCTCGCGTCTGGAGGCCCGCGTCGGCGTGCGTCTGCTCGACCGGACGACGCGCGCCGTCTCGTTGACCGACGAGGGCCGCCGGCTTTACGCCGAGGTGGCGCCGTTGCTGACCGGCATAGAAGACGCGGTGACCGTCACCTCGGGCACGTCGATCGCGGTGCGTGGCCGGCTGCGTGTCAATGTCGACGCCTTCTTTTCGCGCCAGTTGTTCACGCCGCATATCAGCGAATTCCTGTCGCTCTATCCGGATCTGTCGCTCGAACTTGTCGCCAGGGATCAGTTAGGGGATCTGGTGGCCGAAGGATTCGACATCGCCATCCGCTTTGGAACGCCGCCCGTGTCGTCGCTGGTGGTGAAAAAGCTCGTGCAGACCCGCACGGTAACGGTTGCCGCACCCGCCTATCTCAGGGCACGCGGGTACCCCACCATCCCCGCCGATCTTGTCGACCACGCCTGCATCCAGGTCCGCGATTCGCTGACCGGCCAGCCGATCGAGGAATGGCGGTTTCGACGCGGCGACGAGGTCGTCGATGTCAAAACCACGGGCCGCCTGATGGTCACCGAGTTCGGCACCATGCTCGGCGCCTGCCTCGACGGCGTCGGCATCGCCAGGATCAAGGCGATTGGCGTGCGGCACCTCATCCAACAAGGCGCGCTGGTCGAGGTGCTACCGGACTGGCACGGCGAAAGCTTTCCGCTCTACGCGCTCTACCCATCGCGCCATTTGCCGCCGGCCAAGGTTCGCGCCTTCATCGACTTCGTGCAATCGCATCTCGGTTGACCACCATCGCCGACGCCCAGTCCCCTGCTCACGGCTTGGAAGCAACACGTGTCGTTGGTTGGGTGGTCACCAGCGCGGCGCGGGCGGTCGCTCGATGCACCTGAAGGTAAGCTCGCCGGGCGAGAACCCCAAACTCATTCCCGGCGAGCCTACAACCTGATTTGGAACGTAATCAGGACCGGGGTCAGCCGGCAAGCTGGTGCAGCAAGATGGATGCCAGTCCTGTTTCCCGAAATGGGACATGTTTCCAATTGTTGGGTTGTTGTTTCCATAGCCTGGCTTGATTTTGACTAACGCCCCGCCTTGTACCATCAATAAGAATGAGGGGATCCAAAACGGGGGAGTATAATGGGCAATTCCTATCCTGGCGAAGAGGCGACGGCCGAACAAATACTAAGGCTTGCAAGTGAATTCAGAAATGCGGCGGTCAGTCTTCAGGCACTTCATCGCAAGCGGAATCCACTTTCCCTCGTGCCGTGCCGTTTCGCTGCACTTCACGCGATTGAACTCTATCTCAATGCACGACTCCTGCTATCAGGATCGGACCCGAAAGCGGTTCGCGGCCTGCAGCATGATTTCGCTGCTCGCACCGAAAAAGCCCTTATTTCTGGGCTCGTCCTGCGGAAGCGCACGACACATCACCTGTCTCAACTCACCGGAAACAGAGAATATTTGGTAGCGCGATATGGCCCCGAAATGACCACCACGCTGTCGCAAATCAACAGGCTGATGGCGACATTGCACGAGATTGCCACGAAGGTAGAGGGGCTGCACCGTTCCGGAGCACCTGCAGCCTAAATATCGAATGAGCCCTGCCCCTCATCCATGGCGTTGACCGTTTCGGCGGCGAGCGCCCGTGTGATCGGCATCTTGCGCTCGAGCGCGGTGCGGTCCAGCCGCTCCACCACGCGCATGGCTGTGCCTAGCGAGCGCTCAATGCGCCGCACCAGATATTGCACGACATGCGGTTCGACCTCGACCTGGCGGTCGGCGAACAGCTTGGTGATGACGCCGGCCAGCAGCAGGTCGTCGGGCTCATGGATCTCGACTGTCGCTGCCGCCTTCAGCCGCGAGGCCAGATCAGGCAGCGATACGCCCCAGGCCGCGGGAAAACGCCGTGCGGTCAACAGCAGCGTCGAGCCGGCGCCGCGCACCGCATTGATCAGATGGAACAGGCCTTGTTCGTCGACCGCGCCGGCATCGACATCGTCGATCAGCGCCGGCCGGGCGCCGAGACTGGCAATGCTGTCGCCGATGCGCCGGGCGTCGACGGCAACCGCGTTGGCACGCGCACGCCAGATGGCGGCCAGATGCGTCTTGCCGGAGCCGGCGGGACCTGCCAGCACCACCACCGGCGAAGGCCAGTCCGGCCAGAGGTCCACCAGTGCGGCCGCCTGGTTGTTGGTGCCGGAGACGACGAGTTCGTCGCGCGAATAGCCGGTGCCGTGGCCGAGATCGAGCGGCAGCTGGCGCGGCGGATCGGTTCTCTGGGCGGTCACTTCGAGCGACGTGGTTGTGTGCGGTGGCCGCCGCCGCGATCGGCCGGCAGCGGCGGCGCGGGCTCTGTCGCGTGGCCCTTGTAGAGCGGCGATTCGAGATAGCGGGCAATGGCAAAGCGCACCAGGACGGCGACGGCGGCGGAAGCCGGCACGGCAATCAGCAGACCGACAAAACCGAACAGCGCGCCAAAGGCGAACAGGGCGAACATCAGCCACACCGGATGCAGGCCGACGCTTTTGCCGACCAGCCTGGGCTGCAATATGTTGCCTTCGATGAACTGGCCGATGAAGAAGACCACGGCGACGGCGACGATCATGGTCCAGTCCGGCCAGAACTGGACAAAAGCCACGCCAACCGCCAGCACCAGCCCCGTCAGCGAGCCGACATAGGGAATGAAAGAGATCAGCCCGGCGAACAGGCCGATCAGGATGGCGAAATTCAGCCCGGTCAACGTCAGGCCGGTGGCATACATGGCGCCCAGCACCAGGCAGAGCGTGCCCTGTCCGCGCACGAAGCCGGCGGTCGCGGTGTTGATGTCGCGCGCAATGGCGCGCACGGTCGCGACATTGTCGCGCGGCACCCAGCTGTCGATGACCGCCACCATGCGGTCCCAGTCGAGCAGCATGTAGAAGGCAACGACCGGCGTCACCACGAACAGGCTGACCACCGAGACCAGCGCCACGCCCGAACTCCAGATCGAGGTGAAGACCGTTGTGAGCAGGCCGAAACCCGAGGTCAGCAGCGAATTCAGCCCATCGCGCAAGCCATTGGCGTTGACGCCGAATTTCTGCTCCAGCCATTTCGGATCGAAGGAGGTGATCAGACTTTGCAGCCGGGTCAGATATTCCGGCAGTTTGCCGGCGAAATCGGCCATCTGCGTGGCCAGCACCGGAATTAGGATGACAAAGGCCAGCACCAGCACGATGAGGAAGGTGATGAGGATGACCACCGTCGCCATGAAGCGGGACAGGCCAAACCGCTGCAGCCGGTCGGCGACCGGATCGAGGAAATAGGCAAGCACCATGCCGGCGACGAAGGGCAGCAGGATGGCGCTGAATATATAGAGGAACAGCGCAAGTCCTGCGACGCCGGCCACCCAGAAGCAGATCTGCCGGCGGAACGCGGAGGCTGCGGCCAGATCGGCAGCCGCGGCCTCGATCACCGCCGCTTCTTTCTCAGATGTCCGGATTGGAGCCTTCGCCATAGCCGCTCATATGCCTCAGCCAAGCCACGAGATAGGCTGCGGCCGAAGCTACGGTCAAGACCCCGGACAGCAATATGAGGGCTGGCCGCAGCGGGTCGAGGTGCACGGCAAAGCCAAGCTCGCCCAGCACAACCGCCGCCAGCACGATCTGGATGGCTGTATTGGCCTTCGACACCAGGAACGGCTTTATCTCGACCGGATGCGCCATCACCGTGGACAACAGGACCGCGCAGACGATCAGCGCATCGCGCGACACCATGGTGACGACCAGCCACAGCGGCAACTGCCCGATGAAGCCCATGACGACGAACACCGAAACCAGAAGCAGCTTGTCGGCCATCGGGTCGAGATAGGCACCGAGTTCGGACTGCTGGTTGAAACGGCGGGCGATGAAACCGTCGACGCCATCCGAGACGCCGGCGATGACGAAACCGGCAAAGGCCCAGTCCCAGCGGGCCTGCAGCATGGCTAGCACCACGGCAGGCACCAGGAGAAGGCGCAGGATGGTGATCAGGTTGGGGATGGTCAATGCATTGTCCCGCCATGCGCTGTTTCGAGATAGATGAAGGAGATGGAGAGCCGCCACAAGGGACAGCCTGTTCTGGACGCGAGTGCCAAACGCGATGCCATTCTATCCACGCTTTTGTCGGCCAAAAGGTGCTCGGCTCCGCCGTTATCCTTGCGGACCGAAACCGTTCATGCGAAGAGCCCGCAAACGAGCAGGAAAATTGCGATGAGCAAGCGCGACACAAGCCCGGACAAAGCGGCCAAGCGCAGGAACGGGCTCACCTATGCCGAGGCCGGTGTCGATATCGATGCCGGCAATCTCATGGTCGAGAAGATCAAGCCGCTGGTGCGCGCCACGCGCCGGCCGGGCGCGGATGGCGAGATCGGCGGTTTCGGCGGGCTGTTCGACCTCAAGGCGGCGGGCTTCACCGATCCAGTGCTGGTTGCGGCCAATGACGGCGTCGGCACCAAGCTCAAGATCGCCATCGATGCCGGCAAACACGACACGATCGGCATCGACCTCGTCGCCATGTGCGTCAACGATATTGTCGTGCAGGGCGCCGAGCCGCTGTTCTTCCTCGACTATTTCGCCACCGGCAAGCTCGACCCCGACCAGGGCGCGGCAATTGTCGGCGGCATCGCCGAAGGCTGCCGGCAGGCCGGCTGCGCGCTGATCGGCGGCGAGACGGCGGAAATGCCCGGCATGTATCACGGCAAGGACTATGACCTCGCCGGCTTTGCCGTGGGCGCGGCCGAACGCGGCCAGCTTTTACCCACCGACGACATCGTCGAGGGCGATGTGCTTTTGGGTCTTGCTTCCTCGGGCCTGCATTCGAACGGTTTTTCGCTGGTGCGCCGCATCGTCGCCGCCAGCGGGCTGGCGTGGAGCGATCCGGCGCCGTTCAACGACGAGGCGACGCTGGCCGAGGCGCTGCTCGAACCGACCCGCATCTACGTCAAGTCGATCCTCAAGGCGATCCGCAACACGCATGGCATCAAGGCGCTGGCCCACATCACCGGCGGCGGCTTCCCGGAAAACATTCCGCGCGTGCTGCCCAAAGATTTTTCGGCCGAGCTCGACCTGGAAGCCATAGACGTGCCGGCGGTGTTCTCTTGGCTGGCCAAGACCGGCGGCGTGGCGCCGGAAGAAATGATGCGCACCTTCAATTGCGGCGTCGGCATGATCCTGGCGGTCGCCTCCGGCCAGGCGGCGCAGGTCGCTGCCGTGCTGCAGGAAGCCGGAGAGACGGTGACGCCGATCGGCCGCATCGTGCCGCGCCGCGATGCCGGCGTCATCTATCGGGGCTCGATCGGCCTATGAGCACACACAGGAAACGCACGGTCGTGCTGATCTCGGGACGCGGCTCCAACATGACCGCGCTGATCGCGGCTGCCAGCGACCCGGCCTTCCCGGCCGAGATCGTCGGCGTGATTTCCGACAAGGCGGACGCCGCCGGCCTCGGCATCGCCAAGGCGCGCGGCATCGCCACGCAGGTCATTGCCCGCGCCGACCATGGCAGCAAGCAGGGGCATGACGCGGCGATCGACGCCGCACTCACCGCCTTCAATGCCGAGATCGTGGCACTGGCCGGCTACATGCGCATCCTCTCCTCCGGCTTCGTCCAGAAATGGCAGGGACGGATGATCAACATCCACCCTGCCCTGCTGCCGGCCTTTAAGGGCCTCGACACCCATGCCCGGGCGCTGGCCGCCGGCCTGCGCATCCATGGCTGCACCGTGCATTTCGTCACGTCGGAGATGGACGACGGACCGATCATCGCGCAGGCGGCCGTGCCGGTGATGGTCGGCGACAATGCCGATACGCTGGCGGCCCGGGTGCTGAAGGCCGAGCACCGGCTCTATCCGTTGGCGCTTGGACTGGTCGCCGAAGGCAAGGCGCGCATGGTGGCCGGGCGCACCGTGCTCGCCCACTTTGCCGACGATGCCGACAACGCCACCTCGGTGGTGATGGCGCCCGATCCGCTGCGCGAGGAAGCCGATCTGGAACATCTGGCACGGATTACGCCCTAAGCCGAGAGCGCGGCGATGAAACAGCTTCTCCTCCTGCGGCACGCCAAATCGAGCTGGGACGACCCTGCGCTCGATGATTTCGACCGTCCGCTGGCGCAACGTGGATTGAAGGCGGCCAAATTGATGGGGCGCGAGCTTGCGGCGCGCGACTGGCTGCCGGATCAGGTGCTGGTGTCGTCGGCGCTGCGCACCCGCGACACGTGGCGGCTGGTCGCCGCGGAATTGCCGGCGCATCCCATGGTCGTGCTTGCCGAAGCGCTCTACGAGGCTTCGGCGGCGGACATTCTGAGCCAGATTCGTAAAGTCGAACCAACAAGGGGCTGCCTGGTGGTGGTTGGCCACAATCCGGGCCTGGAGGATCTGGCAAAACAGCTTGCCGGGTCAGGCTCGGAGGCCAAAGCCCATAAGAGGCTTGAGGAAAAGTTCCCCACGGCAGCCATCGCGCGCTTTGTTTTCGACGGCGACTGGTCTGGCCTGTCGGTCGCCCGACTGACGCATTGCCTGCGCCCGAAGGATCTGAGCTAGAGCAATTCCAGGAAAAGTGTGAGCGGTTTTCCGCCTGGAATTGCGTGAAAACAAAGAGTTAGAGCGGTTCGGCGTTTCCATGAAACGGTGAAACGCTCTAGCCGTCCTGCCGGGCATGCGGCGGGCAAGCCCGCCGCGCCCGAAACCTCAGTTGCCCCAGATGCCCTGGCCGGGTTCCGGCCAGTCGGTGGTGGTCTTCATCCTGGTATCGGCCGCCTTGTGCCCGGCCACATCCGTGTTCTTGACCGCGCCGGTGGCGGCATGATCCACGCCGGCAATCGAGGCAACCGGTTGGTTGGCATTGTCGGAGCCGTAATGGTCACTGCCGGCAAAGGCACCGCCGGTCGCAAGGAGGATGGCTGATATAACGATAGCGATTTTGTTCATTTCAATCTCCTGTCTCATCCGTTGGGCGGCGTCTTGGGAGGACGGTTCCGCTGGAAATGAGACCCGAGGCCATCCGGTTTTATTCCTGGAGGTGGGGCGTTTTTTCTGTCGGGTGCGAAGATCCGGTGGCTCAAACCGATGCCAGCCCGTGCCTGCCCTGCTACACAAAAAACAAGAGCGGCGGGTCAAACCCACCGCTCTTTGTCATCGAGGCCTGCTTGGCTTAGTTGCCCCAGATCCCCTGGCCGGATTCCGGCTGGACTGGATCGGGCGTCAGTTTGAAGCCATGATGCTCGACCGGCTGGCGGATCGACGCCGTGTGGCTGTGGTCAATGTTGCCAGCGGGCGCTGCGATGGCCGGCTGGTTGACATTGTCCGAACCAAAATGGTCGCTGCCGGCAAAGGCGCTGCCCGTGGCAATGAGGATGGCAGCAGCGGTAAGTGCGATCTTGGCCATTTTCTTACTCCAGTATTCCTAAGTTCTGTCCGTCAAGTGGCGTGCCCTTGGGAGGAATTTCGCGTCGCTCGGACGGGCTGGAAGTGGGTTTTTCGTTTGCCGACTTCCAATCACGAAGATGTTCCATCACGCGCCGGATCCAGACCTTGAATTTAGGAAAATGGATCAAGCGACGACAATTTTATTGCTAAATATCATATGGTTATTGGAAATCACCCATTGCACGTTATGACGATTTGTAAAGCCGGCGTCGACCGTCCGCTCACGGTTCGTCAACATTATTTGAACCGATCGGTTCGATTTCCGATCGGCATACCGCATGCATAAAAAACAAGAGCGGCGGGCCAGGCCCACCGCTCTTTGTCGTCTTCCGGGGATTGAAGGAATTAACGGCCCCAGATGCCCTGGCCCGACTGGGCCGGCACGTTGGCATTGGCGTCGCCCTGCGTCTTTACGGACTTCGCGATCGAACCGGTATGCGTGGTGTCGATGTTGGAGGACTGCTGGCTGACAACCGGCTGGTTTACATTGTTGGAGCCATAATTGTCGCTGCCGGCAAAAGCGGTGCCCGTGGCAACGAGGATGGCAGCGGCGGTAAGAGTGATCCTGGTCATTTTCTTTACTCCAGTATTTATCTGTCCTGTCCGTCCAGTAGCGTGCCCTTGGGAGGAATTTCGCGTCGCTCGGACTACCGCGAAGTAGGGAATGCCTTTTGGGATTGCCAGTCGCGTCGGCTTTGCAGAACTTGCTTATATTATATACAATGCATATTGCCTTGCAGCAATTTTAGCTCGATTTATGCAATAATTTCAGGTTACTAGGTCCCACGCCCCCAACAAAACCCAAGCCCTTTTGGAGGTCATTGTTCACTGTTTGCGGTACAATCTGTCAACCAGAACCGAACCGTTCGGTTCGATTTGAATAAGAAAAATGAGAAAATAGGCAGATCGAGGCCTGCAAGGGTCTGCAGTTACCCCTCGCCAAGGCCGCATTTGTCTTGCGTTGAGATCGATACTGTCGCTCATTCAGGAGAGATCAGGAGTGCCACGGCCATCAAGCCTTGGGTGTTCCGCTGGGAGCTGGGATTCGGACTGTCATAGATATGCGACTGCTGCTTGTTGAGGATAATCGCGAACTGGCCGACTGGTTGGGCAAGACCTTGCGCCAGGCGAATTATGTGGTCGACATCGTCCATGACGGAGAGGATGTCGAGCATGCGCTGGCGGTGGGCGACCATGCGCTCGTCATCCTCGACCTGGCGCTGCCGAGAATGAGCGGCCTGGAGGTTCTGCGCACTCTGCGGACTCGCGGCAACCGGGTACCGGTGATCGTGCTGACCGCCAATGCCAGCCTCGACGGCAGGGTCAAGGGCCTCAATGAAGGCGCCGACGACTATCTGGCCAAGCCATTCCAGATCGAGGAGCTCGAGGCCCGTATCCGGGCGCAGTTGCGCCGCGCCAATGACCGCACCGCGCCCGTCGTTGCCTGCGGCGATCTCGTCTTCGACACCAACACAAGGCTGTTTTCGCTCGCCGGCGAACCACTGGCGCTCACACCTCGCGAACACGCAGTGCTGGAGCAATTGATGGTGAAGGCCGGGCGCACGGTGAGCAAGGCAGCACTTTCGGCGGCGATCTACGATTTCGAGACCGATGCCGACCCCAGCGCCATCGAGATCTATGTGCATCGCGTGCGCAAGAAACTCGAAGGGTCGCGGGTCCAGATCGCCACCTTACGTGGCCTCGGCTATCTCTTGCGACATGAAGATCAATAGCCTCCGCCTGCAATTGTTGGCATGGGTGGTGCTGCCGCTGGCCGGACTCGCCACCATCAATCTATGGACCAGCCACGGCAGCGCGCTGGCCACCGCCAACCTGGTCACCGACCGAATGCTGCTCGGCTCGGCGCGGACCATCGCCGAGCAGGTCACCATGACCGACGGCGTGCTCGATGCCACGATACCGCCGGCAGCGATCGAGATGTTCGATACGGGCGACCGCGACAGCGTCTACTACCATGTCAAGACTGCCAGAGGGCGGCTGCTGACCGGCTACCCCAATTTGCCGGAGGCCTTGGCGCCGTCCAGCACCGAGGCAACTTATCGCGACCACCAGCTGCGGCTGCTTACCTTCAGCCAGGGTGTGGTCGGCGCCGGCGAGGATTCGCCGATATCGGTTACCGTCGGCGTCACCCTTGCGGGACATGACGCGATGGTGCGGCGACTCTGGTTTGGCGCCTTTACCCAGCAGTTGGCGCTGGTGGCGATCGCCGGCCTCTTCGTGCTCCTTGGCCTGCATCGGGGCCTGGCGCCGCTGATCAGGCTACGCGACGCGGTGCGTTCGCCGAACCGCAGCGACCTCGACCCGGTGGAAGTGCCGGGCGCGCAGAGTGAAATCCGCCCGCTGATCGATGCGCTCAACGCCTATATGGCACGCGTGCGGGCGCAGATGGCGTCGCAACGCCGCTTCGTCGCCAATGCCGCGCACCAGTTGCGCACGCCGCTGGCATTGCTGTCGACGCAGGCGAGCTACGCGTTGCGAGAGACCGTCCCCGACGCCCGCCACGAGGCGCTGGTGGCCTTGCAGGCGAGCTCCGGCCGCCTGGCACGGCTTGCCGAACAACTGCTGACCTTGTCGCGGGCCGAGCCGGGCAGCCGAAGGCCGCGCGCCGACCGTGTCGACCTGACCGAAGCGGCTCGCCAGGTTCTGGAAACCCATGCGCCGATCGCCGTCAGCCGCAACGTCGATCTCGGTCTCGAGGAAACCGGCCCCGTGCCGGTCATCGGCGACGGCACCATGCTGCGCGAGATGATCGTGAACCTGGTCGACAATGCGCTGCGCTACTCCTCGTCAGGCGGCAGCGTCACGGTGAGGCTGGCGACCGTCGACGGCGAAGCCGTGCTGACGGTCACCGACGACGGGCCTGGCATTCCGGTGGATGAGCGGGATCACGTGTTCGAGCGCTTCTACCGCATCGCCGGCTCGACCGAGGAAGGCAGCGGGCTGGGGCTCGCCATCGTGCGCGAGGTCGTCGAAAACGCAGGCGGCCGCGTCATCCTGCGGGATGGCGCGGCCGGCGGTCTGGTGGTCGACGTCAGGTTGCCACTGGCAAGCAGCTAGCCCATGTCGCTGATCACTGCGTCTCGTGCAGCGGCTGGGGACGCCATTTCGCCAGCCGATCCTCGACCATGGTCATCAGATATTCGGCGCCGAGCGCCACCACCATGACGATGACGATCGCGGCATACATGCCGGCGGCGTCGAACGATCCCTTGGCGATATTGATCAGCAGGCCGATGCCATAGCGCGAGCCGACGAATTCGCCGACGATCGCACCGATGATGGCAAAGCCGAAGCTGACATGCAGGCTGGCGAAGATCCAGCTCATCGCCGAAGGAACGATCACCGAGCGCGTCAACTGCCAGTTGGACGCCCCGAGGATACGGGCATTGGCAATCATTGCCCTGTCAGCCTCCCGCACGCCCTGGAATGCATTGTGGAAGACAACGAAGAAAACCATGACGAAGGCGAGCGCCACTTTCGAAGCGAGGCCAAGGCCGAGGATCATGATGAAGATCGGCGCCAGAACCACGCGTGGGATGGAATTGATCACCTTGATGTAGATGGAGAAAATGTCGGCGGCCATGCGGTTGCGACCGAGCGCGACGCCGATGATGATGCCGGCTACCGAGCCGGTCACAAAGCCAATGACAGCCTCCTCCATGGTAACATAGAGATGATACCAGAGGGGCCCTTCGGACGTTCCTTCCGTGATCCATTCATAGAGCCGCTGCGCGATCGCGCTCGGCATAGCGTAGAAAAACGGATCGATCCACCCCAGGCGCGCGGCAATCTCCCACAGGCCGAGAAAGGCGACCAGGATGGCGATCCGCCAGAATATCACGGTGCGGCGGCGGCGCTGCGATGCCTTTGCCGCGGCTGCTTCGATTTCCGCGTCGGAAGTGCCAGGCTTGAATGCCCCTGCCCTGATGTCGATGGCGGCATCTGTCATGGCGTTCCTCCTCAGGCTGCCGCGCGTGCATAGCTGGTCTCGACCTCTTCCTTGAGGTCGGCCCAGATGGTGCGCGAGTAATCGATGAAGCTTTGTTCGTAGCGGATGTCGGCGACGACGCGCGGGCGCGGCAGGTCGATCGTGTAGACCGATTTCACGGTGGCCGGCCCGGCGGTCAGGACATAGACCTTGTCGGCCAAGGCAATCGCCTCTTCCAGGTCATGGGTTACGAAGACCACGGAAGCCTTTGCTTCGGACCAAAGGCGCAGCAGCTCCTCGTGCATCAGCACGCGAGTCTGCACGTCAAGCGCTGAAAACGGCTCGTCCATCAGCAGGATCTCCGGGCCGTTTATGAAAGTCTGCGCCAGCGCCACACGCTTGCGCATACCGCCCGAAAGCTGGTGCGGATAATGCTGCTCGAATCGCGACAGGCCGACGCGCGCCAGCCAGTCTCGCGCCGCAGCCATGGCTTCGGACTTCGCCTTGCCGCGAAAGAGCGGACCAGCCATCACGTTCTCGATCACGGTTCGCCACGGAAACAGGGCATCGCTTTGGAAAACAAAGCCGATGCGCGGGTCTATCCCCTTGACCGGCGCGCCCATGACACGAACCTCACCGGCACTTGGGCTTGCCAGTCCGGTCACCAAGTTGAGGGTGGTGGATTTCCCACAACCGGTCGGGCCGACAACGGCAACGAATTCGCCGCGCTGTACGGTCATGGTGAAATCGCGCAGCGCCGTCAGCGATTTGCCGGTGGGTGAAAGGAAGCGTCGACTGACGTTGATCAGCTCGATCGCCGGGGCATTTTTTTCAATAGCCATGGTGGAACTCCTGGATAAAAGCAGACGCCCGCCGTCGGCCCCGAGGCCACCGGACGTGAAAAGTTGACGGGTACCGGCGCGATGGCTTCATCGCGCCGGTACGGCCTGCTACTTGGCGTTCTTGACGAATTCCGAGGTGTAGGTCTTGGCAAGGTCGATCTGCTTGCCCTGCAGTTCCTTCTTGAAGGTTGAAAGAACAGTCAGCACCGTCTCAGGTCCACCTTCAGGCATAATCCCGTCGGGGGTGAACATTGCCTTGCCGGCATCGAGGGCCTTCACATAACCTTCCTTGTCGCCGACATAATAGTCCTTCGGCATCTTGTCGGCGATCTCGGCGCCACTGTGCGTGTTGATGAACTTCTGCGTCTTGACGAAGGCATTGGCCAGCTTCTGCACGATGTCCTTGTGCGCTTCGACCCAGTCCGTCTGCATATAGAGGGAGGCGGCCGGGTAGGTACCGCCGAGAGCGGCCTTGGTGCCTTCTATCGTGCGCATGTCGATAAGGACTTTGGCCTCACCAGTCTTCAGCAGCCGCGTGATCGTCGGCTCGGTCGTCATGCCCGCCTGGATCTTGTCCTGCTGCATGGCGGCAATGAAGGTGTTGCCGGCGCCGACTGGAACCGAGGTGAATTCGCCGAGCTTCAAACCGTTCTTGACGGCAAGATATTCCGTAAGAAAATTGGTCGATGAGCCTAGACCGGTCACACCCAGGCTCATGCCCTTGAAGTCGGCGGGTGTTTTGATCTCGGGATGTTTGGTCGAAACGAGCTCGACCTCTCCCGGCGCCTGGCTGAACTGGACGATGGATTCGACGAATTTGCCCTTGGCCTGCAGATCGATGCAGTGATCATAAAAGCCGACAACTCCTTGCACGGCACCGGCAAGCATCTCGTTTTCGGCGTCGACCCCGGCCGGCTCATTCAGCAACTCGACGTCGAGACCCTCGTCCTTGAAGTAACCGAGTGCTTCGGTCAGTTTGGCTGGCAGGTAAATCTGCTTCTCGTAGCCGCCGACCATGATGGAAACTTTGTCGGCGGCGTGTACGGACGGCGCTGACAAGGCCATGGTGGCGACGAGTGCGGTTGTGGCGGCTGAATCAAGCAGAATTCGCGCGAGCGACATGGCCTCTTCCCTTTGTTCGTTTCCCGCGCCCCTCTCTCTCCCATCGCTTTGCGCGACAATATGGGGGCGCCGGACAAGAGTTATGGCACCAACCTTTCATCCAGCTTTCAGGATAAAGCCGAAAATGACGGCAATGCTTACCGATCAGTAAGCCGCGGCCGACGGGCAGTCGCGGCGCCCTGAAAATGTCCGCCGTGCCAAGTTCAGCGGTCAAACCCAAGCACGTCGCGCATGTCGTATTCGCCTGGCGAGCGTCCCGACACCCAAACTGCCGCGGCGATGGCGCCACGCGCGAACATGATGCGGTCGCCGGCCGCGTGCGACAAGGTAACAAGCTCGCCTTCAGCACAGAAGCAGACGCTGT
Organism: Mesorhizobium sp. 43Arga; assembly: GCF_053714255.1. Classification (NCBI taxonomy): domain Bacteria; kingdom Pseudomonadati; phylum Pseudomonadota; class Alphaproteobacteria; order Hyphomicrobiales; family Phyllobacteriaceae; genus Mesorhizobium; species Mesorhizobium sp. 43Arga. The sequence continues at coordinate 57,413 of NZ_JBSKBO010000008.1, forward strand.
GTTCGCCGACGATGCTGCCGCCGCGAACCACCGCAAAACCAATCTCGCCGACCGGCCGCGCGCCGGTGACGCCGTCGCGGACGCGCCTTGCGACCGCGTCCAGTTCGACGCCGCGTCCACCGGCGACGGCCTGTCCCAGCATCAGCGCGGTGCCTGAAGGCGCGTCGATCTTGTGGCGATGATGCGCCTCGAAAATCTCAGCGTCCCAATCTTCGGGGGCGAGCGCTCTCGCCGCCTGCTCGACCAGTCCGACCAGCATGTTGAGCCCGAGCGAAAAACTGCCGGAGCGGACGATGGGAATCGTTTTCGCGGCATCGGCGATATCAGCCAGTTCGCCGGCATCGAAACCGGTCGAGCCCATCACCAGGGCCGGTCCACCGCGCTTCGCACAGAAGCTCGCCAGATCTGCGGAGGCGGCCGGCGCGGTGAAATCGATCACCACCTCGGCCATGGCAAGCGCCTCGTCGCGGCTTACCAGCCCTTCGCCGACACTCCCCGGGCGATGGAAGCGGGCGGCAAGTACCAGCCGCGGATCGGCCTGCACGGCCTCCGCCATCTGCCGCCCCATGCGGCCCAGCGCCCCGGCGATGGCGATCCGGATCGGCCTTTGAACCATGATTTCCGCTACTTCCACATGCCGCGCATGCGCGCGCCGATATCGACGCGCACGTCCGGCCGGGGCGCCCTGCCCTCAGCCGCCTGTGCGCTCGGCCAGGACATCTGCTGGAACGCGGCGAGGATCGAGGCCGGGATGAAGCGGGTGCGCGAGGCATAGAGGTGGCGATCGCCGCGCGCGGCCTGGCCATGCGGAAAGAAGCGCTGCGGCATGACGAGGTTGAGGCTGTCCTTGGCCCGCGTCATCGCCACATAGAGCAGCCGGCGCTCCTCCTCGATATCCTCCTTGGTGCCGACGCCGAGATCGGCCGGAATGCAGCCATCGACGGTGTTGAGCACGAAGACGTTCTTCCACTCCTGGCCCTTGGCCGAGTGGATGGTCGACAGGATCAGATAATCCTCGTCGCGGTGCGGCGGCCCGGCCTGGTCGCTGGTCGCATCCGGCGGGTCGAGCGTCAGTTCGGTCAGGAAGCGTTCGCGCGAGGCGTAGCCCGAGCCGATCTGCTCGAGCTGCAACAGGTCGGCGCGGCGTGTGATGGCATCCTCATGGATGCGTTCCAGATGTGGCTCGTACCAGAGCCTGACCTGTTCGAGATCGGCCGGCCATTTGGCGCCGGCCCGCAGGCGGGAATAGAGCGAGACGAAACCCGGCCAGTCATCCGCCGCACGTTGCGGCGGCCGCCAGCCGGCCAACCCCATCGCCTCGTCCAGAGCCGATGTCATCGTCTCGACAATCTGCGCGGCGGCCGAAGGGCCAATGCCCGGCATCAGCTGCAGGACGCGAAAGCCGGCGACGCGGTCGCGCGGGTTTTCGGCAAAACGCAGCACCGCCAGCACATCCTTGACATGGGCGGCATCGAGGAATTTCAGGCCGCCGAACTTGACGAAGGGAATGTTGCGCCGCGTCAGCTCGATCTCCAGCGGCCCGCTGTGATGCGAGGCGCGAAACAGTACCGCCTGCGATTTCAGCGCCGTGCCAGCTTCTCGTTCGGCCAGAATGGTATCGCAGACGAAGTTGGCCTGCTCGACCTCGTCGCGGACGCTCACCAGCCTTGGCTTGTCGGTGGATTTGCGTTCCGACCAAAGGTTCTTGGTGAAGCGCTCCGAGGCCTCGCCGATCACCGCATTGGCGGCGGCCAGAATGGTTTCCGTCGAGCGATAGTTGCGCTCCAGCATCACCACATCGGCGGCCTGCGCGAACTGCCGGGGAAAATCGAGGATGTTGCGCACCTCGGCGGCACGGAAGGAATAGATCGACTGGGCATCGTCGCCGACCACCGTCAGCCCTGCGCCGTCGGGTTTCAGCGCCATCAGAATCGAGGCCTGCAGCCGGTTGGTGTCCTGGTATTCGTCGACCAGAACATGGTCGAAACGTCCGCCCAGATGCGCCGCGATTTTCGGCTCGGCCGCCATCTGCGCCCAGTAGAGCAGCAGATCGTCGTAATCGAGCACGTTCTGCGCCTGCTTGGCCTCGACATAGCCGGCGAACAGTTGCTTAAGCTCTCCGGCCCAGCCGGCGCACCAGGGAAAGGCAGACCCCAGTACTTCGCCGAGCGGCGCCTGCGCGTTGACGGCGCGCGAATAGATCGCAAGGCAGGTGCCCTTGGTTGGAAAACGCGCCTCCGTCTTGGAGAAGCCGAGTTCGTGGCGCACGAGGTTCATCAGGTCGGCGGAATCCTCGCGGTCATGGATGGTGAAGGCCGGATCGAGGCCGATCTCCAGCGCATAGTCGCGCAACAGCCGGGCGCCGATGCCGTGAAAAGTGCCGGCCCAGGTCAGCGCATCGGTGACAACCGCGGCGTCACGGCCGAGCACTTCGCCGGCGATGCGTTCGACGCGCTTGGCCATTTCGGACGCGGCGCGGCGCGAAAAGGTCATCAGCAGGATGCGGCGCGGGTCCGCACCCCTGACGATGAGATGGGCGACGCGATGCGCCAGCGTGTTGGTCTTGCCCGAGCCGGCGCCGGCAATGACCAGCAACGGCCCGGCGATGTTGCCGTCGCCATGCTCGACAGCCTGGCGCTGAGCGTCGTTCAAACGCGCGAGATAGGCGGGCGCGACGGCCGATTCCAAAAGGGTCGAATCATGGGCGGCGAGGTTCATCGCCCATCAAGCATCGTTTCCGCTTTGTTCGCAACACCGAAGCGGCGCGACGAACCCTTGGTTTTGACGCAATTCCCAAGCGCTCCGCGCTTTTCCCGGGGAAAAACCGCTTCACACTTTTGCTGGAATCGCTCTACCGCCGGGGGTCGACACCCATGGCTGCCGATTGGCGGCGCAGAGCATCGCGGTCACTTCTCGATGCGGGCAGCAATAGGGGATCGATGTCGCCGGGCACGTCATCGATCATCTTGCGCGCGAGGCGATAAGTGAGAAAGGCGAATGTACCTACCAGAAGCAAACGGATCATGCCGTGGTCCTCCTCTGATGGGGGTCAACCGGAAACATGACGGTTTGTTCCATCACGCCAAATTCGCAACCAAACCGATGACGGATCGTTGAGAGGGCGGAGGCGATAGCGATGAAAAAGCTAGGATTAGCCCTGGTCCTGATGGTTTTGGCTGTCTCTGCCTGCGACAACAAACTGCCACTGACCAAGGCTCCTGGTGCCGAACAAAGCTCCTACGCCAGCAATCTCGTCATGAACACGGAGACTGTCGGCCACTGAGATAATTCCGGTGCATATGAGGGCCGTCGGAACCTCATTGCATTGCCGCTATGCATTCTTCAAGCCGCTCGAGGCGGAACTTGGCATTGCGCAGTTCGTGGCCGGCTTCCTGGCGCTGCTGACGGCCTCGCGATGGAGACGCTATTGTGAGGTTTCTTTCGAGTTCGGCGATGCGCGCACGCACCTGCCGCGCCTCGTCCTGACGCAACGCTTTATCCAGTTCCGCCTCGCATCCGTCTTCCCGCAAACACCCGAAAACCCGCAGCTTTCCATGCCAGAAAGACGCTAACTTCCTGCAAGTGCGAATATTCTAAATTTAATGAATGCTAATTTAGAAGGGGTTCGGCGCAACGAAGAAGGCCGGCGCCGCTTGGGAGGAGAAGGCGCCGGCCAAGCGGATAAATCAGGTCCGCCGCGCCATGCAGCGTAGCTGAGTCTTGCCTCTGCGTCATGCGGGATCGCGGATTTCGGCCCTTTCCGGGCGCTTTCCACCGGCAAAAGCTTGCCGAAGAGGGTTCGTCGCCGGTCAAATTCCGAGCCGTTGCCTGGCGATGGCAGCATGGAAACTGGCGCCGAACACTAGCCCATCATCGTTGAAGTCATAGCTGGAATTGTGCAGCGGCGCCGAGGCCTCGCCATTGCCGAGGAAGACGAAGCAGCCCGGCACGTGATCGAGGAAACGGGCAAAATCCTCCGACGCCGTCATCGGCTCGCGGGCAACCGCGATATTGCCGGGATCGAAGATTTTCTTGGCGGCGGCGAAGGCCGCCTCGACCAGTTCGGCATCGTTGTGCAAGGGCACAAATTCCCTGGTGTAATTGACCTCGGCGGCAACGTTACAGGCGGCCGCGGTGCCCTCGGCGATTATGCGCATCTGCCGTTCGATCTCAGCGCTGACCTCGGGGCGAAAACTGCGCGCATCGCCGAGGATGCGGGCAAGACCAGGCAATGCATTGCGGGTGCCGTCGGTGATCAGTTCGGTCACCGAAACCACCGCTGTGTCGGCCGGGCTCAGCCGGCGCGAAACGATCGTCTGCAGGTTGGTAACCAGGGCGCAGGCGGCGACCAGCGTTTCGTTGACCGCATGCGGCCGCGCCGCGTGGCCGCCGAGCCCCTTGAGCACGATCTCGAAATTGTCCTCGGCCGACATGACTGGGCCGGCGCGGGTCTCGAAGTGTCCGACGGGAAGGCCGGGCATGTTGTGCAGGCCAAATATCTCGTCGAAGGGGAAGCGCTGCATCAGGCCATCATCGAGCATGGCCAGCGCACCCCTGCCCCACTCCTCGGCCGGCTGGAAGATGAAGCGCACGGTGCCGTCGAAACCACCCTCCCTCGCCAGCAGCCTTGCAGCGCCGAGCAGCATGGCGGTGTGGCCGTCATGACCGCAGGCATGCATGATGCCGGGATTGCCGGACCGGTATGGCGCGCTCGATTGCTCCGATATGCGCAGCGCATCCATATCGGCCCGCAGCGCAATGGCGCGGTTGCCGCTGCCGCGTTTCAATGTGCCGACGACGCCGGTGCCACCGACACCCTCGGCGACATCGTCCAGGCCGAATTCCCGTAGCTTGGCCGCGACGAAGGCCGCGGTGCGTTTCTCCTCGAAGCCGAATTCGGGGTGCGCATGCAGGTCGCGCCGCCAAGCGGTCATCTCGCGCTTCAGCGTTTCTGGATCGAGTTCAGCCATGTCTTCAGCCTTCGAGCTCGGCGAGTTCCGTCACGACATCAAGCAGGATGTTGGCGCCGGCAACAAGCTCGGCATCCTCGGTGTGTTCATGCGGGCTGTGGCTGATGCCTCCGGCGCTCGGCACGAAGATCATCGCCGCCGGCGCGATGCGCGCGATCATCTGCGCGTCATGGCCGGCGCCAGATGTCATGCGCCGCGAGGCAAGCCCGCGCTTCCTGGCAGCGGCTTCGATCAGTTCGACGACTCGGCCGTCAAAGACGACCGGCTCGAAGCGCGCCAGCCGCTCGACCGTCACGGTGATGCCCTCGGCGCCGAGCTGTTCCAGAAAGGCGGCCAGCGACGCCTCCTGCGCCTGCAAGCGCTGCTCGTCTGGATCGCGCAGGTCGACGGTGAAGACCGCGCGCGATGGGATGACGTTGATGGCATTCGGCTCGAAGCTCATCGTGCCGATGGTGGCAACGGTCGGCGCGTTGGAGGCCGCGGCAAGGTCATGCAGGAAGGTGACCACGCGCGCTGCTGCGTATCCGGCGTCGCAGCGCATCGACATCGGCGTGGTGCCGGCATGGTTGGCCACGCCATCAAGGGTGATGCGCTGCCAGGAAATGCCTTGCAGGGTCTCCACCGCGCCGATCGGAATGCCTTCGCGCTCCAGGACCGGCCCCTGTTCGATATGCAGTTCGAGATAGAGGTGCGGCTTGAGAAAGCCGAGCTCGCGCTCGCCGGCATAGCCGATGCGGGCGAGTTCCTGCCCGAGCGTGCTGCCGTCGGTGCCGACAGCGGCGAGCGCCGCCTCGACATCGACGCCGCCGGCATGGACCTGCGAACCCATCATGTCGGGAGAGAAGCGCACGCCCTCCTCATTGGTGAAGGCGGCGACAGCGATTGGGCGCGACGGCGACAGGCCGAAGGCCTTCAGTGTCTCGATCACCTCCAGCCCGGCAAGCACGCCGTAGCAGCCATCATAGATGCCGGCGTCGATGACGGTGTCGATGTGGGAGCCGATAAGCAGCGGCGCCTCGCCTGTATTGTCGGCGCTTTGCCAGATGCCGAAAATGTTGCCGATGCGGTCGATGGCGACATCGAGCCCGGCCTGCCGTAGCCAGCCGACGAAGAGGTCGCGGCCCTGCCTGTCGGTGTCGGAGGCCGCGAGCCGGGTCAGCCTGCCCTCGCCGTCGCGGCCAACGGCGCCGAGTTCACGGATGCGGCCAAGCAGGCGCTGCGCGTCGACCGCGATCATGGCGTTGCCTCGGCAGCGAGCTTGCCGGCCAGCACCTCGGCCGGGCTCAAGCCGACCAGTTCGGCATAGCGATGCGGGTCGGTGGCGCCTTCGGTGTTGACCACCAGCACGCGGGATTTGCCGTCGAGGCCGAGATCGGTCCTGTTTTCGGCGATCGCCCGGATAAGTCCGGCAAGGCCGACGCCGCCGCTCTCGCCGGCAACGATCACCGGATCGCTACCGGCAGGCCGGGCCAGCCGCCGCATCACCGCGACGGCGTCGTCCTCGTCCACCGTCATGAAGGCATCGCCGGCGCGCGCCAGCACGCGCCAGGCGACCTGAGAGGCCTCATAGCATTCAAGCATGGACATGACAGTCGGCTGATCGTGGGCCACCTTGACCACATGCCCTGCCCGGGCAGCCGCGACGATGCAGGCCGCGCGCGCCGGTTCGACCACGGTGAAGACCGGCCTGGCGTCGCCAAGCACGATGGCGAGATGGCCGGCCACCGCGGCGGCGATGCCGCCGACGCCGGCCTGGACGAAGACGTGGGTCGGCGGTTCGCTGAGCTGGCGCAGCGCTTCGCGGACGATCGCCGTATAGCCCTGCATGACCAGGCCGGGGATGCGTTCATAACCCGGCCACGACGTATCAGACACCACGGTCCAGCCCTTCTCGGCCGCGATCCGCGCCGCTTGCCTGACCGAATCGTCATAATTGCCATCGACGCGAACCATCTCCGCGCCGTAGCGGGCGATTGCCGAGATGCGCTCGTCGCTGACGCCGGCATGAACAAAGATCACCGCCCTGGCGCCGGCAAGCTCGGCGCCTTGCGCGACCGACCGGCCGTGATTGCCGTCGGTGGCGCACGCAAATGTCATTTTTGCCGCGACCGAGCGGACATCGGTACGATCGAGATCCTCGACATCGACAGGGTGGCCAAGTCTTTTACTTGCCTCCTCCAATACAAGGCGGAAAACAGCATAGGCGCCGCCCAGCGCCTTGAAGCTGCCCAGGCCGAGACGAAAGCCCTCATCCTTGACGTGCAGCGCAGCGAGGCCGAGTTCGCCCGCCAGCGCCGGCAGCGCGTGCAGCGGCGTCATCGCGTGATCGTCGCGATGGGCAAGAAAGCGCTCGACCGTGTCGGCGCCCGCGATCCCGAGGGTTTCGGCATCGGCCGCATCAAGCGGCTTGCCGTGCAAGGCATTGCGATTGGGCAGGAACACTGGTGACCTCCTTGGCAGTCAGCGAGACCATATTGCAGGACAGACGCAAAGAGCGCTGTAATTGGGCCTGCGAAATGCAAGTTTGTTTCACCGGGATACCGCCATTGCCTGCATCATCGCCTCCGCTCGACAGTTTCGATCTCGCCATCCTTGCCATCCTGCAGCGCGATAACACGACGCCGCAGCGGCTGATCGGCGAAGCGGTGAACCTGTCGGCGCCGGCGGTGCAGCGCCGGATCAAGCGCATGGAGCAGGCCGGTGTCATCGCAAGCAATGTCGCAATCATCGAACCCGCGGCGGTCGGCCAGCCCATCACCATCTTCGTCGAGGTGGAACTGGAGAGCGAGCGCACCGAACTGATCGACGCGGCCAAGCGGCAATTCTCGCAAACGCCTGAAGTGCAGCAATGCTACTATGTCACCGGCGAGGCCGACTTCATCCTCGTCATCACCGTGGCAGACATGGGCGCCTATGAGGCGCTGACGCGAAAACTGTTCTTCGGCAGCAACAATGTCCGGAAATTCCGCACCTTCGTCGCCATGGACCGCGTCAAGGTCGGGCTGACGGTGCCGTTGCCGGATTGAGCCTTGCCGGCTGGCAGGCTCCGCCGCCATGCTTTTGACATTCTCAGGACGCGAATTGAGCTGGGAGGCGCGCTTGGACCACACCACAACAGTAGCGATCATCGGGGCCGGGCCGGCGGGCCTGGCGGTTGCCGCATGCCTGCGGCAGGCCGGCGTCGACTTCATCATCATCGAAAAAGAGCAGCAGGCGGCGCCTGCCTGGCGGCGCCACTATGAGCGCGTCCACCTGCATACGACCAAGCGCTATTCGTCGCTGCCCTTCGTGCCGTTTCCCAAACACTATCCGCGTTATGTGCCGCGTGATCTTTTCGCCGACTATCTCGATGCCTATGCGCAACGCTTCGACCTCAAGCCTCGTTTCGGAGCAACGGTGAATGCGGTCACCCGAGAGGGGCGCGGCTGGCATGTGGAGGCGACATCCGGCCCGCTGCGCGCCAAACATGTGGTGATCGCGTCAGGCTACAATGCCGAGCCCTCGCGGCCCGGATTTACCGGCATCGACAGCTTCACCGGCAAGACATTGCACAGCGCCGACTATCGCAATGCCAGGCCTTTCGCCGGTCAGTCGGTGCTGGTCGTTGGCATGGGCAACACCGGCGCGGAGATTGCGCTCGATCTGGCGGAAAACGGCGCACAACCGACGATTTCCGTGCGCGGCGGCGTTCATATCGTGCCACGCGAACTGTTCGGCGTGCCCATCCAGATGGTCGGCATGGCGACGCGCCTCGGTCCGCAACGCCTCAACGATCTTCTTTTCCCGGTCATTCTCGACCTGGTGCTAGGACGGCTGGACAAATACGGGCTCAAACGGCCGGGACAGGGACTGCTGGAACAGATCGCGATTGCATCGCGCATTCCGGTGATCGACGTCGGCACCATCGGCAAGATCCGCGAAGGGGCCATCAAGGTCGCGCCCGATATCGCCGAGATTTCGCAACGCGGCGCCCGTTTTGCCGACGGCAAACACGGCGAATTCGATGCGATCATCTTCGCCACCGGCTACCGCCCGGGCTATGCCAGATTTCTCGAGCCTGGCATCCAGCCCGACCGCAGCGGCGTTACCCCCAAAGCTTCGGATCTCGGCCTCTACCTCGTCGGTTTCCACAATGCAGTCACCGGATTGCTGCGCGAAATCGGGATAGAAGCCCAGGCGATCGCCGACGACATAAGACACCGGCTGAACAGGAAGAAGGCGGCTGAAATCCTGCCGGTATAGTCGATCTCCACCGTTTCGCTCGGATCAACCAGCCTTGCGCAGCCAGACCTTGTTGTCGTGGAAGGCGGCACCGCCATAGGGCGCCGGTGCATCGGCGCCCGTCAGCACGTTGATGCCCTCGCCGCGCTCATGTGCGCTGTTGGGCCAGATGCCTTCGGCGATCACCACGCCGCGCTTGATGCCATCGAAGAATTTCGCATGCAGCACGAGGTCGCCGCGCTGGTTGCCGACCTCGACGCGGTCGCCATCGGCAAGCCCAAGGTCCGCCGCGTCATCGGGATGCATGAGCAGCGACGGCCTGCCTTCCTTCTCCTTCGACACCGGCGTTTCGGCAAAGGTCGAGTTGAGGAAGTTGCGCGCTGGCGAGGTCGTCAGCCGGAATGGATGCGCCTCGTCGGCCACTTCGATCAGGTCGACATGGTCGGGAAACTCGGGCAGCTGTTCCACCGGTCCGAACAGGCCCATGCTCTTCGGCGGCCGGTTGGGAGCCGCCTGGCCGGTCCAGTCGGCGCGGAAGCGAAATTTTCCATCCGCATGGCCAAACCCCTTGATGAAATGCGCGGTCTCGAAATCCGGCTGCAGATCGATCCATTTCTGCGCTTTCAAGCTGTCGAAGCCGCCCAGCCCACGCTTGCCGAGAATGATGTCGATATGCTGCTGTTCAGTGAGGCCAAAACCCGGACGGTCGGCGACCCCCAGGCGCTCCGCCAGTTGCTCGATGACGAAATGGTTGGTGCGCGGCCCTTCCGGCGGCTCGATCAGCTTCGGCCCCAACGTGATGTGCTGGTTGCCGCCGCCCTTGTAGACATCGTCATGTTCCAGAAACATCGTCGCCGGCAGCACGACATCGGCGAGCCTTGCCGTGTCGGTCATGAACTGCTCGTGCACGCAAGTGAACAGGTCGTCGCGCAAAAAGCCCTGCTTCACCAGCCGCTGCTCGGGCGCGACATTCACTGGATTGGTGTTCTGGATCAGCATCGCCGTCACCGGCGGTCCGCCATAGAGCGCGTCGCTGGCGCCAGTCAGCACCGGGCCGATACGCGAATGGTCGAGGTAGCGAATCGCTGGATCGCGCATCCTGGTGCCTTCCAACACCTCCTGGTTGAGCTTGAAGATGCCGGAATTCGAATGAAAGGCGCCGCCGCCCTCATACTGCCAGCTGCCGGTGACGGCGGCGATGCAGGAGGCGGCATGCATGTTGACGGCGCCGTTGCGCTGGCGGGCAAAACCATAGCCGAGCCGGAAATAGGTTTTCTTGGTCGTGCCAACGAGGCGGGCAAAGGTCTCGATCTCGGTGACCGACAAGCCCGTGATCTGGGCCGCCCATTCCGGCGTACGCGGCTGCAGATGCGCTTCCAGCCCCTTCGGGTCGTCGGTGTATTTTTCGAGATAGGCGCGATCAGCCAGGCCTTCCCTGAACAGCACATGCATGACCGCACAGGCCAGCGCGCCGTCGGTGCCGGGCTTCAGCACCATGCCCATATCGGCCTGTTTCATCGTCGCGTTTTCATAGACGTCGATGACGACGATTTTCGCGCCGCGCTCCTTGCGCGCCTTGATGGCATGGGTCATCACATTGACTTGGGTAACAACGGCATTGGTGCCCCAGATCACCACGCAGTCGGATTTTGCCATCTCGCGCGGGTCGGGCCCACGCAAGGCGCCTGCCCCCATCATCCAGCCGGTCCAGGCGAGATTGGTGCAGATCGACCCGAAGAAGCCTGAATACTTTTTGGCGTGACGCAGCCGGTCGATGCCGTCGCGCTGTACCAGTCCCATCGTGCCGGCATAGAAATAGGGCCAGACCGTCTCCGAGCCGTATTTCTCTTCAGCCGCGATGAACTTTTCGGCGACGAGGTCGAGCGCCGCCTCCCAGCTCGCTTCCTGCCAGACACCATCGCCCTTGGCACCGGCGCGGATCAGCGGCTTCAGCAGCCGGTCGGGGTGATGGACACGGTCGGCGTAGCGGGCGACCTTGGCGCAGACGACACCGGATGTGTAGGTGTTGGCCTTGGCGCCATGGACACGGCCGATGCGGTTGCCATCGAGCAGTTCGACCTCGAGCGCGCAGGTCGACGGGCAATCATGCGGACAGGCCGAGTGGCCGATGCGAAGCTTGGCGTGTTGGTTCATAAAGCATGTCTAGCGAGTTTCGCGCGTGGCGTGTAGGGCCAGTTACACACCGTCAGTGCGCTTGAGCAGCGCATTGTAGCCACCGCATCGCGGACAACACATGTGCCGCTCGATATGGGCTGGCCTGCCGGAGTGTCGAAAACCGCCAGTTCCGCCCCGCCACAGTCGGGGCATTTTGACGACAGCTTTGAGGTCAACCGCCAGTATCTTGCCAGCCTCGATCCATGATTCCTTGCACATCAATGGCCCCCCGAGTGCTATTTCCCGCGCATCGCATCGCCTAATTTACCGACCAAATTGAACCTCTCGGCAATCGCAAAGAAGAGTAAGTTGAATTCGCGATCGAATATTTCGTTGCCGCGATTGTAGTATGCGCATGTACTGAGTTCGACGCCGGCGTTAAACAGAAGATCGACAAGACGATAGTTCGCCCCATGATTGGCACCGATCTCGGTGCGCTTTAGAGCTTTCAAAGCACGCTTGGCCGCGACAGGGTCGAACTGCCGTTGGTGCAAGCCGAAGAAGAACCGGTCCTCGCGCACAAACTCATCGATGAAACCGTCCATGGCTGACATAGGTCGCCCCGGCTTGTCCGGACATGAGATTAGCTGGATGTCGAGGCGGCGTGTAGAGGCAGCTTCCCCTTCTCCCCTTGTTGTGGGGGAGATTAGCTCTACTCCGCCGTGCCTTCCTCATACTCGGCCGACATGGTCAGCCATTTTTCCTCGTGGCCGGCCAGCGTCTGGGCGAGTTGCGAGCGCTCCTTGGCCAGGCGTGTCGCGGTCGAGGGATCCTTTTCGTAGATCGCCGGATTGGCGAGCTCATCCTCGATGCCGTCGATGCGCTTGCGGATGCGGTCCATCAGCGCCTCGGTGGCGCGGATTTCCTTGGCCAGCGGTTCGAAGGCGGCGCGGCGCGCGGCCGCGTCGCGGCGGCGGTCGGCCTTTGACGCCTTGTCCGCCTCGCGCTTGCCGCGGCGGTCGCCGGACACGCCGGTGACCAGTGTCTTGTAGTCCTCCAGGTCGCCATCATACGGGTTGACCGCGCCATCCTTGACCAGCCACAGCCGATCGGCCGTCGCCTCCAGGAGATGGCGGTCATGCGAGATCAGGATGACGGCGCCGGGAAATTCGTTGAGCGCATGGATCAGCGATTCGCGGCTGTCGATGTCGAGATGGTTGGTCGGCTCGTCGAGGATGAACAGGTTCGGCCCTTCGAAGGCCGACAGGCCCATCAGAAGGCGCGCCTTCTCGCCGCCGGACAGGTCCTTGGCTGGCGTATTCATCTTCTCGGTGGTCAGGCCGAACTGGGCGACGCGACCGCGCACCTTCGATTCCGGCGCCTCCGGCATCAGCCGGCGGACATGCTCATAGGCGTTTTCTTCCGGGCGCAGATCGTCGAGCTGGTGCTGGGCGAAGATCGCCACCTTCAGCCCAGGCGCCACCGTCATCGTGCCGGTCTCCTGCTTCAGCCGGCCCGACAGCAATTTGGCGAAGGTCGACTTGCCGTTGCCGTTGGCGCCGAGCAGCGCGATGCGGTCGTCGGCGTCGATGCGCAGCGTCATCTTCTTGAGGATCGGCTGGCCCTCGGTATAGCCGACATTGACGTTGTTCAGCGCCACGATCGGCGAGGCCACGGTCTTCACCGGTTCCGGGAAGGAGAACGGCCGCACCGAATCGTTCACGATGGCCGCGATCGGCTTCATCTTTTCCAGGGCCTTGATGCGTGACTGCGCCTGCCTGGCCTTGGAGGCCTTGGCGCGGAAGCGCTCGACGAAGGATTCCATGTGCTTGCGGGCGGCTTCCTGTTTGACGCGGCCCTTTTCCTGCAATTCCTTCTGCTCGGTGTACTGCCGCTCGAACTGGTCGTAGCCGCCGCGCCAGAAGGTAAGCTTCTTCTGGTCGAGGTGAACGATCGAGTTGACGGCGCGGTTGAGCAGGTCACGGTCGTGCGAAATCAAAAGCACGGTGTGCGGGTATTTCGACACGTAGTTTTCCAGCCACAGCGTGCCTTCGAGGTCGAGATAGTTGGTCGGCTCGTCGAGCAGCAGCAGATCCGGCTCTGAAAACAGCACGGCAGCCAATGCCACGCGCATGCGCCAGCCGCCGGAGAAGGACGAGGCCGGCCGGCGCTGCGCCGCGTCGTCGAAGCCGAGGCCGGCCAGGATGGTGGCAGCGCGGGACTCGGCTGAATGGGCGTCGATGTCGGCCAGCCGCATGTGGATGTCGGCGATGCGGTGCGGATCGGTGGCGGTTTTTTCCTCTTCGAGCAGCGCCGTGCGTTCGAGGTCTGCCTTGAGCACGATCTCGATCAGTGGCTCCTCGGTTCCGGGCGCTTCCTGCGCGACCTGGCCGATGCGCGTGTTCCTCGGCAGGCTGATCGAACCAGTCTCGGAGGGAAAGTCTCCCGTGATGGCCTTGAACAGCGTCGTCTTGCCGGTGCCGTTGCGGCCGACAAGGCCGGCCTTGGTGCCGGCGGGCAAGGTCAGCGAGGCATGGCCGAGAAGCAGGCGCCCGGCCATGCGGAGCGAAAGGTCGTTGATGATCAGCATGGCCGCGCTTTTGCACCGGACATCGACGCTTCGCAAGACCTTGCAGCCTGGTCGGCCCGATCGCGCATGAAAACGGCGGCAGCCGGCGGGGCCTTCTGGCATCAACCGGCGTCGCTCGCACTTGCGATCGCCAAGCCGCCGGAACGGATATTGAAGATACTGGCCTAAGGAATTTATACTGATCCAAACCGTGTTTATATAATTTTCGCACCGACTAAACAGAATAGAATGAATGTTGACAAAGAACAGCGTTGTCTCAACTTTGCTTTCAGCTGCCGTCGTCGTCGGTGCGAGCGCGGCATATGGGCAGAATGCAGGCGATTATCCGCTGGCGCCGATCCATTTTCCCGCAGGCAAGTCCAGCGCCATCATCAGCGACGGTGTCGAGCGAGGCGCGAGTGCTACTTATTCGTTTGGCGCAAGGTCGGGCAAAATCGATGCGGGTGTCACCCAAATGGAGTGGCGACCTTCCCAAGGACGGCGACGACATCATCGTGGTCGTAGGGACGCGCGGCAATGTTAATTACCACCTAAAGGTTTCGGCCCACCGAGCAATTCCAGTGTGGACAGTTTAACTGGGGAAAAGCGCATTGCGCTTTCCCCACGGGGAATTGCATCAAAATAGAAATTTGGAGCAGTTCACGTTTCACGGGTGAACTGCTCCAGATCTTTGTTTTACGGAGCGCGGCGCCCAAACTGCGCCCCGCTCACATCGACCCGGCAGAACGATTGCACCAGGCAATCGTGCCGCGACTTGCACAGAACAAAACGGCCGGACCTTTTTTTTTCAGGCCGCCCGCTGTCAGGCCTTTGCCTTGCCTTTCTTTGCCACGGCGGCCGGGGCTGCTGCCGGTTTGCGGCCAAGCCCTGTCGACTTCGCCAGCGCCGACCGGGTCGCCGAGTAGTTTGGCGCAACCATCGGGTAATCCGGCGGCAAGCCCCATTTGGCCCGATAGTCGTCCGGGCTCAGGCCGTAATCCGTCCGAAGGTGCCGCTTGAGCGACTTGAACTTCTTTCCGTCCTCCAGGCAGACGATGTAGTCGGGAAACACCGACTTTTTTGGATTTACAGCCGGAACAAGGCTCGGGCTTTCGACGACGGCCGCACCAGCCAGTTTCCGAACCGATGCACTGACGCTGGCAATCAAGTCAGGCAGGCCGGAAGCCGGAAGCGGATTGTTGCCTACATAGGCCGAGACAATATCGGCCGTTAGCTCGATAACGGTCTTATCCTCGATATTTGACAATTCTTTCATCCTATTTGCGAGAAAGTCATCCACCCCAGCGAAGACTTTCGTCGATGTATCTCTTTAACCGCGTCCCCCAGCGGGTCGCCAAGCGCCAGAACGAATCAAGACTTGGCGTCAACTATCTTTATGGGAAATCGACGCCGCGCAAATTAGAAAATCTAATACTTGGAAGCAGCAGATTTGCTTGTCCGGGCGTCGGCCAATATCTCAAGAATACGCCGCCAACGGGCGCATCGCCCGAAATCCTTCTGCTCAATCGCCTTTTCGGCCTTCATCGCCGCGTAGAGCGGTGCCTCGGCGCCAAATTCCTTGATCAGCCAATGCGCTTCCTGCCTGGCGAGACGTTCATTGTCGTCAAACATAGTCTTGCGCCTCCGAGCGCTCCAGACCGACCGCGATACAACTGCCAATGACGAGGACGGCGCCGGCAATGGCGGTCGTCGTCAACCGTTCCCCGGACAGGGTCAGCAGCAGCGTCGATGCAATCGGCGTGAGATAGGCGACGACCGCGACCTTGCCGCTGCCTTCAAGCTTCAAGGCGCGCGACCAGAAGTAATAACCCAGCCCCATCGGGCCGGCGCCGAGATAGAGCCCGAGGGCGAGATCCATGCCGGCGGGCCAGGCGACGCCTTCTCGAGCGGACCACAGAAGCGTCAAGGCGACGCCGACCAGCGACGAAGGCAGCAGCAGGCGATCGGGCGACGTGGCGAGCCGTCCCACCATCACCGAATAGAACGCCATGCACAGCGCAGACCCGAATGCGGCGAAATAGCCGACGAGATCGCCCTGGAACCAGCTGCTCTCACGCCCTCCCGAAATCACCAGCGCGACGCCGACAAAGCCAAGGGCCGCGGCAAGACCCAGCAAGACCGGACGCCGGGGATTGTCGAAGGCGATCACCGCCGCGGCGACCATCAAGGGCCAGGTGTAGGCCACGAGATTGGCTTCGATCACCGGCATCGAGGCGAAGGCGATGTATTGCAGCACCATGGTGCCGACCAGACCTATGAAGCCGACCGCGAGAGGAGCCAATGCCGCCCCCGGCGCCATTAGGGGCGCTTCCTCACGGCTCATGAACCGGATCAAGGCGAAGACCAGTGCAGCTCCCGCAAATTGCAGGAACTGCACCTGCGACACCGGGTGGTTCGCCAGCAGGGATTTGCCGACCAAGGCATTGGTCGACCACAGAGCCACCGCGCCAGCTGCAAAGACCAGCGCGGATACTGAAGCTGATCCGTGCTGAAAAAATCGGCCTCGGGCTCTATCCCTGTGTTGCACTATGATCTCGTCCGAAGACCGGCTCCCGCTTTTCGGGATCATGGTCGACTACCATGATTCCCTGGCTCCGCCCGCAACCGGTGCATCGGCGGCCGGGGCGGGCGTCGGATGCTCCGCCTCAAACCGTCGATAGGCCGGCAACTGGTTGGTCCAAACGTCTTCAGCCAGCTCGTTGACCCATTCACGGTCGTGATCGTTGTCGGCGGCGAGATAGAACATGCGGTTGTCGTCGACATAGGGCTTGGCCACCGAACGCTGATTGAGCACCAGGGTGACGCGCTCGCCATACTGGATCGGGGCGGTGCGATGCAGGACGCCAAGGAACTGTCCGAGCGTCGCGTAGTTCATCTTGTGATCGATGCGCATGATGCGGTTGCGCGGGATCTCGCGCCCGGATTCGAGGATGGCGCGGCCGGTCTCTGAATCGTCGCAATAGATTTCGAGATGGCCGCCGACGAGCGGGTCGCTGATCGACAGCGGAATGAGTTCGGTGACCGGAACGCCGTCGCAATGCCATTCGACGGCGCCGTCCCTGGGATTCATG
Organism: Mesorhizobium sp. 43Arga; assembly: GCF_053714255.1. Classification (NCBI taxonomy): domain Bacteria; kingdom Pseudomonadati; phylum Pseudomonadota; class Alphaproteobacteria; order Hyphomicrobiales; family Phyllobacteriaceae; genus Mesorhizobium; species Mesorhizobium sp. 43Arga. The sequence continues at coordinate 74,380 of NZ_JBSKBO010000008.1, forward strand.
AAGGTGACGGTCGAGCCGACGATCGACAGCGGATAGGGCTCCAGCTTCGTGCCCATCATGTCGGACAGCCGCTCCAGGCGCAGCTTGTCGTGCAGCAACTCCTTGATTTCGGGGATGAAACGGTCGGCGCCAGTGATGAAGGTCAGGTCGAGGTGCTTGTGCACGGCATGGCTGGCCTTGAGCTTCAGGGCGGCCTCCTCGATCGCGGCGAGCAGCGCCGGGTCATAGCCATGCAGATACTGTGCAACGCCGAAACTCGACACTTTCCAGGCGGTTTCGTGGCCGATAATGGCCTCGCGGCTCATCGCATAGCGCAGATCGGGTATGGTATGTGCGTTCATTGTACTTCTCCAAGTGGGGGGCAAACACTTGGTTAACAGTCGATTAAATTAGCACCCCCTGTAAAATTAGGAATGCTGGTGCTAGTGTAAGCCCAGCTTAAGGTCGAAGCCCGTGCGTTTGCTCAGTCAGGTCAACCTCAATTCGCTGAAAATCGTGGAGAGTGCTGCGCGCCACGGGAATTTCACGCGAGCCGGAGAGGAGCAGTTCATCACCGCGTCAGCGGTCAGCCAGCGCGTCAAGAGCCTGGAGGATCAGCTCCGCTTCAAGATTTTCCAGCGCGGCGGCAATGCGGTGTCGCTGACGCCGGAGGGTGAGACCTATGTCTCGCGTGTTCGCGAGGCGCTGGAGCGGATCGTCGCTGCCAGCATGGAAGCGACCGGGCAATCGCAGGAACATGTGCTGAAGATATCCGTGCTGCCGACCTTCGCCGCGCGCTGGCTGTTCCCGCGCCTGCCGGAGTTCCAGCGGCAATATCCCGATATCGTGATGCGGGTTTCGACCTCCTACGCGACGCATGAGTTCGCGGCCTCCGATTTCGATCTCGAAATCCGCTACGGCGACGGCCATTTCAACGGGCTGCCATCCGATCTGCTGTTTCGGGAAGACCTGACACCGGTGTGCAGCCGCAAACTGTTCCATGAGGTTCTCGGCGACAAGCCGGTGTCAAAGGTGACGCCCGACGACCTCAGGCACTTCACGCTGCTGCATTCCGACACCTGTACCCAGAACTGGCAATCCTGGCTTGGTTTCGCCGGCGCCAGCTTCGTGCTCAGCGAGACCAAAAGCATCTATTTCGACTCGTGCATGATGTCCTACGAGGCGGCCAATGCCGGAATGGGCTTTGCGGTGGCCAACCGTGCCTATATGGCCAGCGACATCCGCGCCGAAAGGCTGGTCGCTCCCTTTGCCGTCCACCACACGAATAGCGCCGGTTGGTATTTCGTCTCCCCCCACAAGTGCCTTGCCGCACGCAAGGTGCTGCTGTTCAAACAATGGGTCATGGCGGAAGCGGCTTTGACGCAACGCCAATTGGACAGTGAAATCCGCGACCTGGCTACCGAAGCTGTCTGAAATTACCGAATGGCCTGACGTGAAGGCCATGCTTCTGCAAAAGATGCGGCGGTAGTCGGCGCTGGCCGGCCGCCTGGATTAGGCGAAAGCCCTGCCCTCTTCGGTACGCTGGAAATGCGCCAGATCGAGCGGCACGGAAGGACGACCCAGAACCGTCAGGATCATATGGGCCTGGCCGCGATGATGGGTCTGGTGGTTGAAGACATGCGCCAGCGCGGGCGCAAGGCGCTGCGAGACGGTGCGCATATCCGACACTGTCATGTAGGTGAAGCGGCCCGACAGCGCCTTGTCGCCCAAGCCGGAGAGCCAGTCGATGATCCGCCGGTCCTCAGCTTCGCGCGCGGTCCTCAGCTTGGGCAAGGCCCGATGCAGGATAGCGTCCAGTGCTGTCGGCGCGTCGCCCTCGCCGGTGAAGCGCTTCATCCAGATGCGATCGGCGGCAAGCAGATGGTTGAGAGTGCCCATCAGCGAGCCGAAGAAGGCGCCGACATCGCGATTGAATTCCTCTTCATCGAGGTCCGCAGCGGCATCATAGATGCGGCCATTGGCCCATTGATTATACGCCGCAAACATCATGAAGTGCTGTTTCATCTTTTCTCCCGCCGCCCCGTTTCGGGGTGTCGCGAGCGATACCTAGACCGCAAAGAGACCGGCGCCAATGACCATTCTGCTATATGAGCTCGTCGGGCGTGACGAGAGCCGTCCGTTCAGTCCGCATTGCTGGAAGGCGACGATGGCGCTGGCCCACAAGGGGCTGGATATCTCGACCGCGCCGACGCGTTTTCTCGAGGTGCCCACCATCGAGGGCGGCGCTTCGAAAACCGTTCCTGTGATCCGCGACGGCGACAAGGTCGTCATCGATTCCTTCGCCATCGCGCTCTATCTCGAGGAAGCCTATCCGGACCGGCCGACGCTGTTCGGCGGCGAAGGCGGCAAGGCGATGGCGCGCTTCATCGAGCGCTGGTCGCAATTGACCATCCATCCCTACGTCACCACCGCGGCGCTCGTCGACCTCCATGGCATGCAGGACGAAGAGAACGCCGTGTATTTCCGGCTGAGCCGGGAGCAGCGCCTTGGCAAGCGGTTGGAAGATGTCGTCGCGGTGCGCGATGCCGGCCTGGCGGCGTTTCGGGCTTCGCTCGAACCGCTGCGCTCGATGCTGGGCTACCAGCCTTTTATCGGCGGCGCCGCGCCGCTGTTTGCGGATTATATCGTCTTCGGCGCGCTGCAATGGGCGCGCATCGCCACGCCCTATCAGCTGCTTGAAGACAGCGACGTCGTGGCGCAATGGTTCGCGCGTTGCCTCGACCTGCATGGCGGACTGGGACGAAAGGTTGTCGCAGCGGCCTGACGGCCGCACGCGCCAGCCCTGCCCGCAAGGCGGGTTGGACGCGCCGTCAATGCGCGGCGAAAATCAGCGGCGGGATAGCGCGCCTACTTGGCCGTCTTCTTTGGCTTGCTTGCTTTCGCGGCAGCTTTTTCTTCCTTTGGAGCGGCTTTGGCCTTGCTGGCGCCAGATGCCTTCTTGGCCGACTTCTTGGCTGCCGACGGCTTGCCCGCATCTTCCCGATCGATGTCGGCTGCCGCCTGGTGCCAATGGCGTTCGTGGTGACCGGCCGGTTGCCCCTCTTCCTGCCAGATCTGATGTGCGCGGTTGCGAATGCGCTCCTGACGATCGTCTGCCATGGTCATGTTGTCTCCATTCGGGCCGACTTCAGCGCGGCGCCGACGCGTGACTATAGCAAGCAAAGCGTTGCTGTGCAGCCGTCTGATGTCGTCTCCTGGCTCGCCGGCCTGACCGGAAGCGCGGAGCGCTCCGACCCCTTGCTCTGGCTCCGGGCGGCCTGTATAGAGCCCGCCACTCTCAATTCCATTCTCAGACAAGGACGACCAATGGCGCTCGAACGCACCTTTTCCATGATCAAGCCGGACGCGACCCGGCGTAACCTCACTGGCGCCATCACCAAGATGCTGGAAGACGCCGGCCTGCGCGTCATCGCTTCGCGCCGCGTCTGGATGAGCCGCCGCGAGGCGGAAGGTTTCTACGCCGTCCACAAGGACCGTCCCTTCTTCGGCGAGCTGGTCGAGTTCATGTCGTCGGCTCCGACGATCGTCCAGGTGCTGGAAGGCGAGAACGCCATTGCCAAGAATCGCGAAGTGATGGGCGCCACCAACCCGGCCAACGCCGCCGAAGGCACCATCCGCAAGGTGCACGCGCTGTCGATCGGCGAGAATTCGGTGCACGGCTCCGACGCGCCGGAAACCGCCGCGCAGGAGATCAAGTACTGGTTCTCGGACACCGAGATCGTCGGCTGAGCCGATACTGCCAAATCTCATGCAAAAGGCCGGCGCTTCGCCGGCCTTTTCATTTGGCGATCAGCTCGCGGCGCTGAAGCGCAGGATTTCACGGCCGTTCTTGTCTGATATGGTGAGCTTGCCGGCATCGACCGTGTAGGACGCCGCCTTGGCCAAGGCATCGAACAAGGCCTTTTCCTCGGCCATCACCTCCGGCGCGCAGGCCTTGTAGGTCGAGCCGATGTCGCTGATCGCAATCGCCTGGCCATCGACTTTCGCGGTGGCGAAATAGGTGTTGCAGGGGCCGCTGCCGCCGGCCTTCCCGGCCTCGCTGACCCTGAACGTCGCCTGCGGTGCGGTGATGGCGCCGAGGCCATCGACATAGTCGACCACCCAGAGCTGGCCAAAGACGGAAGCCGTCGGCTCGGTGCCTGGCGTCACCATCTTCAGCATGATGGTCTGCGGCGCGTCGGTCAGCGGGTCGAGCTGATGGCGCACATCGGAAATGAACATCAACTTGCCGTCGACGGTGATCCGCGCCTGCAGTGCATAGGTCATCTGCGGCCGGATCACCGACGGATCGAATTTGATCTCGAAGCTGATCGGCACCTGGCCGGCCGGCTTGACCGTCTGCTCGCCGATGATCTTGGCCGGTGCATCGGCTAGTGAAACATCCGCAAGCTGGACCGAAAGCACGGCGCTGGGCGGCAGGGCGATGCGCTCGCGATAGATCACCTCGCCCCTCACCGCCTTTTCAGCGGCCACGGAGAGTTCCGGCACTGCCAGGATGCCGATGACCAGGGGCACGAAACCGAAGACGAAGAACTCCGTGAGCCTGTCCAGCATGACCACCTCCCTTGCCCATGGTTGCCAATACCCCGGGCTGCCAATGTCCTGGGCTGACCAGATGCGCTCAATTGGCCAAAGGATTGCGGTCAATACATGGCTGCGACGGGATTATTCGGACGATGACTTCCAGCGCTTTGCCGCCTGGGCGTCGGTTTCCTTGGCCTCGACCCAGCCACCTTCGGAACCATCGGTGCGATGCTCCTTCTTCCAGAAGGGCGCGCGCGATTTGAGGTAGTCCATGAGAAAGTTCGCCGCCTCGAACGCGGCCTGGCGATGGGCCGAGGCGGCCACCACCAGCACGACGTTCTCGCCCGGGCGTATCTTGCCATGGCGATGGATGACGGTGAGGCCCTGCAGCGGCCAGCGCCCAACCGCCTCGGCGGCGATACGGCCGATCTCCGCCTCCGCCATGCCGGGATAATGTTCGAGCTCCAGCGCCGAGAGCGCGCCCTGCTCATCGCGGCACAGGCCGGAGAAAGAAACCACCGCGCCAATGTCGGCGCGGCCTTGCGTCAGCCTGGCGATCTCGGCGGCGACGTCGAAATCTTCGCGCTGGATGCGCACGGTCGGCACAAGGACGGCCGACATAGTGTCAGCCTCCGGTCATCGGCGGGAACAGCGCGATCTCGCGCGCGCCCGCTATCTTTTCGCGGTGGTCGACATGTTCCTGGTTGATGGCAACGCGGATCACGTCGGGATATTGCAGCGCGTGCTCGTAGCCCTCGCCGCGCGATTGCAGCCAGCGCAAGAGATCGGCGACGGTCTCGAGGCCGGCTGGCAATTCGACGTCCTCTTCAGGCATGCCGATCCGTTCGCGCACCCAGGCAAAATAGATGAGGCGGGTCGTCATCTCACTCGTCCATGATGTGCTTGAGGCCGGCGCGGAAATAGTCGTAGCCGGTGTAGAGCGTGACGAGTGCGGCGATCCACAGCAGCACAAGGCCGGTCTGCGTCGTCAGCGGGAAGATCTTGTCGCCGGCCGGTCCCGCCAGCAGGAAGGCGATGGCGACCATCTGGATGGTGGTCTTCCACTTGGCAAGCTGCGTCACCGGCACCGAGACCTTGAGCGCCGCCAGATATTCGCGCAGGCCAGAAACCAGGATTTCGCGGCACAGGATGATGATGGCCGCCCACAGCGACCAGCCGGCAATGCCGGCATGGCGATCGGTGTCGGCCGCCAGCAGCAAAAGGCAGGTCGCGACCAGCAGCTTGTCGGCGATTGGGTCGAGCATCTTGCCGATGTTGGAGGTCTGCTGCCAGGCGCGCGCAAAATAGCCGTCGAAATAGTCGGTGACGGACGCCAGCAGGAAAATGATCAGCGCCGACCAGCGGGCGAAGTCGCTCGATTTCAGATGGCCTTCGAGAAAAAAGCACAGCACCACCAGCGGCACCGCGATGATGCGGGCGTAGGTCAGCATGTTGGGCAGGTTGAACGCGCGCTGGGCCATATCCGGTGGACTCTTTCTGCCTGCGTACTCAAATCAGAAGCCAATGTAGGGGGTCAACAGGCCAGATTCGACTGGCCAGCTGAAAGTGCCGAATTTTCAACTTTCGTGAAAATGATTGTAGACCAGTTTGGCGACCTGTTCGGAAATACCGTCGACTTTCCTCAAATCCTCGATCGCGGCACGGCTGACGGCCTTGGCGGTGCCGAATGCCAGCAGCAGCGCCCGCTTGCGGCCGGGGCCGATGCCGGCGATCTCGTCGAGCGGGCTCTTGACCATCTCCTTCTTGCGCCGCGCTCGGTGCGAGCCGATGGCGAAGCGATGGACCTCGTCGCGCAGCCGCTGGACGAAATAGAGCACGGGGTCGCGCACCGGCAGTGAAAAAGAATCCCTGCCCTTGACGAAAAAGCGCTCGCGGCCGGCATCGCGGTCCTGGCCCTTGGCGATGCCGATCGCCACGACGCGGTCCTCGATGCCGAGATCGGCGAGAATCTTGCGCACCGCCGTCATCTGGCCCTGGCCGCCATCGATCAGGATGACGTCGGGCCAGGCCGGGAAGCTGCCGGAGATGTCGTCTTCGATATCATCGCCTGCTTCCGCCGATGCAGCCTCGTCGGGGGCGATATCGCCGTGTTCCTTGAGCAGTCGCGAAAAGCGCCGCTCCATCACCTCGCGCATCATGCCGAAATCGTCGCCCGGCGTAATCTCGGTCGAGCGGATGTTGAATTTCCGGTACTGGTTTTTCACAAACCCTTCCGGCCCGGCGACAACCATGGCGCCGACGGCATTGGTGCCCATGATGTGTGAGTTGTCGTAGACCTCGATGCGCACCGGCGGCTTGGCCAGGCCGAAGGTCTCGGCAAAACCGGCCAGCAGTCGCCCTTGCGTCGAGGTTTCGGCCAGCCTGCGGCCCAACGCCTCGCGGGCGTTTTGCAAGGCATTGTCAGTCAGGTCCTTCTTCTCGCCGCGCTGCGGCACAGAGATCGCCACCTTGCGGCCGGCGCGGGTGGAGAGCGCCTCGGCCAGCAAGTCCTGGTCCTCGACGCCGTGCGACAGCAGAATGTTCCGGGGCGTCGGTTTGTCGTCGTAGAACTGCGCTAGGAACGAGCCCAAGACCTCGGCCGCTTCCAGGGCAGGATCGGCTTTCGGGAAATAGGCGCGGTTGCCCCAGTTCTGGCCCGTCCGGAAGAAGAACACCTGGATGCAGACCTGTCCGCCCTCCTGATGGATCGCGAAGACATCGGCCTCGTCGACGGTCGCGGGGTTGATGCCCTGATGGCTCTGCACATGCGACAGGGCGGCCAGCCGGTCGCGATAGATGGCGGCACGTTCGAAATCGAGGTCTTCAGAGGCCTGCTGCATGGCGGCCGAAATTTCGGTCTTCACCTTCTGGCTGCGGCCGGACAAAAAATCCTTCGCCTCGGCGACCAGCTCGGCATAGCCCTCATGCGAGATTTCGCCGGTGCAGGGGCCGGCGCAACGCTTGATCTGATAGAGCAGGCACGGCCGGGTGCGGTTCTCGTAGAACGAGTTGGTGCAGCTGCGCAGCAGGAAGGCGCGCTGCAGCGAATTGATGGTGCGGCCAACGGCGCCGGCCGAAGCGAAGGGGCCGAAATAGTCGCCTTTGCGCGACCGCGCGCCGCGATGCTTATAAATGCCGGGCGAGACATGGTCGCCAGTCAAAAGGATATAGGGGAACGACTTATCGTCGCGCATCAGCACATTGAATCGCGGCCGCAAGCGCTTGATAAGATTGGCTTCGAGCAGCAGCGCCTCGATCTCGGTGCGGGTGACGACGAATTCCATCGTCGACGTCTCGCGCACCATGCGGCCGATGCGGTTGGTGTGGAACCGGCCTTGCGCGTAGTTGGTGACACGCTTCTTCAGGCTGCGCGCCTTGCCGACATAGAGCACGTCGCCGGCGGCGTTCATCATGCGGTAGACACCGGGCGCGTTGGGCAGCCGCTTGACCAAGGTCTGGATCACCTCGGCGCCGACCATGCCCTCGGCATCGCCGGCATGCGGCGTCCAGTCGATGGCCGTGAAGGCGACATCCGGACCTGTCGGTTCGACGATCTCCTCCAGCGCCTCATCCTCGAGGTCGATTTCGGGAGGCAGGTCATCGGCGCCGCCACGCGGCTTGTTCTTTTGATCTAAAGGACTCATTCCGTCATGCCTGTCACATCGGGCGTCTGCCATGCAAGATGCTGGCCGCCATCGAGCGCGATCATCTGACCGGTGACCGAGCGCGCATCCCAGAGATAGCGGATGGTGGCGCCGAATTCCGGCAATTCCGGGCCACGCTTCAGGATCAGGCCAGCGACCTGCGCATCGAAATCCGAATCATCCTGGCGCACATTCTTCAGTGTCGGGCCAGGACCTATCGCGTTGACACGAATGCGCGGGCCGAGCGCCTGCGCCAGCATCTGCGTCTGGGTCCACAAAGCCGACTTCGACAATGCATAGGAGAAGTAGCGCGGCGTCGGCCGCCAGACGCGCTGATCGATGATGTTGACGATCAGCCCCTCGCGCCCCTCAGGCAAGGCGCGGGTGAAATTCTGCGCCAACAGCGCCGGCGTTTTCACGTGGATGGCAAAGTGGCGATCCCAGGCCTGCCAGTCGAAATCCTCGATGGAATCGTCAACGAAAAGCGATGCATTGTTGACCAGCAGCGAGATCGGACCCAGCGCGGCCTCCGCCTGGCCGACGAGGCCGCTGACGGCGTTCATGTCGGTCAGGTCCGCCCCAACAACGGTGGCGCGGCCGCCAGACTGATTGATCCCCGCGGCCAGGGCATCCGCCGCGTCGTGCGAGCGATTGGCGTGGATGGCCACGGCAAAACCATGGCCGGCGAGGTCTTCGACAATTGCCTTGCCGATCCGTTTCGCCCCGCCCGTCACCAGGGCCGCGGCAGTGGCTTTGCTCATCTGCTGTCAATCCTCAATTTCGGCTCGAAAACACGATGCCGACGAAATATGGCCTGGCATGCGTTAAACGGCATTCGCACTTGGGGCAGCATTGTGGCGAAACGCCCGGCTCGGCGTGCCGACTCGTCTTGGACTCGGAAGCGCCCGAGGGCAATATAGAGTGCTGGAGTCCATGCACCAAGCGGTGTGCAGCGCAGCATGGCCGGACTGCTGACATTTCGCTGTTGCGAAGATGCAACGTCAAGGTTCCGCCTCATTCACGCCGGGGAATGACCCAAGTTCAGGTTCGCTTCAGCCGCATTTCGACACGACATTTGGAACCGACGAACGCCAGATCCGTTTCACCCCCCGGACGGGTTGATGGCGATCGTGAGAAACAAGCCTGTGTCCTGTGGCTTAAGGAGTAAAGAACAATGCAAGCCAATCTCAAATTCGCACGGCCGCTGGCTGTCGCGTTCGGGCTCTTCGCCCTCGGTGGTACCGCCTATGCGGCGGACGTCGTCCAGGAAGAGCCGCCGGCGCCCGCTCCGGTTGCCGAACTGCCTGTCGCATCGTGGGCCGGCCCTTACGCTGGTCTTAACGTTGGCTACGGCTTCAGCGGCCGTACCAAGGAGAAGGACTTCGACGTTTCGACCAGCACCAAGGGTTTCGTCGGCAGCGTCTTCGGCGGCTATCAGTGGCAGCAGGAGAACTTCGTGTACGGCGGTGAAGCCGAACTCGGCTACAACGGCGTCAAGGGCGACGACAACGGCATCAATTCCAAGGCCGGCTTCGAAGGCTCGCTGCGTGCCCGTCTCGGCTACGCTGTGACCCCGGAAATCCTGCTCTATGGCACCGGCGGTCTCGCCGGCAGAAGCCTGAAGGTGGAAGACACCGTCCTCGGCGTCAGCGACCGCGCCACGATGCTCGGCTGGACCGCCGGCGTCGGCACCGACATCAAGCTGACCGACAACGTCTTCGGCCGTGTCGAGTACCGCTACACGGACTTCGGCTCGAAGAGCTTCGACGGTATCGGCAAGGTCAAGGCCACCGACAACCGCGTCACCTTCGGCGTCGGTATGAAGTTCTAAGTCGTTCAAGCCACGACACGAAAAAGCCGGGCCTCGCGCCCGGCTTTTTTATTGCCTGTGCTCCACCCGACCCTTCTCGCGTTGTTGGGCAGGAGAAGCCCGCAAAATAGCCGTTGTGCGCTTCTAGGCTTGAAAACCGCATGGCGAGCCTGCAAGCTTCGCTGCCGTCTCGGAGCCGACACCCACCGACGCAGAATCGGCTGGGCGACAGGCTTACGCACGCTGCTTTGCGACCTTGGCTGGCTTCGATTTCGGCGGCAGCGTCTCGACGAAGGTCAGCGCGCGATCGAGCCAACCTGCGAGATCGGTTTCAGTCACCGTGCCCTCCTGCGCGACATGGACGTAGCCCACCATCGAACGTCCGCCCATCTCCATCGGTCGCGCATGGGGACGCAAGGCCGCCTCTGCGTGCGCGGCCTTGCCGACGCGGACCAACAGCCCGCGCTTCGAGGTTCCGATCAGCATGTTGCCGTTGAGCATGAAGCAGGTGCCGCCGAACATCTTCTGTTCAGTGAAGGCGCGCTGACCGAGGGCGGCGCGCAGGCGCTCGACCATGGGATCGGAGGCCACGCTGGTTTTGGTGACGGACTTCGCCATGCTCGACACTCCGCAATTGCGTGGTTACAGGCAAGCACGGAAGCAGGCAGCGGTTCAAGGTGGAGAGCTAGGTGCGCGCTGTCACGCCGGCCTTCGCCAATCGCCAACGTTGAAGACTAACGCGTTACGTTTACGCCGGCACCGCCGGCTTCAGCTCCGGGAATTTTTCGTCGAAACGCGCCGCCCAGCGGGTCAGCCGGCCACGGCCCTTTTCCCATTTGCCGGCGAAACGCAGCGAGAGATAGCCGAGGCAGGCACGCAGCGCCATCTGACCGGCCGTGATCTTCTTCGGCAGTTTCGGCGGGTTGGCATTGAGCAGGTCGAGCGCGGCGGTGATCTTCGCCCACTGCCGGTCGAGCCAGGGCTGATAGACCATCTCGTCGGGCCGCGTGCGGCGCTCATAGACCATCGACAGCGCGCAATCGCAGATACCGTCGGCCAGCGCTTCCAGCACTTCCGCCTCCAGCCGCTTATCGGGATTGCGCGGGAACAACGCGTTCTTCGAAATCCGGTTGAGGTGCTGGGTGATGGCGCGGCTGTCGTGAACAGAACGGCCATCGTCGAGCACCAGCACCGGGATCTTGCCGAGCGGATTGGCACCGATCAGTTCGGCCGGCTTGTCCTCGGTCTTGACCGGCACCAAATCGATCGCGATCCCGGCATAGGCCGCGGCCATCCTTACCTTGGAGCTGTAAGGAGAGGTGGATGCGTAGAGCAGCTTCGGCATGATCGGTTTCCTGTTTGCAGCCGCCCAGTGTTGACTGGACAGGCGCTTGCGATCAACCGCCAGGGCGCGAAAAAACAGCAGCCAGAAACCGCTTGCGGGTTCCGCTCCAGACATCACGGACAGGCTTACAGGCTGGTACGCCGGAAACACAAACAAACGACGACGGCAGGTTGACGGGATTCAAAACCTGCTTCCGCATCTCACGAACCCAGGCATCGCACCCGGGCCTTCGCCAACCGGCAAGGAGACAATCCAAGGAGCGAGCGAGGCAGCCAACCGGCGCCTCGCTTTGCATGCCCCTAGGTCCCATCCCGATGTTCAGCCCTTTGGGGCTGAACCCGCTGCCGGACAGCTTCTATCCAGAGCGTCAGAGCGTCCTTGCGAACCCCAAAGGGATACGCGACGCCCCAACGACCGGTCTATTTCTTGGCCGGAGCCTTCGCCTTCGCAGGCGCTGCCTTGGCCTTCGGCGCGGCGGCTTTCTTCACCGCGGGCTTTGTCGCGGCCGCTGCTGCTTTCGCGACTGGCTTTGCCGCTGCTTTCGCTGCCGGCTTTGCCGCTGCCTTGGCGGCGGGCTTTGCCGCTGCCTTGGCGGGCGCTGCTTTCTTGGCCGCGGGTTTCGCCGCCGCCTTGGCCGCCGGCTTCTTCGCCGGTGCTGTCTTCGCCGCGGGCTTTGCCGCTGCCTTGGCGGGCGCGGCCTTCTTCACTGCCGGCTTTGCCGCAGCCTTGGCCGCCGGCTTCTTGGCCGGTGCTGCCTTCGCCGCGGGTTTTGCCGCCGCCTTCGCAGGCGCTGCTTTCTTCACTGCCGTTGCGGCCTTCGCCGCGACTGCTTTTGCGGGTGCTTTCTTTGCCGGTGCCTTGGATGCCGGCGCTTTAGATGACTGCTTAGCCATGTCATGCCCCTTCACGTTATGCCGTTGGCCGTGAATGACCCCGGCGCGCAATGCATATCTGACTCGCGGCTCGCTAGCCAGCGAAGCAATGGTATGATTTTCTCAGCTTAAATTTTGGTTGAGATCGGCACACGATCGCACTCATCATCGCAAAAATCCGCTGCTGATCTTCTGATACCGCCAGAAATTTAACACCGGCATTCTCAATGAGAACCCGCCATGAAGCAGGGAAGATTAGCGAGCAGCTTCACGCATGATCTTCGTCCGCGAATATCAGGACCTGCCACCTCATCGAAGCGATCATCTTCTGTAAGCAAACGATCCATGCGGATCACGAGCGCGACGCGACGACCAATCTGAAGATCACCTTGTCAAGCGCACTTCCCTCGCCCCCGCTGATTGACAGATAGCTCTGCAAGGCAGAGTATTCTGCATCAGACTGGAGCTGACGATTTGATTTCGATCGCACGGAGGCAACCGACGGGACCGCTGTCCGCAATCGCCGAGCCAGGTGGCGACCGCCCAGGGCTTGGCCGCAGTGGAGCCTATCGGTGAGCGCCGACGACATCATCCATCAGAGCACACGGCTCAGGATCATGGCCATCCTGAACACGTTGGAAAGGCGTGAGGCGCTGGAGTTCACCCAGTTGAAGGCCATGATTGAAACGACCGATGGAAATCTCGGAGCGCACATCGATACGCTGGCCAGAGCGGGCTATGTCGATGTTGAAAAGCTTTTCGTCGGGCGACGGCCGCAGACCCGGGTCAAGGCAACGACGATTGGGCGGCGGGCCTTTCGCGGCCACATCGCTTTTCTTCGCAGGATCATCGATCAGGCCGAAGCGGCGCGACGCAGGAAATAGCGCTGCGATTGGGCGGTTTCCTTCAGCGCGTGGCGACGACGGCAACGCCGGCGCCAATCATGACGCCGCCCGCCGCGCGGTTGACCCGGCGCACGATCCTGGGCGTGCGCAACAGGCTGCGGGCGCGGCCGGCAAGGAGGACATGCCCGCCGATCACCACGATCTCGACAGCCAGGATCACCGCGATGAGGATGCCGAGATGCGCTGATGTGAGCGAGGCTCCGACGACATTGGGCAGCAGCGCCACGTAGAACAGCGGCATTTTCGGATTGCCGAGATTGAGCGCGACACCGGTGGCGAAGATCGTCAGCAGCCCGCGCCGCCCGGAGACGGGCTGCAGCTCCGGCACGACGGGCACGGCCGTCCAAAGCCTGATGCCCATCCAGATCAGATAGGCCGCTCCGCCGTATCGAAGCACCGTCATGACGATTGCCATCTTGGCGGCGATGATCGACAGGCCGAAGGCTGCGAGCATCAAGAAGATGAGGATGCCGACCACGGTGCCGGCGCCGTAGGCGATGCCCGACGCGGCGCCGCTGGAGATCGTGCGGGCGACGATGGTCATGTTGTCCGGGCCAGGGCTGGCGGCGAACACGAAGAAGGCGGCCGCAAAGGCAAGGATGGTGGCAAAGTCCATGAAGGTTCCCGAAAGTGATGTGTTGCTCTCGGGTGTTCAGGTTAGCCGATTTGCCTGCCGGCGACAGCCCGAAAGTTCAGGACTTCCGTGACACCAGCAGCGCGGCCGCGGCGGATGCCGCGCCGAACAGGCAGGTGCCGCTCCAGCCCCACGCCGAATAGGCAAGTCCCGCGAGACCGGAGCCGCAGCCGCAGCCGAGAATCATCGTCGCCATGAAGATGGCGTTCAGGCGGCTGCGGGCGGTCGGATCGAGGGCATGGATGCGCGCCCGGTTGGCGACCTGCGACGACTGCACGCCGAGATCGAGGATCAGCACTGCGACGATCATCGCCGCCAGCGATCCCTGGAACAAGCCAAGGATGGCGAAGGCGGCAACCACCAGGCCGGCGGTACCGCGGGTACCGGCAGGCGCATGCATTGTCGTCACGATTGATAACCCAGGCAGATGGCGCCGAGCGCGACGACGGCGCAGGCGCCGACGCGGCGGGGCGTCAGTGTCTCGCCAAGAAACAACCGGCCGATGAAGGCCGCGAAGACGACGCTGGTCTCGCGGATCGCAGTGATCGGACCGGCAGGCCCGAGCGCGAAGGCCGCCACCACGACGCCATAGGCGAGAAGCGCGAACAGGCCGCCGCCCAGTGCTTTCCAGGTTTCCGGCGCCCGCGGGTCGACAGTCAGCCGGCCGCGGCAAGTGACGAAGGTCGCCGGCAGCAGGGCGCCATAGGCCAGCAGCACCCAGGCCGTGTAGCCGCCGACATTGCCCGCAGTACGGACGCCGATCGCATCAACCGTCGCATAGGCGGCGATGATTGCTCCTGTTGCCAGCGCGTAAAGGATCGATGTCGTGGCGGCTCTTCCGCGTCCAAGCGAAAGACCCATGATGCCGCCACCGACCAGGGCAACGCCGACGGCCTCCAGAACCGTGAGTTGCTGGCCGGCGAGCAGGAAGCCGCCAAGGGTGACGAGCAGAGGCACGCTGCCGCGAACAATCGGATAGACCTGTCCCAATTCGCCATATCTGTAGGCGGCCACCAGAAACACGCTGTAGCCGACCTGCAGGCAGGCCGAGAGCCCGACATAGGGCCAGGCCGACGTGGCTGGAAAACCGTTGAAGATGGCGAGAGGAATGGCCAGCGCCGTGCCGGAGAAGCTCATGACGGTGACGGTCCACAACCTGTCGGCGCCGGTTCGCAGGAAAGCGTTCCAGCTTGCGTGCAGTATCGCCGCGAAGAGCGCGAGCCCGATGACCAGCGGGCTCATTGCGGCCTGCGCGACGCGGCGATGATGTCCAGAGCCGCCTTACGGGCTTCACGCAATGCGGTATCCGCCTGCCCCATCTGCGCCATCAGGGTGGCGCCTTCGATCAGCATCAGCAGCGTCGCCGCCACGTTCTCGGCCCGCCCACGCGGCATCACCTCCGAAAGGATCGATCGCATGCGCTGCCTCAAGCCATTCTTCTGCCTGGCGACAGCCTCGAACACCGGATGCCGGGGATCGCCGAACTCGGCCAGCGCATGCGCGAACAGACAGCCGTGAAAATCCGGGCTGCGGAACCAGCGGCGATGCCAGTCGAAAATCTCTGCGATCTTCTGCTCCGGCGTGAGGCTCTTTTGGGCAAGCTTGTCGAGCTGATCGTCAAAACGCCTGGCGCGATAGTCGAGCACCGCGACGATCAGCTCGTCCTTGCTGGGGAAATGCCGGTACATCGTCATCTTGGCCACGTCGGCCTCGTCGATGATTCGGTCGATGCCGGTGGCATGGAAGCCGGCGCGCTTGAACAGCGTATAGGCGGTTTCAACGACATGCTGGCGTTTGTCGGAGACAGGTGACGGTGTCATGATGCGCACCATGTGATGAGACAGGTCTGTCTCATATTCATGCGACGAATCTCACTTTCTGTCAACACGGCACAAAAAACGCTTGCGGCCGATCGAGCCGCAGGCGCTAGGCAAATCGAGAATTTTGGAAGACGATGCTTAGGGTGTGTCGAGATTCAGGTCAGGCCGAGTCGAAAACGGTAGCTACCGAGAACCGGAGCGGAGCGTACTTAAAGCACGTGAGCACCGGAAGTGCAGGAAGCTGGCGTTTGCAGGCCGGCCTCACCTGAAGATCGATATACCCTAGCGCAGGACGCGGCAGCGGCCGTTATAGACCATCCAGCGGTCGAAGCCCGACACACAGAATTCGACATTGTCGCCGATCGAGGCAAAGCCCTGGCCTTCCTCGATCAGGTACCAGATGGCCCGGTCGCGTCCGTCGGAGAGACTGACGGTGGCGCCGCAATAGCGGCGGCCGATCGGCCAAGTGTCGTTGGCTGGCAGATAGCGATGCTGGTGGATGCGCCGGAAATCGGTGATCTGCACGTCAGGCAGATGCGGCACGTGATGCACCTGATGGGAGAAGCGGCTGGTGATCTTGCTCAGCACCCAAGGCTGGCCGCAGACGCCGCCATCTTCATCGGAATAGACGGCAAGGTCGGCCGCCTGCGCCGCATGGGTGATACCGAGAGGCGCGGCAAGCGGGGTGCAGAGCGAAATCAGGGCGGCAAGTGCGGATTTGGTGAAGCGAGTCATGGCAGCCTCTCAAGGTCGATTGCGCGCACTGTGCGGATTCGCTTGGCGGCGGTCAAGCGGTTGCCGAAACAATGGTTTCCAGAACAAGACTAGACGGTTGCCGCAAGCAGCAATCCGCCAATAACGGCGAAGTTGACCAGAAAGGCGGATCGCGACGTCTACCGCTCCAGGCCCTCACAGGCCCAGAACCGCAGCAGGAGCATGTTCACTGCCAGCGTAAACACGACCAGCGCGCCGGCAGCGAAAGGCACCGCAATGCCCATGGCGAGCAGGAACCCGGCAACGATCTCCAATGCCGAGCCCGCGGCGAGCAGCAAGGCCGGGGCCGGAAATTGCCGGGCGGTCAGATACTGGGTCATTGCCTTGAACTTCACGAAATGTTCGACGCCGGCCCAGACAAACACGCCGCCGATCAGAAGCGCGCCCAGCGCCTGAACCGTTTGAGCGAGCATGCCAACCTCCCACCAGATGCCTGCCAGGGTTCAGTCCTCGGGAAGAAAGGCAGGGTTGAAGACGACTTCCCAGAGGTGGTCATCCGGATCCTGGAAATAGCCGGCATAGCCGCCCCAGAACGTCTTCTGGGCGGGCTTGACGGGGCGCGCGCCGGCGCCGATGGCCTGCGTCATCACGGCATCGACTTCGGCCTCGCTCGTGACATTGTGACCGATGGTGAATTCGGTCGGGCTGCGGCCGGTTTGGGCGATGCCGGCGTCACGTGCGATGTTGGGGCGCTCGAAGATCGCGAACTTCAAGCCGTTCCGCAGATCGAAGAAGGCGACGGCGCCGTGCTCGAACTCCTTGCCGATGATGCCTTCGGTCGGAAATCCCAGTCCGTTTCGGTAGAATTCGAGCGACGCTTCCAGACTATCGACACCAAGCGTGATGACACTGATGCGAGCTTTCATTTTGGTTTCTCCTTTCTATATTCTGGACTTGCAAGTTATCGGTGACCTCGAATGGCACCGAAAAGGCTTGGTGTGGTTTGCCATGGCGGGAGCGGCACGCATTGAAGATTTCGGCCAAAGTGGCTGAGGCCGGGACCCGAAGGCGAGCCGGCCAGAAGACCAAGGGCCGAGCAGACTGACGAAGGCTGAAGGGATGGAAGCTGTACTGGCGCAGACCACCGGCTTTTTCCAGGAACGCCCCGCAGACGGGCGGCTGGCCGCCGCTTTCACGACCGTCTGGATCCACCGCATGCGGGATCGGGACGCTCCGCCCGTCGTGATAACGCCGGATGCGACGATCGACTTGCAGTGGATCGACGGCCGGTTCCGGATCGCGGGACCGGACCGGGAGCCGCAGATCGAGACACTGCCGTCAGGAGCGACGATTGTGGGATTGAGATTCCGGCCAGGGGCGGCCGCCGGCTGGCTGGGCGTGCCGGCCAACCGGATGGTGGGAGAGCGCCTTGACCTCGGTGACCTCTGGGGTGTGCGGGCGCGCCATCTGGCAGGCAGTGTCCGCGCCACACCCGATCTCGCAGGGATGGTGGGACAATTGGAGAAGGCAATCGGCGCATACACGCAAGACCGCCATGCGCCCGATGCGGTCATGGGCTTTGCCTTTGACGTCATCGACCGGGGTCTGCCAGCCAACAAGCCGCTGGTGCCGTTCCTGCTGCGCACCTTGCATATGAGCGAGAGGACGCTGCGTCGCCGTTTCGAGGAAAGTTTCGGCTATGGTCCAAAGACGCTCGACCGCATCCTGCGCTTTCATCGCTTCAGGCGCCTGCGGCAGACATCCAGGGATGCCTCGGCCGCAATATTGGCGATCGAGGCAGGCTATGCGGACCAGGCCCATCTGATACGCGAAAGCAGGCGGCTATCCGGCATCACGCCGGCGGCGCTGGTTGCTGTCGGAGTATAGCGGCGCCCCGGCCAACCCAGCCGAAGCCGTGCCCGCCTACTCGCCCGCCAGCCATTCCAGCGACCAGTGCGCCGGCTTTTCCACAGCAAGCAATTTGTGCAGGGCCGGCAGCACGGTTTGCAATTCGCCTTCCAGCGTGAAGGGCGGGTTGACCACGACCATGCCGCTGCCATCGAGGCTGGGCTCCGAAGAGGCCGGCCTGATCTCGAATTCTATGTCGAGGATTTTCGGGATGCCGGATTGCTTCAGCGCCTTCCTGAAGGCGATCACCGCCTTGCGGTCCTTGATCGGATACCACAGCGCATAGATGCCGCCGGGCCAGCGCCTGTGCGCCCTTATGAGCCCTTCGACGAGGCGGCCGAACTCGCCCTCCTCCTCGAAGGGCGGATCGATGAGCACCACGCCGCGCTTCTCCTTCGGCGGCAGATGCGCGCCGAGAGCCAGCCAGCCATCGAGTTCCATCACCCGCACCTGGAAGTCGCCGGCGAATTCCGCCTTCAGCCTAGCGGCGTCTTTCGGGTGCAGTTCGATCGCCGACAACCGGTCCTGCTTGCGCAGGAGATGGCGCGCGAGCAGCGGCGAGCCCGGATATTTCTGCACGCCGTCCCCGGGATTGAGCGACCGCACCACCTCCAGATAGGGCGCCAGCAGCGAGCTCGCCCTGGCGTCGAACGCAGCATCGATCAGCCGGCCGATGCCGCCCTGCCACTCCCCGGTCTTCTGTGCCTCGAGCGACGACAGGTCGTAGCGGCCAATGCCGGCATGGGTGTCGACGACGCGAAACGCCTTGTCCTTCTGCTTGAGATAGTCGAGCAGACGCGTCAGCACGACATGCTTGACGACATCGGCAAAATTTCCGGCGTGGTAGGCGTGGCGGTAGTTCATGATCCGTTGCCGTTACGCATGTCGTTGCCCCAAATCCGCTGCACACTTTTTGGCGACATGCGTCAACCCCTGCCCCAACGCGGCGGCGGTGGTTGCGAGTTCGGACTGTCTGGCCGGACGTCGCCGGACCGCAGGGACAGCAGGAAGCCGATCAAACCGATCGCCATCAGCGAGAAGCCGACCGGCCGCGCACGCCAGTCGGTTTCGCCGACACTGGAGCGCAGGACAAGATCGACCGCCCGCATCGGAATGTCCTCGGCATCGCCCGGGCCGACGGTGAAGACGTAGGGACCGGAATTGACGGTCGCGACGACGCCGGCCTCGTCGCGAAAGATCTTGTCCGGCAGCTGCGGGCTGACTTGGCGCGGGTTGTCGACATGGTTGAACTGCAGCGTCGAGGCAAGCACCGTGCGGCCATTGCGGGCGGCGGTCAGCGTCAGCACGGTGCGCTGCTGCGAAACGATGCGTTCGGCCCGCGCAGTGAGATCGACAAGGACCCGCACCGGCGCGTCGCGGCCCGAGAGCGACACGGTCAACGGCCTGAAGCGGCCTTGCTCATAGACCCGCCAGGTGCCGATCTCGCGGCCGGAAAAATTGGTCATCGCCCAGGGATACATCAGGCCGATGCCGGTGCCGGCCAGCAGGATCAGCACAAACAGAAAGCGCATTCAGACACTCACCTTGTATCACTCGACTTGCCCGCGTTGGCAGCGTTGCGCAGCCGTTCCATCTCGTCCAACAGCATGTCGAGGCCAAGCTCGAAGGTCTTGTCGAATTCCGCCTTGCCAAAGTAACGGCCGGCGGCGGCGACATTGGGAAAATTGCGCCCAAGCTCTTCGTTGCTGACTGGGGTGACCGCCGATGGGCCCTTGGCGTACCCGGCGGTTTCGTCGAGCACCGCGCCGGTCAAATAATAGCCGACCGCGCGGAACAGCCTTGCGGCCACCTCCTGGTCGAAGCCGCCGTCGTTGAACAGTCCGATGATACCGTCGAGATAGGCAAGGCAAGTGGGCGAATTCATCCGGTAGGTCAGGAAATACGTCGCGAAGGCCGGATGCTCGCGACCGATCCGGCGATAATCCAATATGGCCATGCGCATGCGTTGACGCCATGGCAAGCCGGAATCTGGCATCTCTAGCGGGCCGACCAGCCTGTCGACCATCGCCTCAAACAGATGCGCCATGGACGGAAAGTGGTGGTAGATGCTCATCGCCTCGCAGCCGAGCGCCACTGCCAGCTTACGCGCCGAGAAGCCGGCAAACCCCTCCCGCTCGATCACCTCGAAGGCCGCGTCTTCGATCATTTCGCGCGACAGGCGCCCGCGCACTCTCTTTTTTTTGATCTCTGAGTCCATGGTGCCGCTTGACAACTTACACTGTAAGGCTCATTTTCCGCATCACCTTACATCGTAAGGCTAACAAAGACCAGAGGAGAATGTCATGTCTAATTATCGCATTCTTTCATCCGTGCTTTCATCGATACATCACGGCTGCCTGCTCGCCGCCACCGGTTGTGCGCTGGCCCTGGCCGCGGCACCTGCCTATGCCGACGACTATGATGCAACGCTTAAGGATATCCAGTCGACCATGGGCGGCGTACCGAGCTTTGTGAAGCAATTTCCCAAGGCCGGTCTGCCCGGCGCCTGGGCCGAGGTCAAGGCCATCGAACTCAGCGACAAGACGGCGCTGCCGCCAAAGGTCAAGTCGCTGATCTCGCTTGCAGTGGCCGCGCAGATTCCGTGCAACTATTGCATCTGGTCCGATACGCAGGACGCCAAGCGCGCCGGCGCCACCGACGAGGAGATCCAGGAAGCCGTGGCGATAGCTGCGCTGACCCGCCATTGGAGCACCATCTTCAACGGCATGCAGGTCGATTTCGACACATTCAAGAAGGAGATGGGCGGGCAGTAGTCCCAGCAGAAAGCGATAGACGAGTAGCAAACCGCCGATGACGGTTATCGAGGCCAAAAGAGGCCCGCCATTTGGCGGGCCTCTTCATAAACAGCCCATGCAACCGGCGCTCGATTCCGAGGCGATCTGGCGTAGCCCAAGCAAGGCAAGCCCCCATTAACGCATCATCATCGGTCAACGAGCCACTCCACCTACGCGATCAGTAGATATGGCTAAATTAACCATTGGCAACATAATAGAGGGCCAATTGGCGCCTTGCCGGCGATTCGGATTTTGGGAAGAATTTTGGTATTGGAGGGAATTGATGCGCAGATATCATCGCAGTGCAGGCATCCATTTTGAAATCTCAAAACCCAAATTGAAGTGGACATTCAAATACAATCTTTTAATTTTTGGGGCAGCTATCACAATAAGTGGCTGCCAGTCGTCTAATATTGCCAACTATGATATTTCAGCACGAAATTCTGACCTGAATGCCGAGACGAAAGTCGTCTACGACCCGCAAACAACGGCGAGCTGGAATCCTCATATCGGAACCTCCGCACATATTTGCAGCCCAAGCGGCTTTGGCCGGCAGTCTCGCTGCTTCCTGCGAACGTGACCATGGATTTCCTGCTTGCGCAATCACGCAACATCGATTCTTATTTTTCAAATATATTTATATGCCGCTGAAACTTGCTTAGAATTTCTTCTCAGATATTCTTGCCCAATTTTTTTGCTTTTTTTATTCTTTTTTTGCGACCCATGGTTCTCAAATTGTATTTCTGTGTGGCATCGGATCGCGGACCCGATGATTTGATGCGCGGGATCACGCTTCCAGCATCCTGATTAACCACTCCCAAATGATTGTAGTTAAGGAAATGCTAATTTGGTTGACTGCGATACCCACAGGTATATTTTCGGCTCGTTGGGGTGTGCAATTTGCGCGAGCAATGGGCGATGGTGGCATCAACGTATAGTCACGAATTTCGGGGCATCTGAAGTGCTGAGCGGCAGCAATAAGCCGCGCCGCATCGATCCTGCGAGCTCAAAGAGCAATTAGCGCACATCAGAGATGGCGAATCCGCGCGAGCGGAAGGTTTGTCACGTCCGCAACGGCGTGGCCGGGCAACGCTTTGCCCTGCCCGATCCATGGCGTGCACAGTGCGTAAGGGGAAGACCATGAATAAGGTTATCAAGGTTCTGAAGCTCCAGGATGGGATCAACCGCAAGGGTACGCGCCGACGTCGCGCCCTGGTCGCCGGAGGAGCAGGATTTCTAGGCTCGCATCTGTGCGAACGGCTGTTGGCCGATGGATATGAGGTCGTCGCGCTCGACAATTTCCATACCGGCAAGAAATACAATCTCAACGCCATGCTGAGCGATCCGGCATTCAGATACATCGAGCATGACATCGTCGACGCGCTGCCCGGGGACATCTCCGTCGACGAAATTTACAACCTCGCCTGCCCCGCCTCGCCGCCGCACTATCAGGCCGATCCGATCCACACATTCAAGACCAGCGTACACGGCTCGCTGAACCTGCTGGAACTCGCGCGGCGCCACAACGCCAAGATCTTCCAGGCCTCCACCTCGGAGATCTACGGCGATCCGCTGGTGCATCCCCAGCCGGAAAGCTATTTCGGCAACGTCAATACGCACGGTCCACGGTCCTGCTACGACGAGGGCAAACGATCGGCCGAGACCCTGTTTTTCGACTATTCGCGGACGTTCGGCATTGATATTCGCGTCGCGCGGATCTTCAACACTTATGGCTGCCGCATGCAGCCCGACGACGGTCGCGTGGTGTCGAACTTCATCGTCCAGGCGCTACGCGGCGAAGACCTGACCGTCTATGGCAGTGGCATGCAGACTCGGTCGTTCTGCTACGTGGACGACCTGATCGAGGGCTTTATCAAACTGATGAGGGCTCCGACGGCTCCGCCGCATCCGGTCAATCTCGGCAATCCCGCTGAGTTCACCGTGATGGATCTGGCCAGGCTGGTCGTCGATTACACGAACTCCCGGTCGCGGATCGTGCACCGGCCGCTGCCCGTCGACGACCCCAGGCAGCGCAGGCCCGATATCTCCTTCGCCAAGCAAAATCTGGGCTGGGAGCCGACGATCAACCTTAGCCAGGGGCTTGCCCGCACCGTGGGGTATTTCGATGCCCTGCTCTATGGCACCCGGCGCCTCAGAGAAGCTGCCGTGTCATGACACGGCCCGCCATACTCGTGACAGGCGGCGCCGGCTTCATCGGCAGCCACACCTGCAAGCTTTTGTCAGCGGCCGGGTTCCTGCCGGTGGTCTATGACAATCTGAGCCGTGGCAACGAGAAATCCGTTGCCTGGGGTCCACTCGTCGTCGGCGACATCCGTGACAAGTGCGCGCTGGAGCACACGATCGGTCGATATCAGCCGAGGGCGATTATCCATTTCGCGGCGCTGGCCTATGTTGGCGAGTCCGTTAACCAGCCGGCCGAGTATTACTCGACCAATGTGGCCGGCACCATCGGGGTGCTCGACGCGGCTCGCGCCACGGCGATCAGAAACATCATCTTCTCCAGCAGTTGCGCGACCTACGGCGTGCCCGAGGTGCTGCCGGTGCGAGAGAGCTCGTCGCAGAATCCGATCAGCCCTTATGGACGCAGCAAGCTGATGGGCGAGCAGATCATCGGCGACTATGCGGCCGCCTACGGGATGAAATACGCCGTCCTGCGTTATTTCAACGCTTGCGGCGCCGATCCCGACGGCGAGCTCGGGGAGTGGCATTCGCCGGAAACGCACCTGGTTCCCAGGGTGCTGATGGCCGCCTCCGGATTGATCGACGAGATCGAGGTTTTCGGCACCGACTACGACACATCGGACGGCACGTGCGTGCGTGACTATATCCATGTCAGCGACCTCGCCCGCGCGCACCTGAAGGCGCTCTTGTACCTTGAGGCCGGCGGCGAAAGCCTGTCGGTCAATCTTGGCACCGGGCGAGGTGTGTCGATCAAGGAGATCCTGCAGGCCGTCAGCCGGATGACCTCGCGATCTGTCCCGGCCGTCTACAGAACCCGGCGCCCCGGAGACCCGGCCGCGCTCTATGCTGATCCCGTCAGCGCGCGCGAGCATTTAGGCTTCGTGCCAGAGCTTTCCGACATCGACACCATCGTCAGGACGGCGGCTCCGTTCTTTGGCCTCGAGGCGACGCCATGAGATGCGGTCTCGCGCCATCGCTTTGGGCATCCGGCAGCGCTGTCGAGGCCGTTTCGCATCATTCCGATGCGCGCAATTCGTTTCTGGTATCCTTGATGACCAGGCCGCAGAGGGCCGCGTACGTATCGGCCTACCTGCTCTGGCTTGCCTCACTGTGCTACTTCTGGTCGTGGTGGCTTGATCCGACCCACAATGTCGGCACCGGGCGTTTCGTGGCGGTGTCGGTGCTGGTGGCGCTGACAATGGTGATGCCGCTTTACACGCTGACGATATTTCTGCGGTCGCGGGTTCCGGCGCCCGAGATAAGCCTGCCCCATGCCTCGCGCGTGGCCATGGTCGTCACCAAGGCACCGTCGGAGCCATTTTCCATCCTTGCCGAAACGCTTACGGCGATGCTCCACCAGGATCTGCGACACGATACGTGGCTGGCGGACGAGGACCCATCAGAAGAAACGCTGGCCTGGTGCAGGGAGCATTCGGTTTTTGTGTCGACGCGAAAAGGACGTGACGACTATCACAGGCCGCAATGGCCGCGCAGAACCCGATGCAAGGAGGGAAATCTAGCCTTCTTCTATGATAATTACGGCTACGACCGGTACGATTTTGTTGCCCAGCTGGATGCCGATCACGTTCCCTCGCCCTCCTATCTCAGGCACATGCTGGCGCCCTTCTGCGATCCACGAGTGGGTTATGTCTCGGCGCCAAGCATCTGTGACAGGAACGCCGTAAACAGTTGGTCGGCCAGAAGCAGGCTCTATGCGGAAGGCATACTGCACGGCGCGCTGCAGGCCGGCTACAATGGCGGCTGGGCACCGATCTGCTTCGGATCCCATTATGCCGTTCGGACAGCAGCGCTGAGGGACATTGGCGGCCTGGGTCCCGAACTTGCCGAAGACCATTCCACGACCCTGATGATGAATGCAAAGGGCTGGCGGGGAGCCCACGCCATCGACGCGATTGCCAACGGCGACGGGCCGCAGACGTTCGCCGACCTCGCAACGCAGGAGTTCCAGTGGTCGCGAAGCATCATGACGCTTCTTATCAAATATACCCGTGACTATATCGGGAAATTGCCTCTGAGGCTGCGGTTTCAATTCCTTTTCTGTCAGCTCTGGTACGGTCTGTTCTGTTCGACGATGGTTCTCTCATTTTCGATACCTATTGTCGCCCTCTTGTTCGACATCAACTTTGTCGGAACGAATTTTCCACAATTCTTCAAGCATCTCCTGCCATCGACGATCATTCTGATATCGATAAACACCTTGTTTCGCGCCAATGGCTGGTGGCGGCCAACCTACGCCAAGGTCTTCAGCTGGGAGGGTGTTCTGTTTCCGTTCGCCAGGTGGCCATGGGCGCTGGCTGGCATACTGGCGGCGTTTCGCGATTGGGCGACCGGAACATTCGTCGATTTTCGCGTGACACCGAAAGGTGGCGGCCCGGCGGATGTCCTGCCCTTCCGGGTCATCGCGCCATATGCGGTTCTGTCGATCGCCTCCGCGTTGCCGGCGATCTTTGTCGAGGACGCCACGGCCGGGCGCGGCTTCTACTTCTTCGCCATAGTCAATGCGATTGTGTACGCGCTGATCCTGGTCGTCATCATCTTCCGGCACGCCTACGAAAACGCGATCAAGCCGAATACCGGTCTCCTCAGGCAAAGCGCCTTCGCGGCCGCGGTCTCGATGATCTCGGCGATTTCCCTGTCGACCCACGGCCTCGACGGCTTGGACATGATGGCGGCAGGTGCCGAGCCTCTCAAACTGACACGCCTCACCTTCGGCCCGTCTGGAGCCGGCCTGACGGCGGTGAAGGCCGGGAGGTTGCGTTTCGAAATCTGGTGGGACAGCCAGGCCGCGACCGCCGGGAGAAAGGGAAGCCAGCCATGAAGATAACCATCGTCGGATCAGGCCATACCGGCGGCGCCTGTCCTGCCGGCTGGGGTCATCAGGTCGTGTGCGTCCACGCCGCCGGCGCGCCTGGACCCTCGGTGACCTCGATTGGCCGTCAGGCGGCTGCGCCGCACAGATGGGATGCAGATCGAATTCAGGAGGAAGGCGCCGACATCGGGCTGATCTACGGAAAAACCGATGATGTCCAATACAGACACGGAGTATTGTCATGAAACGGACGATGAAATCTTACCCAAGGAGCTTCGCGCTTCTTGTCGCAATGGGATTGGCCGCCGGTCTGACCATGTCGGCAAACCCGTCGCTTGGCGCGTCGACCGATCTATTGCAAACGGCGACGCCACAAGGCTCGGCCCCCGACTTTGGCGCGTACGACCCGTATGGCGCATTCAGCAACGACAAGACGGTTAAGATCGAGCATCTGTTCCTGCCGTGGGAAGATGTCGATCTTGCAAGCTTGCCTGCCGCTGATACCTATGCGGCTGCAAGAGCAAGGACCATCCTGATCACGATAGAGCCCTGGACCTGGTCGCAGCAATGGCGTGTCACGCCGACCGAACTCAGGGACGGCATCCTTTCAGGCAAATACGATCCGAATCTCGATGCCATTTGCAAGATCGCCGGCGAAATGAAGACCGCCGTCACCATACGTTTTGCGCACGAGATGGAAGACAAGAAGGGCCGGTTCTCCTGGGCGAACTGGAATCCGGCGGATTATATCAGTGCCTACAAGCATGTCGTTGACCGGTGCAGGACACTGGCTCCACATGCGGCGTTCATGTGGTCGCCAAAGGGCGATGACGGCCTGGCGGCCTACTACCCAGGTGACAACTATGTCGATGTGATCGGCCTGTCGGTCTTCGGCCTGCAGAAATTCGACAGAGACAAGTACGGCCGCGACCGGACCTTTTCCGAGCTGTTGAAGCCAGGCTACGACCGAGTTGTCCAGTTCAACAAGCCGATCGTCGTCGCGGAACTCGGCTATTCCGGCAGCAGGGACTATGTCGCAGCATGGGATGCGGAGGTCCGTCAACCTTTGCCCGCTTTCCCCAAACTTGCGGCGGTCGTCTATTTCAACGACAAGGAAGTCTATCCTTGGCCGGAGAACTACGGCCTGCCCGACTGGCGGATACGGCAGAACATCATCAACTGATCGGCGAGAAGGCAAGAACAGAAAGGAAGTTGGCTATGCGTGCATTTAAACTGGTTGTGGGCGCGGCCGGGATCGCCTGCCTCTTGGCAGGAGCGGCGTCGGCGCAGACGGTAAGTTCGATCGCCGAGCGGGCTGAACAGGGCAAACCGCTAACGGCAGGTGATGTGCTGTTGATCTACAACAACATGACCTGGATGTGGAAGGATGGCGCCGGCTACTTCCAGCGAGAAAAACGACAGTTCACTGGATGGAGCGGTACGGGCAAGGCAGCCGCCTATGGAGAAGGTGTCTGGTTCCTCAAGGATGACGGGACCTTCTGCTTCCGCGCCAAATGGACCAGCGCCAAGAAATCCAGCACCGACTATTCATGCTTTGCCCACCGAAGGGTTGGCGACACGATCTATGCAAAGAATACGGCCAAGGGCGACTGGTATGTGCTGACGGGCGACACGAAGGGCTATCAGGAAATCAAGATGCTGAAGCCCGGCAACCGTGTCAGCAAGCAGGTCCAGGAGATCAAGGATTCGTTCAACCGGCCAGCAACCGCGGGCTAAGCGGACAGCTGTCCAATCGGCTCTCGGTCCGCGACTCTTCTTTGGCAGTATTGGATTGCCCGGAGGCGGATATTCGCTTCCGGGCCGATGCCCCGAATGTCCGGTGCAACCTCACGGCAGCGCCGCGAGTTTGGTCGGATCGACCCGCCAATCCGGTGAACCGAACCCTTTGGGCCAATAATGAGGCTCCTTGTCGTTGAAATAGACGATGGTCCTCAACAACGGAAATTTCGCGCCATTGGTTTCGCGGTCCATGATTTCGGCCAGCCAGCGATCGACATAGCCCTCGTCGCCCGAAATGCCGAGTTCAGAAATGATCACTGGCTTGGCGTAGGCGACCACGTTTCGATAGGTTTCCCAGAAAACTTCACGAAAGGCGCGATCGCGCCCGCCATGCTTGCGATCCCATTTCTGCAGCCCCCACAATGACACGCCGACATAGTCGACATAGTCGGGGCCAGGATAATACTTTCTCAGGTCTCCATCACCCCGCGGCGACCATACGATTAGGGTGCTGGGAGACAGAGCGCGGCAGCGTTGGACCACGTGGCGGAAGGCGGCAACAAAATTGCCGGGATCCTTGTGAGCCCAGGGATAGCGGTCCGATGCCGCATCCATCTCGTGCCCCCAACGCAGCAAGGTGCGGCCAGATGACCTGGCCAGTTCGGAGCAGACATGGTCGATCTGGCTATCGTATTTGGACTGCGCGATCTCACGCAGCATCGCGTCGCCCCCACGGCGCATCCTCGATGCCTTGGGCCATGGTTCCACGGTGACCATAAGATCACGCCCGCGTTCGGCCGCTTCGTTCGCCTTCTGCCGCAGCTTGCCGGCATCGAACGGCTCCCAAGCGACGAAAACATGCTCGATGCGGAAATCGGTGGCCGACTTAAAGGCATCGGCGGGATCGTAGACGCCGAATTCGATTGGCGCGGGTAGCGGAAAGACAGGGTCTTGGCGCGGCGGCAGGGCCGTGGTTTCCATACGATCGATATTGGCATGGTCGACGCTCGCTGTGAAAGCCAGCGGAGCGAGCGAGGCGTTTCCCGAAAGCATCATTCCGAACGCCGTACAAATCTGGACTATAACGTGGCCCAATAGCATCGATGTATCCCCATTCGCCGGGAATACTGCGCCGCGCTTCTTGATTGGAGATAAATAATACAACCATTTCAATTACTTACTGAACGAATGGTTTTTTGGAATGCTAAAATTTTATGCGGTTCCTGGACATTCAGCCAATGTCCGGATGCATGCGCGAGGCCATCTTCGGCGGTTCATCGATCCCACCCCTCCCGCCACCTGCGGGTGGTGAAGGCCCGCAGGCGGCAACCGTTTCACGAAAACGCCGAACCGCTCTGTCTGTTTGTTTGCGCGGTTCCCAAGGGAAAGCGCCACGCGCTTTTCCCGCGAAAACCGTGTCACACTTGGAATTGCTCTATGCCTTGCGCTCCCAGCGGCGGTCCGATGTCTGCTGCCAGTAGGTCACGGCATGGCCCGCGTCCTTCATCGTCTTCCAATGCCCCCTCGCCGCCTCGACCTGGGCGGCGTCATGGCCATCGAACAGGAACACGGCACGCTCGTAGCCAGCAAGGTCGGACGGTACCGCGCCGTCGACCAGGAACCTTATTCTGGCCTCGTTGGGATTGCCGTCGCCGGTGGTCAACAGGATAGGCTGCTCGTTGGGATAAGCCTCGCGATCGGTTGCGTGCGCCAGGAAAGAATCATCGCGGAATGTCCAAAGATGCTGGTCGAGCGCGTCGCGCCGTTCCTCGGTGCCGGTCTGCACCACGGCGCGCCAGCCACGATCGACGCTGCGCTCAAGCAGGCCCGGCAGCGCCTCCTCCAGGGTCGATTCGGTCAGATGGTAGAACAGCACGTCGGCCATGGATCAGGGGTCAGCTCTCGTAGTGATCGCGCACCAGCCGGTCGAGCAACCGCACGCCGAAGCCTGAGCCCCAGGACTGGTTGATCTCGTTCGACGGCGAGCCCATGGCGGTGCCGGCGATATCGAGATGCGCCCAGGGCGTGTCCTTGACGAAACGCTGCAGGAATTGTGCCGCGATGATGGCGCCGCCGTAGCGGCCGCCAATGTTCTTCATGTCGGCGTTCTTGGAATCGATCAGCTTGTCGTATTCGGCGCCGAGCGGCATGCGCCACAGCCGCTCCTGCGTCGCCTGCCCTGCCGCCGCGAGCCTCTGCGCCAATTCGTCATTGTTGGAGAACAGGCCGGCATAGTGCAGGCCGAGCGCGACCATGATGGCGCCGGTCAGCGTCGCCAGATTGACCATGAACTTCGGCTGGAAACGGTCGTTGCAGTACCACAGCGCATCGGCCAGCACGAGACGCCCCTCGGCGTCGGTGTTGAGCACCTCGATGGTCTGGCCCGACATCGAGGTGACGATGTCACCGGGACGCTGGGCATGGCCATCGACGGCGTTTTCGACGAGGCCGATAATGCCGACGACATTGGCCTTTGCCTTGCGCGCGGCCAGCGCGTGCATGAGGCCGGTCACGGCGGCAGCGCCCCCCATATCGCCCTTCATGTCCTCCATGCCCGAAGCCGGCTTCATCGAATTGCCGCCGGTGTCGAAAGTGACGCCCTTGCCGACGAAAGCGATCGGCCCGTCCTTGGGTTTGCCGCCGTTCCACTGCATGACGGCCATGCGCGCGCCGCGGGGCGAGCCTTGCGCGACGCCGAGCAGCGAGCCCATGCCGAGCTTCTTCATCTCCTTCTCGGTCAGGATCTCGACCTTGACGCCGAGCGTCTCGAGTTCCTTGGCGCGGGCCGCGAACTCGACCGGTCCTAGAATATTTGCCGGTTCGTTGACAAGGTCGCGCGCCAGAAGCACGCCGTCGATCACCGCCTCGGCATCGGCGAAGGCCCTCTTGGCGCCTGCAGGGTCGG
Source organism: Mesorhizobium sp. 43Arga (assembly GCF_053714255.1). Classification (NCBI taxonomy): domain Bacteria; kingdom Pseudomonadati; phylum Pseudomonadota; class Alphaproteobacteria; order Hyphomicrobiales; family Phyllobacteriaceae; genus Mesorhizobium; species Mesorhizobium sp. 43Arga. Next base: position 105,028 of record NZ_JBSKBO010000008.1, read on the forward strand.
CGGTGTGGATGGTTATCTTGACCGGCTTCTTCGGATCGGCCTTTGCGTCATCCTTGTCCTTGCTGGTCTTGTATTTGTCGAAGGAATAGCTGCGCAGGAGAATGCCTGCCGCAAGGTTGGCGGCGTCCTTGCCATCAATCGAAGCGCCGACCAGGTCAAGCACCACGGCGACGTCGGTTGCCTTGCGCAGCGACGCCGCAATGGTGCCACCGAGTTTCAGCCAGGCATATTCATCGAGCCCCGCCGCCTTGCCCGCGCCGATCGCGACCAACCTGTCGAGCGACCCTCCTTCCGGCGCCAGTATCTCGACGACGCCGGCGAACTTGCCAGTGAATTCGGCCACCGGAAAGGCCCGTTCCAGCGTCTTGCCGGGATCGTACGCCCTGGCCGCGTCGCTCAGGCCGCCGTCATCAGCCGACAGCACGAAGACAGTGCCCTTCCTGTTCGCCGCCGTCTGAGGCGCGGCGAATTTTGCAAAGGCGATCGATGGTCTCGGGTTCATCATGTCCTGCTTTCGGGGATGGCGCGCGAAGCGTTTGAGGCGATCCGCGACATTTGGTCGTTTTCCGGCATTTGGCAAGACTTTGCCAAAATGGCTACCCATATGACAGTTGGAATCGATGGCGATTCGTCGCGGCACGGCCCCGCTTCATGCCGCAACCTGTTGTTAACCATCGATGTTCGCCCTTTCTTATCCATTCCCCCCGACACTCCGATCCACTGCGGCAAGCGACGTGGGACGGGAACCGGATCGCCTGCCTGATCGAGCCCATCGGAGCCAGTTGTGCGGGCGTCGCCGGACAGCTACCCTTGGTTGGTGGCATGATGCCGTTCGAGAAAATCGAGTAAAGCCTTCATGAAGGTCGTTGAACGCTACATCATGCGCCGCGCTTTCGTGGTCTTTCTGGCAGCGCTGGTCTGGACGCTGGCCATCGTGTGGACCACGCAGGTGCTGGCCAAGATCGATCTGGTTACCGACAGCGGCCAGTCGTCGCTGACCTTCTTCGAGGTCGCCGCGCTCATTCTTCCCTCGATCATTCCGATCGTCGTGCCTTTCGCGCTGGTGGTGGCGGTCGCGCAGACGCTCAGTGTCATGAATTCGGATTCCGAACTCGTCGTCGTCAACGCCGCCGGCGCTTCGCGCTGGACGATCGTGCGGCCAATCATGCTTCTGGCCCTTGCGGCGAGCGTTTTTTCCTTTGCCGTCGACAATGGCATCGACCCCTATGCCCGGCAGAAGAACCGCGCTTTGGTGGCGCAATCGCGCGCCGACCTGTTGTCGCTGATCATCCAGGAGGGCACATTCCGCAAGATCGAGGATGGGCTGTTCCTGCAGATTGGCGAGCGGCTTCCAGACAATCGGCTGGGCGGTATCTTCGTCGCCGATTCGCGCGAGGAAGGCGTCAATCTCGTCTATTATGCCAAGACCGGCAGCGTCGTCGAACGCGGCGGTGAAAAGGTGCTGATGATGAATGACGGCGTCATCCACCGCAAAACGCTGACCGGCGACCTCAGTGTCATCCGGTTCACCTCCTATGCTTTCGACATGTCGGCCTTCATGGCGGCGGCCTCCGAGGTGACTTTGCTACCGAAGGACCAGACCACCCAGTACCTGCTCAATCCCAACGTCAACGACAAGCTTTATCAGCAGGCCCCCCAGCAATACCGGGCCGAGATCGACCAGCGATTTTCGGAATGGCTGTATTCCATGGTGTTCGCGCTGATCGCGCTCGCGGTCGCCGGGGACGCGCGCTCGCATCGCGAGGCACGCGTCAATCCTTTGATCACGGCCATCACCATATCCCTCTTCGTGCGCTGGCTGGGTTTCATTGCCGCAAGCAAGGCCGATGAACTGCCGCAATATGCCTACATGGTCTATGGCGTACCCATCGTGGCTTCCGCGGTGGCGATCTGGTTCATCGTCTCCAACCGAACCATGGAACTGCCGGTGGCCTGGGCGGACTGGCTGACAAATCTGGCCAGCCGCTTCGGTGACGGCTGGAACGCCCTCAAGCTGCGCTGGTCCAGGCGCGGCACTTCAGGTCAGGGGGTCGGCTGATGGGCTGGACGCTGGGCCGTTATTTCTTCTTCCGCTACGTGACGATCACGATCTGGTTCTTCCTGGGCCTGCTGGCGCTGGTGTTCCTGATCGATTTCACCGAGCTGTCGGGCCGCACCACCGGCCTGCCCGGCTTCACCTACGGAACGGCGGTGGCCATTTCGGGCCTTCGCATGCCGATGATCATGCTGCAGACCGTGCCGTTTGTCGGCCTGTTCTCGGCGATGGCGACACTGGTTTCGCTCAACCGCCGCTATGAACTGGTCATCGCAAGGTCAGCGGGCGTTTCCGCCTGGCAATTCCTCTTGCCATGCTGCATCGGGGCGTTGCTGTTCGGCTTTGTGTCGGTCGGGCTCATCAACCCGCTCGCCGCGCACGCCTTCTCCTTGTCCGAACAGATCGAGACCCAGTTGCGCACCGGCAAATCAAATACGGTTTCGGCCGACGCCGCCCCCTGGATTCGCCAGAAAACCAGCACCGGCGACACCATCATCGGCGCGCGGGCCATCCTAAACCAGGGCCTGGAAATGGCCGACGCCGTCTTTTTCGTCCTCGACCCGCAAGGCAACATCGTCGAACGCAAGGACGCCGCGCGCGCTTACCTGCGGGACGGCTACTGGGAATTGCAGGATGTGAAGACCTTCAGGAACGGCACCATCCAGCCCGCCGCAAGCGATCGTGTGCCGACCAATCTGAAGCCTGAATTCGTGCAGGAGCGGCTGGCGCGCCCGGAGACCATTCCGTTCTACGACCTGCCCGGAAAAATCGAGGTTGCCCGTTCCTTCGGCCTCAAGGCAAATGCGTTTGCCATGCAGTTTGATTCGCTGGTGGCGTTGCCGTTCCTCCTCGTCGCCATGACGCTGATTGCAGCAACAGTTTCAATGCGATTTGCGAGGATGGGACAATCGGCAACGATGATTCTGGGTGGCGTCGTTGCCGGGTTTCTGCTTTATGTCGTTTCGGTGCTGGTGAAGGCATTCGGCGTGGCGGGGTTCGTGCCGACTGCCATAGCCGCCTGGGTGCCGGTCGTGGTAGCTATGTTCTTCGGGGTGACTTTCCTGCTATACAAGGAAGACGGCTAGTGAGGGAGGCGTTTTTGCCCAGCAGCAGGCAGGCCCATTTGGCGCGCCTTTATGCGGCGAGCGCCTTGGCGTGCCTGCTTGCCTGCGCCGTGCCGTTGCCTGCGTTCTCGCAGGAAGTCGGCAAGATAGCGACCAATGTTCCGTCCGGCTCGCAAATGCTGCTGGCCGCCGACACGCTGGTCTACAACAATGACAATCAGACGGTGACCGCCGTTGGTGGCGTGCAGATCGACTATGGTGGCAATCGCCTCGTCGCCCAGAAGGTCATATACGACCGCAACACCAAGCGGATGGTTGCCACCGGCAATGTCGAAATCGTCAACAGCGACGGCACCAAGATCAATTCGCAGCACATCGATATCACCGACGATTTCGCCGACGGTTTCGTCAACGCGCTACGCGTAGAAACCATCGACAAGGCCTATTTCGCCGCTGAAAGCGCCGAGCGCATGGGCGGCGTGCTGACCACCTTCCACAATGGCGTCTACACCGCCTGCGAGCCGTGCGAGGACAAGCCCGACAAGGCGCCGACCTGGCGCGTGAAAGCCAGGAAGATCATCTGGAATGGCGAGAAGAAGACAGTTCGCTTCGAGAATGCGAATTTCGAATTCTTCGGCTTCCCGCTCGCCTACCTGCCGGCCTTCGAGATCGCCGACCCGACGGTGAAGCGCAAGAGCGGCTTCCTGATCCCGGGCGTCAGCTACAACAGCCATCTGGGATACAGCGTCAAGGTTCCCTATTATTTCGCCCTTTCGCCGACTTATGACCTGACGGTGTCGGGAAGCGGCTACACCAAGCAGGGTTTCCTCGGCGAGGCCGAGTGGCGCCAGCGCTTCAACAATGGCGAATACAGTTTGAAGATCGCCGGAATTCAGCAGCGGGATCCGGACGCCTTCATCGACAGCGCCGGGCGCAACGTCGATTCGGGCACGGCGGGCGATCCCAACAAACTCCGCGGCATGATGGGCACGCAGGGGCAGTTCGCTATCAACGAACGCTGGAATTTCGGCTGGGACGTACTGCTCCAGACCGACAAGAACTTCTCGAGCACCTACAACATCGACAAGTACAATGGCAGCGTCCATCAGTCGACGGTTTACCTGACGGGACTCAATGGCCGCAACTACTTCGACGTGCGCGCCATGCACTTCGACGTGCAGGAAAATACACTCAACAGCAATATCGCCGCGCGCAGCAACCAGCAGCCCTGGGTGCTGCCGTCGCTTGACTACGCCTATATCCCCGACGCGCCGCTGGCCGGCGGCCAGCTGTCGCTCAACGTCAACACGCGCGTCCTCCACCGCAACGAACTCGACGAGACTTTCGACTCCCCATACAACTCCCTCACACCTGTCCAGCGCGTGCGCGGCATCGCAGGTGAGACCGGGCGCCTCACCACCGAGGCCGAATGGAAGCGGACTTTCGTGACCGACGACGGGCTGGTGGTGACACCGTTGCTGGCGCTGCAGGGCGACGTCGACTACGTCAACGCGTCATCGGGTTCGCTCGCCGCCGTCAACCAGATGGCGGCCAACCCTCTTATAAACGCCAGCGACGATATGCGCTCGTCGTTCGCCCGTTACATGGCAACCGCCGGTCTAGAGATGCGTTGGCCGCTGCTGTTTTCGATGGCCAGCGGCTCCAGCCATGTCATCGAGCCGATGGCGCAGTTGTTCCTGCGTCCGAACGAACAATATGTCGGCGGTCTCGCCATTCCGAATGAAGACGCCCAGAGCATGGTGTTCGACGCGACCACCCTGTTCGAACGTGACAAATTCTCCGGTTATGATCGCATCGAAGGCGGCTCGCGCGCCAATGTCGGCTTCCGCTATTCCGGCTCCTACATCAACGGCTGGGGCACCAATGCCATTTTCGGCCAGTCCTATCAGATCGGCGGCGAGAACTCGTTTGCCGCTCCGGACCTGGTCAATGTCGGTGCCAATTCCGGCCTTCAGACAACCAAGTCCGACTATGTCGGCCTGTTTGGCATCAACAGCCCGAATGGGTTCGCGGCTTCCGTCAGCGGCCGCTTCGACGAACAGACGTTCGAGGTTCGCCGCGTCGAGGTGAAGGCAGCCTATTCAGGCCTGCCGGTGTCGCTCAGCGCCAAATACGCTTTCATCCAGGCCCAGCCGCTCTACGGTTTCACGACCGACCGGCATGAGGTGACGCTCGGTGCGTCCACGCATCTTGCCGAAAACTGGCGCGTGTTCGGGACGGGAACCTATGATTTGCAGCAAAGCCTGCTGGTCAAGGATGGGGTCGGCTTCGCCTACAACGATTCCTGCTTCACCTATCTGATGACGTACTCGCAGTCGCGTGACCTGAACACCAGGCAAGTGACGCAGAGCATCGGCTTCAACCTGTCGTTCCGCACCCTCGGCGACTTCGGCTCGTCGACCAGCGCAGTCGACACCATCCAGTAGCCGGCGAGACATCGTTTCGCCGCATAGGGCTGGCACGGATTCGCACACCCGGCAGAGGACGAAATTGGGCGGAACCGGGATAGAATTGGGATGCTAATGATGAGGAAATACCTCTTTTCAGCAGGGTTCGCGCTGCTTGTGGCGGCGACATCCGTGTCGATGACCGTCATGACGCCGCCGGCTTTCGCCAGCGAGATCAAATACGTCGTCAACGACGTACCAATCACGACAGGCGATATCGCCCATCGCGCCGCCTTCTTGAAGCTGCAGCGCAAGAAGGGCGATGCCGCCCAGGAAATGATTGACCAGACGCTGCGCCTTGCCGAAGCCAGGCGGCTTGGCATACGCATAAGCGACGCCCAGGTCGAGGCGGCCTACCAGCGCTTTGCCACTAACAACAAGATGCAGCTCGGCCAGCTCGATGGCGTGATGGAAAAATCCGGCGTCGGCAAGGATCATTTCAAGGAATTCATCCGTGCCCAGATGGCCTGGAACCAGGCTTTGAGTGCGCGCTACCGTTCCGGTGAAGGCGGCAGCGTGACCGAGCAGGATGCGGTCAGGCGCATGCTCGACAAGGGCGGCGCCAAACCGAGCGCCACCGAGTATATGCTGCAGCAGGTCATCTTCGTCGTCCCGGCATCTGAACGCAGCGCGACGCTGGCCAAACGCAAGCGTGAGGCCGATGCCATGCGCGCCCGCTTCAACGGCTGCAACACGACGCGCGAATTCGCCAAGGGCCTGATCGACGTCACCGTTCGCGACCTGGGCCGCGTGCTGGCGCCGCAGCTGCCGCCGGACTGGGCCGAGCAGATCAAGGCCACCAAGGTCGGTGGTGCCACCGTCACCCGCGAGACCGAGCGCGGCGTCGAGTTCATCGGCATCTGCTCGTCGCGCGAAGTGTCCGACGACAAGACGGCCCAGATGGTGTTCCAGAGCGAAGGCTCCAACGACAAGGCCGCCGACGATCTGAGCAAGAAATATGTCGACGAGCTGAAGGCGAAAGCCCGCATCGTCAAGCGCTGACGTGAAGAGCGCGATGACCGCGCTGGCGCTGAGTGTCGGCGATCCGTCCGGCATCGGCCCCGAAATCGCCATCGCCGCCTTCCTGGCGCGCGAGGCAGTCGCTTTGCCCGCCTTTTATCTTTTGGCCGATCCGGCGCTGATCGCCTCGCGGGCAAGCCGGCTTGGCGTGTCGGTGCCGATCGTCGAAACGACACCGGCGCAGGCGGCGCGGGTTTTCGCCCGCACCTTACCGATCGTTCCACTGGCAGCCCGGTTCATCGACAGCCCCGGCCGGCCGGATCAGGCCAACGCGGCCGGAACCGTCGAGGCGATCGACCGCGCTGTCGCCGCCTGCCTTGCCGGCGACGCCGCTGCCGTGGTCACCTGTCCGATCGCCAAGAAGCCGCTCTATGATGCCGGTTTCCGCTTTCCCGGCCACACCGAATATATGGCGCATCTGGCGGCCCGGCACAGCGGTGTCGAGGCTATGCCCGTCATGATGCTGGCAGGCCCCGACCTGCGCACGGTTCCCGTCACCATCCACATCGCCCTGGCCGAGGTGCCGAAGGCCCTGACCACAGAACTGATCGTCGCGACCGCGCGCATCACCGCGGCCGATCTCGCCGGCCGCTTCGGCATCGCCAGGCCGAGGCTGGCCATTGCCGGCCTCAATCCGCATGCCGGCGAAGGCGGTTCGATGGGCCTGGAGGACGAGCATATCGTGCGGCCGGCGGTCGACATTCTGCGCGCCGAGGGCATCGATGCTTTCGGCCCCTTGGCGGCCGACACGCTGTTCCATGCGCGGGCACGGGCAGGCTACGATGCGGCACTTTGCATGTATCACGACCAGGCGTTGATCCCGGCCAAGACGCTCGCCTTCGACGATGCGGTCAACGTCACGCTCGGCCTGCCCTTCATCCGCACGTCACCAGACCATGGCACCGCCTTCGATATCGCCGGCGAGGGCATTGCACGGCCCGATAGCCTGATCGCCGCATTGAAGCTCGCCAGAACGCTCGCCGACACCGACAAAAAGGCCGCGGCCGCATGAGCATCGACGGGCTGCCGCCATTGCGCGATGTCATCGAGCGCCATGGGCTGCAAGCGAAAAAGGCGCTCGGCCAGAATTTCCTGCTCGACCTCAATTTGACTGGCAAGATCGCACGCAGCGCGGGCGACCTGACAAACACCGTGGTGATCGAGGTTGGGCCGGGACCTGGCGGCCTGACAAGAGCACTGCTTTCCAACGGCGCCCCCCGGGTCGTCGCCATCGAGCGCGACGAGCGCTGCCTGGCGGCATTGGCCGAAGTCTCCGCTCACTATCCCGGTCGGCTGGAGGTGGTTTCCGGCGACGCGCTGAAAACCGACTTCGCCGCCCTCGCCTCCGCGGTCGGCGGAGCCAGCGGTCCGGTGCGGATCGTGGCCAATCTGCCTTACAACATCGGCACGGAACTGCTCGTCCGGTGGCTGACGGTCGTGGACTGGCCGCCCTTCTACGCATCGATGACGCTGATGTTCCAGCGTGAGGTTGCCCAGCGCATCGTCGCCGAGCCCGGCAGCGACGCCTATGGACGACTTGGGGTGCTGGCCGGCTGGCGCACGAAGGCCAGGATCGCCTTCGACGTGCCTCCCCAGGCCTTCACGCCGCCGCCAAAGGTCACCTCTTCGGTGGTACATCTGGAGCCGCGCGCGACGCCCCTGCCCGCCGACGTAAAGAAACTCGGCCGCGTCACCGAAGCCGCCTTCGGCCAACGCCGGAAGATGCTGCGGCAGAGTGTGAAAAGCCTCGGCGGCGAGGCCCTGCTCGAGCGCGCGGGCATCGACCCGACCCGCCGCGCCGAAACGCTCAGCGTCGAGGAATTCGTCAGGCTGACCAATTCTGTTTAGCGCCGGCCTGGAATTGTGGCGACGCAGGAATAGATAGTTCGGCGAGCATGCCGGAGAAAACCAAAATGCCTGCCTATATCATTTCCGACGTCACCATCCGCGACCACGAGGCATTGCAGACGTACCGCTCGCGCGCCGCGGCTTCCATCGCCCAGCATGGTGGACGCTATCTCGTACGCGGCGGCCAGGTGGAAACGCTGGAAGGCGAGTGGCATCCCACACCGCTGATCGTCGTCGAATTTCCTGACATTGAGCAGGCACGGCGCTGGTACGCATCCGCCGAATATGCCGCGGCGCTGGATGTGCGCGACGCGGCGCTCAGCCGCCATCTGATCCTGGTCGACGGCATGGCGCCCTGACGCCAATCAGACGGTTTTCTCGTCCAGCAACCCCGAGACGAAATCGAAGAGACCCGGCCGGCGGTCGCGCCGCAATCGTTCGGCTACGACGATGCCGCGCACCTCGGCGAAGGCGCGGTCGAGATCGTCGTTGACGATGACGAAATCGTATTCCTTCCAGTGCTCGATCTCGTTGCGGGCATTCTTCAGCCGCGTCTCGATCACCGCTTCCTGGTCCTCGGCGCGGCGCTTGAGGCGGGCCTTCAATTCCTTCATCGACGGCGGCAGGATGAAGATCGAGACGATGTCGGCGCGCATCTTCTCCTTCAACTGCTGAGCGCCCTGCCAGTCGATGTCGAACAGCATGTCGCGGCCTTGCGCCAGCGCCAGTTCCGCGGGTTCGCGCGGTGTCGCATAGCAATTGCCGTGCACCTCCGCCCACTCGAGCAGCGCGTCGGAATCGCGCAACCGTTCGAACTCGCGCATGGTGCGGAAATGATAATGGACACCCTCGATCTCCGAGCCGCGGCGCGGTCTGGTGGTGACCGAGACCGACAATTCGAGGCTGGAATCGCTTTCCAGGAGGTTGCGCGCGATCGTCGACTTGCCGGCACCGGATGGCGACGACAGGACGAGCATCAGCCCCCGGCGGCGGATGCGGGATCCTAAATCCCTGGGAACCATCGGTTCCTTGGCGACCATCGGCTACTCCAGATTCTGGACCTGTTCACGAAACTGGTCGACCACCGCCTTCAGCTCCAGCCCGATCGCGGTGACGGCTGCGGCGTTCGACTTCGAACACAGCGTATTCGATTCGCGGTTAAATTCCTGTGCCAGAAAATCGAGCTTCCGGCCAACGGCGCCGCCGCCCCCGAGTAGCGCCCGGCCAGATGCGACATGCGTCTTCAGCCGATCGATCTCTTCGCGAATATCAGCCTTGGTGGCGAGGAATGCCGCCTCCATGTGCAGCCGGCTGGCATCCAGATTGGCGGACGCGTCCATCAGCAGCCTGACCTGCTCGGCGATGCGTTCACGGATCGCCGCTGTCTCGCGGGACGGATCCGCCTCCGCGCGCAGCGTCAATGCCTCGATGGCGTCGATGTGGCCGGACAGCAGCAAAGCCAGCGCCGCCCCCTCGCTTTGCCGCGCCAGCTCCAGCCCTTTCAGCGCCACGTCGAGCGCAGCCATGATGGCGGTGTCGAGCGTGGCGCGCGCCTCTTCGGTTTCCACGGTTTCGGGAATGTCGAGCACGCCCCGCAGCGACAGCAACCCGTCAGCCGTCGCGGGAGCAACGCCGAACTGTTCCTGCAGCCGTTTGGCGAGACCCGCAACGTCCTTCAGAAACGCCTCGTTGACGACGGGTTGCGCCTGCGCGCCGGCGGCGCGGCCAATGGTCAGCGTCGCCTGGAAATTGCCGCGGGCGAAACGCTTCTGCAGCGTCTGCCTGACCGCCGGCTCCAGACGCTCGAAACCTTGCGGCAGCCGCAGCCGCACCTCGACGCTCTTGCCGTTGACGGACTTGACCTCCCAGGCGATCGAGGTGCCGTCATGCTCGGCGACGGCACGCGCAAATCCGGTCATGCTCTGCAAATTCATGTCGCCCGCATATCCCTGGTGCATCACCCCGAAACCAGTTTCCGGACAGGGCAAGTGCTGCTTGAAAATAACCACGCCGTCGGTGCGTCGAAATCGGACGCATGGCGTTCCTTCAAATGTCAGGCCGTCGCCTTCCGGGCAACGCCTTTCTTCACCTACTGGGCATCGCCCGCATCGCCGCCGGCGTCGCCATTGTTGCCGCCGGCGCTGCCGTCGGCAGGCTTGTCGGTGGCAGGCTTGTCGGTAGCCGGCTTGTCGGCATTGCCGTTTGTACCAGTGGCAGCGGCGGCCTTGGCCGCGTCATCGGCCTGCTTCTTCTGCAACGCACGATAACGGGCGACGTTCTCATTGTGCTCGTCGAGCGTCGCGGCAAAGACGTGACCGCCGGTGCCGTCGGCGACGAAATAGAGATCGTCGGTCTTCGACGGATTGGCCACGGCCTCAAGCGCTGCACGGCCCGGATTGGCGATAGGCGTCGGCGGCAGCCCGCTGATCACATAGGTATTGTAAGGCGTCTGCTTCTGGATGTCCGACTGGTAGATCGGGCGGTCCGCGGGCTTTCCCTTGCCGCCAAATAGACCATAGATGATCGTCGGATCGGATTGCAGGCGCATGCCCTTGGCCAAGCGGTTGAGGAAGACGGCGGCGACGCGCGAACGCTCGTCACCCTTGCCGGTTTCCTTCTCGACGATCGAGGCCAGGGTGACGAAGTCTTCGATATTGGCCAGCGGGAGATCTGGCGCACGCCGCTGCCAGACCTCGTCGACCAGTTTCTTCTGGTCGGCCACCAGCTTGTCGACCATCTGCTGGCGCGTCGCACCGCGCGTGAAGCGCAGCGTGTCGGTGGCAAGGCTGCCCTCCGGCGGCGTTGTCGCCGGCATGTCGCCGCTCAAGGCGGGCTCATCGGCGATACGCTGCAGGGCCTGCTCAACCGTCAGCCCTTCCGGAATGGTCAGTGAATACATCACCGACTTGCCGCTTTTCAAAAGCTCCATGATGTCGCGCATGGACGCCCGGGGCTTGATCTCGTATTCGCCGGCCTTGAGCGCGGAATCGTTGCCGAAAGCACGCACGCCAAGGCGGAAGACGCGGGCGTCGCTGATCAGTCCACGGCGCTCAAGCTGGTCGGCGATGTCCTGGACGCCGGTGTTCGGCTTGACCAGGAAGGTGTCGCCATTGGCCGAGGGACCGGGTTCGGTGAATTCCTGCTTGCCGAAGTAAAGTGCCGCGCCCGCGGCCAGAACCATCAGCATCACCAGGGAGATGACGAAGTTCATGAACACGACGACCTGGCTGCGCGAAGCGCGCGAGCGCTTCGGCGGCGGCGTTCCGGCTTCTGGCCGCAAGGCCTCGCTGGCCGTCTTCGGCACGATCGGCCCGCCATTGTTCGCCGGCCGTTGCCCCAATTCTCCGTTGCCCGCCGGATTTGTGTTCATCTCGCCCTACCGTTTGATCTCTCAACGAATCCCCTGCGGCAGAGTAGAGGCGAATATGGCAAAATTGACGACATGCCGAAGCATCGCCCGGCAACCGGGCGATCAGCCATTGTAGCGCTGGAACACAAGCGATGCGTTTGTGCCGCCGAAGCCGAAAGAATTGGAGAGCGCCACGTCGATCTGGCGGGAGCGAGGCTTGTTCGGCACCAGGTCGATCGCGGTCTCGCGCTCTGGATTGTCGAGGTTGATGGTCGCCGGCGCGATATTGTCTCTGATCGCAAGGATCGAAAAGATCGCTTCGGCGGCACCCGCCGCGCCCAAGAGATGGCCGATCGACGACTTGGTCGACGACATCGAAATCTTCGACGCGGCATTGCCGACAAGCCGCTCGACAGCGCCGAGTTCGATCGTGTCGGCCATGGTCGAGGTGCCATGCGCATTGATGTAGTCGACATCGGCGGGCGTAAGCCTGGCCCGGTTCAACGCCGCGGTCATGCAACGGAAAGCGCCATCGCCGTCTTCAGCCGGTGCGGTGATGTGATAGGCATCGCCGGTGAGGCCGTAGCCGGTCACCTCGGCATAGATCCTGGCGCCGCGCGCCTTGGCGTGCTCGAGTTCTTCCAGCACCACGACACCGGCGCCCTCGCCCATGACGAAGCCGTCGCGGTCGCGATCATAGGGACGCGACGCCGTCTGCGGCGTGTCATTGCGCTCGGTCGACAGAGCGCGGCAGGCGGCGAAGCCGGCGATCGACAGTCTTGCCACCGGCGCCTCGGCGCCACCGGCGACCATGACGTCGGCATCGCCCCACATGATCAGCCGGGCCGCATCGCCAATGGCGTGCGCGCCGGTCGAGCAGGCAGTGACGACGGCATGGTTCGGACCTTTCAGCCCGTGCCGGATCGAAACCTGGCCGGAGACGAGATTGATGATCTGGCCCGGGATGAAGAAGGGGCTGATGCGGCGTGGACCGCGTTCCTTGAGGATCATCGCGTTCTCGGCGATGCCCTCGATGCCGCCAATGCCGGAACCGATGAGCACGCCGGTGGCGCATTGCTCCTCGTGGGTCTTGGGTTCCCAGCCGGAATCCTTCAGCGCTTCGTCGGCGGCGGCAATCCCGTACAGGATGAAGTCGCCGATCTTGCGCAATTCCTTCGGCTCGAGCACGGCCTCGGGATTGAAGGTGGCATTGCTGCCGTCACCACGCGGAACGACGTGGGCGATCTTGCAGGCAAGATCCTCCACCTCGAACTCGGTGATGCGCTTGGCCGCGCTGCGGCCGGTCAGAAGTTCCTTCCAGCTGTGCTCGAAGCCCATGCCGAATGGCGACAACAACCCAAGGCCCGTGACGACGACACGCCTCATCGCAGGTCCTCCCCAGTGATGACTGCGGAAAGCGTCAGGCCGAAGCCTTGTCGATGTACTTCACCGCATCGCCGACGGTCAGGATGGTCTCGGCCGCGTCGTCGGGAATTTCCACGCCGAACTCTTCTTCGAACGCCATGACGAGTTCGACCGTGTCGAGGCTGTCAGCGCCCAGATCATCGATGAAGCTCGCCTGCTCCGTCACTTTGTCGGCATCGACGCCCAGGTGCTCGATGACGATCTTCTTGACGCGCTCTGCGGTGTCACTCATTTGGGGCATCCTCGTCTTTTGTTTGTCTGTCTTCGTTAGCGGGCAGAATGCCGCTAATCAAGCTGAAAGATGGTCCTGCCAGAAACGCAACGGCTACAGACCGGTTTTTGCCCGAACCGCCGGGTTGCGGGCCGCATTACACGAAAAATGGCTGAGGTCCAAGGCGAAATGGTCTCTTTTCACAGCCCCGCGACATCCGTCAAATCATGGCCATGCCGCCGTTGACATGGATGGTCTGGCCGGTGACGTAGGCGGCTTCGTTGGAGGCGAGGTAGGCGACGGCGGACGCCACCTCGGCGCTCGTGCCCATGCGGCGCGTCGGAATCGCCGCCATGATCGCCTCTTTCTGCTTGTCGTTGAGCTTGTCGGTCATCGCCGATTCGATGAAGCCCGGAGCGACGCAGTTGACGGTGATGTTGCGTGTGGCGATCTCCTGCGCCAGCGATTTGGAGAAGCCGATCATGCCGGCCTTGGAGGCGCAGTAATTGGTCTGGCCGGGATTGCCGGTCACGCCGACCACGGAGGTGATGTTGATGATGCGGCCATGGCGGCGGCGCATCATCGGATGGGTGAGTTCACGGGTCAGCCGGAAAACGGCGGTCAAATTGACCTCGAGCACTGAGTCCCAATCGGCGTCCGACATGCGTACGAACAGGCCGTCCTTGGTGATGCCGGCATTGTTGACCAGAATGTCGACGCCTTCGAGATCAGCCTCCGCCTTCTGGCCGAGCGCCTTAACCTCGTCGCGGTTCGACAGATTGGCCGGGAACAGCTTGACCCGATCGCCGAGTTCGCCTGCCAAGGCCTCCAGTTTCTCGATGCGGGTGCCGTGCAGGCCGACAATGGCGCCTTGCGCATGCAGCACGCGGGCAATCGCCTCGCCGATGCCTCCCGATGCGCCAGTGACGAGCGCCTTGCGGCCGGTCAGTTCGAACATTTTCGTCTCCTGATCTGAGAGAACACCCTTCACACGGGTAGGGTCAAATCGCCAGTGGATTATGCGAATGCGGCCAGCGCGGCCTCGACATCGGCCGGCGTGCCGATGGCTGACGTGGCAATGTCACGGTTGATCCGCCGTGCCAGGCCCGACAGCACCTTGCCGGCGCCGATCTCGTAAAGCGTGGTGACGCCGTTGGCGCCGAACCATTCGACCGTTTCGCGCCAGCGCACGCGGCCGGTGATCTGCTCGACCAGGCGCCGGGCGATCTCGTCGGGATCGCTGGTCGGGGTCACCGTGACGTTGGACACCACCGGCACCGCCGGCGCATGCTTCGTTACACCGGCGAGCGCCTCGCGCATGACATTGGCAGCCGGCGCCATCAGCGCCGAATGGAAGGGTGCCGAGACCTGCAGCATCAGCGCCCGCTTGGCGCCCTTTTCGGTGCACAATTTGGCGGCCAGCTCGACCGCGGCCTTGGCGCCGGAAATGACCAGTTGGCCGCCGCCATTGTCGTTGGCGATCTGGCAGACCTTGCCGGCCCCTTGAGCGGCCTCGGTGCAAGCGGCTTCGACATCTGGCTGCTCCAGTCCGATGATCGCCGCCATGGCGCCCTCGCCGGCCGGCACCGCCGCCTGCATGGCGTTGCCGCGAATGCGCAGCAGCCGAGCAGCATCGGCGACGGAAACGAAGCCGGCCGCGGCAAGGGCCGAATATTCGCCCAGCGAATGGCCGGCGACATAGGCGACCTTGCCCTTCAGCGAGAAACCGCCCGCTTCCAGCGCCCTGATCGCCGCCAGCGAAACCGCCATCAGCGCCGGCTGCGCGTTGGCCGTCAGCGTCAAGGTCTCCTCCGGACCTTCCCAGATCAGCTTCGACAGGTTCTCGCCGAGCGCGTCGTCGACTTCCTGGAAGACCCTGCGCGCCTCGGGAAAGGCATCGGCGAGGTCCTTGCCCATGCCGACAGCCTGGCTGCCTTGTCCCGGAAAGGTGAATGCGACGGCCATGCGAGGGCTCCCGAAGACTGGTTTTACTTGCCTGATAACACGAATTTTCCCTGCCTGTGGCGCAAGGCGGGCCGCCAAGTCAAGCCCGGTTCAACCCGGCCCCAGCTCCGAACCGTGCGCCGAGTGCCTGTTCCAAAAGACTTTTTGGCGATCACTCCTGATGAAAACCGCTCACGATTCGTTTGCTGGCTCTTCTTATTTCCACCACAGGCGCTAGCTTTGCGTGACAATTATATGACAATCGCGTGACTTGGGTTGTCGCCGGGTGGGAAGTTAAAGTGGCAAAGAGTTCGAAACGCGCGGGTAAAGCCGTGCCTCAATTCCTGGAAGACGATCCGTCCACCGGCTATCTGCCGGGCCGGAGATGGCCGGTCGTCCGTTACGGGCTGATCAGCCTCGTAATCTCTGCCATCCTGGTGTTTGCCATCGAATTGATCGTGCGCGGTGACGTTGCCGGCACGATCTCTTTCTTCCTGCAGCCGCTCAAGCCGGGCTGGACGACCATCGTCGTGTTCGCGCTGATCCTCATCGGTCTCGACGCCTTGCTGGGACGCAGCCATCAGAGCCTGATGATCGTCGCGCCCTTGACGCTGGCGCTGGCCTTTGTCGGCCATCAGAAATCGCATTATCTCGGCGATCCGCTCTACCCGACTGACTTTCTCTACGCTCGCCAGATCTTTGCGCTGCTGCCGCTTCTGGTGCGTGAGCGGCCGATGACCGCGCTCGCCATGGTCGTCGGCATCATCGCCGGCCTGTCGCTGCTCGTCTATGGCTGGCGGCTGTGGCGCCGCAAGGTTCCCGCACTCAGCCACAAGGGCCGCCTTGCGCGGCTGACGCTGGCGGTGCCGCTGCTCGCCTTCTTCGTCTCGATCATGGACTATGCCACCTTCTCCTGGACCCGGGACCGGCTGCAGATCATCCCGATCATGTGGGACCAGAAGGAAAACTACGCTTCCAACGGCTTTGCGCTCGCCTTCGCGCTCAACGTGCCAATGGCGCATGTCTCGGCGCCGCCGGGCTACACGGACAAGGCGATCGCGGCGATCGACCGGCCGCAGATGACGGCTTCTGTGCCCGAGGAAAAGCCCGACATCATTATCGTCATGAGCGAATCCTTCTGGGATCCGACCAGGCTGCCCGGCGTCACCATCACGCCGGATCCGATTCCCACCGTGCGGGCATTGCGTTCCGGTTCGATGTTCTCGCCTGAATTCGGCGGCATGACCGCCAACATCGAATTCGAGGCGCTGACCGGCTTTTCCAACGCTTTCCTGCCGGCTGGCAGCATCCCCTACCAGCAATATGTGCGCACGCCGACGCCTTCGATGGCCACCTTCCTGAAGAGCGAGGGCTACAGGGCGCGTGCCATCCATCCCGGCACCAACTGGTTCTGGAACCGTGGCGCAGTCTACGCCGATTTCGGCTTCAACGATTTCAAGTCGGAAGAGACGCTGCCGCCGATGGAAAAGCGCGGACCGCTGGCATCCGACGCGGCGATGACCGACGAGATCATCCGCGAAGCCGACGCCAGCGACGACCCGGTGTTCTTCTTCGCGGTCAGCCTGCAGAACCATGGCCCCTATGAACCGAACCGCTATTACAACCCGACCCACGCGGTGCAGGCGCCGATCAGCCAATGGGCGCGCGACTCGCTGTTGAGCTATGCGGAGGGTTCAGCCGACGCGGATCGCGGCCTTGAGCGGCTGATCGAATGGGCCAAGAAGCGGGAACGGCCGACGATTATCGCCTTCTTCGGCGACCATCTGCCCCCGCTTGGGCCGGTCTATGTCGAGACCGGCTTCCTGAAGGACAATGTCGCGCCACGCAAGGAGCCGACACCGCAAGCCGCCCTTGACCATCACGCAACGCCACTGATCATCTGGTCGAACCGTTCCGGTCCGGTCGCGGACCTCGGCACGGTGAGCCCGGCATTCCTGCCCTATCATATCCTGACTGCCGCCGGCATCACCCATCCTTACTATACGGGCTTCCTGGGCGAGATGCGGGAACGCTACCGCGTCGTCGACCGCAACCTGCTGCTGACGCCGTCCGGCGAGGCCAAGCCCGACTGGTCGCGCCAGAAGGAGATCGACCCGGCGATCCGCGATTTCCGGCTCATCCAGTACGACATGATGTTCGGCAAGCGCCACGCGGCGCCCGACTTCTTCCCCGAGACGGTGGACAAGGTTGTCGCCCACATGAGTTGAGGGTTGACCCCTTAGAGGTGCCGCGCGCGCGGCTGCTAGTTGGTCAGTTGCAGCCTTGAGAACTTGTTGGCGATCTGCTGGAAAACGTCAGGCAGCTTGGCCGGATCGTTGACGGCATAGTAGCCGCTCGGGTCCGAGGCGCACGCGCTGTAAAGCGCGCGGTTGGCGGCGGTGTCGGATTGCAGCACCATGGTGTAGATCTGCACGCCCTGGTTCTTCAATTGCGTGCAAACGCTTTTGGTCCAGCCGTCGACATTGCGCGCTGCGGCGGTCTGGTCGTCCGATCCGAAACGGCCACCCGCCAGATAGCCATAGGATGTGTAGTCGGATTTCGTCGGCTGTTCGCTGGCGCCATAGACGACGTTCTCGCCGTCGGTGAGCAACAGCACGATCTTGCTGACGCCGGGCGTCTTCCATGGCGCTCCATCGGTGTAGGGAGCGGCGGGCGACAGCACCCGCATGCCCCACGACAGACCTTCGGAGACATTGGTGCCCGAGCCGTTCCACTCGGTCATCTCGCTTGCTGCCTTGCGCAGCTTGTCGAAATCGTCGGTCAGGGGGACGACAGGTGTCGGGCAAGCGCGGTTCGGGCCGACGGTGATGGCGGAACCCGTCTCGGTGATAAGCTCCTTGGTCGGCGCAACATATTTGGCCACCTTTTCCTTGGCATCCTTGTCGGCAGGGGGCACAGGGTCGGTCAGACTGCTGAGATCGATACCGAGACGGTTGCCTTTCAGCTTGGCGGTCTTGGTCTTGTCGCTGACGTCGTCGAGATAGGAATTGTTGTAGTATTTGGCCGCATTGCCATAGGAGCTAGACGGCTTTTGGGCATCTTCCGGATCGTCCGGTGCGAAATACGGAACGAACAGCGTGTCGGGCTTGTCCGGGTCGGGTGGGGTATCGGAAATGTTGTAAGCGCCCGGCCGCGCCTCGACACAGCCTTTCCATCCGGTGCCGTGCCATCCGGCCTCGGTCCATCCGGTGTCCTTGAGCTGCTTGAAAAGCGCCATATGATTGGGACGCTTGCCGTCGATGACGGGGAAGTTGACGCCGTTGGTGGAAGACTTGCCGTCCATGTCGATCCAGGACGGGTCGAATTCATCGCCATCGACGTTGACGGCCGTGACGAACGGAACGAGGGAGGCGCGAATCTGGCGCGTCGGCGATTTCGTCGCCTCGAGTGTGTCCAGCAAGGACTTCGTTGCCGTCCTCAACGCCGTCATGCGGGCACCGGCCATCGAGCCGGTATTGTCCAGTACCAGCACGACTTCGAGCTGATTGTTCGATTCGACCGCCGAGGCGTCGACGACGATGCGTCTGTTGCGGCCGAACAAGAAGCCGAAGTTCAAATTGACGTCGGCCGACGCTACCGCCTTGGTCTTGATGAAGTTGACGCCCCTGTCGACGGTCAGCGTCGCCTGCGCGTTGGCGAGTTCGCCATGCCCGGCGATGTTGGCCTGAAAATAGCGATCGAAGGCATCCGTGCGTGTAATGTCGAGGTCGCCGAGATGCGAGGAGGCAAGATTTGCGGCGTCGAGCACATTCTGCAGGTTGCTCTTGGCTCGCATGACGGTGGACACGTCAATCGCGAACGCCACGGCCGACAGGATGGCCGGCAGGCCGAGCCCCATCAGCAGCGCGAAATTGCCGCTCTTCGAGCGCCAGAATCTGTTGAGAAGCATCCTTACCCCCGAAAATGCTTACCGCTTGACCTGCGCGGATCGCCCGGGCGATTTGCGCCTTCCATGATGAATCGACCGTTGACGGCGAGGGCCCAACCCCGCACAACCTGACATTGTGGTTAAGGGCCGGTTGCCGGAAATCACCAGGCCATTCCGGCGCCGCCGTCTGACTTTCCGGCGGTCTGCGACATCGAGAACGCCGCCTGCCCTTGCCTTATCAGCGGATTGCTGTATAGACGCCGCCAATCTGCCGGTCCCAGCTGGGGGCTGAACGGAGGGCCGGAGGTTTTATCTAAGCCTTCGTGTGAAGCCAGAAGTGCTTCCGCCTCCCGTGTCTCCGCTCTCGACCGTCTCGTCATGCTCCTTTCTTCCCCGCCCCTTTAACCGGGACAAGCGGGTCAGAGAAGTTGCAGAGGCTTTAGCCGCCGGGAACCGGGAGAGAAACGAAGAAAGGCACGAAGACATAATGGCTCTTTACGAACATGTGTTTCTTGCCCGGCAGGACCTCTCGCAGCAGCAGGTCGATGCGCTTGTCGAACAGTACAAGGGCGTCATCTCCGCGAATGGCGGGTCCGTCGGCCGGGTCGAGAACTGGGGACTGAAGTCCCTCACCTACCGGGTCAACAAGAACCGGAAGGCATACTACACACTCATGGACCTCAACTGCCCGCCGGCAGCGCTCAACGAAATGGAGCGCCAGATGGGTCTGTCCGAGGACGTCCTGCGGTTCCTGACCATCAAGGTCGAGGCGCATGAGGAAGGTCCGTCGGCCATGATGCAGAAGCGCGAAGAGCGCGCCGAGCGCGGCAGCTTCGGCGACCGCGACCGTGGTGATCGTGGCCCGCGTTCGTTCGGCGACCGTGATCGCGGCGACCGTGGCGATCGTCCGCCGCGTTCGTTCGGCGACGCCGGTGGCGATCGTGGTCCGCGCCGTCCGCGCGAAGGCTTTGAAGGGGGTGCAGAATAATGGTCGACATCAACCAGATCCCGACCCGGCGCCCGTTCCATCGTCGCCGCAAGACCTGCCCGTTCTCCGGCGCCAACGCGCCCAAGATCGACTACAAGGACGTGCGTCTGCTGCAGCGCTACATTTCCGAGCGCGGCAAGATCGTGCCGTCGCGCATCACCGCGGTCAGCCAGAAGAAGCAGCGTGAGCTCGCCAAGGCGATCAAGCGCGCCCGCTTCCTCGGCCTGCTGCCCTACGTGGTCCGCTAATTCTCCCGAACGGGCGGTTCGCCGCCCGTTCCTTTCACCGGCCATGACGGGCATGACCGGTTCAGCCATCAAATCCCGAGTTGAGGTCAAAAACCTCTAACTGCCGCGACAGGCAGGACAGCGACACCGGCGCTCAAGGCGCTCAAGCTTCCTGACCTGTTCCAGAGAATTCGGCGCCTGCCTTCATGGACGGCGCCCAACCAAAAGGAACAAAACCATGGAAGTCATTCTTCTCGAACGCGTTTCCCGCCTCGGCCAGATGGGCGATACAGTTAAGGTCAAGGACGGCTTTGCCCGCAATTTCCTGCTGCCGCAGGGCAAGGCGCTGCGCGCCAACGAAGCCAACAAGAAGAAGTTCGAGGGCCAGCGCGCTCAGCTCGAAGCCCGCAATCTCGAGCGCAAGTCGGAAGCCAGCCAGGTTGCCGAAAAGCTCGACGGCAAGAGCTTCATCGCCGTTCGCTCCGCCGGTGAAACCGGCCAGCTCTACGGTTCGGTGTCGACGCGCGACATCGCCGAACTGTTGACGGCGGAAGGTTTTTCGGTCAACCGCAACCAGATCCTGCTCAACCAGCCGATCAAGACCATCGGTCTCACCAATGTGGCGATCGCGCTGCATCCGGAAGTCGAGGTCACCGTCACGCTCAACATCGCCCGCACGGCCGACGAAGCCGAGCGCCAGGCCAAGGGCGAGACGCTGACCACCGCCGAAGCCATCTATGGCGACGACATCAACGACAATGCACGGCCGGAAAACTTCTTCGATCCGAATGCCGAGTTTGACGGCGGCGAAGACAACGCCTGATACATACGACAAGGGAGGGAGCAGCCCTCCGATCACATTGTCGTCATCCAGCCGTTCTGGACCAATGCCCGGGCCTCTCGCCCGGGCATTTTTGTGCCAAAAGGAACTTTTCGAACCCCCATATATTGTTGCAGAATTAAGGCAGCCAGTCTGACCGTGAGGGGACATTTGGTTATGAACATTCTGCTGAAGCGCGTTCTCGACCGCCTGGTGCGTACGGGCAATCTCAAGGTAACCGGGCCAAAAGGCTCGACAGTCATCTTCGGCGACGGCAGCGGCGAGCCGGTGCACATGCACATCAAGACCCGGCGTGCCGAACGCGCCATCACCTTCGATCCGATGCTGGCGGTGCCTGAATCCTACATGGACGGCGAACTCGACATTCTCGAAGGCGGCGTGCTCGGCCTGATGCGCATCGCCTTCCAGAACATGGGCAGCGGCGGCATCGACGCGACCTGGTCGAAAGCCATCGAAGGCCTGCGCCACGCCTTCCGCCGCCTGCAGCAGATCAACACCGCCTCGCGTTCGCGACGCAACGTGCAGCGTCACTACGATCTGTCGGGCGATCTCTACCGGCTCTTCCTCGACGAGGACATGCAGTATTCCTGCGCCTATTTCGAACAGCCAGACATGACGCTGGACGAGGCGCAGGCAGCCAAGAAGCGCCATATCGCCGCCAAGCTCAGGCTGAAGGCCGGCCAGACGGTGCTCGACATCGGCTCCGGCTGGGGCGGGCTCGGCCTCTATCTGGCCAAGGCGTTCGACGTCGACGTACAGGGCGTGACGCTGTCGACCGAACAGCATGGCGTGGCCACCGACCGGGCGCATGCGCAAGGCCTGGAAAGCCACGTCCATTTCGAGTTGAAGGATTATCGCGAACTCAACGAACGCTTCGACCGTATCGTTTCGGTCGGTATGTTCGAACATGTCGGCGTCAACCACTACCGCACCTTCTTCGACAAGGCGGCGACACTGCTGAAGCCCGATGGTGTCATGCTGCTGCACACGATCGGCCGCTCCGGTGTGCCGTGGGCGACCAGCGCCTTCGTTCGCAAGTACATTTTCCCGGGCGGCTACATACCCGCCATGTCGGAAGTGCTGCCGGCGATCGAAAAATCAGGCCTCGTGGTCACGGATGTCGAGATCCTGCGGCTTCACTATGCCGATACGCTGAAGCACTGGAGCCAGCGCTTCGCCGCCAATCGCGACAAGGCCAAGGCCATCTACGACGAACGCTTCTGCCGTATGTGGGAATTCTATCTGGCCGCTTCGGAAGCCGCCTTCCGCTGGCAGGATCTGGTCATCTTCCAGTTCCAGATCGCCAAGAAGAACGACACGCTGCCGATGACCCGCGACTATATGGCCAAATGCGAGAAGGCCTTGGAAATGCGCGACATGGGCCGCCGCGAAGCGGCTCCCGTCGAGAAGCCAGCCAAGCCGGCCCGCCGCCGCAAGGTGGCGGAGTAGACACGCCGTTCGCCATTGGCGCTTGCCATTCCCGGCCCCTGCCCCGAAAAAGGCCTCGTGATCGTCGCGAGGCCTTTTTTATGACCTATCTCCTCTATGCCGCCGCGGCGCTCGCCGAGATCGCCGGCTGTTTTTCGGTTTGGGCCTGGTGGCGGCTGGAGAAATCGCCATTGTGGCTGGCGCCGGGCTTCGTCTCGCTGCTTGTCTTCGCCTGGCTTCTGGCGCTGGTCGACACCAATGCGGCGGGCCGCGCCTATGCCGCTTATGGCGGCATCTACATCGCTGCCTCGCTGGCCTGGCTATGGCTGGTGGAAGGCGTGCGGCCCGACCGCTGGGATCTTGCCGGTGCCGCACTCTGCATAGCCGGGGCGTCGCTCATCGTGCTCGCACCGCGAGGAGCATAGCGTGGAACTGCCGGCCCCTCTTCGACAAGCCGTCGATCGCATCCTGGAAAAAATCCCGCTGCCTGAGCTGAAGCAGGCGGCGAAAACACTGTCGGACCGCTACCGCGCCGAACTGCGCGACGGCCGCCTGCACATGGCGCAGGACATGGCGGTCAAGGCCTATCTGGCGACGCGGCTGCCGGCGACCTATGCCGCGGTCCGTGCCAGCCTCGACGCGCTGAACGCGGCCCGGCCTGATTTCGCGCCGAAAACCTTGCTCGATGTCGGCGCCGGTCCTGGCACAGTGCTTTGGGCCACCAACGATCTCTGGTCCGATCTCGAACAGGCGGTTTTGTTGGAAGCGAGTGCGCCGGTGCGCAAGGTCGGCGAGACGCTCGCCGCCGATGCCATCGCAGCCCGGACCGTCTGGCGGGCTGGCGACGTCACAATAGACCTGGCCGACCTTCAGCCGGCGGAGCTCGTCACCTGCGCCTATGTGCTGGACGAGATCGTGCCGGCATCCCTGCCCAAAATGGTCGACCGGCTGTGGCAGCTGACGACAGACACGTTGCTGATCGTCGAGCCGGGCACGCCAGCGGGCTGGCAGCGCATTCTGGCGGTGCGGGCGCAGTTGATCGCCGCCGGGGCGCATCTGCTGGCGCCTTGTCCGCATGTGGCGCCCTGCCCGCTCACCGCGCCCGACTGGTGCCACTTTTCCCGTCGCGTCGCCCGCTCGCGCCTGCACCGGCTGGCCAAGGATGCCGATGTGCCGTGGGAAGACGAAAAGTTTATCTTTGTCGCCGCGTCGCGCAAGCCGGCCGCGTCCCATGCCGCGCGGGTCATCGCACCGCCGAAATCCGGTTCGGGCAAGGTCCTGCTCAAGCTTTGCCAGGAAGACGGCACGGCCACGGAGCACCTGTTCACCAAGCGTGACGGCGCGGACTTCAAGTTGGCCCGGCGGCTGGACTGGGGCGACAGGCTGACGTCCGAATAGAGCGCAGGGCATTCGTTCAGCGCCACCCATGAAAAATTCCGCAGCCATGTCGAATCCGGGCTGGACCGTTCGACCATTGGCGTTCTCGGGAGCTTCCGGGAAGCCAAAGCGTCAAGCAGCATCAGCCAACAGGAGAAAGACAATGAATTATATCGCAGGATTTGTCGCCGCCGTGCCCGCCGCCAGCAAGGAAGCCTATCGCAGGCATGTCGCCGAGGCGGCATCGGTGCTGAAGGAATTCGGCACGACCCGGATGGTTGAAGCCTGGGGTGACGACGTGCCCGGCGGCAAGACCACCGACTTCAAGCGTGCCGTGAAGGCAACGCCGGACGAGGTCGTCATCTTCTCGTGGCACGAATATCCCGACAAGGCAGCGGCGGACGCCGCCTACTACACGATGATGAACGATCCGCGTTTGGCGAAGATCCTCGCAACCATGCCGTTCGACGGCCAGCGCATGATGATAGGCGGCTTCGCATCGATCATTGACGTGGGCGCTTCCGGCAAGCCCGGGTATATTGATGGCTCGCTTGTGCCAGTTCCCATCGCCAACAACGCGGCCTACCTTGCCGTGGCGTCAAAGCATGCCGCCGTGATCAAGGAATTCGGCGCCACCCGCATCGTCGAAGCCTGGGGCGACGACATCTCCGACGGCGAGGTCACCGATTACAGGACAGCGGTGAAAGCGGAGGACGGGGAAGCCATCGTCTATTCCTGGGTGGAATGGCCTTCGAAACAGGTTCGTGACGAAGGCTGGAAGAAGGTGATTGCCGATCCGCGCATGTATGCCGACATCATGCCCTACGACAACGGTCGAAGGGTCCATGGCGGCTTCGCGCCGATCCTCGACGCCTGACCGCGCAAATCAAGACCAGGGAACCATCCATGCGCTATGCTTGTCTCATCTACTACCACCCCCAGACACTCTTTGGCGGAAGTCCGCAGGCCAATGCGGCGCTTGCCGAGTGCGCCGGATATGACGAGGTGCTCAAGGCCAGCGGCCATTTCGTCACCGCCGAGGCCCTGGTGCTGCCTGAAGAAGCGATGACCCTGCAGGTCCGCGACGGCAAGATGTCGGCGGTCGACGGCCCGTTCATGGAAACCAAGGAAATGCTGGGCGGGATCATCGTCATCGAGGCTCGTGACCTCAACGAGGCGGTGCGGGTGGCAAGCGGACATCCATTGGCCACGATCGGTCACATCGAAGTCCGGCCGGTCGTCGACTTCAGCCAGCCCCGGCCGGTGCTGTGAGCGCCGCCGGCACGCCTGACCGCCTGGAGACGGTGTATCGTACCGAGGGGCGGCGCGTGCTGGCGACCTTGATCCGCCTGCTCGGCGGGTTCGACGCGGCGGAGGAGGCCTTGCATGAGGCCTTCGCCGCCGCCGCCGAGCGGTGGCCGCGCCAAGGCCTGCCGGCCAATCCCTATTCCTGGCTGGTCTCGGCCGGCCGCTTCAGAATCATCGATCGCTGGCGCCGGGAAGCGCGGCTGGCCGGCGCCTTGCCGGAACTGTTGGCCTTGAGCGAACAGACAGCGGAACCGATCACGCCTGAAGACATAGCGGACGATGAACTGCGGCTCATCTTTGTCTGCTGCCATCCGGCGCTGGCGCCGGACGCACGCATCGCCCTGACCCTGCGCGAGGTGGGCGGCTTGACCACGGAAGAAATCGCCCGCGCCTATCTGACACCGGCGCCGACCATTGCCCAGCGCATCGTGCGGGCCAAGGCAAGGATCCGCGACGAGGCCATTCCCTACGAGGTGCCCGACCGCGGCGCGTTGCCGGAGCGCCTCGAGAGCGCGCTGCAGGTGATCTACCTGATCTTCAACGAGGGCTACGCGGCAACCCAGGGACCAAGCCTGACACGGGCCGATCTGTGCGCCGAGGCGATCCGTCTCGGCCGGCTGGTGGTGGATTTGCTCGATAAGCCCGAAGCGCATGGGCTGCTGGCGTTGATGTTGCTGCATGAGGCAAGGCGCGCGACGCGGGTCGATGCCAATGGCGACCTCGTCCTGCTTGAGGATCAGGACCGGTCGCTGTGGGACGGCGGGCTGATCAGCCAAGCCAACGGCCTCATTGGGCGGGCGCTCGCTTCACGGCAGGTTGGACCCCACATCCTCCAGGCAGCCATCGCCTCCATCCACGCGGAAGCGGCGAGTACGGCCGACACCGACTGGACCCAGATCGTTGCGCTTTACGATGTGCTGAGGCGCGTCGCGCCCTCCCCGGTGGTGACGCTGAACCGCGCCGCCGCCCTTGGCATGCGCGACGGGCCGCAAGCCGGTCTGGCGGCGATCGAAGACGTGATGGCACAAGGCAGCCTCGACGGCTACCATCTGGCACATGCGGCGCGGGCCGATATGCAGCGGCGGCTTGGCCTGACCGAGGCAGCAAGAGCCTCCTATCTGCGGGCTCTCGAACTCGCCCGCCAGCCGGCCGAACGGCGTTTCATAGAGACGCGTCTCGGCCAACTCACCGAACCTCGCACCCTCCACGACTAGACTCGTCCGACCTCGCGGAAGTGTATTTTCCTGTTTTGTTCCCGGTGCGGATTCGCTACGGTCGGTCACCTGATTCGAGTCAATCGGGATTCTTTCCACCGATTTTTTTGTGCTGTGAACAAGCAGGAAAGGACTACGAATCTTCACCCGCCCTTAACGTGGTCTGCTACGGCAAGGTGGGATTGAAATCGGGGATGTCATGGCAGAGGCAGCGCGGAAATTCGGCGTGGCGGAGCAACCGCTCTATCGTGAGGCTCCGAACAACATCGAGGCCGAGCAGGCGCTGCTCGGCGCCATCCTCGTCAACAACGATGCCTTCTACCGCGTCTCCGACTTCCTGAAGCCGGGCCATTTCTACGAACCCCTGCATCGTAGGATTTTCGAGATCGCGGCCGAGCTCATCCGCATGGGCAAGGTGGCGACGCCGATCACCTTGAAGACCTTCCTGCCGGCCGACGAGAAGGTCGGCGACATGACGGTGGCGCAATATATCGTGCGTCTGGCGGTCGAAGCCGTCACCGTCGTCAATGCGACCGACTATGGCCGTGCGATCTACGACCTTGCGACGCGCCGCGCGCTGATCACCGTCGGCGAGGACATGGTCAACATCGCCTATGACGCGCCGGTCGACATGTCGCCTTCCGAGCAGATCGAGGACGCCGAACGCCGCCTATTCGAACTGGCCGAAACCGGCCGCTATGATGGAGGCTTCGAGAGCTTCACCGACGCGGTCAAGACCGCTGTCGACATGGCCAACGCCGCCTATATGCGCGACGGGCATCTGTCGGGTCTTGCCACCGGCATGCGCGATCTCGATCGCCGCATGGGCGGCCTGCAATCGTCCGATCTGATCGTGCTTGCCGGCCGCCCGGGCATGGGCAAGACGTCGCTCGCCACCAACATCGCCTTCAACATCGCCGAGGCCTACGTGCCGGCGCAGCAGGCGGACGGATCGTTCAAGGCGGCCAATGGCGGCGTGGTCGGCTTCTTCTCGCTCGAAATGTCGTCCGAACAGCTGGCGACCCGTATCATTTCCGAGCAGACGGAAATCTCGTCCTCAAAAATCCGCCGCGGCGAGATCAGCGAAATGGACTTCGAAAAGCTGGTCGCCTGTTCGCAGACCATGCAGAAGATCCCGCTTTTCATCGACCAGACCGGCGGTATCTCCATTGCGCAGCTGTCCGCCCGCGCGCGTCGCCTGAAGCGCCAGCGCGGCCTCGACCTGATCGTCATCGACTATATCCAGCTGATGCAGGGTTCATCCGCCAGGGCCTCGCAGAACCGCGTGCAGGAAATCACGGAGATCACCACGGGCCTGAAGGCGCTGGCCAAGGAACTCGCCGTGCCGATCATCGCGCTGTCGCAGCTGTCGCGTCAGGTCGAAAGCCGCGAAGACAAACGCCCACAGCTCTCCGACTTGCGTGAATCCGGCTCGATCGAGCAGGACGCCGACGTCGTGATGTTCGTCTATCGCGAGGAGTACTACCTCAAGAACCGCGAGCCGAAGCTTGGCACCGAGGAATACGTCAAGTGGGAAAACGAGATGAACGAGATGCGGGGCAAGGCCGAGGTCATCGTCGCCAAGCAGCGTCACGGCCCGACGGGCTCGGTGACGCTCGCCTTCCACGGCGAATTCACCCGCTTCTCCGATCTGGCTGAGGAGCATCATATTGCGGAGAGGTTTGAGTGACCTTTTGAGACAGGCCTCGACCCTTCCAGCACCTTTGTGCGCGTATCTGACGGCAGACCACGCCTGATGGCCAAATCGCGCGTCCAGTTCATCTGCCAGAATTGCGGATCGGTGCATCAGCGCTGGGCCGGCAAATGCGATGCCTGCGGGGAGTGGAACACGCTGGTCGAGGAAGGCACCTCCGGTGGCATCGGCTCGGGGCCTGCCAATACGCGCAACGCCCGCAAGGGCCGCGCGGTGGTGCTGACCACGCTTTCGGGCGACATCGAGGACGCGCCGCGAATCATCTCGGGTATCGGCGAACTCGACCGTGCCACCGGCGGCGGCTTCGTGCGCGGCTCGGCACTTCTGGTCGGCGGCGATCCCGGCATCGGCAAGTCGACGCTGCTCACCCAGGCCGCCGCCGCGCTGGCGTCCCGAGGCCACCGCATCGTCTACGTCTCGGGTGAAGAAGCCGTCGCGCAGATCAGGCTGAGGGCGCAGCGGCTCGGCGTCGCCGGCACGCCGGTGGAACTGGCGGCCGAGACCAATGTCGAGGACATTCTCGCCACCATCGCCGACGGCAAGCGGCCGGATCTGGTCATTCTCGATTCCATCCAGACGCTGTGGACCGACCTTGCCGATTCGGCGCCGGGCACAGTCACCCAGGTGCGCGCCGCCGCCCAGGCGATGATCCGTTATGCGAAATCCACGGGTGCCGCGATCGTGCTGGTCGGCCATGTCACCAAGGAAGGCCAGATCGCCGGCCCGCGCGTGGTCGAGCACATGGTCGACGGCGTGCTCTATTTCGAAGGCGAAGGCGGCCATCACTACCGCATCCTGCGCACGGTGAAGAACCGCTTCGGGCCGACCGACGAGATCGGCGTCTTCGAAATGTCGGACAAGGGTTTGCGCGAAGTCTCCAACCCGTCGGAGCTGTTCCTCGGAGAGCGGCATGCCAAATCGCCGGGTGCCGCCGTTTTCGCCGGCATGGAAGGCACGAGGCCGGTTTTGGTCGAGATCCAGGCGCTGGTGGCACAATCCTCGCTCGGCACGCCGCGCCGGGCAGTGGTCGGCTGGGACGGTGCGCGACTGTCGATGGTGCTGGCAGTGCTGGAGGCGCATTGCGGCGTTCGCTTCGGCCAGCACGATGTCTATCTCAACGTCGCCGGCGGCTACCGCATCAGCGAGCCGGCGGCCGATCTCGCGGTCGCCGCCGCACTGGTTTCCTCGCTCACTGGTCTTGCCCTTCCCGCCGATTGCGTCTATTTCGGCGAAATCAGCCTGTCGGGTGCTGTGAGGCCGGTTGCACATGCGCAGCAGCGCCTCAAGGAAGCCGAAAAGCTGGGTTTTGGTAGTGCGGTTCTGCCCTTGGGCAGCGAGGAACTTGCCGGAGGGATCGGGGCCGGTGCTTTCCAGCCCACCGAGCTTGCCGACCTCGTGGCACGCATAGCCGGCTCACGTCGAAGCCGCGTGGACGAAGAAGAGTGACGCGGCTCGCCGAGCCGTGAAAAAGAGATCGGAGTGGGGCCAAAGACATGCCGATTACGCTGCTTGACGGAATCCTGGTCGGCTTCACCCTGGTCTCGGCGATGCTCGCCATGGTTCGCGGCTTTTCGCGCGAGGTTCTGTCGGTCGTCTCGTGGGCGGCGGCAGC
This sequence comes from Mesorhizobium sp. 43Arga, assembly GCF_053714255.1. Taxonomy (NCBI): domain Bacteria; kingdom Pseudomonadati; phylum Pseudomonadota; class Alphaproteobacteria; order Hyphomicrobiales; family Phyllobacteriaceae; genus Mesorhizobium; species Mesorhizobium sp. 43Arga. Next base: position 135,011 of record NZ_JBSKBO010000008.1, read on the forward strand.
GGCGGCGGCTTTCTTCTTCTACAAGCCGGTCCTGCCCTATCTGAAGCCCTACGTCGAGAATGAGAAGATCGCGATGGCGGCCTCCGCCGGCGTGGTCTTCGTCGTCGCGCTGATCGTCGTCTCCGTCATCACCATGAAGCTCGCCGACTGGATCATCGATTCGCGCATCGGCGCGCTCGACCGCACGCTCGGTTTCCTCTACGGCGCCGCGCGCGGCATCCTGGTGGTCGCGGTGGCGCTTTTGTTCTTCAACTGGCTGGCCGGCGCCAAGGCCCCGGCCTGGGTGACGGACGCCAAATCACGGCCATTGCTGGAATCGATCGGCGCCAAGATCGAGAACCTGCTGCCCGCCGACACCGAAAACGCAATCCTCAAGAAGCTCAGCCCGAAAGCGGGTGGCGAGGCTCCGGCTGCTCCGGATGCTCCAGCGGCGGATGTGCCGGCAACGGGTGACGATGCAAACGCGCCGGCCCCCGACGACAATGACGCTGGCCCCGCGGACAACACAGCCAAGCCAGCACCGGCAGCGCCAGCAGCCCCGGCAGCACCGGCAAACTGACCCCCGAAAGGGCACCTGAACAGACGATGGTGTGAACGACTGTACGGCGCGCGTTGCTTTCGGCGCGAACCCGCACTATATGGCGATTTTAGCGGAGCTTAAGATGGCAAACGCAGACGACGTGCTTTCCGCCGAGGCCGACGACCATTTCCACGACGAATGCGGTGTGTTCGGCATTTTCGGTCGACAGGATGCAGCGGCCATCGTCACACTCGGTCTGCATGCGCTGCAGCATCGCGGCCAGGAAGCGGCCGGCATCGTTTCCTATGACGGCAACCAGTTCCATGTCGAACGCCATGTCGGCCTGATCGGCGATACTTTCACCAAGCAGCGCGTCATCGACAGCCTGCAAGGCAACCGCGCCATCGGCCATACGCGCTACGCCACGACAGGCGGCGCCGGCATGCGCAACATCCAGCCCTTCTTCGCCGAACTCGCCGATGGCGGCTTTGCCGTCGCCCACAATGGCAATCTCACCAACGCCATGACGGTGCAGCGCGCGCTGCAGAAGCAGGGCGCGATCTTCTCCTCGACCTCCGACACCGAGACGCTCCTGCATCTGGTTGCGACCAGCAAGGAACGCGACCTCAATTCACGCTTCATCGACGCCGTCCGGCAGGTCGAAGGCGCCTTCTCGCTGGTGGCGATGACGGCGAAGAAAATGATCGGCTGCCGCGACCCGCTCGGCATCCGCCCGCTGGTGCTGGGCGACCTCGACGGCGCCTGGATCCTCGCTTCCGAGACCTGCGCGCTCGACATCATCGGCGCGCGGTTCGTGCGCGACCTGAAACCCGGCGAGATGGTCGTCGTCACCTCCAAGGGCATTGAAAGCCTGTTCCCGTTCGAGCCGCAGAAGACCCGCTTCTGCATCTTCGAGTATGTCTATTTCGCCCGGCCGGATTCTTCGGTCGAAGGCCGCAATGTCTACGAGGTGCGCAAGCGCATCGGCGCCGAGCTGGCACAGGAAAATCCGGTCGAGGCCGACATTGTCGTGCCGGTGCCGGATTCGGGCACGCCCGCGGCGATCGGCTTCAGCCAGGCGGCCGGCATTCCGTTCGAGCTCGGCATCATCCGCAACCACTATGTCGGCCGCACCTTCATCCAGCCGGGCGATTCGATCCGCCACATGGGCGTCAAGCTGAAGCACAACGCCAACCGCCGCATGATCGAGGGCAAGCGCGTCGTGCTGGTCGACGATTCAATCGTGCGCGGCACCACCAGCCAGAAGATCGTGCAGATGGTGCGCGATGCCGGCGCCCGGGAAGTGCATATGCGCATCGCCTCACCGCCGACCAGCGCCTCCTGCTTCTACGGCGTCGACACGCCGGAGAAATCGAAGCTCTTGGCTTCGCGCATGTCGGTGGAAGAGATGGCCGAATTCATCCGTGTCGATTCGCTCGGCTTCCTCTCCATCAACGGCCTCTATCGCGCCGTCGGCGAGGCCAGCCGCAACGATGAACAACCGCAGTTCTGCGACGCCTGCTTCACCGGCCAGTATCCGACCCGCCTGCTCGACTTCGAAGGCCACGACAATGTGCGCACACTGTCGCTGCTGGCGAACAGTGGGGCGTAAGCCAGACCTTACGGAAATACTCGCATGACCCTCGACCTTACCGGCCGCGTCGCGGTCGTCACCGGCGCATCGCGCGGCATCGGCTATTTCATCGCCAGGGAATTGGCCGCCGCCGGTGCGCATGTCATCGCGGTTGCGCGCACCGTCGGCGGACTGGAAGAACTCGACGACCAGATCAAGGCGGCCGGCGGCCAGGCGACGCTGGTGCCGCTCGACCTCGCCGACATGGCCGGCATCGACCGGCTGGGCGGCGCGATCCATGAGCGCTGGGGCAAGCTCGACATCCTCGTCGCCAATGCCGGCGTGCTCGGCGTCATCTCGCCGATCGGCCATGTCGAGGCAAAAACCTTCGAGAAGGTGATGACCATCAACGTCACCTCGACCTGGCGGCTGATCCGCTCGGTCGACCCGCTGCTCAGGCTTTCGGATGCCGGCCGGGCCATCATCCTCTCGTCCAACGCAGCGCATTCGGCACGCGCCTTCTGGGCGCCCTACGCCGCATCGAAGGCGGCGGTCGAGACCATGATGCGCTCCTGGGCAGATGAGACGCAAAGCCTGCCGCTGCGCGTCAATGCCGCCGACCCGGGCGCCACCCGCACCGCCATGCGGGCCCAGGCCGTGCCCGGCGAGGATCCGGAGACGCTGCCGCACCCTTCCGAGATCGCCAGGCGCATCGTGCCGCTGGCCAGCCCGGAGCTGAAAGAGACCGGGCTGATCTTTCAGGCCAAGCACAACCGCTTCGTCGCCTACAGGCAGCCCGAATAAATCCACACTCTGGTTTTGACGGCTCCCGAAACTGCTGCGCGCATTGGGTGGTCTGTGTCAGAGATTAAAAGGGCCTCCGGCTCCGTTCTTCGAACGTAGGACATTCGAAACCGGGGGATCGATACGCAGACTTGTAGTCGTTGCCGCCACCGCTTTTGTGGCCGCTCTCGGCGCGACATCCGGTGTAGCCGTAGGTCGCAAACCCCTTGCTCAGAGATTCGCCACATCATCACGCGGCTGTGATCTGAGGGGGAAAAGCTGCGCGGCGGCCATGCTTTCGTCATTTCCCCGGAGTTGTTAGGATCGTAGCGACTCCCACAACAGCGAGAGCCCAAACTGGGCAGAACAAGGAAACTCCCATGGCTACGACCGCAGCATTGGTCTGGTATCTGGTAATCGCCGGCCCACAGGGCGGCATGGTGGTGCTGCCCAGCACCTTCGACAAGCGTGAACAGTGCACCGCAGCCATCACCGAATATCAGAAGCAGCCGACCCCCGCTGGCTGGTCCGTGCAGTGCGTGCCAAGTGCCTCGCCCTTCACCGACGAAGGCGATGCCGAACAGCCGTCTGCGCAGTAAGCATCCGTCGCAACGAGGCCCGCAGCTGCTGGCTGCGGGCCTTGTTATTTTCAGCGCCGTGCGCTCACGGTCAATTCCGGCTTCTGGCTGATGGTCTGGAACACCACGCAATAGCGCTCGGTCAGCTTCAGCAGTGAATCGATGCGCTCCTGCGGTTCGTCCGTGTCGAGAGCGAAATTGAGCCGGATGGCACGAAAACCGACCGGTGCGTCCTTGGCGACACCGAGCGTGCCGCGAAAATCGAGATCGCCTTCGGCCTCCACCGTGGCAGCGCCGAGCTTGAACTCGAGCGCCGTCGCGACCGCCTTCAGCGTCACTCCGGCGCAGGCCACGAGTGCTTCCAGCAGCATGTCACCGGAGCAGAGCTCGAGGCCTGAGCCGCCGGTTGCCGGATGCAGACCAGCGACAGCGATCGCCCTGCCCGTCTCCACCTTGCAGGCCACCGACTGGTCGTCGATCGAGCCCTTCGCTCTCAGCGTGATCAGCGCCTGCGAGGCGTCGTCGCGATAGGCTTGCTTCAGCGGCGCCTGCATGGCCTTAAGTTCGGCGGCGTCCATTTCGTTGCCTCTTTCGATTTTGCGGCCAGCGAGCAGCATGGCCTCGTCGGATGTCAGATATAAGGGCCGATCGCGTCCTGGAAGCAAGCAATCCCTGCCCCAACGCAAGCTCAGGGCTGGCGTAGCGCTGTGTCGACTTTCACCCGTATAGCTGGGAGCCGAGGCCTGATTTCCCAGTGTCCTCGAGCTATTCCTGTCGCTTCCCGCACCTCTGGTCCGCGCCTATGGCCGATGTCGCCATTCTCGAAACACGCGAAAGGGTTCTCGCCGGCATCCTGCTGACCGGTGCCGCCTATCTCTTGTTTTCGACGCAGGACGCCTCGATCAAGCTGCTGGTTGCCGGCATGACGGTCTGGCAGATCATGTTCTTCCGCAGCATCACCATCCTCGGCGCCTGCGCGGCGATCGGCGGGCGGCAACTGTTTGCCGACACGGTGCGCTCGCCGATCGTGCGGCCGATGCTGGTGCGCAGCGCCTTCACCCTTGCCGCCTGGCTATGTTACTACAACGCCGCCCGCAGCCTGCAGCTCGCCGAACTGACCACCGTCTATTACGCGGCGCCGATCATCGTCACAGTGCTTTCGGTGTTCCTGCTCGGCGAAAAGGTGCCGATGCTGCGCTGGCTGGCGGTTTTGATCGGTTTTGCCGGCGTCTTCGTCGCTTGCGACCCGACCCATCTCGGCCTATCCGTGCCGGTGCTGCTGGTGCTGGCGGCCGCTCTTTTATGGGCCATCGCCGTCGTGCTGCTGCGCAAGACAGCACTCGCCGAGCGCTCGATGATCCAGCTTCTCCTCAATAATTTCTATTTCCTGGTGTTTTCGGCGGTGCCGGCGCTGTTGTGGTGGCATACGCCCGATCTGGCGCAGTTGCTGCTTCTCGCCAGCGTCGGCGCACTCGGCGGCCTGGCGCAATACCTTCTCTTCGAAGGCATGAAGCGCTCGCCGGCGTCGATCCTCGCGCCTCTTGAATACAGCTCGCTGTTATGGGCGTTCGCGCTCGGCTTCGCGATCTGGGGCGACGTACCGCGCCGCGAAGTGTTTGTCGGTGCCGCCCTGATTATCGCCGCAGGGCTGCTGATCGTCGGCGGCGAGCATTTCCGCAAGCGGCTGTGATGTGGATGGCGCTCACTGCTGACCCTACGATGTCAGGACCGGACGGGGTAGGTTGCCGGCATGACTGACGTCTCAGCCGCCAAAACCGAAGCCACCGAACGCACGCTTGGCATCATATTGGTGTCGTCATCGGCCGCGGTGTTCGGCCTGACCGGTGTCTTGACCAAGTCGATCCACGCCGATCCGCTGACGATCACCTGCTGGCGCGGCTTTGTCGGCTCGATCCTGATCAGCCTCTATGTGCTGTGGCGCCGCCATCGCTCGGGCAACCGCGGCACGCTGCGGCTTGGCTGGCGCGGCTGGCTGCTGGCGGTGGAAGGCGCGCTGGCGAGCATCGCCTTCATCTCGGCATTCAAATTCACTTATGTCGCCAATGTCGCGGTCATCTATGCGACGTCGCCCTTCATTGCCGCCCTGCTGGCCTGGGTGCTGGTGCGCGAGCCTTTCCGCCTGCAGACGATGCTCGCGGCGGCCGTGTCGCTGTGCGGTGTAGGCATCATGGTCTGGTCGGGGTTCGGCACCGGCCATCTGTTCGGCGACGGGCTAGCGCTGCTGATGACGGCCGGCAGCGCGCTCTACATGATCATGGTGCGCGCCTTTCGTGACACGCCGGTGGTGTGGGCCGGCGCGGTTTCAGCCTTCCTGCTATTCATTCTCGGCTGGTTCATCACCGATCCCCTGGCGGTGTCGGCAAGGGATGCTGTTCTGCTCGTCACCTTCGGCGCATCCTTCGCATTGTCGTCGATCCTGTGGACGGAAGGCGCGCGGCTTATCCCGGCGCCCGAATCCGGCCTGCTCGGCTCGGCGGAAGTGCCGTTCGCGATCCTGTTTGCCTTGCTTTTCCTGGCCGAGATACCGCCTGTCGCCAGCATGGTCGGGGGCGCCATTGTGCTCTGCGCGGTGTTCGCCCATGCCGGCCGCGACTGGCTGGCAGCCCGCTCACAGCAGGCGGCGTCAAATATTTCTTAAAAAAGTGACACAGTCACGGAACCATCATCGGACTCAGACATTATTGGTGCGACGGGCCACCCCCCAAGTCCCCCCAAACCCCTCGGCCCGTCCTACTTCGAAGCCGACCGCAAGGTCGGCTTTTTCTTTGCTAACAGGCCCGACCGTAGGATCGGCTTTTCCTTGCAAATAGCTGGCGAAAAGGCGTCTCGCCCTGCCAGATCAGCCAGGTGCCCCGGACACCGCCAGGTTGCCGCTGAGCAGCGCCGCGAGATCGCCCGCCGACCCATCGGCTCCGGTACGCAGCCGGATCGCGAATTCGGCCATCGGAACCGGCGGCAGGCCAAGCTCGCGCGGCGCTTCGACAATGCCGGAATGGGCAAAGCGCGGGGTTCGCAAGGTCAGGGCAACGCCGGCATTCACCGCGGTGCGCAGGCCGGCCAGGCTGGCACTGCCGGCGGCGATGCGGTAGCGGCGGCCGGCAGCATCGAGCGCTGCCAGCGCAGCCTCGCGAAAACCGCAATAGGGATCGAGCAGCGCCAGCGGCAGTTCTTCCTGCCGCGAGGCGAGCCCTTTCCCAGCACACAGCCACATCATCGGCTCGCGCAGGACGCCGACCTCGTCCGCCGCGGCCGCCTGGCGCATAACAATCGCCAGATCGAGGCTGCCGGCCTGCAGCGCCTGCGCTAGTTCGGCGGAGCGTCCGACCCGCAATTCGATCCTGACGCGCGGATGGCTGGTGGCGAAGGCACGCAAAAGCTCCGGCAGGCCGCTGTCGGCGAAATCCTGTGTCGTGCCGATGGCGACACGCCCGGCAGCCCGCGCGCCCTTTAGCGCCAGCCAGGCCTCACGGTGCGCGGCAAGGATGCGCCTGGCGTGGCCGACGAGGTCCTCCCCGGTCGGCGTCAGGCCGCGCCCCCTGCCCTGCGGCGCCAGCAGCGGCTCGCCAACGATCTCCTCCAGCCGCTGCATCTGGGCGGTCACGGCCGAAGGCGAACGGCCGACGCTGATGGCCGCCTGCGCCAGCGAACCGCTGTCGACGAAAGCGAGGAAGGTTTTGAGCAGATCGGGATCGAATGTTTCCATAATTCGATAATATCGAATCTTCAATTGAAAACAATTCGATTTTTTTGTCTCAATGATGGTGACATGATCTCTCCAACGGCGATCAGAGGCCGCTAGAACCAAGGAGACGAAAAATGCCCATCATCAATATCAGCGTCACCGGCAAGCCGAACGCCGCTTTGTCCGCCAGCATCGCCAGGGAAATCACCGCGATCACGGCCACGCAGTTGCGCAAGGATCCGACGATCACCGCCGTTGCCGTGTCCTACATCGATCCGCAGCATTGGTTCGCCGGCGGCAAATCATTAGCCGAGCAAGGCACCAACACGTTCTGGCTGGATATCAAGGTGGTCGACGGCACCAACACCAAGCTTGAGCTGGAAGCCTATCTCAAGGCTCTCTTCGATGCCTTCGGCCGCCTGCTGGGTGGTGTGCACGAAGAAAGCTACGCCTTCGTGCATGAGGTGCCGGCAGCCGCCTATGGCTATGGCGGCAAGACGCAGGAGTTCCGCTTCATCAGCGGACGGTTGAAGGCGGCGTAGGGCTCGTTCCTACTCCCTCCGGAGGGAGAAGGAACACCGTCTCTTCCCACATTGACCTAGCGCCCACTTGCGCTACGCTCTGCGCCGACGCGGCCGCGGAAGAGCCGCGGTGACAAAAATCGTTGGGAGAGACGCGGCATGATCCTGACACTGGCGCTGCTTGCGGGTCTTGTCCTGGCCTGGCTGCTGATCGGCGTGGTGGAAAAATTCCGCCTCGGCCTGCGTGTCAGCCAGGCGATGCTCTATGTGCCGTTCAAGCTCACCTACCGGATCAGCGACAGCCGCATCAGGATCGCGCGCAAGGCGCAGGCTCCGGTCATCTACGTCATCTCCCACCAGTCGCGCTTCGAACCGGCGCTGATGCTGTCGCTGCTGCCGGATGACACGCTGCACATCCTCGACGAGGTCTCGGCGCGCTCGCCGTGGCTGGAACCCTGGCGTGAGCTTGGCCGCACGATTGCCTTCAATGCCGAACATCTTTTCGTCAGCCGCCGGCTGGTGCGTGTGCTGAAGGGCAAGGGCCGGCTCGCCGTCTATCTGCCGGACGCCGTCGAGCCGGACGTCAAGACGTTCCGGCTGTTTCGCGCCGTCACCCGCATTGCCATGCAGGCCGACGCCCGCATCGTGCCGATCTTTGTCGCCGGCGCGCGCAGCCTGCCTGTGTCCCTGACGCCGGCGGCCAAGGCTCCGCGGCACTGGTTTCCGCAGCTCTCGATGAGCGTACTGGAGCCGATGACCGTCGCCGAACTGGTGGCGCGCAATCCGGACCAGGCCTCGAACACCAATGCGCTGTTCGACCGCGTCGCCGAGGCCCGGCTTTTCGGCAATGACCTCGACCGCGGCCTGTTCCTGGCCATGCGCGATGCGGCAGCCAGGGTCGGCGCCTCGCATCCAATCATCGAGGATGTCATCTCGGGCGCGCTGAGCTACCGCAAGATGTTCATCGGCGCCCGCGTGCTGGGCAGGCGTTTCGAGGCGGTGACGGCGCCAGGCGAGGCGGTGGGGATAATGCTGCCCAACGCCAATGGCGTCGTGATGTCATTCGTCGGCCTTGTGTCGGCGGGACGGGTGGCGGCGATGATCAACTACACGGCCGGGCCGGCGAGCGTCACCGCCGCCGTACGCACGGCCGTCATCCGCACCGTCATCTCTTCGCGCGCCTTCGTCGAGAAAGCCGATCTTGCCGATATCGTCGCCGCGGTCGAAAAGGGCGGGGCCAGGCTGCTGTGGCTGGAAGATGTTCGGACCGGCGTCACCGCGCTGGACAAGCTTGCCGCCGCCTTGCTGTGGCGTTTGCCGCTGCAGCGCCAGGACGCGGCCAAGCCGGGCGTGATCCTGTTCACCTCAGGCTCGGAAGGCACGCCAAAGGCGGTTGTCCTGTCGCAAAGGAACCTCCTCGCCAATGCCATGCAGGCCGAGGCGCGCATCACCATCTCGCCGGCCGATATCCTACTCAACGTGCTGCCGGTGTTCCATTCCTTCGGCCTGACGGGCGGCACCATCCTGCCGCTGGTCACCGGGGTAAAGCTGTTCCTCTACCCCTCGCCGCTCCACTACAAGATCATCCCCGAGATCGCCCGCAAGGTGCAGCCAACGGTCATGTTCGGCACCGACACTTTCCTCGCCAACTATGCGCGCACAGCCAAGGACGGCGATTTCTCCAGCCTGCGCTTCGTCGTTGCCGGCGCCGAGGCGGTGAAGCCGGAAACCCGCCGCGTCTATCGCGAGCGCTTCCAGGCCGAGATCATCGAAGGTTTCGGGCTGACCGAGGCCGCCCCCGTGGTCGCCGTCAACACCGCCATCCACGGCCGCGATGGTACGGTCGGCCGGCTGTTGCCGGCCATGCGCATGAAGCTGGAGCCGGTCGAAGGCATTTCGGACGCCGGCCAGTTGTGGCTCGATGGCCCTAATCTGATGATGGGCTACATGACCGCCGACCGCCCCGGTGAGCTGCAGCCGCTGAGCGGCTGGCATGACACCGGCGACATCGTCGCCGTCGACCGCGAAGGCTTCATCACCATTCGCGGCCGCGCCAAGCGCTTCGCCAAGATCGCCGGCGAGATGGTGTCGTTGGGCGCGGTCGAGATGCTGGTGCAGTCGCTGTGGCCGGAAGAACGCCATGCGGCGGTGGCGGTGCCCGACAAGAGGCGCGGCGAGCGCATCGTGCTGGTCACCACCGCCGACGATGCCAATCCCGAAGAATTGCGCCAGTTCGGCAAGAAAGCCGGGGCCGCCGAACTCATGGTGCCCAACGACATCGTCAAGGTAGAAGAAATCCCGGTGCTTGGTTCCGGCAAGACCGATTATGTCTCGACCAGGAAGCTGGCGATCGACAGGCTGGGACTGGGCGTGGCTGCTTAATCTCCCCCCTTGAGGGGGAGATGTCGCCAAAGGCGACAGAGGGGGTTGGTTCGACAGGGCTCGACCTATTCCACAAATGGACGATAGCGCTTCACTCGCGAGGACCCCCTCTTGCCGCTTCGCGGGCATCTCCCCCTCAAGGGGGGAGATTAAGGTGCGCTAACCTATGTCCGAAGGTGGCACCTTTTCGCCTTCGAGCTTGGCGCGCTTGGAATAGGCGCGCACGGAAAACGGCAGGAAGATCAGATAACCCGCGACCGACGCCGTCAGCGTGTACCAGGGATAGGTCATCAGCAAGAGGATGTAGAGCACGACGGCGAGAATGACCGGCAGCACCCTGTCGCCCGGGATCTTGATGCTCTTGCCGGAATAGACCGGCAGCCGGCTGACCAGCAGGAAAGCGACCAGGATCGTGAAGCCGGTGGCGACGAAGGCGGCCGGCCGGCTTGGCTCCAGCCCGAGCCTCAGGAAGAACAGATAGAGCGGCAGCATCACCAGCACCGCGCCCGCCGGCGCCGGCACGCCGACGAAATATTCCGACTGCCACAGCGGACGGTCGGCCTTCTCGTCGTCGAGCACGTTGAAGCGGGCGAGCCTGAGCCCGCAGGCGATGGCGAACAGCAGAGCGGCGATCCACCCCGGCGAGCCGGCGCGGTCGAGCAGGAAGGCATAAAGCACCAAGGCCGGCGCGACACCGAAATTGACAATGTCGGCGAGCGAATCCATCTGCGCGCCGAATTTCGAAGTCGCCTTCAGCATGCGTGCGAGCCGACCGTCGATGCCATCGAGAAAGGCAGCCAGCAGCACCATCACCACCGCCGTCTCGAAGCGGTCTTCGAAGGCAAAGCGGATGCCAGACAGGCCGGCGCAGATGGCGAGCACGGTGACCAGATTGGGCAGCACCATGCGCATCGGGATCTCGCGGATGCGCGGACCGCCGCTGGCATGGGCCTCGAACTTCTTGAACGGCGCGCCCAAGGCTCAGGAAATCCGCACAAGGGGAGTGCCGGCGACACCGCCGAATTCGGCGAGCACGGTTTCACCACCGACCGCCGTCTGGCCAACGGCAACGCGTGGCGTCGCGGTCAAGGGCAGGAACACGTCGACGCGCGAGCCGAAGCGGATCAGGCCGAAACGCTCGCCGGTGCCGATCGAAGCGCCGGCCTCGGCCCAGCAGACGATGCGGCGCGCCACCAGGCCGGCGATCTGGACGGCAGCCACCGTGCCATTGGGGCTCTCGATGACAAGGCCGTTGCGTTCGTTCTCGGTGCTGGCCTTGTCGAGTTCGGCGTTGAGGAATTTTCCCGGCCGATGTTCGATCTTGGCGATACGGCCGCGTACGGGCGATCGGTTCACATGGCAGGAAAAGACATTCATGAACACCGAGATGCGGGTCATCTCGACATTGCCGAGGCCAAGCTCGCGCGGCGGCACGGCCGGTCCTACGGCCGAGATGATGCCATCGGCGGGGCTCACCACCAGGCGATCGTCGACCGGCGTGACACGCTCGGGGTCGCGGAAGAAATAGACGCACCAGGCGGTCAGGATCAGGCCGATCCAGAACAGGATCGAGGAGAAATAGCCAAGGAACAGTGTGCCCGCGCCAAAGGCCGCGATGAAGGGATAGCCTTCGCGATGGATCGGTACGAACGCGTTCTTGACCGTATCGACAAGGCTCATCGGGCTGGGGCGGCTCCGTTTCAGGTCGGGCCTCAATAGCTGAAAGCCCCCTTCGCCGCAACGCAACAATCGGCGACGCCGCATTGGCTGCGGCTGGCGGGCGCGACGATGAGCAACAGCACGTGCGATATTGGCGGTATTCCTGAACGAAATAACAAAGCGGCTGTCGGAAAGAAGGCCCCTCGCCCGTCCTTAGTGAGACAGCAATCTTTCCAAGGTCCTTTCAGCCATGATGGCGCGCAACGAGGAGTTCCCCATGCAGATACAACCGGCTACCCCGGCGCGCCTCGTTACCGCGGGCCTCGCCTTCGGTGAATCACCGCGCTGGCATGACGGACGCCTGTGGGTCTGCAACTGGGGCACGGGCGAGATCGTCGCGATCGACGCCGACGGCAATCGCGAAATCATGCTCACCGTGCCTGCCGTCCTGCCCTATTCCATCGACTGGCTGCCGGATGGCCGGCTGCTGGTCGTCTCAGGCCGCGAAGGCTTGCTGCTGCGACAGGAAGTGGATGGCAGGCTTGTCACCCATGCCGATCTGCGCGGCCGATCGAAAAGCCCGTGGAACGAGATCGTCGTCGACGGGCGCGGCAACATTTATGTGAATGGCGGCGGGCCGGCGCCGGCTGCCGGTGAGTATTTCGGCCCGGGCACCATCGTGCTGATCACGGCGGACGGCGCGGTCCGGCTAGTGGCCGACAACATCGCCTTTGCCAACGGCATGGCGGTGACCCCGGACAACAAGGCGCTGATCCTTGCCGAATCCCATGGCAACCGGCTGACCGCCTTCGATATCGCCGCCGACGGCAGCCTGTCCAACCGGCGCGTCTGGGCCGACCTCGACGGTTATCCCGACGGCATCTGCCTCGATGCCGAAGGCGCGGTCTGGTACGCGGATGTTCCCAACAAGCACTGCGTGCGGGTGCGCGAAGGCGGCGAGGTGCTGCAGACCGTCACCGTCGATCGCGGCTGCTTCGCCTGCATGCTGGGCGGCGCGGACAGGAGGACGCTGTTCATCGTCGCCGCCGAATGGCGCGGCTTCGAGCACATGGTCAGCGACGCCCGCACCGGCCAGGTGCTCAGCATTGAAGCGCCGGCACCGGGCGTCGGCTGGCCGGGCTAGAGCCCGGGAATCCGCTGATAGTTGGCGATGTCGGCCCGCACGCCGAGGCGCGCTATCGTCTCCTGCGGATTGAAAGCGATGCGCTCATGCGCGGCCTTGACGATCGGCACGACCTTGTCGACGGCCGCCTGGCTTTCCCATTCGACGATCGTCACCAGGTTGAATTCGCCCGGCCCCGAAAATTGCTCGAGTAGGAAATCCTGCACGAAACCCTGCTGCTGGCGCAGCAATTCATGCGTCGCCCTGACCTTGACGAGGATCTCCTCGCGGGCGGCGGCCGGGACGATGAACTTGTCCACCCTGAACACGCTGCCGCCGTTGACGTTCTGATTTATGTCGTTCATTTCGATTGTTCCGTTCCTGGATGATGGTGTTTTCGGGCTCCAGGACCGGCGTACAATCTCAACTTAAGTCGAGGTCAAGCGGATTTTTTCCCTCTCCCCTTGAAGGAAAGTGGCGTCAATTTACCTCCGACGTCCGCCGGCGAACGATGACGCCGAGCTCGTCGCCCTCGCGGGCGAGGCGCAGGCGCTCCTCGGCTTCGGTCGCCTCGCGCTGGCGGTCCCACATCGAGGCATAGAGGCCGTGCTTGCGCATCAGCTCGACATGGGTGCCGCGTTCGGCGATCTGGCCGTCCTTGAGCACAATGATCTCGTCGGCGGAGATCACTGTCGACAGACGGTGGGCAATCACAATGGTGGTGCGGCCCTTGCTGACGAGATCGAGCGCGGCCTGGATCTCCTGCTCGGTGTGGCTGTCCAGCGCCGAAGTCGCTTCGTCGAGCATCAGGATCGGCGGCGCCTTCAGGATGGTGCGGGCGATCGCCACGCGCTGCTTTTCGCCGCCGGAAAGCTTCAGCCCGCGCTCGCCAACCATCGACTTGTAGCCGTCCGGCAGCTTTTCGATGAACGGCCCGATCTGGGCGAGTTCGGCGGCCTTGCGGACTTCCTCCTCGCTCGCGCCGACGCGGCCGTAGCGGATGTTGTAGGCGATGGTGTCGTTGAACAGCACGGTATCCTGCGGCACCATGCCGAGCACCGCGCGCAGGCTGTCCTGGGTGACATCCCGGATGTCCTGGCCGTCGATCAGCACCTGGCCGGCCTGCACGTCGTAGAAGCGGAACAGCAGCCGCGAAATGGTCGACTTGCCCGCGCCCGACGGCCCGACAATGGCGACCGTCTTGCCGGCCGGCACCTCGAAGGAAACACCCTTCAGGATCTTGCGGTTCGGATCATAGGAGAAATGCACGTCGCGAAACTCGACCTTGCCAGCGCCGACGGTTAGCGGCTTGGCGTCCGGTCTGTCGACGATCTCCTGCGGCACGTCGAGGAGGTCGAACATATGCTCGATATCGGTCAACCCCTGCCGGATTTCGCGGTAGATGAAGCCGATGAAGTTGAGCGGCACGGAAAGCTGCACCAGCATGGCGTTGATGAAGACGAAATCGCCGACGCTCTGCGTATGGGCCTGCACCTCCAGCGCCGACATGCACATGACGACGACCGTGCCGAGGCCGAAGATGACGCCCTGGCCAAAATTCAGCCAGCCGAGCGAGGTCCAGGTCTTGGTGGCGGCGATCTCGTAGCGCGCCATCGAACGGTCGAAGCGGTCGGCTTCCATGCGCTCATTGGTGAAGTATTTGACCGTCTCGAAATTGAGCAGCGAGTCGATCGCCTTGGTGTTGGCGTCGGTGTCGCTGTCGTTCATGTCGCGGCGGATCGAGATGCGCCAGTCGCTGGCCTTGACCGTGAACCAGACATAAAGCCAGACGGTGATCGCCACCACGGCCACATATTTCCAGCCATAGGTGAAACCGAATATGCCGGCGGTCAGCGCGAATTCGAGGATGGTCGGCGCTGTGTTGAGCATGATGAAGCGCACGATGGTCTCGATACCCTTGGTGCCGCGCTCGATGATGCGCGACAAGCCGCCGGTGCGGCGCTCCAGATGGAAGCGCAGCGACAGCTGGTGCATGTGAACGAAGGTGCGGAACGCAAGCTGGCGCACCGCATGCTGGCCGACACGGGCAAACAGCGCATCGCGCAACTGGTTGAAGCCGAGCTGGACCAGCCTCAGCACATTGTAGGCAACGACCAGCATCACCGGGGCCAGCAGGAAAGACGGCAGCGGCGGCGGCGTTTTGGCCCCTCCCGCCAACGCATCGGTTGCCCATTTGAAGAAATAGGGACCAGCGACCAGCGTCACCTTGGCAACGACCAGCAGCAGCGTCGCCCAGGTGACGCGTGCCCTGAGATCGGCGCGGTCGGCCGGCCACATATAGGGCCACAAATTGCGCAATGTGGCGAGCGTTGAGGTGTCGGCGGAGACGGTCTTTTCGGCCACTTTTCTTGCCTTTCGGGTGAGAGGGTCAGCGGCCGGAGCAGCAGGAATCGACGAGGGCGTTCAGCGATGCCGATACGTCGGCAAGGGCTGCGCGATCAACGGCATAGCGCGAGCGCTGGCGGTCGGGCTCGAAACGGACCAGGCCAGCCTCGACCAGTATTTTCAGATGCTGGGACACGGTGGACTGCGCCAGATCGAAACGGTCGACGACCTCGCGGCAGCAGCAGGAATTGCTGGCCGAGAGGTGTTTCAGTATCTCAATGCGGGCCGGATGCGACAACGCCGCAAATCGCGTCGCGACGGCGTGGCTATCCGAGCCGCGGTTGGGTAGAGCGCCGGCAGCGCGGTCTGGTTCGAGGGTGGATTCTGTCATCGTTCATCGGCGATAGACGATGAACGGCACCACCGCAAGCTACTCTTCCGGGCAGATCGGACGGCGGCTAAAAGCCTCGCGCCGAACCGGATTCATGCGACGCGCTTTAGGCCCTTGTTTCCATGCATGTCGTTCGGCCCAAAACCGAGGTCACTTTTGGGCGACATGCATCAATGCTCCGGGAGGGATTTCTCGATCCCTGGAATATCGGCAATCTGCTCAGCCAGAAACTCGACCAGCAAGCGCACCCTTGCGACGCCCGCGCGCTCCGGAACAATCAACATATTCAGCGGGACTGACGGCAGCGCATAATCCGCAAGGATCGTCTCCAGCAAGCCGGCCGCCAGAAGATCGTCCACAAGCCATCGATGCGCCGGCGCGATCCCGCGAGCGGCGATCATGGCCTGCCGCGCGGCGAGCCCATGATCGATACGCAGTCGCCCCGCGAACGGCACCGTGTGGCGTTCACCGCCGGCGCCCTGCAAGGCAAGCGTTTCGCTGCCCGCGACGTTCGACATCCGTATGCCCTCATGCCGGGACAGATCCGAAGGGACGACCGGTCGTCCCTTCGCCGCCAGATAGTCCGGAGAGGCCACGAGCAGACGCCGCGACTGGCCGAGGGCCCGCAGCTTCAACGAGCTGTCCGTGAGCGGCCCCAGCCGAAGCGCGATATCGACACCCTCGCGGACGAGGTCCACCCGTTCATCCGTGAGGCTGAGGTCAACCCCGATGTCGGGATGACGGTCCTGAAAAGCGAAGATCAGCCGGCTGACGTGCAAGACACCGAAAGCCGCCGTACAGCTTATCCGGATCGTGCCGGCGGGCGCGCCACGCGTGCCCCGGGCCTCATCGCTGGCCTGTTCGACGAGGCGCAGGATCTGAACGCTATTGGCATAGTAGCGGCTGCCTTCGGCGGTCATCGTGACACGCCGGGTCGTCCTGCTGAGCAAAGGCACGCCAACAGCTTCTTCGAGCTCCCGCACGTGCCGCGTGATCGTTGACTGCCCGACACCAAATTCCCGTGCGACGGCCGACAGGCTGCCACGCTCGGCCACGCGAACGAAGCTGCGCATGCGCTCGAATGTAATGTCTGACTTATCCATTATTCGGCACAATATTATGCATTACCTGCATATAGCGGATTGAACGGCCATTGGCTACCTTCCCGTCAGTTTCCTCAACATTGGATCTAACCCATGAAAGTTCTCCTCGTCTTCGCTCACCCTGAATCACGCTCGCTGAGCGGCGCCCTTCGTGACGTCGCCATAACGGAACTCGAGGCTCAAGGGCATGAGGTGCGCGTGTCGGACCTGTATGCCGATGGCTGGAAATCCGAGATCGATCGCGCCGACTTCCCTTCGCTGGAACCCGATGCGCGGCTCATCCCGGTCGCGGCTTCCAAGAAGGGTTTCGAGGCCAACACCCTAACCGGCGATGTGAAGGCCGAGATCGAGAAGCTCCTGTGGGCCGACACCTTGATCCTGCAGTTCCCGCTCTGGTGGTTCGCCATGCCGGCAATCCTCAAGGGCTGGGTCGACCGTGTGTTCGCCTACGGATTCGCTTATGGCGTTGGTGAGCATAGCGATCGGCGCTGGGGCGATCGCTATGGCGAGGGCACCCTTGTCGGAAAACGCGCCATGTTGATCGTGACCGCAGGAGGCTGGGAGGAGCACTACACGCCGCGCGGGATCAATGGCCCCATCGACGACCTGCTGTTTCCGATCAATCACGGGATCCTCTACTACCCCGGATATGACGTGCTTCCGCCATTCGTGGTCTACAAGGTCGATCGTCTCGACGAGACCGGCTTCGAGCCCGTGGCTGAACGGCTGCGTGACAGGATGCGGACACTGGCGACGACGGCGCCCATCCCATATCGTCGGGAAAATGGCGGAGATTATCTCATTCCGAGCATGAATCTCCGCCCTGATCTGGGCGATCCCGGTGCAAACGGTTTCGCGCTTCACTCCAACCAAGCAGGCGATGCCAGCTGATTGATGCGGGCTTCTACTGCGTCTTGGTCGGCGCCTTCGTCGCCTGCTCGCCCATTGCCTTGAGGTCGGCGGCTTCACCTTCCTTGGACTTTTCCGGAACCTTGAACACCTGGCCGGGCCAGATGTGGTTGGGATCCCTGATCTGGTCCTGGTTGGCGAGATAGATGGTGGAATAGCGCACGCCGTGGCCGTAGACGCGTCGCGAAATCCGCCACAGCGTGTCGTTGCGGCGGATGATGACCGCGCCGTCGGCATGTTCGAGTTTGGGCGCCACGGCCTCCGGCACGTCGCTTGGCGGTGTGGCCGCAGCGACAACGGCCGGAGTCTTTGCCGATGCGGCAGGAGCCGGAGAGGCGGGTGCTTCGGCGGCTGCCGGTGCGGCCGGCTTGGTCTCAGCGGGCTTGGCATCCGCCGGCTTGGTCCCGGCAGGCGCCACGGCGGCAACCGCTTCGCCCGGCTCGCGCTCGAACGGCACCGCGGCGCGGGCCACGACCTTCACGCCGTCGGCATCGAGGCCGTCGACATGGATGGTGTAGCTGCCGACTGGAATGTCGCGCGTCGCCTCGATGAGGAAATGACCGTCCGGCGATGTCAGCGCGTCACCAAGCAGGATGTCGTTGGCATAGGCGCGCACCTTGCGGCCGGGATCGGCGAGACCGGCGACGAATATCTTGTTGCCGTCGATCTCGACCGCCTCGACGACGATCTTGGGTTCGCCCACGGCGCCGGGCGGTGTTGCCGGTGCGGCGGGCGCCGGAGCAGCAGTTGCGGGCGCTTGACCGGCCGGAGCTGGCGCCGGTGCGGCCGGAGCGGCAGCCTGGTCGCCGGTGGCAGGTGCTGCCGGTTTGGTCTCGGGCGCGGGAACCGTCAGCAGTTCGGCCGGCTTGCCCGGCTCTTCGACCATGGCCAGCACCTGGCCAGCGGCATTCTTGGGAACCGAAACGACAGCGGTCTGGACCGAGACGGTCACGACCGTGCCGACGGTCGAATGCAGGGTAATGGTATAGTCGCCAGGCTTCAGCGGATCGTCGAGCACGATGACAAAGGCGCCATCGGGACCCGCCACCGTCGAGCCAAGCACCATCGTGCCGCTCAGGATCTCGACCTTTGAATTGGGCGCTGCATTGCCGGCGATGACGATCGAGCCATTGCTCTCGACGCGCACGACATCGAAAGTCGGTGCGGTCGGGCCAGCCGCGGCGGGTGCGGCCGGTGCGGGCGCCGCCGGAGCCGTAGCCTCTGTCGCGGGCGCGGCTGGAGTAGTCGCCTGCGGCGCCGCGGCTGGAGCAGCCGGCACCGCCGGCGCCGGCAGCCGCCCTTCCGTGCCGGGATCAGCCGGTTTCGGCGCCTCGGGCGGCGTCAAGGCCGCAACCTTCGCCGGCGGCGTCGGATGAAGATACGGGTCGAGTGCGCCCGATACATAGGCGGTTCCCGCGGCCGCGACGGTCCCACCCGCCGCGAACAGGAACGCCTTCAGTGGATTAATTGCCATATTTCCCTACCCCTTAGCCACCTAATGCCGGTCTAGCGTGTTTTGCCAATGCCGACAAGAAAAACGGGCCGTCAAGAAAAAGCCTGGCTTGTCAACCCTTAGGGCTTGACCACGCTTTCAGACCCAATCACCAATCATCCGCATGAACACGATTCGATCCGTCTGCGTCTATTGCGGCTCGTCTCCGGGCCGCAATGAAATCTATGCGAAGGCCGGGCACCTGCTCGGACGCTCGATTGCCAAAGCGGGCCTGCGGCTGATCTATGGCGGCGGTACCAAAGGCATTATGGGCGCCGTCGCCGAAGGCGCGCTCAAGGCCGGCGGCAAGGTGACCGGCATCATTCCCCGCTTCCTGATCAACAGGGAAGCAACTGAAACCGCGCTCGACCGGCTCGACGAGTTGCTGATCACCGACAACATGCACGAGCGCAAGCACAAGATGTTCGAGAAATCCGACGCCTTTGTGGCGCTGCCTGGCGGCATCGGCACAGTCGAGGAAATCGTCGAGATCATGACCTGGGCGCAACTCGGCCACCACCGCAAGCCGATCGTCTTCGCCAATGTCAACGGATTCTGGGACCCGATGACGGCGTTGCTTGATCACATGACGGCAGAGGGCTTCATCCACACCGCGCAACGGGTCAAGCCGCTGGTCATCAACGACCCGGAGGCCGTCGTCGCCGCCATCATGGTGGCAGGCTCCTCCGTCGACGCCCCGACCGAGGGCGTGCAGTCGGTGATAGACAAGATGTAGGGAATAGGCAGTAGGGAATAGGACTTGCCTACTGCCTACTGCCTACTGCCTTCCGCAAATCCCCAATCACCGCGCGCTCATCCCGCCGGCGCCAGGCGAGATAAATCGCCACGCTGCGCTTGAACCAGGGAAGGTCGCGGAAGACTATTCCCGGCGGCGCGGCGCTTCGCAGGCTTTCCTGCACCGTCGCCAGGCCTAGTCCTGCGCTGACCAGGCCAAGCGAGGTCAAGGGATCGGCGGTCTCATAGGCGATGTCGGGCACGAAGCCGGCCTCGATGCAAGCGGCCAGGAACTGGCCGCGGTTGGTGTCGGCGGGCTGGCGCACCACAGTGACCCACGGGCGTCCGTCGAGATGATGCGGGCCGATGTCGGCGACAGCCGTAAGCGCATCGCCCTCGGGTATCGCCAGCACCAACGGCTCGCGACGGACCAGCATCGAGGCAATTTCAGGATAGTCGGCCGGTGGCGGCGAATAGACCAGGCCGAGATCGAGCGTGCGCTGGCGCAGCCCTTCCAGTTGCGCGGCGGAACGCAGGCTCATCAGGCTGAGATGCAATTGCGGCCGCTCGCGGCGGAATTGCCCGAGCATGCGGGCGACCAGTCCGGCATGCACGGCCCCCTCGACATAGCCGATGGCGAGACGGCCGACAGCGCCGCCGGCGAGGTTGCGGCCGAACTCCTCCACGCGCCCCGCATTGGCGAGCAGCGCGCGGGCCTCGGTGAGGAAGGCGCGGCCCTCGGCATTGAGGTGAACCCGCTGCCTTGCCCTCTCGAATAGGGTGACGCCCAGTTGCTCCTCGAGCTGCATGATCTGCCGGCTGAGCGGCGATTGCGAGATGTGCAGGATTTCGGCGGCGCGACCGACATTTCCGGTTTCGGCGACGGTGATGAAGTAGCGGAGCTGGCGCAGGTCGAACACTTTTTCTCCAACGATTAGTCCATACAGGTCTCAACTTTATCCTAATTAGTCTTGGACAGTCTGACCATCCCCAGGGAATAGTGGGTCATCCAACCAGAGGAGACCGACATGCAGTTCTTTGCCCTTCTCACACGCAACACCGCAAAGTTTGGCGACGCCGACTTTGCGCCGCTTCTGCCAGGCGAGGCCGAACAGCGCCGCACCCTCTACGCCGAAGGCGCGGTGCGCCAGGTCTGGAACCGTGGCGACATCCCCGGCAGCGGCATGATGTTCGAGGCGGGCGACGACGCCGAAGTGCGCGGCCATCTCGCCACCTTGCCGCTGATCAAGGCCGGCATGATGGAGATTACCGCCATCGTGCCGCTCAACCCTTATCCCGGATTTGGGCCGAAGCGCTGAGTTATCCCAGTCGCGATGCGGTGGCGGTGAAGGCGTCGTCACCGCGCTCCCTGCTCGGCACAACAAGATCGGCAGATGTCAAGAAACTGTCACACGAAACCGGCTTCTCGCATGCTAAGACCTTGCAGTTGAACCGCTTGCCCGTTCCGTTGCTTGGATCATCTGGAGAAGCGACCGTGAACATCGCCCTCCCCGCCGAAGGCACCGACCTTTCGCCCTATTTGCCCGATGAACACGGGCTGTTCTTCATCTACCATTTCACCGCTGAAGGCGTGCGCACCAAGGATCCAGCGCAAGCCCGCTGGACCTGGCGCAGCTACCAGATCACCGACCTCCACGCTCGCCAGGAGATCGGCGCCGAGCAGGCTCTGCCGGCCCCGGCGCGCGACGCATTCCTTGCCCCCAGCCATGGCTGCCACATCGATTATGAGGATGGCTGGCTCTATGGCGATCTGCCGGACCTCAAGCACGATTTCTCGGAGGCGCGCGGGCTCGTCCATTTCCGCTTCGCCTTCAACGACACGATATTGATCGGCGCCCGCAAACAGCCGCTGGAGTCGGTCGACGCCATCCGCAAGGCGGTGGAGAATGGATCGCGGAAATTCCGCTCGCCGTCGGACCTGATCGAGGCTGTCATGGGCCAATCGCTCGACGGCATGTCGGGTGAGCTCGGCAAGCTTGGCGATGCGCTCGACGGCATAGAGGACCGCGTCGTGCGCGATGCATGGCACAATGAACGCCAGGCGCTGGTCGAGGCGCGCCGGCAACTGGTGGTGATCCACCGGCAGATGGCGACGCTCACCAATCTTTTCCGGCATCTCGACCATTCGCATCGCGACGAGCTGCCTGACCCGATCAATGACATGGCGGCCAGACTCTCGCACCGGGCACTCACCCTCTATAATGACGGCGAGCAGTTGCAGGCACGCACAAGGCTGTTGCAGGACGAGCTGATGGCGAAACTGACCATGCAGTCGAACCAGCTTCTCTACATTCTCTCCGTCATGACGGCGGTGCTGTTGCCGATGACCATCATCTCAGGCCTGTTCGGCATGAATGTCGGCGGTTTGCCCCTGGTCGACACGCCGATGGGTTTCTGGGTGGTGACGGCGATTTCGCTGCTGATCGCCGGCGTGACGTACCTTTTCGTCAGGCGGCTCGGGCAGATGTAGCCGCGGTCCGTCGCGCCGTGACCAGCATCGACCAGGAATACATCGCCAGCGCCGTCCAGATCAGGGCAAAGGCAATGGCTTGTGCCGTGCCGAACGGCTCATCGAAGATCAGAACCGCGATCAGGAAAACCATGGTCGGCGCGATGTATTGCATGATGCCGATGGTCGAGAGGCGCAAAAGCTTGGCGCCGAACGCAAACAAAAGCAGGGGCACCGAGGTGACCGGGCCGCAGCCGATCAGCAACGCCGTGTCGGTGCCTGTGCTGGATACGATGTGGTCCTGTCCCGTCGCGATCAGGTAGACGATATAGCCGAGAGCCGGCACGGACAGCAAAAGCACTTCGAGCAGAAAGCCCTGGCTCGGGCCGATCGGCAGCGTCTTGCGGAAGAAGCCGTAGGCGGCGAAGGAAAACGCCAGCGCCAGCGACACCCAGGGCAGCTTGCCGCCCTCGATTGTCAGCACCGTGACGGCGACCGTCGCCAGCACCACCGCCGCGATCTGCAGACGGTCGAGTCGCTCGCCAAGCAACAGCGCACCGACGACGACGCTGACCAGCGGGTTGATGTAATAGCCAAGCGCGGTCTCGACAGTGCGGTCGACGGCGATAGCCCAGACGTAAATGCCCCAGTTGACCGAGATCAGCGCCGCCGTCAGCGCCGCCATGGCGATGGTGCGGGGGGAGCGAATTGCCGCCTTGAAGTCCGCTGTGCGGCCGGCCCAAACCAGAACCGCTGCGGCGATCGGCACCGACCAGACGATGCGGTGCGCGATCACCTCGGCAAGCGGCAGATGCGCCACGGCCTTCATGTAGAAAGGCAGCAACCCCCACAAGAGATAGGCGCCCAGCGCCAGCAGGAAGCCGCGACGGGCCTTTGATTCTGCGTCCAGGGTAATTGCTTCAGTGACCATGGCCCAACGCTATGGCCCAGTAACCTTGGCAAGACCATCACAAAGTTCTGATGGATCAATGGACTTTCGCTGATGGTTCAACCTTATTCGGCGGCCACCAGCCCGGCCATCTCACGGTTCTTCATCAGCTTGTAGATGATCGAATCCATCAGCGCCTGGAACGAAGCGTCGATGATGTTTTCGGAAACCCCGACCGTCCACCAGCGCGCGCCGGTGCCGTCATGCGATTCGATCAGGACGCGGGTGATGGCCTCGGTGCCGCCATTGAGGATACGCACCTTGAAGTCGGCGAGTTCGAGATCGACGATCTCGCTCTGATATTTGCCGAGATCCTTGCGCAGCGCGATGTCGAGCGCGTTGACCGGACCATGGCCTTCCGCCACCGACATCTTCTCCTCGCCGTCGACTTCGACCTTCACGATGGCCTCGGAGACGGTCTTCAGATTGCCGTTGGCGTCGAAGCGGCGCTCGACCATGCAGCGGAATGAGGTGACATTGAAGAACTCCGGCAGGCCGTGCAGCATCTTGCGCGCCAGGAGCTCGAAGGATGCGTCGGCGCCCTCATAGGCATAGCCCTCGGCCTCGCGCTCCTTGACGACTGATATCAGCGCGTCGAGCCGGTGATCGTCCCTGGGCACCTCGATGCCGCGCCGCTTCAGCTCGGCGAGGAAATTGGCCTTGCCGCCCTGGTCGGAGACCATGACGCGGCGGCGGTTGCCGACGGATTCGGGCGGCACATGCTCATAGGTCGCCGGTTCCTTGGCCAGGGCGGAGGCATGGATGCCGGCCTTGGTGGCGAAAGCCGAGGCGCCGACATAGGGCGCCTGCGCTTCCGGCGCGCGGTTCAGCAATTCATCGAAGGCACGCGACAGCCGCGAAATACCGGTCAGCGCGTCGGCCGAAATGCCGGTCTCGAAGCGATCCGCGAAAGCCGGCTTCAGCGCCAGCGTCGGCACGATCGAGATCAGATTGGCATTGCCGCAGCGCTCGCCGATGCCGTTCAGCGTGCCCTGGATCTGGCGCACGCCAGCCTCGACCGCGGCCAGCGAATTGGCAACCGCCTGGCCCGTGTCGTCGTGGGCGTGGATACCCAGATGATCGCCGGAAATGCCCGAGTCGATGACCTTGTCGACGATGGCACGAACTTCCGATGGCTGCGTGCCGCCATTGGTGTCGCACAACACCACCCAGCGCGCGCCGGCGTCGTATGCCGTCCTGGCGCAGGCCAGCGCATAGTCCGGATTGGCCTTGAAGCCATCGAAGAAATGCTCGCAGTCGACCAGCGCTTCCTTGCCGGAGACGACAGCGGCCTCGACCGACGCCTTGATGGCTTCGAGGTTTTCCTCGTTCGTACAGCCGAGCGCGACGCGGACATGATAATCCCAGCTCTTGGCGACGAAGCAGATGGCGTCGGATTTCGACTGCACAAGCGCCGCAAGGCCGGGATCGTTGGATGCCGACACCCCTGCCCGCTTGGTCATGCCGAAAGCAACGAATTTGGCGCTTGCCGTGCGCCTCTGCTGGAAGAAGGCCGTGTCGGTCGGATTGGCGCCGGGATAGCCGCCCTCGACATAGTCCATGCCGAAATCGTCGAGCAGTTTTGCAATCGCGATCTTGTCCTCGACGGAAAAGTCGATGCCCGGCGTCTGCTGGCCATCGCGCAATGTGGTGTCGAAGAGATAGAGGCGCTCGCGGGTCATGGTCATTTGCCTGCAAATTTGTCCGTCGCGCGGATCAGCCGGTCGAGGATGCCGGGTTCCGAATAGGCATGGCCGGCGCCCTCGATCAGATGGAAATCGGCCTTCGGCCAGGCCTTGTGCAGCGCCCAGGCGTAACGTGCCGGACACGGCATGTCGTAGCGGCCATGGACGATGGTGCCGGGAATATCCTTGAGCTTCCAGGCATCGCGCAGCAGCTGCCCCTCCTCCAGCCAGCCGGCATGGACGAAATAATGGTTCTCGATGCGGGCGAATGCGACGGCATAGTCGTCCTCGCCAAACTTGCCGCTGGTTTCCGGTTCCGGCAGCAGCGTGATGGTTTCGCCTTCCCACAGGCTCCAGGCGCGCGCCGCTTCCAGCTGCGCCTTGCGGTCCGAGCCGACCAGCCGCGTGCGGTAGGCCGCCATCATATCGCCGCGCTCGGCCTCGGGAATCGGCGCCACGAAACGCTCCCACTTGTCGGGGAACATCTCGGAGACGCCGAACTGATAATACCATTCGAGCTCGGCGCGGGTCAGTGTGTAGATGCCGCGCACCACCAGTTCGCTGACGCGATCGGGATGCGTCTCGGCATAGGCGAGCGCCAGCGTCGAGCCCCAGGAGCCACCGAACACCAGCCATGTGTCGAAGCCGGCCATCTCGCGCAGCCGTTCTATGTCGGCGACGAGATGCCAGGTCGTGTTGGCCTCCAGCGAGGCGTTCGGCGTCGATTTTCCGCAACCGCGCTGGTCGAACAGGATGACGTCGTAGAATTTTGGATCGAACAGCCGCCGGTGTTTGGGCGAGATGGTGCCGCCCGGCCCGCCATGCAGGAACACGGCCGGCTTGGCGCCCTTGGTGCCGGAACGCTCCCAATAGACCTGATGGCCGTCGCCGACATCGAGCATGCCTGAGTCGAACGGTTCGATCTCCGGGTAGAGGGTGCGCAAGCTCATAATTTCAGGCCCTGCTGCGGCCAGTTGGCCGTTTCGTGATCGGGATGTTGGAAGGAGATGATCTGCTCCTGCCTTGCGTAGTAGTCGGGGTCGTCATGGACCGGCGCCGCGAAGATCTTCTCCACCCAGGGCAGCCGGGACGCGTAATTGACCTGAATTTGTGGCGCCAGATCCAAGCGGTCGTCGAAGGCGCCGATGGCAATCTCGAGTCCGCCGGGCTGGCGGTAGCTCAACGGCGTGCCGCAACGGGCGCAGAAGCCGCGATCGATGTCGACTGAAGACTGGAAATAGCTCGGTTCCTCATGCGTCCATTCGACACCATCGCTGGGCACCGTCACCAGCGCGCCGAAGAACGAGCCGAACTGCTTCTGGCACATGCGGCAATGGCAGATGGACGGCCGCCCGAGCGCCCCCTTGATGCGGAAGCGCACGGCGCCGCACTGGCAGCCGCCGGCCCGGACAGTCTCGGTCATAGTCTTTCCTCCGGCGGCCATTGGTCGGTGTCGTGATCGGGATGCTGGTAGGAGACAAGCTCGGCGAGATAGGGAGCCGAGCCCATGTCCGCCATCGTGTCCTCGCCCGGCAGTTGCGGGATCGAATCCACATAAGGCAGTTTTGCCTCCGTGCCCCACTGAATGGTCGGTGCGATACCGGCCGGATCGTCGAAGGCGGCGATCGCCAGCGCCATGCCGTCGGGCGCCTCGAAGGTCAGCGGCGTGCCGCATTCGGCGCAGAAGCCGCGCCAGGCGGCATTGGAGGAACGGAAACGCTTGGGCTCGCCGCGTGTCCAGTCAACCCTGGCGCCGCGCACCGAGACCAACGGCAGGTAAAAATTGCCGCTCGCCTTCTGGCACATCCGGCAGTGGCAGATCGAGGCGTCGCCAAGCGCGCCTTCGACACGGAAGCGCACCGCGCCGCATTGGCAGCCGCCTGTGTAGACCGGCCGGTTGTCAAGGCTCATCACGTCTCACTCCGGGTCATGGCAGACGGCTTCGACATTGTTGCCGTCGGGATCGAAGACGAAGGCGCCGTAGTAGTTCGGATGATAATGCGGGCGCAGGCCCGGCCTGCCATTGTCCTTGCCGCCGGCGGCAAGGGCAGCGGCATGGAAGGCATCGACCTCGGCGCGGCTGCGCGCGGTGAAGGCGACGTGCTGGTGGGCCTTTTGCCCCTCCTTGCCTTCCTGCAGCCAGAACACCGGCCGATCGCGACCGTAGCCACCGACCTTTTCACCGCCGGTGTATTCCAGCGGCACCATATAGAGCAGGGAAGCACCAAGCGGCGCCATCGCCTTGTCGTAGAAAGCTTTCGAAGCCTCGAAATTTGCAACGTCGATGCCGAGATGGTCGATCATGGAAATGCCTCCCTTGCTGGTTCACGTGCTGGCACTTCGGCACCGGCCAAACCGGCCTCGATCACGATGTGCTGGCAGACATTGTCGATATCGCGAATGACGTCGTCGTTCCAGAAACGCAGGATAGTCCAGGCCAGAGCCTCAAGCTTGGCTGCTCGCGCGGCGTCAGACGCTGAAATCTCATGAGAAGCGTGCTGGGAGCCATCCAGCTCGACGATCAGCTTCTTGTTGGCGCAAGCAAAATCGACGATGTAGCCCCCTATCGGCATTTGACGTCGAAACGCCAGCCCCATGAGTCGGTGTGCGCGTATCTCATTCCAAAGCTTCAGCCCGGCGTCGGTCATAGCCTTGCGCGCATTGCCGCGATTGACGGGAGATACGTGATGATGGGTCATCGCGAGGCGCCCCCCTCTGTCCTGCCGGACATCTCCCCCTCAAGGGGGGAGATCGGCAGCTTCGCCGACGGCGCCCAATCATCGACGTCCGCTATTGGCGAAAGCCGAAATGACGTCCAATCTCCCCCCTTGAGGGGGAGATGCCCGGCAGGGCAGAGGGGGGTGCTTGGCGCTACCCTCACCGCTTGACCTCCCACGTCGTCACACGTTCGCCGGTGGCCGGATCCTTGCCGTCCTTCAACTGTACACCTTGTACCAAAAGCTCGTCGCGGACACGGTCGGCTTCGGCCCAGTTCTTGGCAGCGATAAGAGCGAGACGATTGGCGATTGCCTTGGCGACCTTGTCTTCGTCGACCTTTGCCGAGGCGACATCGAAGCCGAGGAACAGCAGTGACGCCTTCAGCGCGACGGCGGCTTCGTTGCCTTCCGCGGCCTCGCTGGCCAACTGGGTCAGCACCTGGAAGGCGGCATAGGTGGCGAGATCGTCCGACAAGGCATTGATCACCTCCACCGGCAACTGCCCTGCCGCAGGCGCCAGATCCGCCGCGCGTTTCCACTTGCGCAGCGTGTTCTCCGCCTCCTCCAGCTTGCGCACGGAGAAGTCGATCGGCTCGCGGTAGTGCGTCATCAGCATCGCCAGCCGCAGCACCTCGCCGTGCCAGCTGCGGCCGCCGAAGGTCTCGGTCTCCAGCAGTTCGTGGATCGAGTAGAAAT
This sequence comes from Mesorhizobium sp. 43Arga, assembly GCF_053714255.1. Lineage (NCBI taxonomy): Bacteria > Pseudomonadati > Pseudomonadota > Alphaproteobacteria > Hyphomicrobiales > Phyllobacteriaceae > Mesorhizobium > Mesorhizobium sp. 43Arga. The sequence goes on from NZ_JBSKBO010000008.1 coordinate 163,346, forward strand.
TGCCGAGGCTCTTCGACATCTTCTGCCCTTCGACCTGCAGGAAGCCGTTGTGCATCCAGACGTTGGCCATGACTGATGTGCCGTGGGCGCAGCGCGACTGGGCGATCTCGTTCTCATGATGCGGGAAGATGAGATCGAGGCCGCCGCCATGGATGTCGAACACCTCGCCGAGATAGGCCGCCGACATGGCCGAGCATTCGATGTGCCAGCCCGGCCGGCCCCTGCCCCACGGGCTCTGCCAGCCCGGCTCTTCCGGCGATGACAGTTTCCACAGCACGAAATCGCCGGGGTTCTTCTTGTGCGCATCGACAGCGATGCGGGCGCCGGCCTGCTGTTCGTCGAGATTGCGCTTCGACAATTGGCCGTAGTCCGGCATCGAGGCGGTGTCGAACAGAACTTCGCCTGCCGCGACATAGGCGTGGCCGCGTTTGATCAGGCTTTGAATCAAAGTGATCATGTCTGCCTTGCCGTCGGCGCGTGGCTCGACGAATTCGGTGGCGCGCGGCTCAACCGTCGGCTCAAGGCAGCCGAGCGTGGCGACATCCCTATGGAACTGGTCGGCGGTCTTTTCGGTCACCCGCCGGATCGCTTCGTTCAGCGACAGCTTTCCGGCCGATATCTCGCTACCGAAATCGCGCAACGCACGCGCGTTGATCTTGTCGTCGACGTCGGTGATGTTGCGCACATAGGTGACATGCGTCTCGCCATAGAGATGGCGCAGCAGGCGAAACAAGACGTCGAAGACGATAACCGGCCTGGCATTGCCGATATGGGCGAAGTCGTAGACGGTCGGGCCGCAGACATACATGCGCACATTGAGCGCATCGATCGGAACGAAATTCTCTTTCGTGCGCGTCAGCGTGTTGTAGAGGCGCAGGCCCTGCGATGCGTCGGACATTCCATGCCTTCCCGGTTCAGAACTTTTTATCTGGATGGAGCCAGTCCCGCGCCGAGGCGCAAATCAGACTCCAGCCTGCTGGCCGGGGCGTTTGTCCACTCTGGGGAAAGATGAGGCGAAAACGTCCGGCCAGCGCGAGGCTAGCCAATAATGCAAATGCCACAAATGGCGAAAGACGTTTTCATGGGCGGCTTTATCGCCTTGGTCAGTGTTGCCGTCAAGCCGCTGCTTCCAAGAAAAACGCCGTGAAGATTGGCAAACGCGTCGCTCGATCACGCGGAATCAGGCAGTGAAACATTTTATTAAACATGTCGGCACAGTCATGAAACATTCGCCGGCTAGATCACCAAACGTCACGATTTGGTCGGATTCGACGGTCAAACGCGAACACGAAAACGTTACCTGGGAAGAGAACATGCCTCGAAGCAAGCAGGAAGCCACCCGCGCCAAGCAACCGGCGCTGGCCAGCCACTATCGCGCCATCGGCCCGGCCGCGATCGTCGCCGCCCTTCTTCACACCGCGAAGAAAAAGAAGCCGGCGCCGAAGATCGTATCGCCCCGCGCTGCCTGAAACAGGGTGCGGCCGGCGCCAGAGGCGCCGGGCATGAGGCGCTCACATCCGCCTCGAAATAGCGGTATCCTCTAAAACAACGTCATCTGACTGTCGTTCGCGCCAGGCTTCTGGCGCCTGGCCTTCTCGGGCTCCGGCCCGATCTCGCCCCTCAGCTGAATCTCCGGGCCGGTGTTGACGACCTTGTTGACAAGGTCCGAGACAGGGATAGCCTCGAAGAAATCGAGTTGCGCCGGCCGCAGCAGGTCGGCGACATCGCGCGGCTCCAACGTGCGGCAATCCAGCCAGCGGGCAAAATCCCGGGGATCGACCACCACCGGCATCCGGTCGTGGATGTGGGCGATGTCGGCATTGGCGTTGACCGTCAGGATGGCGCCGGTGTCCATTTCCGAGCCGCCCGGCTCGGCATAGGTCTCGATCAGGCCGGCAAAGGCGACCAGGCCGCCATGCCTGGGCCGGATCCAGTAGGGTTGCCCCTTCTTGCCACCGCTCTGCCGCCATTCGTAGAAGCCAGACGCCGGCACCAGCGCGCGGCGATGGCGCATGGCGGCCTTGAACGAGGCCTTTTCGATTGCGCCTTCCGAGCGCGCGTTGAACAGCAACGGAAACTCCCTGGTGTCCTTGACCCAGGCCGGAATGAGACCCCAGCGCACCAGCATCGGCTGGCGATCCGGCAAATTGGAGCCCGGCGCGCGTGGTGCGCCAGCGGTCGCCATCAGCACCGGCTGCGTCGGCGCGATGTTGTAGCGTGCCGGGAACTCCTCCAGCCCGGCCAGGCCGAGAAAGGCGGCGGTCTGATCCGGTGTGGTGGTCAAGGCAAAACGTCCGCACATGATCGATTGCTCCTGCCTCCGAATGGTCCCGCCAGAAAGTGACGATGGAACAGCCGCACTGCAACCGCTAAAGCTGTCCGGCGCTGACCGTCCACAGCGGGCTGTGGCGGTCGAACGATTGGGAGCCATGAGCGATACACGAAAGATACTGCCGGCGGTCTCGGTAGCCGTGGTGCGTGGCGACACCGTGCTCTTGGTCAAGCGGGCACGGCAACCTTCGCAGGGTCTCTATGCCTTTCCTGGCGGCAAGGTCGAGCCCGGCGAGACACTGGAGGAAGCCGCCAAGCGCGAGCTGCACGAAGAGACCGGTTTGCGTGCCACCGGTTTTCGCCCGCTTCGGGAAATCCATATCGACGGCACGGAAGATTCCCACCCGGTCGATTACCGCCTCACGGTCTTCGGCGCCGCCTATGCAGGCGGCGAGGCCGTGGCCAGCGACGATGCCGAGACAGCTGCCTTCTACACGCTCCGCGAGATGACGGCGCTGCCGCTTGTCGGCTCGGTGTTCGCGCTGGCGGAAGATCTGCTTGGCCGATCGTCTGGTTCCCCCTAAAGCCGCTGGATTCCCAGCCGCCGCGCCGGAAACGCCTTGCAGGCGACAAATTGTTTGGCCACATAGACTTATGAGCCGCGCTCCTTTTCTTGTCGCTTTGTGCCTTGCCGCCAGTACGGTCGTGGCCGTGCGGCCGGCGTTCAGTGCCGAGTCGCCGTTCGAGCCGGGGCTGATGCGGCTGGCGGAGGTGCTGGGGTCGCTGCATTTCCTGCGCAATCTGTGCGGCGAGAAGGGCGACCAGTGGCGTGGCGAAATGGAAAAACTGCTCGATTCGGAAAATCCGGATCCGGAGCGTCGCGCCCGCTTCATCGCCAGCTTCAATCGCGGCTATCGTTCCTTCGGCGGCACCTATACGCAGTGCACCGCTTCAGCCACGGAAGCCATCAGCCGTTATATGAAGGAAGGCGAGACGCTGTCGCGCGATATTGCCTCGCGCTATGGCAACTGATGCATGTCGCGTAAGCAGCCCAGTTTTGGCGACACAACATGCATAAGAGCAAAAACGTAAAGCGCGTCGCCTGCATCCATGTCGATGCGGCGCGCCTCAGGCAATCCATCAACAGATATCCGGGCGATCGCCGGTCATATCAGACAAATCTGGCTTGTAGCGGTCTGGGTCTTGGTGCAATCCTGTTGTTGCACTTCTGCAACAACGTTAATCAAACGTTACCGCGAGAATGTGAAATTAACTCAAACTGAAGGTTTTCGCCCCGCGGGCCGGCCTAATCGGCTAAGTTTGATCCGAGTTGAAACGCAGCTTCGCCAAACACAGCCGCCTGCTGTAAAAGACGATCAAAAAAATGTCGTATTTACAGATACTTACTTAGGGCTGCGTGTAAACGGAACAGATCAAGCCTGATCCGCACTGATGGATCGCTGCTTGAAAGGGTGGACATCGCTTATGGAACATGGTGTCAACGACATCGACGCGCTGGTCAGGGAAGAAAAACGCCTGACGGCGGTGGAAAGCCACAGCGAAGCCTGGGCCGAGGGCCTTTCCGCCGGCATCGAGCCCGAGATCATTGCCGAAGCGGCGCTCGAGACCGCATTCGGTGAAATGCTGCGCGCCAATGGCGAGACGTCGGCCCTTGCCCTGCTCGACCGCATGCGTGAAAAGGTGATTGCTGGCGCCTTCGAACCCGAGCGGCTGCGGCACTGAACCGACATCCGGTTCTTTGACGATCGAGTGCCGTTTGGGCATCATGCCCGGGAGCCAAGGAGATACGGGCAGTGAATTTTCCGATGTCAGGCGGGCCGCAGGGCCTAGTCCTCTACATCCGTCTCGCCGCTTGCTGTGCTGCGATTGCCTTTGTGACGTGCCTGGCAAGCAGCCCGGCCTATGCGCTGAGCGAGATTCAACGCGAAGAGCTTCCCTCGCCTGTCACACCGTCAGCGGATGATGACGTCTCGTCGCCCGGCGGCTCGATTCCCATGCCCGACCCGGTGGGAACGCCGCCTTCGACCGGCCAGCAGCCGGCCGCTCCGGACGCGGCGGAGCCCGACAGTCCAGCGGATGGCGGCACCAACAGGCCGCGTGTCGATCCCGAGGCGCCATTGCCCGAGGTGGCCTACGACCTTAGCAAGCTGCCCGAGCCCGTGCGGCGCATGCATGATCTGATCATCGAGGCCTGCAGGAGCGGCGACATCGAAAAGCTCCGGCCCCTGATCGGCAAGGGCGACAGCATGACCCAGCTGTCGCTGGCCGACATCGATGGTGACGCCATCGCCTTCCTCAAGGGGCTATCCGGCGACCCTGACGGCCAGGAGATCCTGGCCATACTGGAGGAAGTGCTCAGCGCCGGCTATGTCCATGTCGACGCCGGAACAGCCAAGGAACTCTATGTCTGGCCGTATTTCTTCGCGCTGCCGCTGGACAAGCTCGACGCCAAGCAGCGGGTCGAGTTGTTCAAGATCGTCACAGCCGGCGATTTCGACGACATGAAGCAGTTCGGCGCTTATATTTTCTATCGCGTCGGCATCACGCCCGCTGGGCAGTGGACCTTCTTCGTCGCCGGAGACTGAGGGGGCGGCGGCGCGCCCACCCGAACCTTCGGTCCAGCCTCTCAAGGGGAGTTTGAGGCTCTAGGCAGGCAACGCCTCGGAAAACTCCACCGCCCTGCCCTGCCCAGGCGTGACGATTTCGCCTTCCCACATCACCCGGCGGCCGCGCACGATGGTGCCGACCGGCCAGCCGGTCACTTCCTTGCCGTCATAGGGCGTCCAGCCTGCCTTCGAACCGGCCTGCGCATTGGTGATGGTCTCGCGCCGCTTCATATCGACAACCGTGAAGTCGGCATCGTAGCCGGCTACGATGCGGCCTTTTCTGGCCATGCCGAAAATACGCTGCGGCCCGTGGCTTGAGAGATCGACGAAACGCTGCAAGGTCAGCCGGCCGGCGTTGACGTGGTCGAGCATGATCGGCACCAGCGTCTGCACGCCGGTCATGCCCGAGGGCGAGGCCGGGTAAGGTTTTGCCTTTTCGGCCAGCGTGTGCGGTGCGTGATCGGAGCCGAGCACGTCGACTATGCCTTGCGCGATGCCGTGCCAGACGCCATCGCGGTGGCGGGAGGCGCGCACCGGCGGGTTCATCTGGATCAGCGTGCCGAGCCTGGGATAGTCGTCGGCGCTCAGCGTCAGATGGTGCGGCGTCGCTTCGCAGGTCGCGACGTCCTTGTGCTGTTCGAGGAACAGGATCTCCTCCGCGGTCGAGATGTGCAGGACATGGATGCGTGCGCGAACGTCGCGCGCGATGCGTACCAGCCGTTCGGTACAACGCAAGGCGGCGATCTCGTCGCGCCAGACCGGATGCGACGACGGATCACCCTCGATCCGCTCGCCAAGGCGCTCGCGCAGCCGGAACTCGTCCTCCGAATGAAAGGCCGCACGGCGGCGGGTGTTGCGCAGAATCGAGGCGACGCCTTCGTCGTCCTCGACCAGCAGGTCGCCGGTGGACGATCCCATGAAAACCTTTATTCCCGCTGCACCCGGCAGCCGCTCAAGCTCGCCGACATCGCTGGCGTTATCGCGGGTACCGCCGACCCAGAACGCGAAGTCGCAATGCATGCGCCCGCTGCCGCGCCGCACCTTGTCGGCCAGCGTTGCCTCGCTGGTGGTCAGCGGGTTGGTGTTTGGCATCTCGAACACCGCGGTGACGCCGCCCAGCACCGCCGCCCGCGAACCGGTCTCCAGATCTTCCTTGTGCTCCAGTCCCGGCTCGCGAAAATGCACCTGGCTGTCGATGGCGCCCGGCAGGATGTGCAGGCCGCGGCAGTCGATCGTCTCGCCGGCCGAGGCCTGGCGGAGATCGCCTATTGCGGCGATGCGTCCATTCTTCACGCCGACGTCACGTGCCCCTTCGCCGTCATGGTTGACCACTGTGCCGCCTGTCAGGATGAGGTCGTAGGTCATGGCCATGCTCTCTTGCGGGGGGAGTGTCAGCGGCTTACGTAATGGCCAACCGTTTTGCAAGATCAGGCCTTTATCCCCCATGCCCTTTGCCCTGCTGAAAGACCGCGCGCTCATCTCCGTCTACGGCCCGGATGCCGAGCACTTTCTGCAAAACATCCTGACCACCGATCTCGATACGCTCGGCGCCGGCGAAGCCAAGCCTGGCGCGCTGTTGACGCCGCAAGGTAAGATCCTGTTCGACTTCCTGATCTCGCGTGCCGGCGAAAACGCCTTCCGGTTAGAATGCCGGGCCGACATTTCAGATGATTTCATTCGCCGGCTGATGCTCTACAAGCTTCGCGCCAAGGTCGAGATTGCCAAGTCGGAACAGTCGCTTGTCGCTGTTGGGTGGGGAAAGGAGTCAATCGCCTCAGAAAATGATTCAACCGCGTTTGCCGACAGGCGCTTTGCCAAGCAAAGCGTCACGCGCACCTATGCCGGCATTGCGGACGCCGGCGACATCGCTGCATGGCAGGCCTTGCGCATCGCCCACGGCATCGCGGAGAGCGGTACCGATTATGCGTTGGGCGACGCCTTCCCGCATGACGTGCTACTCGACGAGACCGGCGGCGTCGGCTTCAGGAAAGGCTGCTATGTCGGCCAGGAAGTCGTCTCGCGCATGCAGCATCGCGGGACCGCCAGGCGGCGTGTGCTGATCGTGCAGGCTGGGCTTGCCCTGCCCGCCTCCGGCACCGAACTCACCGTCGAGGGCCGGCCGGTCGGCACGCTCGGCTCGAGCGCCGGCGACATCGGGCTTGCCGTTGCCCGCATCGACAGAGTCAAGGCGGCACTCGACGCCGGCCAGCCGATCCTGGCCGGCGATGTTCCGGTGAGGCTGGCCATTCCCGCCTGGGCCAAATTCAGTTTTCCCCAGGAAACCGTCAGCGCGGAGGAAGCCTGATGGCGGCGGATCGCGCCGGTGCGCCGCCGCGTGCCTGGCAGCGCATGCTGTCCGGCCGCCGGCTCGACCTGCTCGACCCCTCGCCGCTCGACATCGAGATTTCGGACATTGCCCATGGGCTCGCCCGCGTCGCCCGCTGGAACGGCCAGACCAGCGGCGAGCATGCGTTTTCGGTCGCCCAGCATTCACTGCTGGTGGAGGCGCTGTTCAACGATCTGGTGCCTCAGGCTTCTGCCACCGACCGGCTCGCCGCGCTGCTGCACGATGCGCCTGAATATGTCATCGGCGACATGATCTCGCCGTTCAAGTCGGTGATGGGCGGCAGCTACAAGGACTGCGAATTGCGCCTGCAGCGCGCCATCCATCTGCGCTTTTCGCTGCCGCCCGAACCGGCCGCGGCGCTGCGCAGGGACATCAAGCGCGCCGACCAGATCGCCGCCTATTTCGAGGCAACGCTGCTTGCCGGCTTCTCGACCGCCGAGGCGACCGAATTCTTCGGCCGTCCGCGCGGTTTCTCCGCCGAGCGTTTCGATTTCACGCCGCGCTCGGTGACCTGGGCGCAGGATGCCTTCCTGAAGCGGTTTTCGGCGCTTGAGAAGTCGCGGCATCCAGTTGCAACGTCGGCGGTAGGGTAAAGAACGCTAAATTAACCGGAAACGGCAACAGTGTGGTGTTCGATCACGCACCGCAGGCGCGCCTCATGCCCGTCGTGGATGTCAAGGATGGTTCGATCGCCCCGGAGTGGGTGGCCGAAGGCGTGGAGCGCCCGCGCCGCATGGAAGACGAGCTGCGCGAACAGAACGAACGCTTTTCAGCTGCCGTCGAGAACATGTCGCATGGGCTATGCATGTTCGACGCCGACGAGCGCATGATCATCTGCAACGGCAACTACCTCAACATCTTCTGCCTCGACGCCAGGCTGGTGCGACCGGGCATCCACTTCATCGACATCCTGCGCCACAGCGTCGACATCGGCATCGCCTCGCAAAGCGCCGACGAGCTCTACGCCATCCGCAAACCCTATATCGACCAGGCGAAACCTTCGACCTACGAAGAGACGCTGTCGGATGGTCGCATCATCAACATCTCGCACCGTCCGCTGGCCCTGGGCGGCTGGGTCTCGATCTACGAGGACATCACCGAACAGCGGCGCGCCGAGCAGGACCTCAAGGAGCAGCATCGCCGTTTCGACGCGGCACTCGCCAACATGTCGCAAGGCCTGCTGATGTACGATGCCGACGGCAGGATGATCGTGCGCAACCGGCGTTTTCTGGAGCTCTACAACGTCACCGCGGCGAACTTCCCGCTTGGAACGACGCATCGCGACGCGCTCGAAAAACTGCTGGAGCTCGGCATCTACCAGAAGATCGACGTCGACAGCGAAGTCGCCAAGACCGAGGCCTGCCTGGTGGCGGCAAAAATGCACGAGGCCTATCGCCATCTAATCGACGGCAGGACGATTCTGGTCACGCGCCAGCCGATGAGCGGCGGCGGCTGGGTGGTGACCTTCGACGACGTCACCGAACGTCGACGCACCGAAGAGCGCATGATCCATCTTGCGCATCACGACACGCTGACCGGACTGCCAAACCGCTCGATGTTTCGCGAACGGCTCGACCTGGCACTGGAGGATGCCGCGGCACCGCCGTTGGCGATCTTCTCGCTCGATCTCGACCGCTTCAAGGCGATCAACGACACCTGGGGACATCCCGCCGGCGACTGGCTCTTGAAAAACGTCGCCGAGAGGCTGCAGCGTTGCCTGCGCAATGAGACAGACGTCGTCGCCCGCTTCGGCGGCGACGAGTTCGTCGTCATGCAGTTCAACTCCAGGGGCATCGCCGATGCTGAAAAACTGGCGAAGCGCATCGTCGAGGCCATCGCAAAACCGTTTCGCGACAAGAGCCGGGATATGCATATCGGCATCAGCCTGGGCATCGCTGTTTTCCCCGAAGATGGCCGGGACGCCGACACGCTGCTGAAAAACGCCGATACGGCGCTCTACCGAGCCAAGAGCGAAGGGAGAAACCTCTATCGCTTCTTCGAGCCCGCGATGGACGCCATAGTGCAGGCCCGGCGGGCGCTCGAAGTCGACCTCGACGCGGCACTGCCGCGCCAGGAGTTCGATCTCGATTTCCAGCCCATCATGAACATCGCCTCCGGCGAGATCATCGGCGCGGAGGCCTTGATGCGCTGGCATTCCCCTGCGCGCGGCACTGTCGCGCCGGACGCGTTCATTCCCGTCGCCGAAGAGACCGGACTGATCGTGCCGCTCGGCGAATGGGCGCTGAGGAAGGCCTGCGCGGCAGCGGCAAGCTGGCCTCCCGGCCTGCGCATCGCGGTCAATGTCTCGGCTGTGCAGCTCAAAAGCGGCGGGTTTGCCAGCAGCGTCATCTCGGCGCTGGCCTTTTCCGGGGTGCCGGCCGGACGGCTGGAGCTGGAAATCACCGAAACCGTGCTGATGGACGAGAGCAAGGCCGTGCTGAAGACGCTACGACAATTGCGCGATCTCGGCATCCGCATCGCGCTGGATGATTTCGGCACCGGCTATTCCTCGCTCGGCTATCTCAGGCGTTTCCCGGTCGACAAGATCAAGATCGACCGCTCCTTCATCCGCGACATGGGCAATCGCGACACGGCGGCGATCGTCCGCACCATCATCGGGCTCGGCAACGAGCTTGGCATTGTCGTCACCGCCGAGGGCGTCGAGACCGAGGTACAACTCGACATTCTGCGCGACAATGGCTGTGAAGAGGCGCAAGGCTATCTGATCGGCGTGCCGTCGAAGGCAGCGGACATCCAGCGTCTGTTGAAGGCGCGTGCGCTACACAGCCAGACCGGCTGACGACATCGGTCAGTTCAGCGCTTCCAGGTATTTCTGGTGGAAGCTGACATAGCCCGACTCGACCACCTTCAGATGCCGCTCGATCAGCGTGTGAAACCGCGGCAATTGGTGAAACGGCACGCCGGGGTAGGCATGATGCTCGGTATGGAAGGGCATGTTCCAGGCCAGCTTGCGCACAACCCAGTTGGTCAGTGTGGTTCTCGTATTCTCCAGCATGTTGGCCACGAACGGACAGCGGCCGTGCTCGGCGAGCAGATAGAGGCGCAGAAAGGGCTGCCCCAGCAGTGCGGGAATGACCCAGATATAGAAAAGTACAGAGAGCCGGAAGTAGACGGCGAACAGAAAGACGACGGCGTAGAAGGCAATCATGGCGCGCGCTTCGGCCCGCACCTTGGGCCGGCCTTTCGGCGGCACATAGCTTTCCTGGCTGCAGCCAACCGCATTGGCATAGAGCGTCTTGAGATGGCCCCACCACAGCGGGATGCCGGAAACGTGCACGAGATATTGCCTTAGCGTTTCCGGCTTGGGAAAGGCGAGCTCCGGATCGTTTTCGGGGTCCTGCGTGAAGCGGTGATGGGCGAAATGGAAATAGCGGAACCAGTCGGCCGGCAATGCCAGCGCCAGGCTGCACACCCGCGCCACGACTTCGTTCAACCACAGCGTGTCGAAGGCGGTGCGATGAACCGTCTCGTGCAGCAGCGTGAACAGGAAGACGATCAGGATGCCTTGCGGCAGCATCAGCAGCGGCCAGAATGGTACTTTCGCGGCGATCAGCGATCCGATGATCACAATCGCCCCCCAATGGGCGCCGAGCTGAACGAGACCGGCAGCATCGGACTTGGCGGTCAGGCGACTGCGCTCTTCCGGGGTAAGTGACGCGATGATGTCGCGATGGTCCATCGGTTCGATCCAGGCTTGCAATTTGATGAGACCCACTCTAGCTGGTGAAAAAGCTTTCCAAAAACGACGATTTCTGCGATTTGGATAAGTTCATCTTATCTATCTGGCGATCATGGTCACATCTCCATCGCTCAAAGGACTTCAGGCCTTCGAGGCCGCGGCGCGCACGGGCAGCTTCGCCGCGGCGGCGGAGGAGCTTTCGGTCTCGGCGGCCGCTGTCAGCCAGCTTATCCGCACCGTCGAGGAACAGATGGGGCGCAAGCTGTTTCAACGGGTCAACCGCAAGGTTGTGCTCACCGAGGCCGGCGTGGAGATGCTGCCGCGGCTGACCATGGCCTTCCAGGAAATCGGCAGTGTCTCGCGCGAATTGGGCGGCGATGCCTTCCGCCCGCGCCTGGTGGTATCGGTGCCGCCTTCGATGGCCATGGGCTGGCTTTCGCAGCGTCTGGCGGGCTTCGTGGCAAGCCATGGTGCCGCCGACATCTCGTTGCGCGGCGACGACGACCCGGTGCCGTTCGACCGCGAGCTGATCGATATCAGGCTCTCGTACGGCCCGCACTATCGCGAGCACCCGACCGAGGACATCGCCCGGGACGCCGTCTATCCGGTCTGCGCGCCAGGGCTTGCCAACTCGATCAAGGCGGACGGCGGTCCGCTCGCCGGGCTGCCGCTGATCCACACCGACTGGGGCCCGACCGGCGCCTCGTTTCCGTCCTGGCGCAACTGGTTCGAGGCTGAAGGTGTTCAGCCTGGCCGGGCGGCGCAGCGGGGCCTGTCGGCCAACTCGTCGCGCGCCGCCCTCGACCTCGCCATTTCGGGGCTGGGCGTGGCGCTGGCGCAAGGGGTCTATTGTGCCGAAGCGCTGGAAGACGGCCGGCTGGTCCGGCCCGCCGCCAGGGCAATCGCGCTGCGCCAGCCCTATTGCCTGACCATTCCGGAGCGCAGCGCCGGGCGCGATGTCGTGGCGGCGTTCCGCGATTGGCTGATCAACCAATGCCAGCGCGCTGCCGGCTCCCCGGCGCTGCGTTGACCCGTCAGGCTCCCGTGGTCAGAGATGCCCGCTCAAGGCTGCCACCATGTCCTTGTTGGTCGCCACGGGAACGATCTCGAACTCGACCAGATCAGCCCATTCGATGACCCAGCGTTGCAGCAGCGTGACGTCGTCGGTTTCCACCAGCAGGAAGCAGCGGCTCATATCCGCGGCGATCCAGCTGTGGTGGACGACAAGCTCCTCCGGCTTCAGGCGGCCCCGATCGCGGAAACGGCGGTAGATCTCCTTGCGGTCGCAGCCGATGAAATCCTCGATCACGATGAACTGCATGTTTTCCCCCGTGCAATTCCAGAAAAAGTGTGAAGCGGTTTTCCGTCCGGAATTGCTTTAAAACAAAGAGATAGAGCGGTTCTCCATTTCCGTGAAACGGCGAACCGCTCTGGTTGAACAGTTACCGCCCCGGCCGGTCGAGCCGCTCCAGGAACCACTGCGTCAGCCGCACCCAGACCTCGTCCTTCTCGCCGGAATCCTCCCAGCCATGGTCGAGATTTGGGTTATCGTTGACCTCGATGACGAAGACGCCGTCCTTGGTCTCCTTGAGGTCGACGCCGTAGAGGCCGTCGCCGATGCAGCGGGCCGCCTTGACCGCCGTCTCGACGACATGGGCCGGCGTCTCCTTCAGCGTGAAGGTCTTGATGCCACCCTGGTCGGGCTTGCCATTGGCCTTGTGGTTGACGATCTGCCAGTGCTTCTTGGCCATCAGATAGTGCACGGCAAACAGCGGCTGGCCGCCGAGCACGCCGACGCGCCAGTCATATTCGGTCGGGATGAATTTCTGCGCGATGAGGAGGTCGGAATCCTCCAGCCACTCGGTCGCAAGCCGTGTCAGTTCCTCGATATTCTCGCATTTCTTGACGCCGCGCGAGAAGGATGAATCCGGGATCTTCAGCACCAACGGGAAACCCAGCGTCTGCGCGGCCAGTTCGAAGTCGGAGGTGCCGGCGATCATCACGGTCGGCGGCACCGGCACCTTGTTGTAAGCCATCAGCTCGTTGAGATAGACCTTGTTGGTGCAACGGATCATCGACAGCGGATCGTCGATGACGGGCATGCCCTCCTGCTGGGCTCGGCGGGCGAAACGATAGGTGTGATTGGAGATCGAGGTGGTCTCGCGGATGAACAGCGCATCGTAGTTCGCGAGCTTGGCAAGATCCTTCCTGGTGATGGGCTCGATTTCGACCCCCATCTTTTCGGCGATCTTGGCCCAGTAGCGCAGCGACGAGATTTCCGACGGCGGCAATTCCTCGTGCGGATCGACCAGCGTGGCGAAGGTGTAGCGCGCCGGGGTGCGCCCCTTGGTGTCGCGCCATTCACGGTTGGTGTAGGTCTCCAGGCACTGGATGAAGCTCTTTTCCTCATCCTCCGTCATGCGCGCCAGCGGATGGAAGCCAATCTTGCGGATCGAAGCCCATTCGGCGCTGTCCTTGATGTGGACCTCGAGCGCCGGCGCCCGGAACCAGTCGAACAACAGCTTGGCGAAGCGGTCCCAGACTTTCGACGGGCCGATGCCGAAGAAAATGCAGACCTTGGCCGGAAAGGCGCCGCCGAGGTCCTTGCGGCATTTGTTGAGCGCCAGTTCCAGTTCCGGCAGCGCATGTTCGTAGAGCTTGCGTTCGGACAGGTCGATCATCGTCTCGACGGTCGGAATGACCTTGTGGCCGCGCGAACTTGCCAGCAGCGAGGCATAGTAGCCGCGGCTCTGATAGCCGTAATTGTTCGACAGGTTGATGACCTTCGGCCGCTGGCCGCGGAACAGCGAGGGATGCGCGAGATAGTCGCGATTGGTGATGATCTTGTGCGGTGTCGCCACCTGGTCGAGATCGCTCTGCCGGCCGGTAAGGATGACCCAGGTCATTGTGTGTCGCGCTTCCCCAGAGTGATGGCGGCACGCAGCCCGTCGCGGCCGAACTGCGCCATGTTCATGAAGATGCCGTAGGGCACGGGAATGTTGGCGGCATCAAGGATGGTTTCCTGCCTTTCGTCCTCGACCCAGGGATCGTGGATCAGAATATGATCGCCATCGTCGCCGATGGCCAGCACCCAGTGCGGCACCTTCTTGCCGAACATCAGGAAACCGCTGATCAGCACCAGCACCAGTTTTCCCGCGGCGATGGCGGTGCGGATGTCGTCGATGGTGAAGGAGCGGTAATTCACCGGGATGCCATAAAGTTCCGCGCGGCGGCGAAAGTCGACCTGGGCCAGTTCCATCACCCGGCGCTTGTCCTCGCTGCGCACCGATTGCAGGAACAGCGCGCCGTAGAAGGAAACAAAGATCTCCGCCGCGAGCCCGCTTTCATATCCCGAGACCGCGAGGCCGAATGGTTCGCAGCCGCCCGGCCCCGACATCATGAAGACGGTCGTCGCCTCGCGCCACAAGCGGATTTCCATCACCGGATCGGGCACGAAATTCCGGTCGAAATTGGCCATGGCCATCATCAGGCAGCATGGGCCGCAGGTGAACTCGCAGGTCTGCTGGTAGAACGGCACCCTGGTGGCCACTGGAAGGTCGCCGCGCAGGGTTTTCTCATAACGAAGCGCGGTCGCGCCGTCCTCGTAATAGCCAGGCTCGCGGCCAATCTTGCGGTAGCCGGCCCGCTCGTAGATGCGGATGGCCCGGTCGTTGTCCTCGCGCACTTCAAGGCGCAGCATCATGCGGTCGTGCTCGAAGGCTGCCTCCTCCGCCGCAGTCAAAAGCTGGCGCCCGATGCCGAGCGCGCCGAAAAATGGGCCAACGGCTATGGAATAGAGCCGCGCCACCCCACTGCCCTTGCGAAACAGCACGATTGCGTAGCCGGCGACGCGGCCGGCGACTTCGGCGACCAGCGTCTCGGCGGTCTCGCGCTCGATGAACAGGCGAAAGGAGCGACGGGAAATGCGATCGCTCGAGAAAACGGCTTTCTCGATGGCGGCGAGATCATCGACGTCAGACGCGCGGGCCGTACGGATCTCGGCAGGCATGCGACTTGAGAAAACCTCGATTGCGTTGCGGAAACGGCCCCGGTCAAAAGCGTCGCAAACACCGGCCGAAGCGCCGGTATTCATCAAGCGCTATCGCTCCTTGATTAGGGCCGAATTGTGACAGGTTCCGCCGCGGCAAGGAAGCTCGCGGGCTTTGAACAGGATCGCCGTTTTGATGGGCAAGCGGCTACGAACAATTGCGGCCAACTCAGCTTGCGAGGCCTGCCAGAAGCTGGCCATAGGCATTCTTGGCCACGACCGCCAATTGCTCGCGCGGCAGCGAGCCGACGACGGCGCAGCCATAGCCCTTGTCCAGCCAGTAGACGGCCTGCGGGCCGTCCTGCGCCGAAGCATAGGTGCCCTTGGCATTCTCCGCCGATTCCGCGGTGACGAAGAGAGATATGCGCTCGCCCTTGTCGTCCTCGTAGAGCAGCATCGCGGCCTTAGCTTCGCCGGCCGGCAGCAACCGGCCGCCCACCAGTTGGAAGCCGTTCGCGGTCAGATCCGGCGCCACCAGCTTCAGCCCGACCCGGTTGGACAGCCATGTCTGCAAATGATCCTTGTCGCTTGCCGGCACTTCCACGGCATGCCGCTTCTCGGCGGCGTAGATGACATGGGCGGCAATCGCCTGTTCGGCGAGCCGATCCTCCGCCGGATCCTCCTGTCCGACGCTGTCCATGCCGGCAAAGTAGCCGCCAAATCCGCCCGCGGCCAAAAGCACGGCAGCTGCCGCGGCAAGCCACCAGCGCGATCTCGGCACCGCGGCCCTAACCGGCGCTTCACCGAGCACCACCTTGCGCAAGCGCGCGGGAACAGGTTCATCCAGCACGCCGGCAAAGGCCGAACGCAACGCCTCTCGGTCGGCTGTGAAGCGGGCGCTCCTGGCCTTCATCTCGGGATTGGCGTCGAGCCAGGCATCATAGGCGGCGCGCTCGTCGGCAGGCAGTTCGCCGTCGAGCGCCATATGGATGTCACGTTCTGAAAAATCGCGGCGGATCATTTCTCGACGATCCTTATCGCGCGGCGACGCGCCGTGTCATCCAGCAACCCGCGCAGTTCCTCACGCCCGCGCGCGATGCGCGACATCAGCGTGCCGGCGGGAACGCCCAGCATGTTGGCGGCCTCGGCGTAGGAAAAGCCCTCGATAGCGACCATGACAAGGGCCGCGCGGCGATCGGGGCTGATCGCCTGCAGCGCGTTGATGATCTCACGCGAGGCGATGCCCTCCAACTGCTCGGCCGGCTGGGCAACCGCCTCGCCAGCTTCCAGCGGCAGCATCGCCGCTTCGCCGCGACGGCTCACCTTGCGCATCTGGTCGATGAACAAATGATGCATGATCGTAAACAGCCACCTCCTGGGGCTTTCTCCCGTCTGCCAGTTGTCGAGTCGCATGAGTGCGCGCTCGAGGCAGTCCTGGACGAGGTCGTCGGCAGAATCCCGGTTGCGCAACAGCGAGCGTGCGTAGCGGCGCAGTCGCGGTATTTCGCCAAGGATTGCAGCCTTCTTTTCGTCCATGACCGCTGGTTCTGAAATCGCCCTTGTTGATCCCGATTCAACGCGCCTTCCCGGCGCGACGCAAGCGGCCAGCGCGAAGCGGTCCGCCGCCCCGGTCACCCAAGCAATGAGACAACGCTGGCGGGTGCCGGTTTATTCCCGGCTTGATTGAATTCCTGCCGTCATTGTTCGACGACCGGTATCTTCTCCCTCGCCGCCCTGGTCAAAAGCCGCTGGTAGAATAGGCCGATGCCGATCAGCACGGCGCCGAGGCCGATGAAGGACAGTGCTCGCAGCACGCCCTCCAGCTCCGACATGTCGAAGAGGAAGACCTTCAGCACGGCGATCGCGATCAACGCGGCCGAGGCGATGCGCAGCACCTGCGACTTCAGCCAGACTCCGGCGCTGAGCAGCGCCACGCCGATCACCAGCCAAAGCGCCGAATAGGTGTAGGTCTCCAACTGGCCAAGCCCGCTCCACAGGCCGATGAACTCGCCCTTGAATAGCCGCCTGACCGACAGGGTGGCATAGGCAAAGGCAAGCAGCGCCGCGACCAGTGCCAGCATTGCCGAATACCATTTCGGCCGCTTACCCCTGACATAGAGCGCCAGTCCGCCGGCGGCGATGGCCGGCAGGAGATAGGCAAGGAACAACAGGTTGAAGACCGGGATCCGGCCGGTCGACTCGTCCGTAAACAGCGGATTGAGCACCCCGAAATGTCGGATGACGATCAAGGCGACCGAAACCGCGCCCGCCGCCATCGAACCATAGCGCAGCACAGAACTTGGCGAGCGTATGTCGATGGCGACCAGGATGGCGCCGGCACCGATGGCGATCAGCGTGTAGATCGCCTGTTCGGCAAGCGTCATCGGACCCGTGTCGATGACGCCGCCATGCATGGCGTGACGTACCAGCATGGCGACGGCAAGCAGCGCAAACAGCGCCGCCGCCGCTTCCATGGCGAGGCGCGGCCGGCCATTGGTGGTGCGGGCGAGCTGCCAGGCGGCGAAGCCGAAGGCGAGCGCAGGGACGCCATAGCCCGGCAGCAGCCAGTTGAACACCGGTGTCGTCGACAGGAACTCGGCGCCGACGATGGTCGGATCGAAGGCGACGCGGCCAAGCACGGCGATCACGGCGCCAACCGAAACCCAGCCGAGCACCGGATAGGAGCGCCAGCGCGTCGCCAGCGCCGGCACAATGGCTGCTGCGCCAAGCAGAATGGTGGTCCAGCCGGAATTGAAAGCCATGTGCAGCATCAAGAGACCGGCGAGCGCCGCACCGACAAGGGCAAACGACACAGCTAGCCCGCCCTTGAGCGAAGGTTCTTCGGCGCGCGCGATCCACTCGCCGCCTCCGGCGAAAACCACGACCATCAGCGCTGCGACGGCGGCGTAGACAAAGTCGCGGTCGAGATTGCCGAAGGTGAACCAGAGCGCCAGCAGGATGACCAGTGGCACGACAACACCCGATGCCGCCCATGAGGCGGATCGAAGCGGGGAAGATGCCGCGAATTTACGGGCGGCCCACAGGCCCGCGCCGATGAAGATCAGGCCGAGGGCGATGCCGATGCGCAAGGTCAAGGCATTGGACGTCGCGACGGGCAAACCATCGACACCGAGAGCGCCGGCCGAAAAGTCGGACGCGATCGAGGTTGGCGGGATGATGCCGAGATAGATCATGACCGTCGCCAGACCGGCGGCGTAAAGCAGCGGCAGCGCCAGCGGGCGATAAAGTGCGACAGCCACCATCGCCGCGAGGATAGCGGCGCCGTGCAAGGCATAGCCGGCCGCGGCGAAGGCCGGGTCGACCGACAGGCCCAGCGCCGAGAAGGCAACGAACAGGCCAGGCACGATGGACGGCCAGTCGAAGGTCCTGGCGGTTTCGTCGCGGTGGCGGCCGAGCCAGACAAAAGCGAGCACGGCCAGTGTGACGGCATCGATGAACAGGACGGCGGAGAGGTTCACGCCCGGCGCGTCGGTCATGTAAAGGATGGTCCAGATGCCGGTGCCGAAAAAGGCCGCCGCCATCAGCGCTTTCCAGTCGCGCATGCGGGCGATGACAGCGGTGGCGGCGAGCACGATAGCGAGGTAGCCGAACAACGCCCAGGGATTGGGCGCCTGCGAGGCGATCAGCACCGGCGTCACCATGGCGCCGACAAGGCCGATGCCGGCCAGCGCCTGGCCATGGACCAGGGCCGCCGCGATCGTCGCCACGCCGATCGCACCGAGCAGCGTGAAGGCAAGCCCCGGGCCGATGAAGCCGTAAATGCCATGGGCGGCATAGACGGTACCGAACAGGATGAAGGCACCTGCCGCCGTCAGGATCGCCGGAATATAGGCGCCGGCAACGCCTTGCACCGGCACCTTGAAGCCGGTGCGGCGAATGAACTCGCCGCCTGCGACCAGCACCAGCCCGAGCACCGCCGCCATGGTAAGCCGCACGCCGGGGCCAAAAATGCCGGCTTCTATGGTGTAACGGATCAGGAACAGGCCACCCAGCGCCAGCGCGATGCCGCCGACCCAGACCGCCCAGCGCGTGCCAAGTGCAGTCTCAATATCCGGCTTGCCGGGGGCCTTGGCCCCTGCAACCGGCTCGACAGGCTCTGCTGCCTTCGGAGCCTCGCCCGTCGACCAGGGGCCAGACACAGCCTCGCCGGCCGGAGCTTCCGTTTCTGCAGCCGGCGCCTGTACGACCGGTTCGCTCACCGCCGGCGAGGCGATATCGGCCGCTGCCGCAGCCATCGGCGCCGCTTCGGCCTTGCCATCGGCCGCCATCTGTTCTGAAGGCTTGGCCACCGGCGGCACGGCGCCTGAGAGGACGAGACTGCGCAGCGCGCCAAGTTCGCGTTCGATCAGACCGATGCGGCTCTGCTGACGCGAAATAATGACGAACAAGGCGATGATGGCGACAAGGCCGATCAGGCTTTCAAACATGGCGGTTCCCCCAAACCAGGCCAGTTTTCACTGACGTTTCATCTCACTGACATTCAAATGCGGCGGCTAAACGGCTGGAAAACTCAACGTGCCGCCAGATTGGCGGCTAGAAATATCGAACATGTCTCGGTGCCGAAAGCCAAGAGCTTGCCACCGGCATCCTTCAGTGTCGCCTCCGAAACGGCAAGCGTGCGGCCCTTGTGGACCACCTTGCCTTCGCAAACCACCTCGCCGGTCCTGGGCGTGATCGGCCGCGTGAGATTCACCTTGAACTCCGCCGTCGTATACGCCTCACCCTTTTCGAGCAGCGTCTGCACGGCGCAGGCCAATGCCGAATCGAGCAGCGTTGCCGCCCAGCCGCCATGTACGCCGCCCAGCGGGTTGAGGTGGCGCTCATTCGGCACGCCGCGGAACACGGCACGACCTTCCGACACTTCGGTCAGCGCGAAGCTGAGCTGGAACGAGATCGGCGGTGCCGGATACCTGCCGTCGATGATTCGCTGCAGCAATTCCAGGCCGGTGTATTTCAGGATGTCGGCGTGCGGAATGGTACCGAGACCGAGCGGCGAGACCCGGCCCGGATACAATTCGACTTCGCTCATGCCGCATTGTCTCCGGCAATGGCCTTGCGCGCCGCGTGATGCTTGCGCAGTGCGGCAAGAAAGCCGGCGCGGGCGTCGGGCGCCTCGATGCCGCGCGGCTCATAGACATGCCGGGTGAAGAAGAAACCGGTGAGCCGGAAGGCATCCTCGATCGCGGCAGGATCGCCGCGCAGGCCGGAGCCGCGTTGCAGAAAGGCCGGCAGCGCCAGCATCTTGTCGCGCCATGGCGCGCCGGCTTCGCGCGACACCGCGCGACCCGACTTCGGCGAGACGTAGGCCAGATCCTGCCTTGTGCCGGTGGCGGCGCATTGGCTGAGATCGAGGCCGAAGCCGAGTTCATCGAGGATCAGAAGCTCGAAGCGCGCCACCAGTTCGCCGGCAGTATCGGCATCGTCGAGATGGACGATCATCACGGCGAGAGCTTCATAAAGGCCGCCATGGGCGTCACGCTCGGGCAAGAGGCGCAAATGCCCGGCCATGGTCTGCAGGCCGTAGACGGCGACGGCGCTGTCCATCAGCCTGGCGGCATTCATCTCGATCGCCTCGGCCTGGAATGTGCCGAGATGCTCGTCAAGGCGCGCCCGCCACAAGAGATCGACGCGGTTGCCGGGCTGGAGAACAGGTTGCTGCTTGCGCGAACGACCGCCGCGCACGAGACCGAGATGGCGGCCATGCGCGCGGGTCATCACCTCGAGGATGGCGCTGGTTTCGCCATGCTTGCGGGTGCCGAGAATGATTCCCTCGTCGCGCCATTCCATGCCCAGAGCTTTTCACCGATCGGGTGGCGAAATCAAGGTATGAGCCTGGCGCCTGGGCCGGCTCTCGCGACAACGCATAAAAAACCGCCCGCAGCGATACGCTGCGGGCGGCCTGGTAGGTCAGCCGATCGGTTAGAAGTTGCGCTGGAAGCGGACGATGCCGCCGACGCTGTCTTTCTTGTTGGCCTTGGTCCAGTTGCCGTAGAGGGAGGGATTGCCGAAGTTGCCGTAGTGATCCCAGTCGACTTCGGTCGTGATCGTGAAGCCCGGGACGATGGTGTAGGCGACGTTCGCCGCAAGAGCGTAGTTCTTGTCGTCGTCAGCCGAAGCCTGGACGTTGAACGCCGTCTTGTCGTTGAACTTGTAGGTACCGCCACCCCAGACTGCCCAGTTGCCACCCCATGGCTTGTATTGCCCACGGCCATGTGCGTTGACGAAGTTCGTCGGGTCCTTGAGGTTGTCGTCGGTGCCGTAGCCGCCCATGATGAACAGCGACAGTTCCTTGTTGACATTGACGTCCAGGCGAACCTTACCGGCCACTTCCTCATAGTTGCTGTCATAGGCGACGACGCCGGTGATCGCGCCCCAGTCGCCCTTGTACTTCAGACCGCCGACCACGTGGGGAACATAGCTGTCGATCGTGTCCGCGATACCCGAAGCAGTCGCGCCTTCTTCGAGCGAGATCACGCCCGTGATGCCGTTGCCTGCGTCGAAATTGTACTGGACGACGTTAGTGTCCTTGACGCCATACGGGATGGTCGTGTCCTGGATGACGTTGCCGGCGTAACCGATGAACTGGTCGTATGCCGTTTCATCCTTACCGACGCGCAGGCCACCGAGCTGTATCCAGGCGAAATTGAGGGTGGCGGTCTTGTTGCCGGCCACCCAGCCAGTGCCGTTACCTGTGTAATCGCCGGAGGAATTGCCGAACTGCCAGCGGGTCTCGGTGTAGGTCTTCAGCGTGCCGAGTTCAGTCTCCTGGCCGGTCCAGGTCTTCAGCGAAAAGCGCATGTTCTTGTAGTAGGTGTCGTGCCTACGGCCGTCCACGCTATCGGCAACGTTATTGACGCCATCCAACGAGCCGGAATCGCCGACGCCGATGTCATAGCGGAGATAGCCGCCGATGCGCAGGCAGGTTTCCGTGCCCGGGATGTAGAAGTAGCCGGCGCCGTAGACGTCGCAAATCTTGACGTATTCGGCCGGCTCCGGTTCGGCGACGACGACAGCGTCCGCGGCGCGAGCGCCGGAGACCGCGATCAGTGCCGCGGCTGAGCCGAGAAGGAGGCTCTTGATGTTCATTTTCTGACCTCTCCAGTCATAGTTTAAATGGCTTCGGATCTGTGGCTGGCGGCTATTTTTTCCCGCCTCATTCCCACAACGAAAAGGGCGCGCACTGCGTCCCTTTTCGCGGCGAACATACCCATCAATCTTCCGCCTTCAATGACGGTTTTGGAAATAACGGCGATTCTGTGAACAGATAAATGCTGTGTTGCACAAATAACACTCGCCACCGTAGCATTCGGCACAATCGGCACAACGTCATACAATCAATATATATCCCGATAATTTCTCGGCTAACTATACTCTAAACAGACTATAATTCCCCAGATACCCCATTAAATGGGACTTTTTGTCTACTTCCGACAACAATCGGCGGTTATTTTTCGCTCCATTTATCGTTGACTGACATCCAATCCACCTCCAGGTTGGATGGACACCCATGCTGGTCGCTGGGTTGGCCATATCTGCCAAAGCAATCGAAACGCACCGGCGCGCGCTGTCGCGTTCCTGATTTGTGACGGCAGCCCTCTCGCTCCATGACAATCACATGCCGGTGCGTGCCACCTGACAGGCTTTAGGGGGCCGAGCGCGACAGGTGCGCGAACGAGAGCAAAGACGGCCGAGGAATCACATCATGTCCAGCGCCTGCGGTCGCCGGCACCGCGTCGATGACACGCCGGGCCGCTAGTGCGGGAATTCGAGCCCCATCTCGCGGTAGCGTTCGGGATCGTCGCCCCAGTTCTCGCGCACCTTGACGAACAGGAAGAGGTGCACCTTCTGCTCCAGCATATCAGCGATTTCCATGCGTGCCGCCTGGCCGATGGCACGGATGGTCTCGCCCTTGTGGCCGAGCACGATCTTCTTCTGGCTGTCGCGCTCGACATAGATGGTCTGGTCGATGCGCACCGAGCCGTCCGGCTTCTCTTCCCATTTCTCGGTTTCGATATGCGAGGAATAGGGCAGTTCCTGATGCAGCCGCAGATAGAGTTTTTCGCGGGTGATCTCGGCCGCCAGCTGGCGCATCGGCAGGTCGGAAATCTGGTCTTCCGGATAGTACCAGGGGCCGGACGGCAGCGCCTGCGCCAGATAGTCGAGCAGGTCCTTGCAGCCGGAGCCGGTCAGCGCCGAGACCATGAAGGTGCGCTTGAACGGCACTTTCTCGTTCGCCGCCGCGGACAGGGCCAGAAGCGTCTCGTGCTTGACCCGGTCGACCTTGTTGAGGATCAGCGCCATCGGCTGGCGCACATCCTTCAGCCGTTCGAGGATAGCATCGGCATCACCCCGGATACCGCGCTCGGCATCGATCAGCAAAAGCACGATATCGGCATCCTTGGCGCCGCCCCAGGCGGTGGTCACCATCGCGGTGTCGAGGCGCCGCTTGGGTTTGAAGATGCCGGGCGTGTCGACAAAGACGATCTGCGCATTGTCATGCGTGGCGATGCCGCGCACGATGGCGCGGGTCGTCTGCACCTTGTGGGTGACGATCGACACCTTGGCGCCGACCAACTGGTTGACCAGCGTCGATTTGCCGGCATTCGGCGCGCCGATCAGCGCGACGAAGCCGGAATGCGTGGCGGGGGTTTCAGCAGTTTCAATATCGGTCATGCCGCGTTCCATACACCTTCGCGCAGCAGAAGGGCAGCCGCGGCTGCCTGCTCCGCTTCACGTTTGGAACGGCCGCTGCCGGTCGCCGGCTGAAATGCGCCAACTCTGACGCTGACGGTGAACAGCGGATCGTGGTCCGGCCCCTCGCGGCTGTCGATCTGGTAGGCCGGAACCGCACTCGCCGCCTGATGTGCCCATTCCTGCAATTCGGTCTTGGCGTCGCGGCGCGCCGCACCCGAAGCCTGTGAGCGCGGCTGCCAATATTTGTGGATGAAGGCGCGTGCCGCGTCCAGCCCGCCGTCGAGATAGAGCACGGCGATTAGTGATTCCAAGGCGTCGGCGCGCAGGTTGACGCGCTTGCGCCCCTCGAGGCCGCGCACATCCGATCCGGCACGGACCAGGTCCGGCAGCCCGATATGTTCGGCGATCTCGGAAAGCGCCTCGGCATTGACCAGCGCATTGAGCCGCAGCGACAATTCGCCTTCCGCTGCATCGGGAAACGCCGCCAGCAGCATATCGGCAACGACCAGGCCGAGAACCCGGTCGCCGAGAAATTCGAAACGCTCGTAGTCGGTGCCGGCATTGGCGCCACGGGCGCTGGCATGGGTGAGCGCACGCTGCAGGCGCTGGCGGTCGGCAAAGGCATGGCCCGTGCGTTGCACCAGCGCTTCGGCGAGCGCATCGGCGGTCAACCGTTTTGTTGACGCCATGACCCTAGTTGACGAAGTGGAACAGGCGCGAAACGCGCATCAGCGACGGCCATTTCCAGATTTCGAGAGGGCTCGCCTTGCCGGCGATCGAGAAGAAGACGAGGTTGGCGCGGCCAACCAGATTCTCGGCTGGAACATAGCCGACGGTGAACCGGCTGTCGGCGGAATTGTCCCGGTTGTCGCCCATCATGAAATAGTGGCCGGACGGCACCTCGAATTCACGCGTGTTGTCGCCGATGGAATTCGGATTGAGGTCGAGCGTGTCGTAGCTGACGCCGTTCGGCAGGGTTTCCCGGTAGACGTCGATCGGCTGAGGCATCTCGGTGATATCGGGATTGTCAATCTGGCCGGTTTTCACGCGCGGCACGCCGACGCCGTTGATGAACAGCTGGCCATTCTTCATCTGGATCTTGTCGCCGGGCAGGCCGACCACGCGCTTGATGTAATCGACGGAGGGATCCGGCGGGAACTTGAACACCACAACGTCGCCACGCTTGGGCTCGGAACCCCAGATGCGGCCCGAGAACAGGTCGGGCCCGAACGGCAACGAATAGCGCGAATAGCCGTAGGACCATTTGGTGACGAACAGATAGTCGCCCTCCAGAAGCGTCGGCCGCATCGATCCCGACGGGATCGAAAAGGGCTGGAACAACAGCGTGCGGATGACCAGCGCGAGCAAAAGCGCCTGGACGATGACGCTGACGGTTTCGCCAAGCCCGCCGGATTTCTTCTGGGATTTTTCAGCCACGCTCATGTCGTCCTCGATTGTGCGTTGGATGTATAGAGTCTCGGCGCGCGCTGGGCAACGTCAATGCCGGTCGTCAGATGCAATCAATGTGGCGCTTGTTCGACGGGCAACGCCTCGATGATCACAAAGGCTTGAGCGAGCGGAAAATCATCCGTGATAGTGAGGTGGATCGCCGCCCGGTGCCCCTGGGGCAGGATTTTTTCGAGCCGCGCCAACGCTCCGCCGGTCAGCGCCATGGTCGGCGCACCGCTGGGCAGGTTGACGACGCCCATGTCGCGCCAGAACACGCCTTGCGCCAGACCGGTGCCCAGTGCCTTGGCGCAGGCCTCCTTGGCGGCGAAGCGCTTGGCGTAGGAAGCGGCGCGGGCTCGTCGGTTTTCCGAACGCGCCTGTTCGACCTCGGTGTAGATCCTCTGGACGAAGCGCTGGCCGTGACGCTCCAGCGAGCTCTCAATGCGCCTGATGTCGATCAGATCGCTGCCGATGCCGATGATCATCGCGTAGCAGAACCGATGCTTGCTCCGGGATGAGGCGGCTGGTCGCGGCTCCTTGCGCGCTCGGCCAGCCGCTTGCGCCGCTGCTCGCGAAAGACATTCATGCCCCAGCGCGTGACGCCGTAGAACAGGAGGCCAAACACCAGCCCGAGCGGCACAGCGCCAATCAGCATGGGTTCCAGCACCGGATGCCACAGTTTCGCAAAGGAAAGCGTGTGCAGCATTTCGCCCAGATGCGCCGGCGGACCATGCGCCGGCAGGCGATCGTGCAGGATGAGCTTGCCGGTTTCCCAGGATGCGCCCCACAGAATGGGAAAAGTCAGCGGATTGCCGAAGAAAACAGCGCCAAGTGCCGCCGCCACAAGATTGCCGGCGATCACCCAACATAGAACGGCGGCAATGATGAAGTGGAAGCCCACGGGAAAGAACGACGCGAAGACACCAGCCGCGACCCCGGCGGCCACCGCATGCGGGGTGGCCTTCAGACGCAGGATGCGCTTGGAAAAATACTGAAGCGAGCGCGAAAACGAGCGGCGCGGCCACAGATAGGTGCGCACCCGCTCCAAAAGACCATCAGGCTTGCGGCGACGAAAAAGCACTCTCTTCCTATTCCCGATACTTTACAGCTTACATGCCGGCCGTCTTCAGCCGGGCTTCAACCGCCGCATCTTGCGCTTTGCGGCCACCCGAAGGCAATCGCGACTTTGATATAGCGATCCGCAACCCCGGCAACAACCGAAGGCTACCTGTACAGCGGCCGCGCCGCTATAATCTTTGGTAAGGTTCACGTCTCCAACGCCTGACAATCGCGGCGAATTTGAGAATGGCTTCGGCTTATTGTCGCAGCCGGATGCCTGAGACACTACCGCAAGTACTGGCTGACTTCGACAAGATTGCCGTCCGGATCGCGAAAATAGACAGACATCATCGGACCGCGCGCCCCAATGCGCTCGACCGGTCCCAGTTCGAGCGCAACGCCATTGGCTTCGAGACGGGCACGGATTTCGTCGAGTGGTCGTTCGGTGACCAGGCAGAAATCGCCTGACCCTGGCGTCGGCGCCTTTGCCTTCGGCTCGAAAGTGCGGCGGATTTCATGGACATTGATCTTCTGGCTGCCAAAAGCCAGCGCTGTCGGCCGGCCCGGCGTATCGATGCGCTCGAAATCCAGCACGCGCTGGTAAAAGACGCAGGTCGCTTCGAGCGACGCCACCGTCAGCACGAAATGATCGATCCCAACGATCATTTCGAGTTTGTTGTCATGCATGTCGTCACTCCCAAAACCGCCGCACACTTTTGGGCGACATGCATGGTCAGATGTTGCGGCTGCCAGGCTTGACCGCGGGTATCGCGGCAAGCTCCGGCGGCAGCCGGTCTGGCGGATAGGCCGGAACCTCATATTCGGCGAGCGCGATCAGCGGCACGCCGACATGGGTCTTGCCGGCGGAACGGTCGATGATGCAGGCGGCGGCCACCACCTCGGCGCCAAGCTCGCGCAGGCACTCGATGGTTTCGCGGATCGACAGGCCGGTGGTGACGATATCCTCGACGATGACGACGCGCGCGCCCCTGGCGATCTCGAAGCGGCGCAGGCGGAACTCGCCCCCTTCCCGCTCGACCCAGATCGCCGGCACACCGAGATGGCGCGAGGTTTCGTAGGCCGGGATCAGGCCGCCGATCGCCGGGCCGACGACATAGTCGATCTTGCCCGGCACTGCTGCCTGGATCTTTTCGGCCAGCGCCTTGCACAGCCGCTCGGTCTTGTCGGCATGCATGAACACCCGTGCCTTCTGCAGGAAGACCGGGCTGCGCAGGCCCGACGTCAGGATGAAATGCCCCTCCAGAACAGCACCCGCCTCGCGGAAAATACCCAGCACTTCATCGGTCTTCATCTGCGCCCCTTTTGAATTGACCCTGATCTTGTCCGAAAACCGGTTCCCACTTTTCGGGATCAGGATCTAGCCATTCACACGCCGTGCGTCGCTGACGCTCGAATTGTCCTTGAGCTGCGACAGCAGCCGGTTGAGATGCTTCAGATCCCAGACTTCGAGATCGATCAGCATTTCGGTGAAGTCGGGCGCGGTGCGCACCATCGACAGCGTATGGATGTTGGCGTCGTTGGACGCAACGACCTGGGCGATATCGGCGAGCGAGCCCGGCGCATTGATGGCGGTGACCGAGACACGCGCGGGGAAGCGCTCCTTGGTGCGCTCGTCAATGTCCCAGCGCACGTCGATCCAGCGCTCAGGCTGGTCATCGAAAGCCTGCAGCGCCGGCGACTGGATCGGATAGATGGTGATGCCGGTGCCCGGCTGAACGATACCGACAATGCGGTCGCCCGGCACAGCACCCTCCGGCGCGAAGCGCACCGGCAGGTCGCCGCGCACGCCGCGGATCGGCACGGCGCCGTCGCGCGGCTGGTCCTTGTCCTTGCGCGCGGCGCGGCCCGGAATCTGGAACAGCATGCCGGCGGCATTGCGGATCTTCGACCAGCCCTCCTCGCGCTGCTTGGGTGCTGCCGGCGTGACACGCTCGTCCTTATAGTCGGGGAAGACAGCCTTCATGACGTCGGTGGAGGCAAGTTCGCCGCGGCCGACGGACGCCAGCACGTCCTCGATGTCCTTGCGCGCCAGCCGGTGCAGGACCGGCTTCAGGCTTTCCTTGGTGAAGGACTTGCCGGCCCGTTCGAAGGCGCGTTCGAGAATGCGCGCGCCGAGGCCGGAATACTGCTTGCGAATGGCGTTCTTGGTGGCCCGGCGGATAGCGGCGCGCGCCTTGCCGGTGACGACGACCGATTCCCAGGCGGCCGGCGGCACTTGCGCCTTGGAGCGGATGATCTCGACCTCGTCGCCATTCTTCAGTTCCGTCATCAGCGGCATGATGCGGCCATTGACCTTGGCGCCGACGCAGGTGTCGCCGACATCGGTGTGCACCGCATAGGCGAAATCGATGGGCGTGGCGCCGCGCGGCAAGGCAATCAGCATGCCCTTCGGCGTGAAGCAGAACACTTGGTCCTGGAACAGTTCCAGCTTGGTGTTCTCGAGGAAATCCTCGGGATTGTCACCTTCGGCAAGCTGCTCGATGGTGCGCCGCAGCCAGGCATAGGCATTGGTCTCCTTCGAGATCGCATGGCCGGCACCGTTCGTCTTGCCGCCGGTGTCCTTGTAGATCGAGTGCGCCGCGACGCCGTATTCGGCGATCTTGTTCATCTCGCGGGTGCGGATCTGCAGCTCGACGCGCTGGCGCGAGGGGCCAACGATGGTGGTGTGGATCGAGCGATAGTCGTTCTGCTTCGGCGTCGAGATGTAGTCCTTGAAGCGGCCGGGCACCATCGACCAGGTGGTGTGGATGGCGCCGAGCGCGCGATAGCAGTCCTCGACCGTATCGACGACGACGCGGAAGCCGAAAATGTCGGACAGTTGCTCGAAGGACAGCGCCTTGGCCTCCATCTTGCGGAACACCGACCACGGCTTCTTCTGGCGGCTCTTCACGCCGGCGTTGATGGCGTGCTTTTCAAACAGCGCCGACAGCGCCTTTTCAATGTCGGTCAGCACGCCCTTGTTGCGCTCGAAGATTTCGGCAAGCCGCGCGGTGACGGCGCGGTAGGCTTCCGGATTGATGTAGCGGAAGGCGATCTCCTCCAACTCCTCGCGCATGCCTTGCATGCCCATGCGCCCGGCCAGCGGCGCATAGATGTCCATCGTCTCCTCGGCGATGCGCAGGCGTTTTGCCTCGGGCATGTGGTCGAGGGTGCGCATGTTGTGCAGGCGGTCGGCGAGCTTGACCAGCAGCACGCGGACGTCTTCAGAGATCGCCAGCAGCAGCTTGCGCAGATTCTCCGCCTGCTCGGCCTTCTTGGAGACGAGATCGAGCTTCTTCAGCTTGGTCAGGCCCTCGACCAGCTTGCCCATTTCGGGGCCGAACAGATCGTCGATCTCGGCCCGCGTCGCCGTGGTGTCCTCGATGGTGTCGTGCAACAGGGCGACGGCGATCGTTGCCTCGTCCATGTGCATTTCGGTGAGGATGGCGGCTACTTCGAGCGGATGCGAGAAATACGGATCCCCGGAAGCGCGCTTCTGGTGTCCATGCTTCTGCATGGCATAGACATAGGCCTTGTTGAGCAACGCCTCGTTGACGTCAGGCTTGTAGCGCTGGACGCGCTCGACAAGCTCATACTGACGCATCATGGGCGGAATCTCTCAGCGATGAAATGAATCATGCGCCGCACTGCTGTACGGCGCATGTCATAGATAGCCACGAAACTGCCGGGACGGAAGTGCCGGAAACGTGTTCCGGCCAGGTCCAGAAAACTCTCTTAGTAGTCGTCGCTCTTTTCCGGCGGAACCAGACCTTCGATGCCGGCCAGCAGGTCTTCCTCGGTCATGCGATCGAAGGTGATGTTGTCCTCGGCGTCGTCGGTTTCGGTGGCCGCGACAGCGGCGCCGGTCTGATCGGCGATCACCTCGCCATCGGCTTCGGGCTCGTCGACCTCGACATGCTTCTGCAGCGAATGGATCAGATCTTCCTTGAGGTCGTCGGGCGACAGCGTCTCGTCGGCAATCTCGCGCAAGGCGATGACCGGGTTCTTGTCGTTGTCGCGAGGAACGGTGATCTGTGCGCCCTGGCTGATCTGGCGAGCGCGGTGGCCGGCCAAAAGCACCAGCTCGAAGCGGTTGTCGACCTTGTCGATGCAATCTTCAACGGTTACGCGGGCCATGGACTGCCCCTTTCATGCCTGGATTTGATGGAAAACAGGCGCGGTCCATAACCCGAATGCCGCCAAAATACAAGCATCATGGCATTGGCGGGCCATTGGGGCGCTTAATCCCCCTGTCCAGACCCCGGATTTGGCAAAACCAGCCGCGTCGTTCGTTCGACGCCGCGATCACAATTGCTTGCATTGCCGCATCACGCCTTGGATTGCCACCAAACTGGCGTTATCTCGAATGGACAAGGTCAGCCGGTTTATTAAGAGCCTGACCGATAGTCGCTACCGCATTTCGTTTAGACGGCCGCATTTTCGAAAAGGAATATTTTCCATGTTCGACCCACGTGAAAAAATCGCCCTGTTCATCGACGGTGCCAATCTCTACGCCACCTCCCGGGCGCTCGGCTTCGACATCGACTATCGCAAGCTTTTGTCGAGTTTCCAGAAGCGCGGCTATCTCTTGCGCGCCTATTATTACACCGCGCTGGTCGAGGATCAGGAATACTCCTCGATCCGCCCGCTGATCGACTGGCTCGACTATAACGGCTTCAAGGTGGTGACCAAGCCCGCCAAGGAGTTCACCGACTCGACCGGCCGCCGCAAGATCAAGGGCAATATGGACATCGAACTGACGGTTGATGCGCTGGAGCTCGCCGATGTCGTCGACCACTATGTCATCTTCTCCGGCGACGGCGACTTCCGCACGCTGGTCGAGGCGCTGCAGCGGCGCGGCCGCAAAGTGTCGATCGTCTCGACCATGGCCTCGCAACCGCCGATGATCTCGGACGATCTGCGCCGCCAGGCCGACCATTTCATCGACCTGACGACGCTGAAGAACGAAGTCGGCCGCGATCCCTCGGAGAGGCCCGTGCGCCGGCCCGAACCAGCTGAAGTCGATGAGGATGACTACTGAGGCCGGTCGCCTTGACCATCCTCCTCGCCTCCGAACCGAACCGCGACTGCCCGCTCTGCCCGCGGCTGCATGATTTCATAGCCGAGTGGCGGCAGCGCGAGCCGTCCTGGTTCAACGCGCCGGTGCCGACCTTCCTGCCGCCGCAGGGCGAAAACACCGTCCAGCTTCTGATCGTCGGGCTGGCGCCCGGCCTGCGCGGCGCCAACTGCACCGGCCGTCCGTTCACCGGCGACTACGCCGGCGACCTGCTCTACTCGACGCTGATCGCGCACGGCTTCGCACGCGGTGAGTTCAAGGCGCGGCCCGATGACGGGCTGGAGCTTGTCGGCACGGCGATCACCAATGCGGTGCGCTGCGTGCCGCCGGAGAACAAGCCGGTCGGGGCCGAAATCTCGACCTGCCGGACGTTCCTGGTGCCGACGATCGCGCGCTTTCCGAAGCTGCGCGCCGTGCTGGCGCTTGGGTCGATCGCGCACCAGTCGACCGTGCGTGCGCTTGGCGGGCGCGTCGCCGCCTATCCGTTCAAGCATGGCGGGCAGTTGCCGGCCGGCGGCATCACGCTGTTTTCCAGCTATCACTGCTCGCGCTACAACACCAACACCGGTGTCTTGACGGAGGAAATGTTCGTCAACGTGTTCCGCGAGATCGCGGCATTCCTGCAGATATAGATTCACACCTCAGGGCACCGGCGCGAGCAGCGCCGCCAATTTCTCCGGCCCACCCCGCAGAACGTTCAGGTCGACGTCACCCTCGATACCGTCCACGCGCCCCCGATTGTGGTACTGCCAATAGACCCAGTCGTGGCGGTCCGGTTCTACCAGCAGCGAGCGAAGCCACAGCGGGCGGGCGACGATCTGCCCGGCATAGGCGGCCTGCGCCTCATCGGTCAGATAGACGATCGCCGTCTTGCCGAACGCCGCCTCGACAGGTCCGAGGAAAGCCTGGAGTTCGGCATTCAACTGTTCGGGCGATGGACGCTGCGGACAGTTGCCGCCAAACTCGACATCAACCACCGGCGGCAGCAAGGGCTGATCGCGCGGCACCACCGAGATGAAATTTTTCGCCTGGTCGGCACCCGGCCGGCAGAAGGTGAAGAAATGATAGGCGCCAACGGCGATGCCAGCCGCGCGGGCCTCACGCAGATTGCTGGCAAAGGCGCTATCGACATGATCTCCGCCCTCGGTCGCCTTGATGATGGCGAAGGCGACATCGTCGGCGGCAACGCGCCACCAATCGATCTGGCCTTGATGATGCGAGACGTCGATGCCTCTGACCGGATATTTGTTGCGGTCGGGAGAATAGGTGTGGAAGTAGAAGAAGCCGCCGGCCACGGCCATCGCCGCAAAAACCAGGCTCATCGATCCCCAGAGGATGATCCGGTCCTTCAAGGCAATCCCCTCTGGTATCTGCCGGTTGCGCTCGCCCCAAACCTGGAAGCCAACCGGGCTTTTCGAGGGCTACCGCCAGATATCTGTCACCCACGCTCCTTCAAGAGCCGGCCCTTCTCGCGCGACCAGTCGCGCTGTTTTTCGGTTTCGCGCTTGTCGTGTAATTTCTTGCCGCGACCGACGGCGAGCAGCAGCTTGGCGCGGCCCTGGTCGTTGAAATAGATTTTCAGCGGCACCAGCGTCATGCCTTCGCGGTCGACGCTCTGCGAAAGCTTGGCCATCTCGCGCTTGTTGAGCAGGAGTTTGCGCCGCCGCCTGGGTTCGTGGTTGAAGCGGTTGGCCTGCAGATATTCGGGCAGATAGGAATTGATCAGCCAGATCTCGCCGCCTTCGACAGAGGCATAGCTGTCCTGGATATTGGCCTGGCCCTGGCGCAGCGACTTGACCTCGGTGCCGGTCAGCACCAAGCCGGCCTCGATCGTGTCGAGCACCTCGTAGGAAAACCGCGCCTTACGGTTTTCCGCAACGGTCTTGTTGTTGGGATCGGCTTTTCTGACTTGATTCATGATGTGGAGAGGTGGCGCCTCATCTTCAATTAATCAAGCCGGCGTGCTTCATGGCCGCGTCGATCTTCGCCGCGGTCGCTTCCTCGACCGTGACAAGCGGCGACCGCAGCACATTCTCGACCTTGCCCAGCTTCGACAGAGCGTATTTGGCGCCGGACACGCCGGGCTCCAGGAAGATCGCCTTGTGCAGCGGCAGCAGACGATCCTGCAGCTCAAGCGCCTTGGCGCTGTCACCGGAGAGCGTCGCCTCCTGGAATTCGGCGCAGAGCCGCGGGGCGACGTTCGAGGTCACCGAAATGCAGCCGACGCCGCCATGGGCGTTGAAGCCGAGCGCCGAAGCATCCTCGCCGGAAAGCTGGATGAAATCCTTGCCGCAGGTCATGCGCTGCTCGGACACACGCTCGACCTTGCCGGTCGCATCCTTGACGCCGACAATGTTCTTGAAGTCGTGCGCCAGCCGGCCCATCGTCTCCGGCATCATGTCGATCACCGAGCGCGGCGGGATGTTGTAGATGATGATCGGCAGCTTGGTCGCCCTGGCGACGGCGGCGAAATGCTCGTAGAGGCCGCGCTGCGTCGGCTTGTTGTAATAAGGCGTGACGACCAGGGCGGCGTCGGCACCGGCCTTTTCGGCATATTGCACGAGGCCAACCGCTTCCGCGGTGTTGTTGGAACCGGCGCCGGCAACGACCGGGGCGCGGCCCTTGGCCACCTCGATGCAGACCTTGACGACATGGCGATGCTCATCATGCGACAGCGTCGGCGACTCGCCGGTCGTGCCCACCGGAACCAGGCCTGTCGTGCCTTCCCCGAGCTGCCATTCGACAAACGCGCGAAAGGCTTTCTCGTCGAAACGCCCGCTCTTTTCGAACGGTGTCACGAGCGCAGTAAGCGAGCCTCTCAGCATGTCGTCCAACTCCTTGGGACTTGTTTGTTCATGCACGTCGTTGTCCCAAAACCGGTACCCACTTTTGGGCGACATGCATCTTTGGTTTATGCATGTCGTTGTCCCAAAACCGGTTCCCACTTTTGGGCGACATGCATCTTTGGTTTATGCATGTCGTTGTCCCAAAACCGGTATCCACTTTTGGGCGACATGCATCGGTGTCTTGTCGATCAGTTTGTCGTGTGCGCCTTCTAACTGAAAGCGAAGCGGCGCACCATAGTCTCGACATGGTTGCGCGGCAAGCATTGCCATGGTGCCAGCAAGCGCAATTCGAACGGCCTCGATAACCCTTTGTTTACGAGCCCTTCACGACCTAAGTTTAGGCTTCGAGGCATCTTCGCCTGCTGGTACAATGCGGGACCAGGGAAAGACACGAGATCATGCCGACCCGTCGGCCTCACCTCTTCGCGCTGCTTGGCGCCATCGCCGCGCTGATGCCCGGTGTGGCGATCAGCAGCAGCGTGGATGCGCGGGTCACCTCGGCGATCCCGATTCCGAGCCCGCAGGACAGCGCGCAGCGGGCCCCCTCACCCAGCGTCGCCCTGTTGAAAACTGGGCTCGACGCATTGGCGGCCGGCGACATTCCCGGCGCGCGTGGAGTGCGCGATGCGCTTCCCGCTCAATCGCTCGACCAGCACATACTGGCCTGGGCGATCGCACTTTACGGTGGCGACAAGGTTCCGAGCGGCGACATCGCCGCCGCCGCGAAAATGCTGCCCAACTGGCCGGGCACCATTGCCTTGCGCAAGAACAGCGAGCGGGCGCTCTATCGAGAAAACCCCGCTCCCGACATCGTCGTTGCGGCGTTCGATGGCAGCCAGCCACAAACATTCGAAGGCATCATGGTTCTCGCCCGCGCCTATGTGGCGACGGGCAATGTCAAGGCGGCGCGCTCGGTGCTGTCGCCGTTCTGGCGCACCACGATCCTGGAAGCCAAGGACGAGACGGCGCTGATCAAGGAATTCGGCAGTCTGATCCCTGCCGCCGACCACCGTTTTCGCATGGACCGCATGTTCTATGCCGACCGGGTGAATTCCGCCCTGCGCATTGCCGGCCTTGCCGGCGCCCAGCAGTTTGCCGAGGCCTGGGCCGCGGCCGACAGAGGCGACAAGAATGCGTCGAAACTGCTGAAGGCCGTCCCGGTGTCGCAGCGTTCTGCCGGCTATTTCTTCGCGCAGGCCGAGTATCTGCGCAAGCAGGAGGATTTTGCCGGCGCCGCCGCCGTCGTGATGAAGGCGCCGACGGACCGTGAGGCTCTGGT
Organism: Mesorhizobium sp. 43Arga; assembly: GCF_053714255.1. Classification (NCBI taxonomy): domain Bacteria; kingdom Pseudomonadati; phylum Pseudomonadota; class Alphaproteobacteria; order Hyphomicrobiales; family Phyllobacteriaceae; genus Mesorhizobium; species Mesorhizobium sp. 43Arga. The sequence goes on from NZ_JBSKBO010000008.1 coordinate 198,704, forward strand.
CGATCCAGACGCCTGGTGGGTCGAGCGCCGGGTGCTGTCGCGCGAACTGGTCGACCAGGGCGACATGAAGACCGCGTACAAGATCGTCGCCACGCATGCCGCCGAAAGTGCTGCCAATGCGGCCGAGGCCGAGTTCCATGCCGGCTGGTATGCGCTGCGGGGCCTCAACGACCCAAAGCTTGCCGTGACGCATTTTTCGCGCATCGCCGACCTTGCCCAAGGGCCGATGACCCTGTCGCGCGCCTATTACTGGCTCGGCCGCGCCGCGGAAGTCGGCGGTGCCGGCAACGCCAAGGACTATTTTGGCCGCGCCGCCGCTTACGGCACGACCTTTTACGGCCAGCTTGCCGCAGAACGCGTCGGCCGCCAGGCGCTCAACATCGTCTATCCCACGCCAAGTGCAGCCGACCGGCAGAATTTTGCCGGCCGCGAGGCTGTCAGTGCGATCAAGCGGCTGCAGGAGGCGGGCTATGATCGCTATGCCGAAACGCTCTATCGCGACCTCGCCGGGCAGTTGACCAGCCCGGGCGAACTGGCGCTGCTCGCTGTCCTTGCCGAAAAACAAGACAATCATTTCATGGCGTTGAAGGTCGGCAAGATCGCCGGCGCGCGCGGCATCGATGTCGGTGCGCTGTCGCACCCGCTCGGCGTCATTCCTGACTCGGCCAATATTTCCGGTTCGGGGAAGGCACTGGCCTACGCGATTGCCCGTCAGGAAAGCGAGTTCAACGTCGGTGCCGTATCCAGCGCCGGCGCGCGCGGGCTGCTGCAGCTGATGCCGGGAACCGCCAAACAGCTGGCGAAGAAGGCCGGATTGCAGTTTTCGCAGGCGCGGCTGACCACCGACGCCGGCTATAACGCCACACTCGGTTCAGCCTTCCTCGGCGAGCAGCTCGATCGCTTCAACGGCTCCTACGTGCTGACCTTCGCCGGCTACAATGCCGGCCCCAACCGGGCCAGCCAGTGGGTGGCCAGATACGGCGACCCGCGCGGCAAGGACATTGATGCGGTTGTGGACTGGATCGAGCGGATTCCCTACACGGAAACAAGAAGTTACGTGCAGCGCGTGATGGAGAATTACGAGGTCTACAAGATGCGTATTTCCGGCAAATACGACATCGTCGGCGACCTGGTGAACGGGCGGAGTTGACCGAAAGATTGCCAACCGTCGAGTATGGGGATCACAGGCCCAACCGCAATCTTTTGCCGACGCAGACGGTTCATGCCTGACGCTTCGCGCACGCACCGCGGTTTCATGGGCGGCACGCGATCCTTGACAAAGATAGGCCAAGTTTTATCGTCGTGGGTTGAATGCAACAGCTTACGCGGGTGGGACTGATGCTGTTGGCCGGACCGGCCCCTTCTGTGCCGCGACGGGTTAGCTATACTGCTACAGGGCGATACAAAGGCACCTTATCTGGACGTGTCGGGTCGAAATGTACGCCTTGTCTGGCGAGGTCGGCGAGGCCTGGCCTTCGCGCCTATGCAGGCAGCCGAAGACTGTCTTGCGGCGGCTGCCGTCTTTTCGCATGTTTATGGCGCTCTATCGGTCGAGGAGTCGCGTCTGGAAACAACATGGCAATCGATGACAAACGACGTCGCTCTCACACACGACATTACGCGTACCGCGTTGCGCGAGCAGTGCCGTGTCAACCAGATGACCCGGCAGTTTCAGACCGCGCGCATTTTTGTGGCTCGGATGGACATCGCTTTGCAGCGCCCAGAACCTAAATTCTCAACGGCAACAAGAAGGCTCTTTGGTGAGCTTGCATTACAAGCCGACCTCATATCTCGTGTCCGAGCGCTTGACGATGCGATCGAGGTCGGAGAGGACCTCTACGAGCTCGCCAATGATAGACTGATCGAACATCGAAACTATCTGGTCGAAGTATGGATCGAAATAGCCGTCCTTCTTGCAATTTTAGCGGAGCTAGCCGTGTTGTTGGTCGATTTCTTTTCTAGATGACTGGTAATCCCTCGAAATTTCCCGACTTCTTCTACGCAGCGCCAGACGGGCTGAGACTTCATGCGCGCGTCTATGGCGACGCGAATTCCGGACACTGGCCGGTCGTCTGCTTGCCCGGTCTGACCCGCAACGCGCGGGATTTTCACGAACTGGCGCTTTATCTTTCGACGCGATCCCCGGTGGCGCGCAAGGTGGTTGCCTTCGACTATCGCGGACGCGGACAATCGGCCCACGATCCCGATGTTAGCCACTACAATGTCGGCGTCGAGGCCGGTGACGTCCTTGCCGGACTGACCGCGCTCGGCATCGAGGAGGCGGCTTTCATCGGCACCTCGCGCGGCGGGCTGATCATCCATGTGCTTGGCGCGCTGCGGCCGGCCGTGCTGAAAGCTATTGTTCTCAACGACATCGGGCCGCTGATAGAAACGGCCGGCCTCGCCCACATCCAGTCCTATCTCGAACGCGCGCCGAAGCCGAAAACCTTCGCCGAGGCGGTGGATGCCCAGCGCCGCGTTCACGCCAAGGATTTTCCTGCACTCACCGATGCAGACTGGACGCGCATGGTGGGGGCGCTCTACCGCGCGACGGATCAAGGGCTGATGCCGGATTTTGATCCGAAACTGGTCGATACGGTCGCCAATCTCGACCTGTCACAGCCATTGCCGGCGCTGTGGCCGCAGTTCGAGGCGTTGACAGCCATTCCCCTGCTCGCTATACGTGGCGCCAATTCCAGGCTTTTGTCGCCTGAAACTCTGGAGCAGATGCGCCAGCGCCATCCGATGATGGAAACGATCACCGTTGAGGGTCAGGGCCATGCGCCGTTCCTTGAAACCGGCAGCTTGCCCGGCTCGATTGGCGCGTTTCTCGACAGGGCGGAACAGCAGAGTTGCTCAGAATAAACTTCAGGAAGCTGAAAATTCAAACTGCCATGACTTTGTAAGCCGAGCGGCCTCTTGGTTCCATTTCGCCATTATTCTTGCCGTGCACAGCAATTCCTAACCGTTTGCCCTCATTGCCACGCCGGCCGTTCGTCACGCGACGAGCCAAGCAATTGGCTTTTCTGCCTGCTTCGCGGACCGCCCCCCACGGAGACGAGAGGAAAGCAGCCGGCAGCAACGCCGGCGCCTCTTCGCATCGCCGATAATTGGCGAATCATCGACGATGAGCTCAGCCTCTATCCCGAGTGGAAGAAGGGGTTGGCCGCAACGTCACAACTCGTCTTGTAACGCCGGCGATTGCGCGACCGCCGATGAGAGCGCCCCTCCCCCACACTACATACGGGGAAAGGATGCCGCCCGGCAGGAGCGCCGACTCGCGCGGCCAATTGGCAAGCTCGGCGCGGAGCTAGAGCAATTCCAGGAAAAGTGTGAGCGGTTTTCCGTCAGGAATTGGATCAAAACAAAGAGTTAGAGTGATTCGCCGTTTCCATGAAACGGTGAAACGCTCTAGTTTGCCTTGGAGCCTTTACCGGGGGCCTTTACCGCTTCGCTCTTCGGCTTGCGCGCCGGCTTCGAGGCCGAAGGCGTGGTCAGCGGCGACGAAAATGCAGAGCTTTCAACGCCGCTGGCCGCTCCACACCCCCGGGGCGTCTCGAGCACGGTGACACAGCCGTCGAGATCATTTGTGGCCAGATGCGCGTAGCGCATGGTCATCGACAAGGTCTGATGACCGAGCCACATCTGCACGCGCCTGATGTCGATGCCGCCCTGGACAAGACGCGAGGCACAGGTGTGGCGCAAGATGTGCGGGACCACCTGATCGTCGGCGCCAAGACCGACTTCGGCTTTCGCCTCGTTCCAGATGGCACGATATTGTGCCTGGCTGAGCTTGGTGAACGGACCTTTGGGCCGGCGGCCCTCGGTCGGAGGCAGCTTGATGACCTCCTTGACCCGCTCGGTCATCGGAATGGTGCGGCTGCGGCCGGATTTGGTGATCCAGAAGGAGACGCGATGTTCCTGGATGTCGTTCCAGATCAGCCCGAGTGCTTCGCCAAGACGGCAACCGCTATCGACCAGGAAGACGGAAAGCCTGTAGGCATCCTCGCTGCGGCTTTTGATGGCGGCAAACAGCCTTGCCTCTTCGTCCCTCTCGAGGAAACGAATCCGTCCCGCCCGCTCCTTCTGGCGGCGGAACTCGGGCAGGCTGTGGATATCCCCCATCTTGTGAGCCTTGCGCAGCAGTTTGCTGAGGGCAGCCATCTTTCGATTGATGGTTGCGTTGCTGTTGCCGCGCTGGCGCAAGGTGCCGATAAGGTTATCAAGGGTACTCTGGTCAAAGGCGCTGAAACGCTCCCCGAGGAGGATCTCGTCTATTTCGCCGATGAAAGAGCTGACATTGTATTTATGCCGCCCATCATCCCACAATATATCTCGATATGCTAGAAAAAGGTCTCCAACCCTATGCGACGTTACTTCCCGGATCTTGTTATATGTATATTTAAACTTTGAATTTTGAGAAGAGAACACCGCAAAATGATCAGAGGGATACCCCTCTTGAATCGCTTCGTTTGTCATTATTGACCACACCCCCGAGTGGATAGGTCAGCCCTAGCCTACTTGGAAGCGTCCTTTCAAGAGTTTTTGTCCGACAAACAATTTCATCCACCTGACGGTGAATCCCACGAAATCGTTCCGCAGACTTTTCAGCTACCGAGTTCCCCCTGTTCCTTCTGTTTTTCCAAAGCCCAGTCACGAAACAAAAACAGCCCGGGCGTGTGTGCGCCCGGGCTGGATTTCACCTGTAAGGAACCAGCCCTTAGAAGGAGCGCTGGAAGCGGAGGATACCGCCGACACCGTCATCCTTGACAGGACGGAAATCGCCAGACGCCTTGTTGAAGTAGTCGACTTCGGCCACGACCTTGAAGCCCGGAACGGCCTCATAAGCGACGTTGGCAGCCAGACCGAAAGTCTTGCCGTCGTCATACGATGCCTGGACGTTGAACGAGGTCTTCTCGTTGAACTTGTAGGTGCCACCGCCCCAAACAGCCCAGCTTCCGTCCCAGTTCTTGTAGAAGTTGTGACCGGAATTCGGGTCGCCAACGTCAGACTTGTTGCCATAGCCGGCCATGACCCACAGCGTGAGCTCGTTGGTCGCAGTGACATCCAGGCGAACCTTGCCCGAGACAGCCTCATAGTTGCTGTCGTATGCAACGACGCCGGAAATGCCACCCCAGCCCTGGGTCCACTTCACGCCACCGACGACATGCGGAACATAGCTGTCGATCGTGTCAGTGCCAGCGCCTTCTTCAAGCGAGACCACGGCCGAGAAGCCGTTGCCGGCATCGAAATAGTACTGAACGACGTTGGTGTCGAAATTGCCGTAGGGAACGAGCGTATCGTCGATCACCTCACCAGCGTAGCCGCTGAACGTATTGAAGGCCGATTCGTCCTTACCGACGCGCAGACCGCCGAGCTGGATCCAGGCGAAGTTCAGCGAAACGCCCTTGTTGCCAGCCTGCCAACCGGTAGGGTAAACCAGCACGTCCGGGGTGGCCGGATTGTTGTCGACGTCCGTCGGCACGCCGGTATAGTCACCGCTGTTGTTGCCGAAGTTGAAGCGGGTCTCGGTGTAGGTCTTCAACGTGCCGAGCTCGGTTTCCTGGCCGGTCCAGGTCTTCAGCGCGAAACGAGCCTGCTTGTAGTAGGTGTCATTGGTGCCGCCATCCAGATGATCTGGAACGTTCTGCACGCCTTCGCGGTCGCCCACGCCGATGTCGTAACGGACATAGCCGCCGATGCGCAGGCAGGTTTCGGTGCCGGGGATGTAGAAGTAGCCAGCGCCATAGACGTCGCAAATCTTGACGTATTCAGCGGGTTCCGGCTCGGCGACGACGACGGCGTCGGCGGCGCGCGCACCGGAAACTGCGATCAGGGCCGCAGCGGAGCCGAGAAGAAGGCTCTTGATGTTCATTTTCTGACCTCCAGTCAGAATCGAGAGTGGAGGTCAGCTGAAGGCAGCTCGAATGGCTTTTTTTCGTTTTATCTCAGATAGATAGCGTCACAGGCCGTCAGCGGCGCTCAGTTCGCCAAAATCGCTTGCTCACAAAAGCCTTGCCCGATCCGGTCTTGAAACACCGTTCGAGCTGCCGTGCATTGGCCTCGGTTTCGACGGCAATATACACCGTCAAGGCGACAGGCAGATGAGCCTGGCCGAAGTCCATAGCTTGATTGATGTGATTCGAAGCGCACAGCGCGAAGCAGGATGGCGGAGAGGATGGGATTCGAACCCACGAGAAGCTTTTGACCTCTACTCCCTTAGCAGGGGAGCGCCTTCGACCACTCGGCCACCTCTCCGTTGCGCCGCTGGATAAAGAAAAGCGCCGGCACAATCAACAAGCCCCGACCATTATCTCGGAAAAAGAAATCATTATGTCGAAAAATAACCGCGTGCTGCGCCGCGGCTTTCCCAGCTGCGGCGGTTCTGCGGCAAATCCCTGGCTGGTGACTCGCGGCCTTGCCTTGATTCCGTCAGCCGGTTGCCGGATTCGGCTGGAGATAGGCGGCTGCGACCGGCCCAATGGTTAACGAGAGCTTTCTGAGTGAGGCCAAATCGTGTCATTTGTGCAACAACGCTGGGGGATAGCAGCCGAACAGCCCATTCGCCGGTACGATCGTTGTTGAACGCCGCCGCCTCATGGGTAATGTCGAATTCGAAGGAGCGGCGCGGTGCGCATCTTTTTCGGTAGTGGGGATGGGGCAGGGAACGCTGTCCTTCAGCAAAGAATACCCAGACCCGTTTTTTAACTTTTGACTGGAGGTCAGAAAATGAACATCAAGAGCCTTCTTCTCGGCTCCGCTGCGGCCCTGATCGCAGTTTCCGGTGCGCGCGCCGCCGACGCCGTCGTCGTCGCCGAGCCGGAACCCGCTGAATACGTCAAGATCTGCGACGTCTACGGCGCTGGCTACTTCTACATCCCCGGCACCGAAACCTGCCTGCGCATCGGCGGCTACGTCCGTTACGACATCCAAGGCGGTGACATCGGCTCGTTCGATGGCGCGCGGACCGACGACGTGACGAGCGGCAAGAACCAGGGCGTCTGGCACAAGAACGCCCGCTTCACGCTGAAGACCTGGACCGGCCAGGAAACCGAACTCGGCACGTTGAAGACCTACACCGAGACCCGTTGGAACTTCGGCAACGACAATGCCGACGAGCCTATCAATGCCGCTCACAACAAGGGGACGTCGCTGAACTTCGCCTGGATCCAGCTCGGTGGTCTGCGCGTCGGTAAGGACGAATCGGCCTTCAACACGTTCATCGGCTATGCCGGCGACGTCATCCAGGATACGCTGGTTCCTTACGGTGACTTCGATACCAACGTCGTCCAGTACTACTTCGACGCCGGCAACGGCTTCTCGGCCGTGGTTTCGCTGGAAGAAGGCGCGGGCAGTGGTACGCCTGGCTTTTACGGCGTCGGTTCAATCGACAGCTACGTTCCGCATGTCGTCGGCGGCGTGAAGTACACGCAGGGCTGGGGCGCCATCACCGGCGTCGTCGCTTATGACAGCAACTATGAGTCGGTGGCCGGCAAGGTTCGCTTGGACGTGACCGTCAACGACCAAGTGTCGCTTTGGGTCATGGGTGGTTACGGCTCTGACGGCAAGCTCAATGATGTTAACACCGTTCCCAACCCGGTCGTCGGCCTTCCGCCTCTCGTCGTCGGATCTCCCGCCGGCGGCCGCGGCTTCTACAAGCAGTGGGGCGGCAATTGGGCTGTGTGGGGCGGTGGCACCTACAAGTTCAACGAGAAGACCAGGTTCAACGCCCAGATCTCGTATGACGACTGGAAGAACCTCGGCGTCGCGGCGAACATCGCCTACGACATCGTTCCCGGCTTCACGGTCACGGCCGAAGTCGACTACCTCAATGCAGGCAAGTTCGACGACGCCGACTTCTCCAACTGGACCGGCTCCACCAAGAAGAGCAGCGTCGGCGGCATCCTCCGCTTCCAGCGCTCGTTCTAATAGATTTCGCCTTGTCGAAATCGAAACCCGGCGGGCAACCGCCGGGTTTTTTCATGATGCTCATAAAAAATGCAGCTATGCTGCCGCGAGGCCCGAAGCGCGTCGAAATGGATCCATGCGACGCTTCAGGCCTTTGCTTTATGCATGCCGTTCTCCCAAAACCGAGGTCACTTTTGGGCCGCATGCATTGGCCCAGTTCTTTTGAAAGTTGGCTGGGCCGACGAGCCAACGGCGCCTTTGACAGTTTCGTCCAGCGACTCAGCCGGCAGGCAGCTCCTGGATTGCGCTTCCAAAAAGAGGTGACGGAATCCATCGCTACGGCTGCGGACCGCGGGGTGCTTGCACGGCCAGGCTGGCCACGCTAGCAAGAAGTCCCTTTTCCAAGCGAGCTTCCACCATGCGTCAGCGCCCTGCCCTCTCGCCGATCATTGCAGCACTTCCGTCGACCGTGCCTTTTGTCGGCCCGGAAGCGCAGGAGCGTGAGCGCGGCCGGCCCTTCCGTGCCCGTATCGGCGCCAATGAGAGCAGTTTTGGCCCGTCGCCGCGCGTCATCGCCCGCATGGAGAGCGTCGCGCGTGACCAATGGATGTATTGCGATCCCGACAATTTCGACCTGAAGGTCGCGGCTGCCGCGCACCACGACGTGGCTGTCGAGAATGTCGTTGTCGGCGAAGGCATAGACGGCCTGCTCAGCCTGGTGGCGCGCATGTATGTGGCGCCTGGCGACGCGGTGGTCACGTCGCTCGGCGCCTATCCGACCTTCAATTTCCATATTGCCGGCGTCGGCGGGCGGCTGGTCACCGTCCCTTACGAGAATGACCGCGAGAGCCTGGACGGCCTGCTCGCCGCGGTCGTCAAGCAGAAGGCGTCGCTGGTCTATCTGTCCAATCCGGACAATCCGATGGGCAGCTGGTGGGAGGCGGACGAAGTGATCCGCTTCATCGAGGCGCTGCCTGAGACCACCATGCTGGTGCTCGACGAAGCCTATGGCGAATTGGGGCCAGCCTCGGCCCTGCCGCCGATCGATATCTCGCGACCGAATGTCATCCGCATGCGAACCTTTTCAAAGGCTTATGGGCTTGCCGGAATACGCTGCGGCTATGCGATTGCGGAAGCCCAGGTGATTCGCGACTTCGAGAAGATCCGCAACCACTACGGTGTCAGCCGCATGGCGCAGATCGCCGGCGTCGAGGCGCTCGCCGACCAGGCTTATCTCGAGACGGTGGTGGCGCGGGTGGCTGCCGGGCGCCGGCGCATCGCGGCGATCGCCGAACAGAACGGGTTAAAGCCGCTGCCCTCGGCGACCAATTTCGTCACCATCGATTGCGGCCATGACGGCGCCTTCGCGCTGAAGGTGCTGCAAGGTCTGCTGTCACGTGATGTGTTCATCCGCAAGCCGATGGCGCCAGGGTTAGACCGCTGCATTCGCGTCAGCGTCGGCCTCGACCATGAACTGGATATCTTTGCCGAGGAATTGCCGGGCGCGCTGGCGGCAGCGCGGGGGAACTAGGCGCTTTCGCGGCGTTCGGATGCTGGCGCTGCGCTTAGCAGATGCCTGACGCGTGCCAATATATCCGACAACTCGGCGGCTTCCTCGTCGTCCAGGCTTGCGGTCAGGCGGGTGAGATCGCGATCCGCAGCTGCCTGGAGTGCGGCAAGCGCAGCCCGGCCGCGGACGGTGAGCGAGAGGACGCGACGGCGCTGGGGCTCGGGGCCAGTGCGCGTTTCGGTCAGGCCGGCGGCAGAGAATTTTCGAAGGATTCTCGTGACATAGGCAGGATCCAGCTGGAGTTCCCAGGCAATGTCGGACGCTGCTGGTCCGAAGTCGATTTGAAGCACCCGTGCCAGAAAGCCTGCCGTACCGCCAGGATTGGCGGCAACACGGCCAGGTCGACGGCCCAGTTCGAACAGCACCCGCGCCTCGGTCAGCGAAAAGGCGCTGTGCGTCGAGGTTTCGTCGAGCAGCCCGATCAAGCCGGTATAGAACCGGTTGAAGCATCTGAGATCGCTGACCAGGGCACTGCGATCAGCCGGCATGTCACGCGCCTTCCCTGAGTTTGCAAGTCGGTAGATCATCGCGCAAAAGTTGACCAAGTCAACTATTTATTGGATCAAGTCATCCATCTTGCGATCAAGGCTGGGCTCCTGTTCGATAACCCCTTCAAGCCAGTTGCCTTCGCCCGTTCCTGCGCCAGACTCTATGCATGGGAGCACGCGATGAACGATCGAAAAAGGGCTGTGCAAGCCCGCGTACATGGCAGGGTGCAAGGCGTCGGCTACAGGATCTGGGCAAGAGGCGAAGCGGCGGGGCTGGGGCTGGTGGGCTGGGTGCGCAACGAAAGAGACGGCTCGGTAACGGCATGGCTTTGCCGGCGCCGACGCGGCGGTTTCGGCCATGATCGAACGGCTTCGGCAAGGTCCGGCGGGCGCTTCAGTCTCGCGGGTCGAGGTGGAGGAGATCGAGACCTGGACCGCGCCCGGAGATTTCAGGATCGTCGCATAGGCGCACGCGCGGCACTTGAACCAGTCTGGCACCCTTGAATTAATTGAACGTTCGTTTTATTATCGTCAGGTCAACGAGGCGACCATGGCGCGCACCACAGGATCAGACGGCGAGCGAACCGAGGCGGCAGTCCGCGAAGCGGCGGTCAACCTGATCGCACGCTACGGCTACGAGGCGATGTCGATGCGCCAGCTGGCGGCCGAGGTCGGCGTGCAGGCAGCCGCGCTCTATCGCTATTTTCCGACCAAGGAAGACCTGCTGTTCACGCTGATGCGCGAGCACATGGAGGGGCTTCGGGCGGCCTGGGAACACGTCAGGCCAACCGATGCGGATCCGGCGGGGCAGCTTGCGGCCTATGTGCGCAACCACATCGATTTCCACATCGAGCGCCGGCATGCCACGCATGTGTCGAACATGGAACTGCGCAGCCTGTCGCCCGACAGGCTGACGCAGATCCTGCGCATGCGCACAGCCTACGAAAAGGAACTGCGCACCATCTTGCGCGAAGGCGTCGAGGCCGGCGACTTCAGCATCGAGGACACCGGCCTTACGGCCATGGCGCTGATCCAGATGATGACCGTCGTCATCGTCTGGTTTCGCCCAGGCGAGCGGCTGTCGGTCCCTGAAGTGACGGCGACATATCTTTCAATGACAATGCGTCTGGTTGGCGCGAGGATGGATACCTACAGCGCCGCACGTCCCTCGGACGTGCAAAGGACGCTGTAGCACTTAGATTTTGCGCATGATCCTTTCCGAAAATCGAAGTCGATTTTCGGGGTCATGCGGCAGGAGGAACGCCATGTACACGAACACGCTCAGCTTCGGGCATGACGAGGACATCGAGGCGCTGCGCGATATGGTGCGCCGCTTCGCCCAGGACAGGATTGCGCCGATCGCCGGGGATATCGATCGCCAGAACGAATTTCCGGGGCATCTGTGGCGCGAGCTCGGCGCGCTCGGCCTGCTCGGCATCACCGCCGATCCCGATTTCGGCGGCAGCGGCATGGGTTATCTCGCCCATGTGATTGCGGTGGAGGAAATTTCCCGCGCCTCGGCTTCGATCGGCCTCTCCTACGGCGCCCACTCCAACCTCTGCGTCAACCAGATCAACCGCTGGGCGACGCCGGCGCAGAAGGAAAAATTCCTGCCGCCGCTGTGTTCGGGCGAGCGTGTCGGCGCGCTGGCGATGTCTGAATCCGGCGCCGGCTCCGACGTCGTCTCGCTCAAGCTGCGCGCCGAAAAGCGCAATGACCGCTATGTGCTCAACGGCACCAAGATGTGGATCACCAACGGCCCCGACGCCGATACGCTGGTCGTCTATGCCAAGACTGATCCGGAACGGAAATCGCGCGGCATCACCGCCTTCATCGTCGAGAAGGCGATGACAGGGTTTTCCGTGGCGCAGAAACTCGACAAGCTCGGCATGCGCGGCTCCAACACCGGCGAGCTGGTTTTTTCGGATGTCGAGGTGCCTTTCGACAATGTGCTGCACGAAGAAGGGCGCGGCGTCGAGGTGCTGATGTCGGGCCTCGATTATGAGCGCACGGTGCTTGCCGGCGGGCCGATCGGCCTTATGGCGGCATGCCTCGACGTGGCGATCCCCTATGTGCACGAACGCAAGCAGTTCGGCCAGCCGATCGGCGAGTTCCAGCTGGTGCAAGGCAAGCTGGCCGACATGTATACGGTGATGAACGCCGCGCGCGCCTATGTCTACGCCGTCGCCGCCGCCTGCGACCGCGGCCAGACCACCCGCAAGGACGCCGCCGGCTGCGTTTTGTTCGCAGCTGAGAAGGCGACGCAGATGGCGCTCGACGCCATCCAGCTGCTGGGCGGCAACGGCTATATCAACGACTATCCGACCGGCCGGCTTTTACGCGACGCCAAACTCTACGAGATCGGCGCCGGCACCAGCGAAATCCGGCGCTGGCTCATCGGCCGCGAGATCATGGCGGAGGGGGTGTGAGCATGGCCGTCCTGCAAACCCAGATCTCTTCCTCCTCCGACACTTTTCGCACCAATGCCGAACGCATGCGCGCACTGGTCGCCGACATCGCCGACAAGGCCGCGACCGTCGAGCGCGGCGGCTCCGAGGAGGCGCGTGAGCGCCATATTTCGCGCGGCAAGCTGCTGCCGCGCGAACGCCTCGCGCAATTGCTCGACACCGGCTCGCCCTTCCTCGAGATCGGCCAGTTCGCGGCGTGGTCGATGTATGGCGAGGAAATTTCCTCGGCCGGCATGATCGCCGGCGTCGGCCGGGTCGAGGGCACCGAGGTGATGGTCGTCGTCAATGATGCCACGGTGAAGGGCGGCACCTACTATCCGCTGACGGTGAAAAAGCATTTGCGGGCGCAGGAGATCGCGCTGCAGAACAATCTGCCCTGCATCTATCTGGTCGACAGCGGCGGCGCCAATTTGCCCAACCAGGACGAGGTGTTTCCCGATCGCGAGCATTTCGGCCGCATCTTCTACAACCAGGCCAACATGTCGGCGGCCGGCATCCCGCAGATCGCCTGCGTCATGGGCTCCTGCACGGCCGGAGGCGCCTATGTGCCGGCGATGTCGGACGAGACGATCATGGTGCGCAACCAGGCGACCATTTTTCTCGGAGGCCCGCCGCTGGTGAAGGCGGCCACCGGTGAGGACGTCAGCGCCGAGGATCTGGGCGGCGCGGATGTGCATACGCGGCTTTCCGGTGTTGCCGACCATTATGCGATGGACGACGAACATGCGCTCGCCATCTGCCGGCGCATCGTCAAAAACCTGAATCGGAACAAGACCGTAAGCCTGAACTTACAGAGATCGATTCCGCCGCTTCATCCGGCGGATGAACTCTACGGCGTCGTGCCGACCGATCTGCGCCAGCCCTATGATGTGCGCGAGGTGATTGCGCGCCTTGTCGACGGGTCCGAATTCGACGAGTTCAAGCAGAACTACGGCACAACGCTAATCACCGGTTTTGCCCATCTCCACGGCATGCCGGTTGGCATCATCGCCAACAATGGCGTGCTGTTTTCCGAAAGCGCGCTGAAGGGCGCGCATTTCATCGAGCTGTGCTGCCAGCGCGGGATCCCGCTGGTCTTTCTGCAGAACATCACCGGCTTCATGGTCGGCCGAAAGTACGAAGCAGGCGGCATCGCCAAGGACGGCGCCAAGCTGGTGATGGCGGTTGCCACCGCCAAGGTGCCGAAGGTCACCGTCATCATCGGCGGTTCGTTCGGTGCCGGCAATTACGGCATGTGCGGCCGCGCCTATTCCCCGCGCTTCCTGTGGATGTGGCCGAACGCCCGCATCTCGGTGATGGGCGGCGAACAGGCGGCAACCGTGCTCGCCATGGTCAAGCGCGAGGGCATCGAACGCAAGGGCGGCGAGTGGAGCGCCGAGGAAGAAGCGAAATTCAAGAAGCCGATCCTAATGAAATACGAGCATGAGGGCCATCCGCTCTACTCGTCCGCCCGCCTCTGGGATGACGGCATCATCGATCCGGCGAAGACGCGAGAGGTGCTGGCGCTCAGCCTTTCAGCCGCGCTCAACGCCGAAATCGAGGACACGCGCTTCGGCGTGTTCAGGATGTGAGATGAACAAGGCGCTGGACAGGATCCGCATCCACACAGGCGACATCACGAAGCTCGATGTCGACGCCATCGTCAATGCCGCCAACACCTCGCTTCTTGGCGGGGGTGGGGTCGATGGCGCCATCCATCGCGCCGCCGGCCGCGAGCTCGAGTTCGAATGCCGGATGCTGAATGGATGCAAGGTCGGCGACGCCAAGATCACCAAGGGTTACAAGCTACCGGCTCGACATATCATCCACACGGTCGGGCCGGTCTGGCAGGGCGGCGGCAAGGGCGAAGCCGAACTGCTGGCCTCCTGCTATCGCAGGTCGCTGGAACTCGCGGCCGCCAATAGTTGCCGTTCGGTGGCGTTTCCGGCGATCTCGACCGGTGTTTACCGCTACCCGAAAGATGAGGCGACCAAGATCGCTGTCGGCACCGTCAGCATGATCGTCGAAGAGAAAAACACGCCTGAAACTGTCATCTTCTGCTGCTTCGACGACCAAACGGCGGAAATATACCGGCAGGCCGTTGCTGCCCTGCGAAGAGGCTGAACTGCATGGACCAACCGATTCATCAGCATAGGCAGCATCGAATCTCCGCTGGTGAACTGGCGTCGAGACAAAATATTCGCTACCGCTCATCCTGCGCAGTGCAACGGGAACAGGGCGGAAATGAAACTGAAATATTGCCGGAAGACGACTGCTTCGATACTTGCAAGTTTGCTCATATTCGCAACAGCCGGCGCCAGCCAGGCCGGATCGCTCGCAGGAAGCAAGGGAGACGTGCGTTTTCCGCCGACCCTAGGCTCGGGCGAATGCAACGTCGCCTACAAGGGCTACGTCGCGGCGAGCGGTCATTCGGCCTACGCCACGACCTTTTATTCGCGCGTCGTCGACCTCTACATCATCTGCGGGACGAAGTTCAACGCGCCGTCCCAGAAGGCCGCGGAAGAGATCGCGCTGCGCAACTGCCAGGCCGGATTGACGCGGTGGAAACTCAAGACCGCGAGTGGCGGCTGCGCGATCTCGGCATCGAAATAGGCATTTGCGCTTTGCTGGTAGAGCACTGCCTTGGTAAGGGAGCGCTCTACATCAAGCGTCGAACTGCAAGGCAGTGTCCGGCGAAGGGAAAGCCTATCCATATAGGCTTGCGAGACAGAGGGGGCGCGAAGGAACGCCTGCGTCGCTTTCAGCAAGCCCTGGCTACGGAGGCTCCATGTTCATCAAAATCCTGATCGCCAATCGGGGCGAGATCGCTTGCCGTGTCATCCGCACGGCCCGCAAGATGGGTGTGCACACTGTCGCCGTCTATTCGGACGCCGACTCGAAATCACTGCATGTCGAGATGGCCGACGAGGCCGTTCATATCGGCGCCTCGCCGGTTGGCGAAAGCTATCTACGCGGTGACCGGATCGTCGCGGCTGCGCTTTCGACGGGGGCGCAGGCCATCCATCCCGGTTATGGCTTCCTGTCGGAAAATCCTGATTTCGTCGACCAGGTAGTGGCGGCGGGGCTCACCTTCATCGGCCCATCGGCGGCCTCGATCCGCGCCATGGGGCTGAAGGATGCCGCCAAGCGGCTCATGGAGAAAGCCGGCGTTCCCGTCGTTCCGGGCTATCATGGCGAAGCGCAGGAGATCGTCCTGCTTGCCTCCAAGGCACGCGAGATCGGCTATCCAGTGCTGATCAAGGCGCGCGCCGGCGGCGGCGGCAAGGGCATGCGGCGCGTCGAGCATCCCGATGATTTCTCCGAGGCGCTGTCCAGCGCCCGGCGCGAGGCAAAGGCTGCTTTCGGCGACGACCGCGTTCTGGTCGAAAAATATGTCGACAAACCGCGGCACATCGAAGTGCAGGTGTTCGGTGACAATTTCGGCAATGCCGTGCATCTCTATGAACGCGACTGCTCGGCGCAGCGCCGCCACCAGAAGGTGATCGAGGAAGCCCCCGCCCCCGGCATGACGCCAGCGCTGCGCAAGGCGATGACGGAAGCGGCGGTGAAGGCCACCAAGGCGATCGGCTACTCAGGCGCCGGCACCATCGAATTCATTGTCGATGCCTCGCAAGGTCTCAAGGCCGACCGCTTCTGGTTCATGGAGATGAACACCCGCCTGCAAGTCGAGCATCCCGTCACCGAAATGGTCACCGGCACCGATCTGGTCGAGTGGCAGTTGCGGGTTGCCAGCGGCGAAAAGTTGCCGAAGACGCAGAGCGAGATCGCGCTGACCGGCCACGCCTTGGAGGCGCGCATCTATGCCGAGGATGCCGCAAAGGGGTTCCTGCCCGCAACGGGCACGCTGCATCATCTGAAGTTCCCTGAGGCGGCCCCCGAGGGCGCGACGATGCGCGTCGAGACCGGCGTGCGGGCCGGCGATGCCATCTCGCCCTATTATGACCCGATGATCGCCAAGCTGGTGGTCCATGCAAAGGACAGGCAAGCATCCCTGGAAGCGCTCGGCGCGGCGCTGTCGCAGACCGAAATTGCTGGTTCCACCGTCAACACCGGCTTTCTCGCCGCCCTTGCCGCCGATCCCGACTTTTGTGATGGCGACGTCGACACCGGCCTGATCGACCGGCATCAGGCGGCACTGACCAAGGTCGCGCCGCCGACCGGCGAGATCATCTCGGCAGCAGCCCTTGCCGCCTCCGGTGCGGCAGCTTTGCCGCCATCGAACGACCCATGGTCGTCGCTTGCCGGCTATGCGCATTTCCACGGCGTGGCGCGTCGCACGCGGCTGAAGTTCGGCGAGACGGATATACTGGCAAAGGTTTCGGTGCGGTCGGACGGGCGCTTCCAGGTGGCGCTCGATGCGCCCTATGACAGCACCAATTCGCATGATTTTCGCGCCGCTCCCCGCCTCGCCCGCTGGCCCGGCCACATCACGGTGTTCGAAGGCGCCGTCGGCTACACATTCGCGGTATCGGACCCGTTGGCACGGAGCGATGACGCGACTGCCGCTTCCGGCAGCTTGCGCGCGCCGATGCCGGGTCTGGTCAAGCTGGTGCGCGTGGCCAAGGGCGACGCGGTGATCAAGGGACAAGCACTCCTGATCCTCGAGGCGATGAAGATGGAGCACACCATCGCCGCCCCGCATGATGGGGTGGTTGCCGAGATCGCTGTGGAAGGAGCGCAGGTCACCGACGGGACGGTGCTGGTGCGGTTCGTCGAGGAACAGAGCGCCCAGACCGCTGCCGCAGGCTGACAAGCGGAGCGCTTCGCGGACCGTAAACAAAATGGCCGGGGCGAAACCCGGCCATTTCCTTGGATTACATCATTACGCGGGATTACTGCGCGATCGGCGCGTACTTGCCGTCATGCCACTGGTTGATGTCGTAGCTGGCATTCTTGAGGTCGCCCTTTTCGTCGAAGGTGACGTCGCCGACAACGGTGCTGATCGGCGTGCCGTTCTTCAACGCTTCGGCAACCTTGGCCGGATCGTCGCTGCCTGCACGCTTGATCCCTTCGGCGAAAGCCTGGACCACGGCGTAGGAGAACAGCGTGAAGCCTTCCGGCACAAAGCCGCCGGCCTTGATCTTCTCGACCGCCGCCTTGGCTTCCGGCTTTGCCTGCGGGTCCGACGGGAAGACGAACATGGTGCCTTCGCCAGCCGGGCCGGCAACCTGCCAGAATTCCGGCGAGGCGATCGAGTCCGGCATGATCAGCTGGAACTTCAGGTTCTGTTCGGCCGACTGACGCAGGATCAGGCCGGCTTCAGGATGGTAGCCACCGAAATAGACGACGTCGGCCTTGAGATCCTTCAGCTTGGTGACGAGCGCCGAATAGTCCTTCTCGCCGGGGTTGATGGCGTCATAATAGACTTCCTTGAGGCCGCCAGTGTTCATGGTCGCCCTGACGGCATCAGCCACGCCCTGACCGTAAGCGCTCTTGTCGTGCAGGATGACGACCTTCTTGCCGGCATATTTCTTGGCGATCCAGGGGCCGATGAAGGCGCCCTGTGCATCGTCGCGCGTATAGAGGCGCATGATGGTCGGCCAGCCGGCCTTGGCGGCCGCGTCGGTCAGCACTGGGTTCGAGGAAGCCGGGCTCATCATCAGCGCGCCGGCCTCGGCATAGACGGCCGAGGCCGGAATGCTCGAGCCCGAGCAGGCATGGCCGTCGATGAACTTGACGCCGTTGGCGACGATGCGGTTGGCCACCGACACGGCCTGCTTGGGATCGCACTGGTCGTCCTCGATGTCGAGCTTGATCATCGAGCCGTTGACGCCGCCCGCGGCGTTGATGGCGTCTGCCGCAGCCTTTGCGCCCTGCTTGAACTGATCGCCGATGGTGGCGAGCTGTCCGGTCATCGGGCCGACCACCGAAACGGTGATGTCGTCGGCGAATGCGACCGGCGCACTCATCATCAGGCCGAAGATGGCCGCGCTGAAAATACTCATATTTTTCATGGCAATAGAACTCCTCCACTCACGCGCGGCCCCCGGCCGCGCTTCTTCCAGAGAGGCGGGACAATTTCATCCTTCATTGTGCCTGTCTAGGCGCATTGGCGCCGCTCGATTGGGCCTGCGAGCCCTCATCCACGCAAAAAGCCACGCCAGCCTTGTTCCGGCTGGTCGTGGCTTTTTTGCCCATCGGGCTGTTTCCCCAGCGCCCCCGCGCCGCGAACCCCAACGTGGCCTTCCCCGTCTTCCCTGCCCTGATCCGAAAACCGGATTCTTTTCGGCATCATGGTCCGTCGTACGGCTTGGCCCATCCTGCCTGCCGCATTCTCTTTGTTGATGGCCTGTGGCCCGGCTGTCTGCGCAGCCTTATCCCTGTTTGGCCCGACCGTCTTGGAGCGGTCTTGGCCGGAGCGTCCCCGTCTGCCGGTACTTTAGTGCATGGTCATCCATTCGCGGGCTTCGCGCAGCGCCCTGGCGATCTCGACCTTCGACATGGCGGCCGACAGTTCCGAGCGCAGTTCCGCCGCGCGGGCCGATCCCTTGATGGCGGCGATGTTGAACCATTTGTGGGCGGCAACGACGTCGGTGTCGCAATCGCGGCCGGTCGCATACATCATGCCCAGTTCGAAAAGAATGTCGGCCTGGGCAGTTGCCCCCATGGCGCCGAAACCTGCTTCAAGCATTTCAAAACGTGCCATTTTAGTCCCCTGTCTGGCTCCCGAGAGCTGCCTCCGTTCGTCTTGTCCGGGCCGCTCTTTCGATGCTTCCGAGAATGCCAAGCAGGCTTGAATCCGTCGTTAAATGGCGTGCTTAATTTGAGGAAAACAAAGCTAAAACAAGAGGTAAACATAGAAATTCGTTAAGGATACGAAGCCAGCAATTCCGCCGATTTTCGTCAAATTTGACGAAAATTTTCCGAGCCTCGATCAACACTCCGCTAACCACGGGAAACAAACAGCACGTGCCGGTCGTTTCATTTCCCCGCCGACACAGCCAATTCAGGCGGCTTCAAAATCCCAAAGTCTTCCGTTGCGGCACCGCTTTTGTTTTGCGGGGAGCTGGATTAGCTTGCGTTTGCGTAAGCGGCAGACCGGCGAGGCGGAGAATTCGGCCGGCTATCCAAAGGGAGCAAGACATGTTTCGAAAAGTCAGCCTGGCTCTTGCAGCCACATTGATCATGGCGGGTGCGGCGTGGGCCGATCCGATCGAGGGCAATTGGAAAACGCAAGCCGGCGATACCGCGGCCATTTCAGGCAGCGGCGAGTTTTCCATCACGCTCAAATCGGGCAAATATGCCGGCAAGACGATCGGCTCGCTCAAGGCCGCGGGCGACAACAAATATGCCGGCAGCATCACCGATCCTGCAAACGACAAGACCTATTCGGGCAAGGCGACATTGTCGGGCACCTCGCTCAAGATGAGCGGCTGCGTGCTCGGCGGACTGATCTGCAAGAGCCAGACCTGGCACAAGCTCTGATCGACCTATCCTTGTGACATCCTGACGGGGCCTGACAGGCCCCGTTTTCGTTTCAGCGGCTCGTCAAGCCCTGGGCTCTTTCCCCGCTGCCGGTGGCACGGGCCGGCGACGACCCGCCCAGATCCCGTCAATCAATTTGAACCGCAGATGAACGCCGGCATCAGAGCCGGTTCAGAGGCGTTGGGGCATTCTCCGGCGTGTTGAAGGAGACACGACCCCAATGCTTGCTCGCCGCTTCACCATCGTCTGCCTGCTGATGAGCCTGTTTGGAATGTTCTTCGCCATCCTCGTCGCCGAAGCGGGCCGTTCTCCCCGCGCCTGGGACGAAGCCACCAGACTATGCCGCCTCGCCTGCCCGACCAATCTTCGCCACTGAGACAAAGAACCGGACCTCGAAAAGAAAAGCTCAGAGATCATGACCCGCACCGCCGCCAACACCCTCAAGACCCTCCGGCTGCTGCCGCGGGCGGTGCTTATCCTGGTGCTTCTGGCCGCTCCGGTCCTGGCGGTGCCGATGATGCGCGCCGATACTGGCTCGACGATCGAGGCGCCAGCCCTGAAGAAGTCCGGCGTGGGTTTCGTGCTGCTGGTCAGCCTGCAGCGGGGATAAAGAAAAATGGCGCTCTGGGCGCCTTCGGCGGCGAGCCCCCTCCCAACCGCCCGTCCAAGTCTCTATATTGAGCCATGGAAAAGCGAATCTACCCTCAAGCCATTGAATCCGTCGTCATGCCCGAGCCTTTTGGCCGGCAAAGCTTCGACAGCGCCGAAAAAGCCGTTGCCGCCCTGCAGCGACTTTATGACCGCAACACCAAGTTCCTGCGCGACGCCTTCGCGGCCCTGGCGTCGGCCGCCGGCGACAGCAGCAAGCGCTACCGCGCCTTCTACCCCGAGATCGGCGTCACCACGAGTTCGTTCACCCAGGTCGACTCGCGCCAAGCCTACGGCCACATGCCGACGCCCGGCCATTTCGCCACCACGATCACGCAGCCGCAGTTGTTCGAGCGCTATCTGATCGAACAGTTGCGGCTGATCATGCGCAACCACGGTGTCTCGGTCACGGTTTCGGAATCGACCACGCCCATTCCGCTGCATTTCGCCTTCCTGGAGGGAACTTACGTCGATGGGGCTGCCGCGGAGCGCATCAAGCGGCCGATCCGCGACCTGTTCGACGTGCCGGATCTCGACGGCACCGACGACCAGATCGCCAACGGAACGTTCGAGGTGGCGTTCGGCGAACCAAGGCCGCTGGCGCCGTTCACGGCGCAGCGCATCGACTATTCGCTGCACCGCATGACCCATTATACGGCCACCAGCCCGCAGCATTTCCAGAACTTCGTGCTGTTCACCAACTATCAGTTCTATATCGACGAGTTCGTCGCCCGCGCCCGCGACCTGATGGAGAAGGGCGGCGGCGGTTACGCGGAATTTGTCGAGCCGGGCAATGTCGTGACCAAAGCCGGACAGAAGGCGCCCAGCGAAGGCGTTGGACCGGCGCGCCTGCCGCAGATGCCGGCCTATCACCTGAAAAAGCCGAACCATGGCGGCATCACCATGGTCAACATTGGCGTTGGCCCTTCCAATGCCAAGACGATCACCGACCATATCGCCGTGCTAAGGCCGCATGCCTGGGTGATGCTTGGCCATTGCGCCGGACTGCGCAACACCCAGGCGCTCGGTGACTACGTGCTGGCACATGCCTATGTGCGCGAAGATCACGTGCTGGACGATGACCTTCCGGTCTGGGTGCCGATCCCGCCGCTGGCGGAAATCCAGGTGGCGCTACAGGAGGCGGTCGCCGAAGTCACCGGCCTGTCCGGCTACGATCTGAAGCGCATCATGCGCACCGGCACGGTCGCCACCATCGACAATCGCAACTGGGAACTGCGCGACCAGCGCGGACCGGTGCAGCGCCTGTCGCAGTCGCGCGCCATCGCGCTAGACATGGAATCGGCGACGATCGCCGCCAATGGTTTCCGCTTCCGTGTGCCCTACGGCACGCTGCTGTGCGTTTCCGACAAGCCACTGCACGGCGAGTTGAAGCTGCCCGGCATGGCGACGGAGTTTTACAAGCGCCAGGTGGCGCAGCACCTTACCATCGGCATCAGGGCGATGGAGAAGCTGGCCGAGATGCCGATGGAGCGGCTGCATTCGCGCAAGCTCCGGAGTTTTTCGGAGACAGCGTTCCAATAGGCGACCGCAGCCCCTGGGCGAGGCATTTCGTCGTCTTGCCCAGGCCGCAATTCTGCCGATAAGCAGATGGAACGGATCGTCAGGCGGCATTCGGCAGACACGACCTCGATGATGACAGGCGCGCGCTTGAAAATGATAGCTGGGCTGGCATTCCTGGCGATGACGGCGCTGTCGGCCGCGCTGTTGGCCGGGTTCTTCGGCACGCTGCATCCAGCTTTCGATTCCTTCTCGCATTTCCGCATGCACTTCAGCCTGCTCATGGCGCTTCTGGCACTGCTGCTGCTTGCCAGCCCGTTCCGACTGCAAGCCGCGGCGGGACTGCTCTTTGCCATCGCCTGCCTGGCCACGACGGCAAGCGCACTGCCGAGGCTTTGGCCACAGCCGGCGGTGGCCAAGCCCGCCGATCAGGCTGTCTACAGCCTGCTGCAGATGAATTTGCGCTTCAACAACCCGACACCGAAGAAAGTGCTCTCCCTGATTGGCCGCACCAACCCGGACGTGATCACCCTGGATGAGGTGTCGCAGATGTGGACGACAGAGCTTGGCTACATCGCCAGCGCCTATCCCTACCGTATCCTGTGCCCCTACCCCAACGGCATGTTCGGGGTGGCGCTGCTGTCGCGCCGGCCGTTCGTTGCCGGCACAGCGCCACGCTGCGAGCCGCGCGGCGCGATGGCGACCGCCACCATCGATTTCGGCGGGATCGACGTCGATGTCGCCGCGATCCATTTGAGCTGGCCGTGGCCGAAGGAGCAATACTGGCAGATCGGCGAACTGGCGCAGCCATTGGGCGGGCTGGGCCAGACCGCGATCATGGCCGGCGATTGCAACGCCGTGCCGTGGAGCGCGGCGGTGCGGCGGGTCGCGGCTCTCGGCGGACTGACCGTCATGCCGTCGGCCGGGCCGACCTGGATCCACCGGACACTGCCCGACATCCTGCGCCGCTATGCAGGCCTGCCGATCGACCAGGTGTTCAGCAAGGGCGGGCTGACGATCCTGTCGTCAAAGCGGCTCGAGGACACCGGCTCCGACCATCTGCCGGTGCTAGTCGAGTTCACGCTACGCCCTGACGACAAGCAGCCTGGGAATGACCACGCCACAGCGCTCGCGGCGAGCGACCTGTCAGCCAAGCCGCACGGCTGAACGAAGCCCGCGCGCCACGACGCTGAGCGGATCACCCGTTCACGGTTTTCCGGTCAAGGCAGCGATCAGATGTTCGACATGGCCGCCATTGCTGTGTTCGCGCCGATCGAAGGCATTTTGTTTGGCCTCATATTCGGCATAGACGGCCCGGATGCGAAGCTGAGCTTCGCGGCGCGCCTTGTAGCAGGACGGATCGTTGGCGATCCGCAGGCCGGTTATCGACTTTTCCGTGGCGCGCATCATCTCCCTGGCGATGCGCCCATGTGTTTCCTCATGGGCGCGGACACCTGCGAAAAACTTGTTCCAGCGCCTCTCCAGCGCCGGCGGGGCAGGCAAGGCAAGGCGCGGGAAGGTGTAGGAAAGATTGAGCGTGCCATTGACCCCTCGTATCCGGCAGAAGCCGTTGCCCTGGCCGGCATCGAGGTGCCAGTCGACGGTATAGGCGGTTGTGGCGATGGCATGCGTCATGAAGCCGTGCCGGGGGCCTTTTCTGTCCATCGCGTCGACGAGGGCGGCGCCCGAGCTTCCCGCAACGTCGTAAGTCCGCGTCTGGACCACTGCCCTGGTGCCGGCCGAGGCCTCTGGCGCATACAGCGCCCCAATGGCGACGAGGCATGTCAGAACTGTCCGGCGCATCGGCGTTCTCCCTATCCCCTGAGAAGGAACCATAGACCGGTGGCCGTTTCAACGTTTCTGCCGGCCTGCATGCCCTCGCGCGCAGCCCTACCTGCATTTTCTTGCTGCCGAGGCCGAAACAGCCGGCCGCGCGAGGTCACATACCCTGGTAGACCGGACCCTCGCCTCCTTGCGGCGGCACCCAGTTGATGTTCTGGTTCGGGTCCTTGATATCGCAAGTCTTGCAGTGGACGCAGTTCTGCGCGTTGATGACGAAGCGGACGTCCTTTGCCGCCGGATCGGCGGCGGCGTTGCCGTCCTTGTCGACCCATTCATAGACGCCGGCCGGGCAATAGCGGGTCGAAGGCCCGGCAAAGACATCGTGTTCGGATCGCTTCTGCAGTTCCATATCGCCGACCAGCAGATGGACCGGCTCGTTCTCTTCGTGATTGGTGTTTGACAAGAACACTGAGGACAGGCGATCGAAGGTCAGCACGCCATCGGGCTTCGGATAGACGATCTTCTTGTGCTGGGCGGCGGGATCGAGCGTGGCATAGTCGGCCTTGCCGTGCTTCAGCGTGCCGAATGGCGAGATGCCGAACAGCGTATTCAGCCACATATCGAGGCCACCAAGACCGACGCCGACGATGGTGCCGAAGCGCGACCACAGCGGCTTGACGTTGCGCACCTTCTTCAAATCCTTGCCGATATCGGTCGCGCGCCAGGCTTGCTCGTAGGAAGTGAGCTCATCATTGGCGCGGCCGGCACCGATCGCCTCGGCGACGTGATCGGCCGCCAGCATGCCCGACAGCACGGCATTGTGGGAGCCCTTGATGCGCGGCACATTGACGAAGCCGGCAGCGCAACCCATCAGCGCGCCGCCTGGGAAGGACAGTTTCGGCACCGACTGCCAGCCGCCCTCGGTGATGGCGCGCGCGCCATAGCCGAGCCGCTTGGCGCCATCGAATGTGCCCCTGATTGCCGGATGCGTCTTGAAGCGCTGGAATTCCTCGAAGGGCGACAGATACGGGTTCTTGTAATTGAGGTGGAGCACGAAGCCGACCGCCACCTGATTGTCCTCGAGATGGTAGAGGAAGGAGCCACCGCCGGTCTTCATGTCAAGCGGCCAGCCGAAGGAATGCTGGACCAGGCCCGGCCGGTGGTTCTCCGGCTTGACCTGCCAGAGTTCCTTGAGACCGATGCCGTATTTGCCGGGCTCGCGGCCGTCGGAGAGTTTGTATTTGGCGATCAACTGCTTGGCGAGCGAGCCGCGTGCGCCTTCGCCGATAAGCACATATTTGCCCATAAGCGCCATGCCCGGCGCGAAGCCCGGCCCATGCGTGCCGTCCTTCTCGACGCCCATGTCGCCGGTGACGACGCCGGTGACGGCGCCGTCTTCATTGTAGAGCAAGCCGGCGGCGGCAAAGCCCGGATAGATCTCAACGCCGAGCGCCTCGGCCTTCCCGGCCAGCCAGCGGCAGACATTGCCGAGCGAGACGATGTAGTTGCCGTGATTGTTCATCAGCGGCGGCATCAATATGTTGGGCAGGCGAAACGAGCCGGCAGGGCCGAGCACCAGGAAATGATCCGCCGTGACCGGGGTCTTGAACGGGTGACCTTCCTCTTCGCGCCAACCGGGCAGCAGCCGGTCGATGCCGATCGGATCGACCACGGCGCCGGAGAGGATATGGGCGCCCACCTCGCCGCCCTTTTCCAGCACGACGACGGAAAGCTCGGGATTGACCTGCTTGAGGCGGATGGCCGCGGCAAGGCCGGCGGGACCGGCACCGACGATGACCACGTCGAATTCCATGCTTTCGCGTTCGATATCGCTCATCAACCCCTCCGCACTGGCTTGCCGCTGTTGCGTATCTTGCTGGCTCCTGCGCTGCATAGCGCATCAATTGGCGACAGGAAACCGGCGCAGACGTGACAATGCGGTTTTGGCCAAAAAGTCGCGCATCTTGCGGCAAGGCAGGCATTTGCGCCCGTTAAGACCGGCCACGCCTGCGTTTTTTAATTGTTCGGCGGCTTGCTTATCGGCCATACTTCCCGCCATGCGCTTTCCTGGGCCAGCGGGCTTTTCTTCGACGCGCTTTCTTTTCCCGCCCGGCCGGGCCTGCCGGGCGATTCTTCTGGCCCTTTTGATGGTGGCACCGGGGCAAGCTGCCGCGGACGAAGTGAAGGTCTTGGCGACAGGCGCCTACTCCTTCTCCGACGAGCTCGGCGGCTTCCGCATCACCGGAGCCTCCGGCATCGGAACCAAGGACGATCCGCTGGTCATCACCGAAGAGCTGAATTCGGCGACACCCGTGACGCTGACCATCCGCACGACAAAGCCGATCCAGACATTCGGCAAGGCGGGCGAATTCGCCAATGGCATCATGTATATGCGCATAAACGTGCTCAACAACAGCGGCCAGGCCTGGATCGAATTCCAGTTCGAGCTTCAGGAGATATTGGATCAACCGAGCGTATTTGGTGATGGGCTTTCCTTCGACCAACGCAACAAGACGCCCGACAATATTTGGTCGAGCAATTTCGCCGATTTCGACCGGGAGTTCGAGCCTTATGACCGGCTGCTGTTCAAGAACGGCAAGGTCGACCCGCTGAAGACCGCCAGTTTCGAGTTCCTGATGACCGATTACACACCGCGATGGACCTTTTATCTGGTTCAGGATCCGCGCATCCCGACCGGATAGGGCTACCGGCCGGTCTTGCAAATTGCAGTCATGCGGACGAATGTGCGCGCCATGACTGCCGCCTCCCCCAACAGCCCCACCGATATTGCCGACATCCTGGCCTTCTATGCCAGCGCCGGCGTCGACGAGGCACTGGAAGATGCCCCGGTAAATCGCTTCGCCGAGGCGGCGCCGAGACCTGTCGAGCGCGCGCCGGCGCCGATGGCGCCACCTCGCGAAGGGAAGGCGCCGGAGCGGCCAGCGGCACCGCCCGGACTGGATGCAAGCAAGGTACCGGATGCGCCTCCGGCGCGTTCATCGGTCGCCGCGGTGCCGGACGAAGCTCAGGCGGCGCTTGCGCGCCAGTTGGCGACAACGGCAAGGACCCTGGACGAGTTGCGCCAGCATATGGCTGCCTTCGACGGCTGCAATCTCAAGGTAACCGCCAAGAACCTGGTGTTCGCCGACGGCAATCCGGAGGCCGAGGTGATGCTGGTGGGCGAAGCGCCGGGCCGCGACGAGGATATTGAGGGCCTGCCCTTCGTCGGCCGCTCGGGCAGGCTGCTCGACCGCATGCTGGCCGCGATCGGGCTCGACCGCACCTCGGTCTACATCGCCAATGTCATCCCATGGCGGCCGCCGGGCAACCGCACGCCGACGCCGCACGAAACCGAAATCTGCCGGCCGTTCATCGAGCGGCAGATCGAACTGGTCAATCCCAAGGTGCTGGTCAATCTCGGCGGACCGTCAGCCAAGACCTTGCTCAACACCTCAGAAGGCATTTTGCGGCTGCGCGGCAACTGGCGTGTCCACACCACCGCCTCCGGCATCGCCATTCCGGCCATGCCGACGCTGCATCCGGCTTATCTTCTACGGACGCCGGCGCACAAGAAGCTGGCATGGCGGGATTTTCTCGAGGTCAAGGCGAAGCTGCGGGCGCTCTCCTAGCGATAACCTTAGAGGTAATTGAAATCCCCCTGCCGCCGCCTTAATCCTGACCGATGACTACAGCCCAAACCTCCGCCGGCAGTCTGATCCGCGAATGGCGCACGCGCCGCCGCATGAGCCAGCTCGACCTCGCGATGGAGGCCGAGATTTCGCAGCGGCATCTCTCCTTCGTCGAAAGCGGGCAGGCCGCGCCGTCGCGCGATATGGTGCTGCATCTGGCGGAGCAGCTTTCGATCCCGCTGAGGCAACGCAATCAGTTGCTGCTGGCGGCAGGCTTTGCGCCGAGCTTCAGCGAGCGACCACTCAGCGACACGACACTGGCGCCGGCGATGGCGGCGGTCGAGATCGTGCTCAAGGGACATGAGCCGTTCCCGGCGCTGGCCGTGGACCGGCACTGGAACCTGGTTTCGGCGAATGCCGCGATCGCTCCCTTCCTTGCCGATGTCAGCGAGGCGTCGCTGCTGACGCCGCCGGTCAATGTGCTTCGCCTTTCCCTGCATCCCGGCGGCATCGCGCCGCGCATCGTCAATCTCCAGGAATGGCGCACGCACCTGCTCGAACGTCTCAAGCACCAGAACGATGCCAGCGGCGATCCGGTGCTGGTCGAATTGGAGCGCGAGTTGCGCAGCTATCCGTCAGGGCTGAAGGGCAGTAGGCCAACACCCGTCGAGCCGAATGCCATCGTGCATCCCCTGCGCCTCGCCCATGGCGATCAGGTGCTGTCGTTCATCAGCACCATCACCGTGTTCGGCACGCCGCTCGACGTGACCTTGTCGGAACTGGCGATCGAGTCTTTCTTCCCCGCCGAT
The DNA here is from genome assembly GCF_053714255.1 of Mesorhizobium sp. 43Arga. NCBI lineage: Bacteria > Pseudomonadati > Pseudomonadota > Alphaproteobacteria > Hyphomicrobiales > Phyllobacteriaceae > Mesorhizobium > Mesorhizobium sp. 43Arga. Next base: position 226,949 of record NZ_JBSKBO010000008.1, read on the forward strand.
GAGCAGACTCGCGCGGTTCTGGTACGGCTGGCGGAAGAGCGCAGCGAACGATCCTGATCAGCCCTGCGGCAGCGTCACTTTGCGCGTTCGCGTACGCTCCAGGCCCAGTTGCCGCTCGCGCCAGATGATGAAGACGCCAGCGGCCACCACGATCGCACCGCCAATCAGCGTGTTGAGCGAGGTGACGTCGCCGAAAATGAAATAGCCGACGACGACGCCAAGGATCATCGAGGTGTATTCGAACGGCGCCACCACCGAAGCCTCGGCATGGCGATAGGCCGAGGTCATCAGGATCTGGCCGAGGCCGCCGCAGAAGCCGGCCATGACGAGCAACGCGGCTTGCGCAGGCGCCAGAGCTTGCCAGCCGAAAGGCAGCGTCAGCAGCGAGAGCACGCTCGCGGTCGACGAGAACCACAGGACGATGGTCGCCGTCTTCTCCGTCTGCACGAGATTGCGCACGAGCAGCATGGCAACCGCCGAAATCGCCGCGGCCACCAGCGCGGCCATGACGCCCAGGACCTCCTGGTCGTCCAGCCCCTCATCCGAATTGAGCAGCGTCAGCTCCGGCCAGGAGATGATGAGCACGCCGATGAGGCCGACGGCGACCGCGCTCCAGCGATAGACGCGGATCGATTCGCCAAGGAAGACCGAGGAGAACACCACGACCAGCAGCGGCTGCGCATAGTTCAGAGTGATCGCCTCCGGCAACGGTAGCCTGGTCAGTGCGAAGAAGCCCAGCCCCATGGCGCCGACGCCGACGACGCCGCGCGCGACGTGGTTGAAGGGACGTTTGGTGACGAATGCCGTCGGCAGCTGTCCCTTCAACGCCAGGAAGGCGATAATCGGGAAGATGGCGAAGAAGGAGCGGAAGAAGACGATCTGCCCGGCCGGCACGTCGCCGGCCGCCTTGATGCAGGTTTGCATGCCAACAAAGACCGCGACGGACACGATCTTCAGCGCGATACCCCTCAGCGTGCCGTGGCCGCCCGTCGTTGCTGGTTCCGCACCTAAGGTCACGTCGGCGATGCGCCCCTGATCGCGGCCCAGATGCGCGCCGGCGTCGCGGGCATCTCGATATGCCTGATGCCGTAGGCGCGCCATAGCGCATCGGTGACGGCGTTGAGCGCCGCCGGTGTCGAGCCGATCGTGCCGGCCTCGCCCGCGCCCTTGATGCCCAGCGCATTGGTGGTCGAAGGCACGTTGCGGGTCTCGAAATGGAAGAACGGGAAATTGTCGGCGCGCGGCATGGCGTAGTCCATGAAGCTCGCCGTCAAGAGTTGCCCATCCTCGCCATGGATGGTGTTCTCGGTCAACGCCTGGCCGATGCCTTGCACGACGCCGCCATGCACCTGGCCGGCAAGCAGGATCGGATTAACGGTGACGCCGAAATCGTCGACGATGGTGTAGCGGACAATCTCGGTCGCGCCAGTGTCGGGATCGATCTCGACCTCGCAGATATGGGTGCCGTTCGGATAGGTACACTCGTCCTGCACGAACTCGCCGAATCCTTTAAGGTCATCCGGCGTCTTGGCAGCCTTGGCGATGCTCGAGAAATCGATGTTCCGGTCGGTGCCGACAATGCGAGCAACGCCATCGGACAATTCGATATCGCCGGCTGAAGCCTCAAGCTCGTCGGCGGCGATGCGCTTGATCTTGTTGGCCAGATCCTCGCCGGCGCGGGAAGCCGAGACACCCCCCAGCGGAATGGAGCGCGAGCCGCCTGTGCCGCCGCCCGCCTTCAATTCGTCGGTGTCGCCCTGGCGGACATGGATCTTGTCGATGTCGAGATTGAGTTTTTCCGACAGAAACTGCGCATAGGCGGTGGCATGCCCCTGGCCGTTGGTCTGAGTGCCGATCTTCAGCGTCACCGTGCCGTCGCCATTGAGCTCGACAAAGGCCGGTTCGGAGCCCGGAAAGGCGCAGGCCTCGATATAGGTGGCCATGCCGATGCCGCGGATCTTGCCGTCGGCCTTGGACTGCTCCAGCCGCTGCGGAAACGCCTTCCACTGTGACCGTTCGATGGCGCGGTCCATATGGCCTTCGAATTCGCCATTGTCGTAGAGGCGGCCGGTCTGCGTGCGATAGGGAAACTGCTCGGGCCGGATGAAGTTGCGGCGGCGGATCTCCTCGACAGGCAGGCCGAGATCATGCGCGCAAGCGTCAACCAGTTTTTCCAGCAGGAACGCCGCCTCGGGACGCCCGGCGCCGCGATAGGCGTCGACCGGGCAGGTGTTGGTGTAGAGGCCGGTCACCGAGACATCGAGCGCCCTGATATCATAGACGCCAGTCGACATGGTGACGCCGATATAGGGAATGAAAGGGCCATATTGCGAGACATAGGCGCCGATATTGGCAAGCAGATCGACCCTCATGCCGAGAAACCGGCCATCCTTGTCGAGCGCCATCTCGGCCGTCACCGCATTGTCGCGGCCCTGAGCGTCGGTCAGGAAATGTTCCGTGCGGTCGCCGGCCCATTTCACCGGACGGCCAAGCCGCTTCGCCGCCTCGAGCACCAGCGGATATTCGCGGTAGACGAAGCTCTTCGGCCCGAAACCGCCGCCGACATCGGGCGTGATGACGCGCAGATGGTCCTTCTTGATCTTGAAAACACTGGCCAGGATGTACTGCATGGAATGCACGCCCTGAGACCCGGTGGTCAGCACGAAGCGGTTTTCCGCGACATTCCATTCGCCGATCGCCGAGCGCGGCTCCATGTAGTTGCAGACCAGCCGGTTGTTGACGAATTCGATCCGCGTGACGTGAGCGGCCCCAACGAAAGCCGCGTCCGTCTTTTTCTTGTCGCCGATATGATAAATGAAGGCGCGGTTGGAGCCGAGTTCCGGCCAGACCAGCGGCGTGCCCTCAGCAAGCGCCTTCGCCGTGCCTGAGGCGGCGTCCTCGCCATCATAATCGACCTCGATCAGTTCGGCGGCATCCTGCGCCAAGGCACGACTGTCGGCGACGACAAAGGCAACCGCATCGCCGACATAGTTGACGCGGTCCCGGCACAGGACCGGAATGTCGCGCGTCGGCGCTTTGGTGCCGTCCGGCTGTGGCTGCATGACGCCGGACTTGAGATCGCGCAGATGGGTGAGATCCCCACCGGTCAGCACCAGGTGGACGCCGGGTGCCGCCTTCGCCGCCTCGATCGAGCCGATGGTGAAGCTCGCCTTGGCGATCGGCGAGCGCAGGACATAGCCGTGCAAGACGCCGGCCGGCTGGATATCGTCGGTATAGCGGCCCTGACCCTGGATGAAGGCGGCATCCTCGCGCCGCAGCACGGAAGCGCCCATGCCGAATTTCGGTGTGACGACGGTCATGGCTGCCTCGCGGGGATGTGGAGAACGAACGCCTCAAATAGGCATCAGCCGAGTTTTGTCGAGGGACCATTTCGTGTAAAGAGCGCGGACTTCAAATTTCTTGGACCAGCGGGAACTCCGCGTCCAACGCAATCGACAGGAAAAACAACGGAATGCGCACGGACACCGGCCAGGTCTTCAAGCTCGAAGACTATCGCCCCAACGATTATCTCATTCCGCAGACCAACCTCACCTTCCGCCTTTCGCCCGGGGCCACCATAGTCACCGCGACACTGACGGTCGAACGCCGCGAGGGCGTAGCCGCCGCGGCGCCATTGGTGCTCGACGGCGACGGGCTGGCGCTCAAGCGCATCGAGATCGACGGCAAGAAGGCAAAAGCGGCGGACCTGCTGGTGACACCTGACCAGCTCACCATTCTCAAGCCGCCCGCGCGCCGCTTCCAATTGCTGATCGAGACCGAACTGGCCCCGGCGGGCAACGAGGCCCTGATGGGTCTCTATCGCTCGAACAATGTCTATTGCACGCAATGCGAGGCCGAGGGCTTTCGCCGCATCACCTATTTCCTCGATCGCCCCGACATCCTGTCCGTCTACACCGTGCGGATCGAGGCGTTGCGCGACGAGGCGCCGCTGCTCCTGTCCAATGGCAATCCGGGAGACAAGGGCGATATCGGGGACGGCTGGCACTATGCCGTCTGGCATGACCCCTTCCCCAAGCCATCGTACCTGTTCGCGCTGGTGGCCGGCAATCTCGGCCAGGTCGCCGACAGTTTCGTCACAATGTCCGGCCGCAAGGTCGAACTCGGCATCTATGTCGAGCGCGGCAAGGAGAAGCTGGCCGGCTACGCCATGGACGCGCTGAAGCGGTCGATGCGATGGGACGAGGAGGCGTTTGGCCGCGAATACGACCTCGAAATCTTCAACATCGTCGCAGTGTCCGATTTCAACATGGGCGCGATGGAGAACAAGGGCCTCAACATCTTCAACGACAAATACGTACTAGCCGACGAGGAGACCGCGACGGACGCCGATTTCGCCAATATCGAGGCGATCATAGCGCATGAGTATTTCCACAATTGGACAGGCAACAGAATCACTTGTCGCGACTGGTTCCAGCTTTGCCTGAAGGAAGGCCTGACGGTGTTCCGCGACCATGAATTCTCCGCCGACCAGCGCTCGCGCGCAGTCAAGCGCATCGCCGAGGTGCGCACGCTGCGTGCCCACCAGTTTCCCGAGGACCAGGGCCCGCTGGCGCATCCGGTGCGGCCGCGCCGTTACCGCGAGATCAACAATTTCTACACGGCGACGGTCTACGAAAAGGGCTCCGAAGTGGTGCGCATGATCCGCACCATCCTGGGGGCAGATGCCTTTCGCGCCGGCATGGACCTGTATTTCGAACGGCATGACGGCGACGCGGCGACCATCGAGGATTTCATCAAGGTGTTCGAGGATGCCTCGGGCCGCGACCTGTCGCAGTTCGCGCTCTGGTATCATCAGGCCGGCACGCCCAATCTGACGGTCAGTTCGACGCACAACGCGGCAGCGCAGGAGTTCACGCTCGAAATCGAGCAGTCGGTGCCGCCGACGCCGTCCGAAAGCCGCAAGCGGCTGATGCATATCCCGCTCGCCTTTGGGCTGATCGGCGCCGGCGGCAAGCCTGTAGCGTATAGCGGGGTCGAGGGCGCCGGCGTCGAGGACGGCGTCATCCATCTGCGCAAGCGCCGCCATACGGTGCGCTTTTCGGGTGTGACTGAGCGTCCGGCCGTGTCGCTCAACTGCGGCTTTTCAGCGCCGGTGACGCTGGCGGTCGAGCAGAAGGCCGACGACCAGTTCTTCCTTGCCCGCCATGACAGCGATGCCTTCTCGCGCTGGCAAGCCTTCAACACGCTGCTCACCGATGCGCTGATCGCTGCTTTCCGTGAAATCCTTGGCGGCAAGCAGCCGGTCTTCGCGACGCGGTTGACGGAGCTTGCCGGCAGCTTCGCCGGCGACGGGACGCTGGAGCCCGCCTACCGGGCGCTTGCGCTGGCACTGCCGGGCGATGCCGACATCGCCCGCGACATCGGCAAGAACATCGACCCCGACGCCATTCATGCAGCCCGGCAGGCGCTTGCGCTGGCGATCGCCACGGCCAATCGCGAGGCATTTTCCGAACTCTATCCCAGCCTTGCCGACAAGACCGCCTTCAGCCCCGACGCGGCGAGCGCGGGACGACGCGCCCTGCGCAACATTTTGCTGGATTATCTCTCGCTGCTGCCGGGCGGAGCGGCGTTGGCGGCCGGGCATTTCCAGTCCGCGACCAACATGACCGACCGCGCGGCCGCCCTTGCCGTGCTCGCGTATCGCCACCATGCTTCGCCGGAGGCAAACAAGGCGCTGGCGGCGTTCGAAAGGTCCTATGCGTCCGACCCGCTGGTCATGGACAAATGGTTCCAGATCCAGGCCAGCGTGCCGGGGCCGCAGGCTGTGGACACGGTGCGGTTTCTAACCACCCATCCGGCCTTCTCGATGGCCAATCCGAACCGGGTGCGCTCGCTGATCGGCACATTCTCCAGCGCCAACCAGACCGGTTTCCACCGCGCCGACGGCGAAGGCTATCGGTTCTTCGCGCAAACGGTGCTCGATGTCGAAAAACGCAATCCGCAAGTGGCGGCAAGGCTGGCGACGGCACTGCGGTCGTGGCGTTCGCTCGAACCGGGCCGGCAGGCCAAGGCCCGGGAAGCGCTGCTTTCGATCGCCAATGCCGAAAACCTGTCGGCGGATCTGCGCGATATTGTCGAGCGGACGCTGGCCTAGGTGCCCCTTGCCTTCTCCCGTGTGGGAGAAAGCCCAGCCGCCGCACCCCCAGAAGCGCATTATTTTAGTCTATTTTTAATCTTTTTTCGCCGGGCCACTGGACAAGGCGAATCACGTTTGATTCTTTACTGACGATTCGGAAGTGCGGCGTTTGCCGGATCACAAAGCAGCATAGGCAAATTCGGGGAGTGCCATTTATGGCAAAGGCGGACGCGTGGGGCGCGCCCGGTGGGATGGTTTTTGCGCGTCGCGAGACGCGCAGCGACGGTCTTGCCGGGAATACGCGGCTCATTGCCGAACCGGCCTACAAGCGGCTTCTGGCCGCCGAACCGCTGCTGCGCCGATCGATACCGGCCCTCATCATCATCTTCCTGCTCGTCATCGCGGCGCTGCGCGTGCTGTCGCTGATGAACGAACGCGACGATGTCGAGCGCGATGCCAAGGCGATCCTGACGCTGGCGGCGGGTCAGCTGGCCAGTTCGCTGGCCACAACCTCCGATACCGTACCTGGCGCTGTCCAGGACCTGCTGGAGACCACCAGCCGCCAGGGCGCAATGGGCCGCAGCCATGTGCTCGTCATCACCGACAGCGCCTTCAGGATCACCGCGGTGACGCCGCGCTCGATGCCGTGGCAAGGCCATTCGCTCGACGGCCTCGTCCAGGGCGGACAGCCACTGTTCATGTTCGGCGACCGCGCCGGCGTCATGGAGGTCAACATCGGCGGCCGGGACTGGTACGCGGCGGTCAGCGTCGCCAAGGATCGGAAGGGAGCCGCGGCGGCGCTGGTGCCGCAGGAGGCGGTCTTCGACACCTGGCGCAAGACCGTCTCGCTCAACGTCACCCTGTTCGTGCTGACGGCCGGCGTGCTGATCATCATCCTCTACGCCTATTTCGGGCAGGCGGCGCGCGCCCAGGCCGCCGACCGCATCTACCTCGAAGCGCATCAGCGCATCGACATGGCGCTGGTGCGCGGCCGCTGCGGCCTGTGGGACTGGGACATGGTGCGCGGCAAGATGTACTGGTCGCGTTCCATGTACGACATGCTGGGCTACGAGCCCTGCGAGACGATGCTGTCCTTCGGCGAGGTCGACGAGATCATCCATCCCGAAGACGGCGACCTGTTCGAGCTCGCCAACAGAATTGTCGCCCGCGAAATCGACCACATCGACCAGGTGTTCCGGATGCGGCATGCCGATGGCCAATGGGTGTGGATGCGTGCTCGTGCGCAGGTTATGGATCCGGAAGCGCCGGAAATCCAGCTGATCGGCATCGCCGTCGACGTCACCGAGCAGCGCCATCTGGCGCTGCGGTCCGAAGCGGCCGACCTTCGCCTCAGGACCGCGATCGAGAACATCAACGAATCCTTCGTGCTGTGGGATTCGGCGCAGCGGCTGATCATGTGCAACTCCAAATACCAGCAGGACAACGGGCTGTCGGATCGTGACGTGATGCCGGGTGTGACGCGCGCTTCGCTGGAAGGGCGCATGCTTGCCTTTGCGTCCGAGCGCCGGCTTGCCAACACCAATGGTCCGCAAGGTGGCGCCACTTTCGAGCGGCAGCTGTCCGACGGCCGCTGGCTGCAGGTCAATGAACTGAGGACCCGGGACGGCGGCATCGTCTCGGTCGGCTCCGACATCACCCAGATCAAGCTGCATCAGGAAAAGCTGGTCGACAGCGAGCGGCGGCTGATGGCGACGATCCATGATCTCAGCCTCGCGCGGCGGGCCGAAGAGGAACGGTCGCGTGAACTCGTCGACCTCAACCGCAAATACATGAAGGAAACCGAACGCGCCGAGGCGGCGAACCGGGCCAAATCCGAATTCCTGGCCAACATGTCGCATGAATTGCGTACGCCGCTGAACGCCATCATCGGTTTCTCCGAGCTGATGGAACAGGGGCTGTTCGGTCCGCTGGGATCGGCGCGCTACGAGGAGTACGCCACCGATATCAACAGCAGCGGCAAATATCTGCTCGGCGTCATCAACGATATTCTCGACATGTCCAAGATCGAGGCCGGCCAGTTCTCGCTGGACCAGGAGCAGATCGACCTCGGTCCGCTGATCAGCGAGACGGTTCGCGTCGTCTCGCTGCAGGCCGCGCAAAAGGCGATCACCGTGGAAACACGCATCGCCGACGCGCTGAGTTTGTTCGCCGATCGCCGGGCCATCAAACAGATCGTCATCAACCTCCTGTCCAACGCGGTGAAGTTCACCGGCCAGGGCGGCCATATATCGGTCAGGGCCCGCAACACATCGGGTGCGCTGGTGCTGACCATCGAGGACAATGGCTGCGGCATTCCGAAGGAGGCGCTCGGCAAGCTCGGGCGCCCCTTCGAACAGGTGCAGAACCAATTCTCCAAGAACCATGCCGGGTCCGGTCTCGGCCTCGCCATCTCACGCTCGCTGGCGGAGCTCCAGGGCGGTGCGCTGAAGATCCGTTCGACAGAAGGTGTCGGCACGATCGTGTCGGTGCGCATTCCGGTGAAGAAGGCGCCGCCGGCCGTCAAGGCCGCCGCTTGAGCAGCAGGCTCCGAGCGTGTCGCCGGGGCCTGGATCAAACAATCTATTGGACGCTGTCGTCATCATCCGACTGGCGATGATGGCCCAAAGCGGAGGCCCTTCGGCAGTTCGCTGTTCTCGATCTTGCCGCCATTGTTCTTGTCGAGCATGGCGAACACCTTTTTCATGGTCGTCCGGCACGAAGCAAAAGGTCAAAGTCCTTCCTGACTTTCTGCGACGTCTCCTTGAGATATGCTTCCAGCACACCGAAATCCGGCAGGTCGGTGACCGCCAGAAGCAGATCCGAAAGCCCTGGCGGAACGTCGTCGTGTTCGAACGGGCCGGTGAGGCACAGCCGGGTCATCTGCGTCAGCGCCAGATAGAGTGCGAAGGCGGCACCTAGTTCCTGCCTGGCGCCGGCATCGGCGAAGCCGGGCGCGAGGCGGGACAGGATCTCGGTCGTACCGGTGACACGCGGCCCGGCCTCGACCTGCCCGGTGATGACGGCCACCTGGGCAATGAATTCGAGATCGATAAGCCCGCCGGGGATCAGCTTGATGTCCCAGAGGTCACGCGCCGGCTTTTCCTTCTCGATCATGGCGCGCATGTCCGCGGCCTCAGTCTTCACCTTTGCCGCGTCGCGCGGCTGGCCAAGCACGGCCGCAACTTCCGCTTCGACCTCGGCACATAGGCCGGCATCGCCGCCAATGGCGCGCGCCCGCGACAGCGCCATGTGTTCCCAGGTCCAGGCCTCCTGACGCTGGTATTTCTTGAAGGCATCGATATGGGTGGCCACCGGCCCCTTATTGCCGGACGGCCGCAGCCGCAGGTCGAGTTCGTAGAGCACTCCTTCCGCCGTCGGCGCCGATACGGCCGAGATCAGCCGCTGCGTCATGCGGGTGTAATAGTGCGAAGGCGCCAGCGGCTTGCCGCCGTCGGAGTCCTCGGCGTCCGCGTCATGGTCGTAAAGCAGGATAAGGTCGACATCCGATCCCGCGGTCAATTCGCGGCTGCCGAGCTTGCCCATGCCGAGCAGAGAAACCACGCCGCCGGCGATCGTGCCGTGGCGCACCGCGAATTCGGCGGCCACCGCCTGCAACGCAGCCTCGATGGTGAGATCGGCGAGATCGGAAAAGGCGCGGCCGGCGCGGGCCGGGTCGATAGAACCGGCAAGCAGCCGCACGCCGATCAGAAATTTTTGCTCCGAGGCAAAGATGCGCAACCGGTCGAGCACCTCCTCATAGGCCCTGTCGCCTTCGAGGAAGGCCGAAAGGCGTGCCGAGAGATAGGCGCGGTCGGGGAGTTCAGTCAGCAAGGCCGGGTCGAGCAAGCCGTCGAAAACATGCGGCCGACGCGTGATGATCGCCGCCAACCGGGGCGCGGCACCCATGATCGTCGCCATCAGCTTGAGCAGCGCCGGGTTGGACTGCAGCAGCGAGAACAGCTGGATGCCGGCCGGCAGGCCGGCAAGGAATTCGTCGAAACGGATCAAGGCTTCGTCCGCCCGGCGCGTCTGGCCGAAGGCCTTGAGCAAGGCCGGCGTCAACTCCGTCAGCCGCTCGCGCGCTTCCGCCGACTGGGTGACGCGATAGCGGCCGAAATGCCAGCCGCGGATGACGCGGCAGATGTCGCTCGGCCGCTGGAAGCCGAGACCCTGCAAGGTCTGCAGCGTGTTGGGGTCATCGACATCGCCGGTGAAGACCAGATTGCCGATGCCCGCCGAAAGCTCCGGGGCCGTTTCGAACAGTGCCGCATAATGGCGTTCGACCTGCTGCAACGAGGCGCGGAACGCCTCGGAAAACGCAACCGCATCGGCAAAGCCCAGCATGCGGGCAATGCGCTCCAGCCCTTCATCGTCCTCCGGCAGCGTATGCGTCTGCTCGTCCGCCACCATCTGGACGGCATGCTCGACGCGGCGCAGGAACCAGTATTGGCGGGCGAGTGCATCACGCGCGTCGGCGGTGATCCAGCCGCGCGCGGCGAGCTGGCCGAGCATCGGCACGGTTTCGCGGCCGCGCAATTCGGGGAAGCGGCCGCCGGCGATGAGCTGCTGGGTCTGGACGAAGAACTCGATCTCGCGGATGCCGCCACGGCCGAGCTTGACGTTGTGGCCCTTCACGGCGATCTCGCCGTGGCCCTTGTGGGCGTGGATCTGGCGCTTGATCGAATGAACGTCGGCAATCGCCGCGTAGTCCATGTATTTGCGCCAGATATAGGGCTGGAGTTCCCTAAGGAAGGCAGCGCCCGCAGCAAGATCGCCGGCCACCGGGCGCGCCTTGATCATCGCCGCACGTTCCCAGTTCTGGCCGCGCGCTTCGTAGTAGCGCAGTGCCGCTTCGACGGGGATCGCCAGCGGCGTCGAACCGGGATCTGGGCGCAGCCTGAGATCGGTGCGGAAGACATAGCCGTGCTCGGTCCGGTCTTGCAGGATTCGCACCAAGCGGCGCGTCAGCCGCGAAAACAGCTCGGTGGCGTCGAGGGGGTCGACCACGGCGGGCGCTTCCGGATCGAAGAAGACGACCAGATCGATGTCGGAGGAGAAATTCAGCTCATGCGCCCCAAGCTTGCCCATGCCGAGCAAGATCCAGCCCGATTGCAGCGACGGGTTGTCGAGGGGCAGCTTGAGCTTGCCCTGGCCATGCGCGTCGCGCAGCAGGAAGTCGACGGCCGCACGCGTGCAGGCGTCGGCAAGATCGCTCAGCCGCCGTACCGTCAGCGACGTCTCCGCCTCACCGGCAAGATCAGCCAGCGCGATCAGGAAATGCGCCTCGGCCTTGCACTGCCGCAACTCCATCATCAGGCTGGATTCGGAGACCGTCTCGGCCAACGACGCCTGTTCGATCGCGGCGGTGATCGCCTTCAGGCGCGCCTCGACCGGCTGGTCGAAAAGGGCATCCAGGATACGAGGCCGGCGCCGCGCGGTGTCGCGCAAAAATGGCGAGAGGTCGAAGACGGCGGCCAGGAAATCCTGGCCTTCCCCCTTGCCGGCCAGGAATTTGGCCAGCCGCGCCAACCCTTCTTCACGTGCCGCGGTGGCGATCTCGGCCAGTTCCTGCCGCGCCCGGCCTTCGCCGAGAGGGACAAGCCCAACGACTGGCTTCAGCAGCCAGTCCGTGCGCGTCCGCTTCGCAACCGCAGCCATCAGTGATCCTCCCATGCCGGGAAACTCATGACCACGGATAGTCCCGGATTGCCAGGCAAGAGATCAAGCCGCCCATGATGGAAACTCATGACCGCCTTGGCGAGGCTGAGGCCAAGGCCGGAGCCCGGCTGAGAGCGGCTCTTCTCCAGCCGCACGAAGCGTTCGGTCGCCCGGGCTCGATCGGCATCGTCCGGAATGCCCTGGCCGTTGTCGGCGACACAAAGCCTGATCTCGCCATGTGTCCGCTCGAGCGTCACGCGAACCGCCGGCTTGGACGTGGAGTCCGTCGAATATTTGATTGCATTGTCGACGATGTTGGACAGCGCCTGGCCGATCAGCTCGCGGTTGCCGTCGACAAGAAAGGCCCCACTTACTTCGGCTTCGAGCGAAACGCCGGCCTCTTCCGCCACCGGCTCGTAGAGCTCGGCGACATCACGCACGGCCGCCGCCAGATCGACGCGGTTGGTGTGCTCTGATGAATATCCCGCCTCGAGCCGGGAGATCATCAGGATGGCGTTGAAGGTCTTTATCAGCTGGTCGGATTCGGCGATGGTGCCCTCCAGCGCCTGGCGGTAGTCGGCGGGCTTGTGCTTGCCGGAAAGCGTCGCTTCGGCCCGGTTGCGCAACCGGGTCAACGGCGTCTTCAGATCATGCGCGATATTGTCGGAAACCTGCTTCAGGCCTTCGTTGAGCGTGGCGATCCTGGCAAGCATGGAATTGAGATTTTCCGAAAGCCGGTCGAATTCATCGCCGGCGCCGGTCACCGGCAGCCGGCCCGAGAGATCACCGCCCATGATACGACGACTGGCCTCCGACACGCTGTCGATGCGCTTCAGCGCGGCACGGCCGACAAAGAACCAGATTAGCAGTCCGCCGAGCCCCATCATGCCGAGCGCCAGCGTCAGCGCCCGGCGGATGACGGCGCGAAAGCGCTCCGGTTCGCCAAGATCGCGGCCGACCAGCATGATCATCTGGTTAGGCAGCCGCAGCACCAGTGCAATGGCGTTATGGCCCTGCTCGCCTTCGGCTTGCTGCGCCGCGCTGTCGCCAGTTGCAGGAGCTGTCGTCTGGTCGGACGTTCCGCTGCGCAGGCGGTCAAGCTCGCCTTCTCCGAAGCGCTTGTAGGAGAACGGCTCGGTGGTCCAGCCCTCGGTGTCGATTACCCCCGGTTCCAGGCTCTGCACGTTGCCGGTCAGGATCTGGCCATTGGCATCGGCGATGAGATAGAGGTTGGCACCGGGCTGGCGGGAACGGTTTTCGACGACGCGCACCAGCACGGGCAGGCCACCGCGTTGATAGGCGCGGGCGAGGCCCAGCACTTCGTCGTTGATGGTCTCCTGCGTCTGCGCCGTCAGCATGCGCGCCGAAAGCGAGGTCATGTAGAAGACGAGCAGCACGGCGCAGAGCGCGAAGAGTAGAAGGTAGAGCGCCGAAAGCCGCGCTGCCGTCGTCCTCATGATGGCCGGCACGGAAAGCGCCATGCTGTCGCCTAGCCGCCCTTCAACATGTAGCCGGCGCCGCGAACCGTGTGCAGGATCGGCTTGTCGAAGCCCTTTTCGATCTTGCCGCGCAGCCGCGACACGTGGACGTCGATGACATTGGTCTGCGGGTCGAAATGATAATCCCAGACATTTTCGAGCAGCATGGTGCGCGTCACCACCTGGCCGGCATGGCGCATCAGATATTCGAGCAGGCGGAACTCGCGCGGCTGCAGGGTGATCTCGCGCGCCGCCCGGCGCACCGAATGCGACAGCCTGTCGAGTTCAAGATCGCCAACCCGGTAGACGGTTTCAGCCTCCTTGGCGCTGGCGCGCCGGTTCAATACCTCGACACGGGCCAGGAGCTCGGAGAACGCATAGGGCTTGGTCAGATAATCGTCGCCGCCGGCGCGCAGGCCGGTGACCCGATCATCGACCTCGCCCAGCGCCGACAGGATCAGCACCGGCGTGGTGTTGCCCCGTGAGCGAAGACCGGCAATGACCGACAGACCGTCGCGGCGCGGCATCATCCGGTCGATGACCATGACGTCATAGTCGCCGGCATCCGCAAGCGCAAAACCGGTCTCGCCGTCACCGGCGACATGGGCGGTATGACCTGCCTCGGTGAAGGCTTTCTGCAGATAATCGGCAGCCTCGCGATCGTCTTCTATGACGAGAATCTTCATAGGGCCGTTATACGCGATTTCGCTGGAAGGTTGAGTAGCCGGCATCTGCATTTTAGCCTTTGCCAAAGCGCGCCTCGATCAAGATGATCGAGGCCGCACGCGATAAAATCTTGTTCTCTGGTTGTCTTCATGCCGAACATGCCCGCTTCGGGGCATCATCCGGCAAATCATCACATCCTCTCGGCTCAGGCCCGAGGCAGCGTTTCTGGGCGGCTTACAAAATGTGCGGCAGCGGGCGATGGGAGGCCCGCTGCCGCTGGAGGAGAGCACGATGACTGACTAACGTACCCGGCTCCATGCTTTCCCATGCGGCGGCTCGGGGGGTGTTTGATACCACCGCACCGGAAAATCGTTGTCAGCCCTTGGCGACGGGCAGCGCGACGAAACGGTTGTTGTTGTCGCGGGTGATCTGCATCAGCACCGCCTTGCGGCCGGACTTCACCGCGTCGGTCATCGCCTTGGTGACATCCTCGGTGCCATTCACTTCGTTCGAATTGACCGCGGTGATGATGTCTCCCGGCTGGATGCCGCGGTCGGCCGCAGCGCTGTCGGGATCGACATCGGTCACGACAAGACCCTTGCCGTTTTCGGACTTGGTGACGGTGAGGCCGAGATCGGCCAGCGTATCAGGCTTCGCAGGAGCGGCAGGCTGCTGCTGCTGGTCGTTGGAGGCCTGCTTGTCGCTGGCCGGCAGTTTGCCGAGATCGACCTTGATCGTCTGGCTCTTGCCGTCGCGCCAGACGGTGACGTCGACCGACTTGCCGGGCGAATAGGCGCCGATCAGGCGGGCGAGTTCCTTCGGCGAGGCGACATCCTTGCCCTCGACCTGGGTGATGACATCGCCAGCCGTGATGCCGGCCTTCTTGCCGGGACCGTCGTCCTGGGCGCTGGACACCAATGCACCATTGTTGGACTTCAGACCGAGCGATTCGGCGATATCCGACGTAACCGGCTGGATTTCGACGCCCAGCCAGCCGCGCTGCACCGCGCCGCTCTTCATCAGGTCCTCGACAACCTGCTTGGCGGTCGAGGCAGGAATGTCGAAGGCGATGCCGACACTGCCGCCCGAGGGCGAGAAGATCGCCGTGTTGATGCCGACCACCTGACCGTTGAGGTTGAAGGTCGGGCCGCCCGAATTGCCGCGGTTGACCGAGGCGTCGATCTGGAGGAAATCGTCATAGGGGCCGGCGCCGATATCACGGCCGCGCGCCGACACGATGCCGGCGGTGACGGTGCCGCCGAGGCCGAACGGATTGCCGACAGCCACGACCCAGTCGCCGACGCGAACCTTGGAATCGTCGGCGAAATCGACATAGGTGAACTTGCCGCCGCCTTCGACCTTGAGCACGGCGAGATCAGTGCGCGGATCGGTGCCGACCAGCTTGGCGTCGAGTTCCTTCCCGTCATTGGTCACCACGGTGAAGGCGGTGCCTTCTTCAACGACGTGGTTGTTGGTGACGAGGTAGCCGTCCTCGGAGATGAAGAAGCCGGAGCCCTGCGCCACCGGGCGCGGCTCGTCATTGCCGCGGTCGCGGTGACCGAAGCGGCGGTGGCCTTCATCATTCTGGCCGCCCTGATCGCCAAAGCCGCGGAATTCCTTGAAGAAGCGGCGCAGCTGCGGATTGTTGGGAAGATTGTCGAAGCCATCCTGGCCATCGGAGCCATCATCGGCGGTCGGCTGGATCTTGGCCTTCACCTTGACGCTGACCACGGCGGGCGAAACGCGTTCGACGACATCTGCGAAGCCTTGCACCTGCGGCGCCTCGACGCGTACGGCATCGGCCAGAACGGGGCTGGTTCCGCTGGTCAGCGCGCCGACGCCGATCACGCCGGCAACGGCGACGGAAGCGGCGGCGGCCAGAAGACGCTTGCGAGTGCGGCAAAATGAATTGGGGGCAATATTCATGGGGTCTCGTATCCTCTTTCATAGGGACGCGCCTTGATCGGCATCCTCAGGGAATGAGAATTAGAGCGGCGCACATTACAGCGCCATTTCCGACGCATGAAACTTTGGTAATGTTAGCGGGCGACAGCAGCCGTCAGTCGCGGTGCAGGATAGCGTCCAATGCCGCCTGTTCATCGGCAGACAGGCTCTTTGTCGCCAGTGCCCGGCGCGACCGCGCGGTCAGCACAATGAATACGCCTCCGACCAGCAGCAACAGCACCGGCGTGCCCCAAAGCAGCGCATTGCGCAGGTCGAAGCGCGGCTTCAGCAGCACGAACTCGCCGTAGCGCGAAACGACATAGTCCATCACCTGCTGGTCCGAATCGCCAGCAACGAGGCGCTGGCGCACCAGGATGCGCAGGTCGCGGGCGAGGTCGGCATCGGATTCGTCGATCGACTGGTTTTGGCAGACCATGCAGCGCAGACCTTCCGACAGTGCCCGCGCCCGCGCTTCGAGCGCCGGATCGGCCAGCATCTCGTCAGGCTTCACGGCCAGCGCGGTGCCGGCAAAGCCGAGCGCCAGCATCAGGACGAGCAGCGCGGCGCAGAACCTTGCCTTCATGGCTGGACCGCGGGCGTCACGGCGCTCGCCTGCTTGCGCCGGCGCGAGGGCGCGCCGACTCGCAGACGCCTGTCCATCAGCGACATGGCCGCGCCCGCCATCATCACCAGGCCGCCACCCCAGATCAGCGTCACCAGCGGTTTCCACCACAGGCGCACCACGACCGAGCCGTCCTTGGCTTCGTCGCCAAGCGAGATGTAGAGTTGGGAAAGACCGAGGGTCATGATGCCGGACTCCGTCGTCGTCGTCTGCCGCACCGGATAGAAACGCTTGGCGGAACTGATTTCGCCGACAGGACTGCCGCTGGCACCGATCAGCTCGAAGCGGCCACGGTCCTCGCTGTAGTTTGGCCCCTGCGCCGGGTAAAGCCCGACGAAACGCAGCGTATGGCCGGACAATTCCACAGTCTCGCCGGCGCGCATGGAGAGGATCTTCTCGGTGCCGAAGGAGAGCGTGGCGACGATGCCGAGCAAGGTCAGGCCGAGGCCGAGATGGGCCAATGCCGTGCCGAAGACCGAGCGCGGCAGGCCGGCAAAGCGCCTGAGCATGACGGCCGGCGCAACCGATCCGACGCCGGACTTGACGGCAAGATCGGTGAGCGCACCGGCGACCAGCCAGACGGCAAGGCCGATACCGAGGGCGGCGAACACCGAGGCGCCGTCGATAAACAGGCCGGTAACGAGCATTGCCGCCAGCGCCGTGGCGAAGGCCGCCATCAGGCGCTGCGACGCCGCGATGATGTCGCCGCGCTTCCAGGCGAGCAGCGGGCCGAACGGCACGAGGACCAGAAGCGGCAGCATCAATGGGCCGAAGGTCAGGTCGAAGAACGGCGCCCCGACCGAGATCTTGTCGCCGGTGAGCGCCTCCAGCGCCAGTGGATAGAGCGTGCCGACGAGCACCGTGGCGGTCGCCGTGGTCAGGAACAGATTGTTGAGGACGAGCGCGCCTTCACGCGAGATCGGATGGAACAGGCCGCCGGCCGTCAACCTTGAGGCGCGCAGCGCAAACAGCGCCAGCGAGCCACCGATGAACAGCGTCAGGATGCACAGGATGAAGACGCCGCGCGCCGGATCGGTGGCAAAGGCATGCACCGAGGTGAGCACGCCCGAGCGCACCAGGAAGGTACCGAGCAGGGACAGCGAAAAGGTGAGGATGGCGAGCAGCAGCGTCCAGATCTTCAGCGCCGAGCGCTTTTCCATGACGATGGCCGAATGCAGCAGCGCGGTGCCCGCCAGCCACGGCATGAACGAGGCGTTCTCGACCGGATCCCAGAACCAGAAGCCGCCCCAGCCAAGCTCGTAATAGGCCCAATAGGATCCCATGGCGATACCGCCGGTCAGGAACATCCAGGCGACCAGCGTCCATGGCCGCACCCAGCGCGCCCAGGAGGCGTCGATGCGGCCCTCGATCAAGGCGGCGACCGAGAAGGAAAAGCAGATCGAGAAGCCGACATAGCCGAGATAGAGCAGTGGCGGATGAATGGCGAGGCCGAGATCCTGCAGGACCGGGTTGAGGTCGCGCCCTTCGATCGGCGCCGGATTGAGGCGGATGAAAGGGTTGGACGTCGCCAGGATGAATAGGAAGAAGGCAGCGCCAATGGCGCCCTGGACGGCCAGCACATTGGCGCGCAGCGTCGCCGGCAAATTGGAGCCGAAAGCCGCAACGAGAGCACCGAAGAAGGTCAGGATCAGCACCCAGAGCAGCATCGAGCCTTCGTGATTGCCCCAGGTTCCGGTGATCTTGTAGATCATCGGCTGCAGCGAATGCGAGTTCTCCCAGACGCTCGCCACGGAGAAATCGGAGTTCGCATAGGCGCTCGCCAGTGCGACGAAGGACAGTGCGGTCAGCGCGAAGCCGGTCACCGCGACAGGACCGCCGACAGCCATCAGACGCTGGTTGTTGAGGCGCGCGCCAAACAGCGGCACGATCGTCTGCACCAGCGAAAGCGCGAACGCCAGGACCAAGGCGAAATGTCCGGTCTCAACCATGGCTGTGCCCATGATTGACCCCTGCCCTTCTGCCAGACCTACTCACTCTTGCTCTCCTGCCAGACGCCCTTGGCCTTCAGCCCGTCGGCCACTTCCTTGGGCATGTAGCGCTCATCATGCTTGGCCAGCACGCTGTCGGCAACAAAAACGCCGTCCGGGCCGAAACTGCCCTCGGTGATGACGCCCTGCTCCTCGCGAAAGAGGTCGGGCAGGATGCCGGTATAGGTGACCTTGACCGATTCGTGCGTGTCGGTGACTGAAAAGGCGACCGTCGCGCCCTGCCCGCGCTGGATGGTGCCTTTTTCGACCAAACCGCCGAGCCTGATGCGCTGGCCGGGCTGGACACTCGCCGTGGTGAGGTCGGCCGGCATGTAGAAATAGGAAGCCTTCTGCCCCAGCGCGTAGAAGGTCAGCCCGGTGGCGGCGCCAAGGAAAGCCAATCCGCCGACAATGACCGACAATCGTTTCTGCTTGCGCGTCATATCAAGGTCTACTCCATCGCCGTCAGGCCGAGCGAGGCGGCAAAGGCGGTGAATTTCTTGGCTTCGTCGCTGTCGGCGCCAAAGACGGCGATAGCGCGACCCAGCGCCTCGCGCGCCTGATCGGCCTTGCCCAGCACGACATAGGAACGAACGAGCCGCATCCATCCTTCCGGGTCACGCGGATTTTGCCGCAGTTTTTCGTCGAGGCCGGCGACCATGGTGTTGATCATGGCTTCGCGATCCTGCGGCGACATTGAGGATGCAGCGTCGACATCGGCAGCGTCTGGCCCCTTAGCGGTAGCGCCGGATGCGACTTCGGGGCTGGCGGATTTGGCCAGCGCCTGTTCAACGGCACTGCGCCATGGCGAATCCGGCGGCAAAGTGCCCAGCATCGCCTGCCAGGCCGTGGTCGCTTCCTTGCTGCGTCCCTCCTGCGCCAGGGCCATGGCCAGATAGAAGCTGGCTTTCGGATTGGCGGGATCCAGCTTCAGCGCCGCCTCGAAGGCGTCCTGGGCATCGGCGGAAACGATGCCGCCGGCCGCACCGGCGATCGCCTCGCCGAGGCCGGCCTGGCGAACAGCGCTGGCACCGTCGAGGCGGATGGCGTTGCGGTACGCGGCGGCGGCATCGGAAAAGCGCTGCATGCGCAGATAGACCGGGGCGAGCACATCCCACCCCCTGCCCTCGGACGGGTTGGCGGCAAGGTGGGCCTCGGCCCGCGCCACCAATTCGTCGACCGAACTGTCGGCCGGGTTCTTGGCCAGCCTTTCGCTGAGCGGTTGCGCCGGCAGGTCAGGCGAGCCGATCTGGCTGTAGACTCCCCAGCTGACCAGCGGCACCGCCAGCACGGCGACGGTCGCGACAAGCCGCGCCGTGACCGAGGCCTGCCGGGTCGATGCCTTGCCGGCCGCATCGGCATTGTCGAGGCGAAGGATGCGGCGCGCAATTTCTGCGCGCGCCTCGGCCGCTTCCGCCGGTTGGATCAAGCCGCGCCCGGCGTCGCGGTCAAGTTCAGACAACTGGTCGCGATAGACTTCCAGATCATGATCGCCGCTCGACGACGCGCCCTTGGCTCCCGCGGCCAGCGGCAGCAGCACCGCCAGGCTCGCGCCGAGCGTCAGTATCGCGGCTATGACCCAGAACAGCATGGTTCTTCCAATAACGACAGAGCCCTGCCCTGCCAACACAGGCATCCTGCGACGCTTTGACGGTCAGCGCGCCTGACGTCCTTGATCGACATCAACCGGCCGGATTCCAACCGGAGCCGGCCTGATCTTTGTTTTGTGCATGTCGCTGTCCTAAAACCGCGGCGCACTTTTGGGCGACATGCGAGCTGTCAGGTCAGCGGCGTCCAGCTGCCATCGGCATTGCGGCAAGCGGTTCCGCGCGCCGTCACCCCGGCACCGCCGGTGAACACCGTCTGCGTGTACTGGCGGCAGTCCTGCGAACCGACACGATAGGGCTGGGCCGGAACCACCTCGCCATAGTGCGAAGCCTGATCGCCCTTCCACGCCACCTTCTGACCGCTCGTCGTATATTCGAGCGCCTTGTATTCGGCCTCGAGCGCGCTGCGCTTCTCGGCGTCGCTGAGGCCATTGCCGATCGAGCCGCCGATGAGGCCGCCGTCCATCGCCGAAATGATCGACTTGGTGACCTTGCCGCTTGTCGGAGGCGTCGAGGCCGGTGTCGGCGTCACCGTGGGGCCTTTGCCGCTCAAGGTGGTGCAGCCAGACACGGCCAGCAGTGCGGAAACAAGCGCGACGCGAATCTTCATGCCAACAACCGGTTTTCTTGAATTGGAGCCTGCCATGGATGCGCCGGGGGCCGCGTCATCGGAGAAGTAGGCGTGGCCATAGTATTGATATTTGTCGGAAATTTGGCCGCTGCCTGCCAGTTCGGGAGCAATCGGCATTGCTCCAGGATCAATCGATATGCCGCCATACCATACGCCTTCCACCCCTGTCGATTGGCCCGGGAAAGCGTCACTGAAGGCTTCGCAAGCGCACCACTGCCTTCAATCCACCCAGGTCGGATCGTTCGAGCGCGAGAACGCCTCCATACTCGTTGACGAGGTCGGCGACAATGGCAAGTCCCAGACCTGTTCCCGGTTTTGTCTCGTCCAGGCGCCTTCCACGCTTCAGCGCGTCGCGCGCCTTGTCCTCGGGAATGCCAGGGCCGTCATCGTCGATGCTGATCTCGAAAAGATTGTCGTCCTTGCCGGCCAAGGGCGCCACCGTGACCGACACCGCGCTTTTTGCCCATTTCATCGCATTTTCGAGAAGGTTGCCGAGCAGTTCCTCGAGGTCCTCGCGCTCACCGGCAAAGACGATCTCGGTGGCCGGCAGGGACAGCGACAGGCTGGTCTGCGGGTTGAGCTTCTGCAGGACCCGCGCCATGCGCTGCACCAGCGGCGCCACCGGCGTGCGGTAGACGACGCTGTCGCGCTGCGCCGCGACGCGGGCGCGCTGCAAATAATGGTCCACCTGCTTCTGCATCGAGGCGGCCTGCTCGGCGATCAATTGTCCCTTGGCGCCGCCAAGCGCCCGGCCCTCATTGAGCAGCACCGCCAGCGGCGTCTTCAGCGAATGGGCGAGATTGCCGACCTGGGTCCGCGAGCGCTCCACGATGCGTTTGTTATTTTCGATCAAGGCGTTGGTTTCGTTGGCTAACGGCTCGATCTCGGCCGGGAAGCGGCCATCGAGCCGCTGCGCGGTGCCTTCGCGCACCATGGCAAGGGCGTTGCGCACCCGGCGCAGCGGCTGCAGGCCGAGCAGGATGGCGATGGCGTTGATGGCGATCATGCCGACGCCGAACAGGCTGAGATAGGTCAGCAGGCGGCGCTGGAAGGTGGCGATCTCCTGTTCGAGTTCGCTCTGGTTTCCCACCACGCGAAAACGCGCGGCGCGGTTCTTGGCATCGAGCACGAATTCGCTCTCGAACACTTCGAGTTGCTCGCCATCTATGCCTTCGGCCGAATAGCTGCGCTGGAAGCTGGCATTGAAGGGCACCTCGGCGACGCTTGGCGACGGAATTTTGCTCGTCATCGACGACGAATGAAGGTCACCATGCACGCCCTCCGAGGCAGGCTCGACCGACCAGTACCAACCGGATTTCGGCTCGGAGAAGCGGAGGTCGCCAAGGTCGGGGGCGCCGGTGAGCGCACCCGTGTCGGAAATGCCGATGGAGCCGATCAGGTTGAACAGATGCGCCGAAAGCAGGCTGTCGAAGCCGCGCTCGCTGGCTTGGCGGTAGAGCGTGGTGATCAGGGTGAAGATGACGACGAGGGTCAGGATCGCCCACACAGTGGAAAAGGCGATCACGCGGAACGTCAGCGAACGCGGCCACAAACGCAGCGAAAGCGGCGCCCTTGCGGTTGGTTTGAGCGGTTCCGAGTTACGCCTCCGGCTCGCGCATGCGGTAGCCCATGCCACGCAGGGTTTCGATCATGTCGATGCCCATCTTCTTGCGCAGCCGCCCGACAAACACCTCGATGGTGTTGGAATCGCGGTCGAAATCCTGGTCGTAGAGATGCTCGACCAGTTCGGTGCGCGAGACCACCTCGCCCATATGGTGCATCAGATAGGCAAGCAGGCGGAATTCGTGCGAGGTCAGCTTCAACGGCACACCGCCGACATCGGCCTTCGAGGCCTTGGTGTCGAGGCGCAGCGGCCCGCAGGTAAGCTCCGACGAGGCATGGCCGGCGGCACGGCGGATCAGCGCCCTGAGCCGCGCCAGCACCTCCTCGATGTGGAACGGCTTGGTGACATAGTCGTCCGCGCCGGCATCGATGCCGGAGACCTTGTCGCTCCAGCGGTCGCGCGCGGTCAGGATCAGCACCGGCATCTTGCGGCCGCCACGGCGCCAGCGCTCGACCACGCTGATGCCGTCCATCTGCGGCAGGCCGATATCGAGCACGACGGCGTCATAGGGTTCGGTGTCACCGAGGAAATGGCCTTCCTCGCCGTCGAAAGCACGGTCGACGACATAGCCAGCGTCGACCAACGCGTCCGCTATCTGCCGGTTGAGATCCTTGTCATCCTCGACGACGAGTACGCGCATGCGGAGATCGATACCTTTTGAAGGACTTGTTCAGATATAGGCCGATTCCGGCGGCCTGGGAAACGGAGGCCTGTAAGATGAAAGATTGGGTCAGTTCTGCGGCACGACGATCTCGGAACGGCGCGGACGCTGACCGTCCTTGCCAGGCACCAGCACGACGATGACGCAGACCGGCTGGCCACCGCGTGTCGACTGCGAGGCCTTGGCCAGCGTCCCGCCATTCTGTTCGGCCACCTGCTGGCCGATCGCGTAGCAGTCGGATGCGGCCAGGACGATCGGGCTGGACTGGTCGGGCGCGCTCAGCGGCATCGCCGTCGCCTGCGACGCCAACAGCCCGGCGGCACAGAGCGCCAGGGTCGCGGTTCGAAAGTGGGAGCGAAGCGTTTTCATGGTCGGGGTTGTAACGCATCGGTGCTGAACGTGAAATGAACGGTGATCGATGCGAAAACCATGTCCGCTACACCCCAGAAAACGCGAGACGACCGACGGTGATTTCGACGCCCCGACCGACGAAATTCCCGCGGACGCCAGTCTAGACTCCGTTTCGGTCAGATTGAAAGCGTGTCAGGCATTTTCCTGCGTCAGCGCGCGAAACCGCAGCAGCCCGTGATGCACGAGGAGTTCCTCATCGTAACGGGCCTCGGTGAATTCAAGCGACAGCCGCGTCTTGCCGCGCCGGCCGACCACCAGTGCGGCGTTGGCAAGGCGGGCCTTGATGGCGGCCATGATGGCAAGGGTTTCCTCTTCACCATGGGCTTTCGACCAGACATGCAGCGTAATCAACTGATCATTGTCGTTCTCGGCGCCGGTGTCCCAGTCAAAGGCGCTGGTCTGACCAAAAGTCACGTAGGGAAAAGCGGCATTTTCCGTCGCCCGCTCGAGCAGCCCGGCGCCGCCAAGCAGCGCAGACAGCGACTTATCGCTTTTGAGCCTCAGAAAAAGTGCCTGCAGCAAATCGCCGGGCGCGGTCATTTGTCGTCCCCCTCGCCTGTCATGCCTTGCGCAAGCGGTTCGTCATACTGGCAAATTCGCGCGCAGCGTACCCGGCTCGTCAAGTCTGCGCCATATCGCATGATTCGTCTCGTCGCGATCATGATCGCCGATCATCTCGAAAATACGACCCCTGTGATGAAGAGATTGCCATGCCAAGCAACCTTGGAGAGCCGGTCTGCTCAGCCGGCATGTTGCCCGAGCGTGAATGAAGTCGAGGAGACGGGCCAGGCTCGGCCGCACCTCGGTGCGGTTCGTCTAGTGCCCGGCACGCTGCCAGGTCATTACACTGCGCACCGCCAGAACCAGCACCGTGATGATGATCAGGATCACCGAAAGCGCTGCGATCGCCGGGTCGATGTTGTCGCGCAGGCCCATCCACATCAGGCGGGGCAGCGTGATGGCGTTGACCGAGGTGATGAACAGGGTGACGCCGATTTCTTCCCAGGACAGTACGAAGGACAAAAGTGCCGCGGTGATGATGCCGAACTTGATGTTGGGCATGATGATGCGGGTGGCGCGCTCCCAGACAGTGGCGCCGAGCCCCCTTGCGGCGAGGTCGATGCGGCGGTCGAGCTGGCTGAGCGAGACCAAGATCAGCACGGTGGCGAAAGGCACCGTCATCACCGAATGCGCCATGGCGACGCCGAGCCATGTGTCATAGCCGAAGAACGAACTGAAGCCGGAGAGCGAGGTCAGCAGGAAGTAGAGCGTGATTGCCGAGACCACCGGCGGCACCACCATCGGCAACAGCACGAAACCGACCAGGGCTGCAGTGAAGCGGGGCTGGAACATCCACACGCCAAGGCTGAAGCAGAGCGCCAGCACCGTGGAAATCGCGCTGCTGACGATGCCGATGCGGATCGACAGCAGGATCGACTGGAGCCAGCGCGGATCCTCGATCAGCGAGCGATAGTGGCGCAGCGACAGTTCGCCCGATGGCATCGCCAGCATGCGGCTCGGCGTCAGCGACACCGGGATGACGGCGAGCAGCGGCATCAACAGGAACAGCGCCACAAGGGCGGCGAGGATCAGCGAGACGGGTCCGGGGCGATAGGTCGGCATCAGATCAACTGCTTCGGTCTGACATAGCGGAATAGCAGCGCCATCAGCGCGCCGACAAACAGCACCAGCACGACGCTGATCGCAGCCCCCAGCCCCCAGTCCGGGCTCTGGAAAATCCTGAGATAGATCAGTTCAGCAATCATGACGCTGCGGCCGCCGCCGAGGATCGCCGGCGTGACGAAAAAGCCGAGCGAGAAGACGAAGACGATCAGCGCCGAGCCGATGATGCCGGAGCGTGTCATCGGCACGAACACCGTCCAGAAGGTGCGCATGCGGCTGGAGCCAAGCCCGCGCGCTGCCAGCAGCACGCGGTCGTCGAGACTGCGCATGGCGGACGCCAGCGGAAAGACCGCGAAGGGAATGAGGAAATGCGTCATGCCGACGACGACGCCGAATTCGTTGCGCACCAGGGTCAGCGGTTCGGAGATGAAACCGATCGATTGCAGCCAGGTGTTGATCAGGCCGCGATTGGACAAGAGCGCCACCCAGCCGAAGGCGCGCGTCAGCACCGAGATCCAGAATGGCACCAGGATGCAGAATTCGGCGATGAGGCGCTGCGCCGGGCTGCCGCGCACCCAGACGACCGTGATGGCGTAGGCGGCGGCGACGGACACGACAGTGACGATCGCCGCGATGCGCAACGTGCGGATGAACACCGACTGTACCAGATCGTCGGTGAGCAAGGCATCGTATTGGCCAAGCCCCGGCGTCGGCAGAGTAAAACTCCACTTCACCACGCCGAGGAACGGCCAGGCATAGGCCAGGACGAGGAACAGGAGCAGCGGCGCCATCAACAGCGCCGCGCCCATCCTGTCGGAGAGAACGCCTCTCATGTCAGATCGTCGCGGCCGATCAGGCGGAGATGATCTTGGTGTATTCGTCGAGCGCCGCGCCGTAGTTCTTGGCGTACCAATCCATGTCGAGCGCGATCTGCTTCTTCATGTTCTCGGGATCGACCGGGTTGATGCGCTTCTTGTCGGCCGGGATGAGCGCATCGGCCGCCGGGTTCGCCGGGCCCTGGCCGAGCTTGTCGAACATGACGAGCTGCTTTTGCGGATCCTGGGCGCTGGCGATGAACTTCATCGCCGCGTCCTTGCCGCCGGGATTGTTCTTGAGCACGGCCAGGGCGCCGGGCGAGATCAGGCCCTGGTCCCAGATGAACTTGATCTTGCCGCCGGAATCCTGCTCGATCAGCGAGGCACGGGTCGACCAGACGATGGCCATCGAGGCTTCGCCATTGAGCAGCACGCTCTGGCTCTCGGCACCACCGCCCCAGTAGGCGACGACGTTTTCCTTGAAGGCGGCGATCTTGTCATGCGCCCGCTTGAGGTCGAGCGGATAGAGCGAAGCCGGCGCGATGCCGTCGGCCAAAAGCGCCGCTTCCCAGCTCGACACGCCCCATTTGTAGAGCGAGCGCTTGCCGGGGAACTTCTTCACGTCGAAGAAGTCGGCCATGCCGGTCGGGGCGTTGCTGCCGTACTTCTCGGAATCGTAGGCGATGACATAGGAGAAGAAATAGGTCGAGGCGGCATATTCCCAACCGAAGCCGGGGCGCATCTTCGTCTTGTCGACGATCTTGTAGTCGATCGGCTCGAGCGCGCCCTGGGCGCCGAGCGTGATGGCCGAGAACGGGTCGACGTCGACCAGGTCCCAGGTCGGCGCGCCGCTCTTGAACTGCGCCGCAATGGCGCCTTCGGTCGGGCCCGAGCCGTCCATCTTGACGGTGATGCCGGTGTCCTTGGTGAAAGCCTGGCCGTAGGCCGCATCATAGGCGGTGATGGCGTCGCCACCCCAATTGACCAGCACCAGTTCCTTGGCCGCGGCAAAGGCGCTCGTCGAGCGCAGCAGCATCGGCGTGCCGGCGAGCACGAGGGCTGCCAGTTGCGTGAACTGGCGGCGCGAAATCTCGCCGCGTCTGGTCCTTTCGGACAGCGTGTCGATGGCGTGTTTCTTGGTGTCGTTCATGTCAGTTCCCCTTTGTTTTCGTTGATTTCAGTCCGGAAGCCGGTGCGGCGGGTCAGGCCGCGCCGGCGCTCATTGTCCTCCGTCCGGAAGGAGGAAACCCTTTTCGGCCGGCCAGGTCAGCCAGACGGAATTGCCTTTGCTAAGTGCCGCGGCAGCGACCTCGTTCGGCACAGAGACGGTCACCTTGGCGCCTTGGCGTGTGGTGAGGTCGAGCTTGGTCGCCGCCCCCAGATAGGTGGAGGCGATGGCGGTCGCGGCGATGCCGTTTTCGCCGACGGCCGCTTCGCGCGCGATCGACATGTGCTCGGGCCGGATCGCGAGGATCGCGTCACCACGGACCTTCTCGGCCTTGCAGTGCATATTGACCGCGCGGTCTTCGCAAAGGCCCGTCGAGCCATTGTCGGCGGGCTTCACCCCCTTCAGTGGCAGCATGTTGATCTCGCCGAGGAATTCGGCGACGAAGCGGTTGTCCGGCCGGTCGTAGACTTCGTCCGGCGCGCCGACCTGCAGCAATTTGCCGTGGTTGAAGATGGCGACGCGCGAGGACAGCGCCAGCGCCTCGCTCTGATCGTGGGTGACGAAGACGAAGGTGGTGCCGGTTTCCTGGTGCAGGCGCTTCATCTCGGCCTGCATCTGGCCGCGCAGGCTCTTGTCCAGCGCCGAGAACGGCTCGTCGAGCAGAAGCACGCCCGGCTCGAACACCAGTGCACGGGCCAGCGCGACGCGCTGCTGCTGGCCGCCGGAAAGCTGCGAGGGCAGTTTCTTCTCATGGCCGACCAGGCCGACGCGCTCGATCATCTCGCCGACGCGCTTCTTGATGTCGGCGGCCGATTTCTTGCGCACCTTAAGCGGGAAAGCGATGTTGGCCTCGACGCTCATATGCGGGAACAGCGCATAGCCCTGGAACACCATGCCGGCGGCGCGCTGTTCGGCCGGGCGGTCGGTGATGTCGGTGCCGTCGCTGAAAAGCTTGCCTTCGGTCGGCTGCACGAAGCCGGCGAGGATCATCAGGAAGGTGGTCTTGCCCGAGCCGGAGGGGCCGAGCAGCGTCAGGAACTCGCCGCGGCCGATATTGAGCGACAGATTGTCCAACGCACGGAACGAGCCGAAGCTCTTGCCGATTCCAATTGCCTTGATCTCTGCGGCCCGGCCGGGTTGCTGCATCCTGCCCTTTCCCTCAGTCTTAGGCGAAATGGTAGGCAGGGTCGTGGCTCACCGCAACCGAATAGTTTTCGCCTGATCGGCAAATTTGATTCACGGGTGGTGGGGTTTTGTGGGCGACTGGAGCGTCTGCTTGCGGTGACGTTCGGCAAACTCACCAACGTTCGCGATTAGCGAAGGCATTCATGCCGTCGTCATTGTAGGGCGGAGCAAGGAGCGAAGCTCGGTCGCGGAGACCCGAGGGATGACGACTGGAAAGGTTAGCGCTCCTTCGCGCAGTCGTCCGTCATATCAGCCTGCAGCGCTCGCCCAATACGCCTAAAGCCTGTTCTCCGACAGCTTTGCCCTGAGCCAGTCGCTGAAGGCGTTGAGTACGGGATGGCCGGCCTTGGCGTGCTCGAAGACCAGGAAATAGGAGCGTGGCGAGGGTACGGAAGCTTCAAACGGCTTGACTAGCCTGCCTTCGCTCAGCGCCCGGCGGCCGGTCAGCTCGTCACCCATGGCAATTCCCTGGCCGGCGACCGCCGCCGAGAAGACGAGGTTCATGTCGGAAAAGAAGATGCCGCCTTCGGTATCCGGGTTCTCCACCTTGGACAGCGCCAGCCAGCGCGCCCAGTCCTCGGTGTCGGAGAGATGCAGCAGGTTGGCGCGCAGCACGTCCGCCGGTTTGGAAAAGCCGCCGACCTTGTTGAGCAATGTCGGGCTGCAGAGCGGCGTGAAGTGGACTTCGCAGAGCAGCTCCACCGCCCGGTTCGGCCAGTTGCCGACGCCGAAAGCGATGAAGGCGTCGGCGTCCGGATTCGAGACGTCGTCGAGCCGGCGCGGCGTCAGCACCGAGAGCGCCACGTCAGGGTACATTTGCTGGAACTCGCCGATATGGGTGCACAGGAACATGGAAGCGAAGCCCGGCGGGCAGGAAATGGCGAAGGAACCACCGACGCCGGCGCCGCTGTTTTGCGTGCCCGCGTCGCCAAGCACGGTCAGTGCCTTCCTGACATCGGCAGCGTAGCGCTGGCCGCGCGGCGTCAGCGCCACCCCCTTGCCGATGCGCTGCAGCAGATCGAAGCCGAGATCACGCTCCAACAACCGCAACTGGTGGCTCACCGCGCTGCGGGTGAGGTGCAGTTCGTCGGCGGCACGCCAGACGCTGCCATGCCTGGCGAAACTGTCGAGGGCGCGCAGCGCCTGTGTGGAGGGAATTCTCAAGAGGTGAACCGAATTTGCATGAACCGGGAAAACATATCACTTTTTGGCGAGCCGCTTCACTGCTTTCTTTGAGGCATGGACAAACCGGTGACGACATCGGCGCAAGAGACCGCCCTTGCCTGCCTCGACGGCATCCAGCCGCTGCTGTCGGCGTGGACGCGCACCATCTTCGATTTCGGCGAGACCGCCTGGCGCGAATATCAGTCCGCAGCGTGGTATGTGGAGCGACTGAAGCGGGAAGGCTTTACCGTCGAGGAAGGGTCCGGCGGCATGCCGACGGCGTTCTGCGCCCACTGGACGAACGGCACCGGACCGACGATCGGCCTTTATGCCGAATATGACGCGGTGCCCGGCAACTGCCAGGATGCGGTGACGGTGAAGCAGCCACGGCCCGGCCTTGGCGTCGAGGCCGGCGGCCACACCGACCCGCATTCGGGGCTGGGCATGGCAAGCCTTGGCGGTCTGCTGGCCACCAAGGCGGCGATGCAGCACCACGGCATTCCAGGTACGCTGCGCTTTACCGGCGAGCCGGCCGAAAAGGTGCGGGGGTCAAAGCCGATCCATGCCGCGAAAGGCTATTATGACGGCCTTGCCGGCATGATCTCCTTCCACCCCTTCTACATGCTGCCGCTCTGCAACACCGCGCGCTGGGACACGCATTGCGGTGCCGCCTACGCCATGATCTACCGCTTTGTGTGCGGCGAACCCGAAAACTGGGTTCGCGCCGGCGACGGCGCACCGATCCCGCAGGCGCATTCGGCGGTCCGCGCCCCCGGCGCCAACGACGCGCTGATGACGATGTACATGGCCTCCAAGGCGCTGCGCGATTCCATGCTGCCGCACCAAGGCGGCTGGTCGATCAGCGAGGCGATCCTGACCGCCGGCCAGGCGACAGCCGACAATCTGCCGGCGGGGCTGGCCGAGATCCAGTACATGATCCGCGTGCCGACGCTTCGCATGGCCGAGCAGGTCACCGCCGTGCTTGACCGAAATGCGGCGGCGGCGGCCGCGATCAGCGGCTGCCGTTATGAGCGCCACTGGGTGTCGAAATCACGGCCCGGGCTGGCCAATCACGCCATGGCCGGGATTGCCTTTGAAGCGCTGTCGACGGTCGGGCCGCCCAGCTGGGACGAGACCGCCAGGGCGATCGGGCGCGAAATCCAGGTCAATGCCGGTGGTACCGCGACCGAAAACCCGTTCATCGACGAGCTGGAGCGGTTGATTTCCCCGCAGGAGGCCGAAGCGATCCTGCGTCGCGACCTGCCGCCTTCGCAGGTGAATTCGACCTCCGACGACTATACCGATATGAGCTGGCACGCACCGACCGCGCGCTTTTATGTCGCCCGCCCGGCGCTACGCTCGACGAATGGCCACGCCTATCCCTCCTGGGTGATGAATGCGCTGGGCGGCATTTCCGCGACGATCGATCCGATGGTTACCTGTGCGGCCAAGACGGTCGCGCTGGCGGCATTGCGCCTGCTCGAGGACGGAGAAGCCCGCGATGCGGCGATGAACGAGTTCGTCACCCGCACCGGCGGCGGCGTTGGCGGCACGAACTGGATCGCGCCGCTTTGCGACTACGAACCGCCGATCAACTTCCGCTGGCCGGAATATATCACCACCGAGCGCGGCCGCGACTGGTGGATCCCAAGCCATGCATGACCCGACCAACTCTTGAGAACAAGCCCACGAGGAGAACCGCATGACCGTCCATGATCGCATCGTCGCCGAGCCGTTTTCGCTGCAGCGCCGCAATCCGGCCGGCGGCACCAAGCCGCTGACATCATGGGGTTTCGCCAACGAGACCGACGTCTTGACCGACGTGCTGCTGGGATCGCCGAATTTCCTGCGGCATCTGTCGACCAGTTCGCTGTCGCGCAAGCACCTGCGCGAGGCACCCTGCAACGTCCAGATCGCGCAGGCGCAGCACAAGGACCTGGTCGCCGCCTATGAGCATTTCGGTGTGAACATCCACTGGCACGAGCCGACGCCGGAACTGCCGATGCAGGTCTATTCCCGCGATTCCAGCGTCATGACGCCTTATGGCGCGATCATCACCGCGATGGCCAATTGGTGGCGGCGCGGCGAGAACTATGCCGCGATCCGCACCTACGAGAAACTCGGCATCCCGATCTATGACATGGTCACGGCCGGCACCTTCGAAGGCGGCGACTTCAACGTCATCGAGGACGGCGTGGTGCTGATCGGCTGCGGCGGCGCCCGCACGCAGGAAGAAGGCGCCCGCCAGGTCCAGTCCTGGTTCGAAAAGGAGGGCTGGGAAACCCGCATCGCCTTCATCGACGAATATTATGTCCATATCGACCTGATGGTGGTGCCTATCGCCGAAAAGCTGACCGCCGTCTGCCTCGCCTGCACCGAACCCGGCATTGTCGACTGGCTGAAAGGCAAGGGCCACGAGATCATCGACGTCCCCTTCCAGGATACGATGGCGCTCGGCTGCAACTTCATGTCGCTCGGCAAGGACCGGGTGATCGCGCCGACCTCGAGCCAGACGCTCATCGGTCAGCTCAAGGCGCGCGGCTTCGAGGTGGCGGCCGTCGACATGAGCGAGATCTCCAAGACCGGCGGCGGCATCCACTGCATGGCGCAGGCCTTGAAGCGCGAAGCAGCCTGATAGCCCTACGCCCTCGCCTGCCGGATCGAGAATTCCGGCAGGCGGGCGACCATGTTCGGGATGCCTTGCCTTTTCCGTCAACAAACCTTGCAGCTGTGTCCCCGCCGCCCTTGTGAGCATCCCCAAAATGGATGAATAGTCAGGACAGGGCGTTGCCCTGAAATTGCCGGCTTGCGGTTTTCAGGTCACGCCACAGCCGAGCCGGGTTTTTGAATGGTCAGCCCTGAACCGCGCAAGAGAAGAGGTCCGATCGCGTCGCGCCTTCTGGCGCTGGACGCATGGATCGATTCCTCGCTCTACGAGATCGGTTTCAAGGCGCGGCAGTTCTGGGAAGCGGCGACGATCTTCTCGCGGCGCTTCCGTCTCAAGGGCTGGCGGCGCGGCATCATCGAGATTTTGAGTGAAGGGTTTACGCTCGGCGCCGGAGGCATCGTAGTGATGCTGGCGCTGGCCATTCCGGCGTTCCAGGATACGGCCGGCGACTGGCGCGCCCAGGGCGATTTCGCCGTCACCTTCCTCGACCGCTATGGCAACGAGATCGGCCAGCGCGGCATCATCCAGCGCGATTCCGTGCCGGTCGACGAAATGCCGGACCATGTCATCAAGGCGGTACTGGCCACCGAGGACCGGCGCTTCTTCGATCACTACGGCATCGACGTGCTCGGCCTGTCGCGCGCGATCTTCGAGAATGTGCGGGCGAACTCGGTCGTCCAGGGCGGCTCGAGCATCACCCAGCAATTGGCCAAGAACCTGTTCCTGACCAATGAGCGGACCTTCGAGCGCAAGATCAAGGAAGCCTTCCTGTCACTGTGGCTCGAAGCCAATCTGTCGAAGAAGGAAATCCTGCAGCTCTATCTCGACCGCGCCTATATGGGCGGCGGCACGTTCGGCATCGAGGCGGCGGCGGACTTCTATTTCGGCAAGAGCGTCAAGGACCTCAACCTCGCCGAGGCGGCGATGCTGGCCGGGCTGTTCAAGGCGCCGACCAAATACGCGCCGCATATCAACCTGCCGGCAGCGCGCGCACGCGCCAATGTGGTGCTGTCGAACCTCGTCGATTCCGGCTTCATGACCGAAGGCCAGGTGCTGCAGGCAAGGCTGCATCCGGCCGACGTCGTCGACCGCGGCGAACAGAAAAGCCCCGACTATTTCCTCGACTGGGCCTTCGACGAGGTCAAGAAGATCGCCAAGCCCGGCCAGCATTCGCTGGTTGCACACACCACCTTCGACGCCAATATCCAGAAGGCGGCGGAAGAGTCCGTCGAGTTCCACCTGCGCCAGTTCGGCAAGGAGTACAACGTCACCGAAGGTGCCGTGGTGGTCATCGAGACCAATGGCGCGGTGCGGGCGATCGTCGGCGGCCGCGACTACGGCGCCAGCCAGTTCAACCGCGCCACCAAGGCGCTGCGCCAGACCGGTTCCTCCTTCAAGCCCTATGTCTACGCCACGGCGATGGAACACGGCTTTACGCCCAATTCGATCATTTCAGGTGGTCCGATCAGCTGGGGCAACTGGTCGCCGCACAATTACAGCGGCGAGTCGGCTGGCAACATCACACTGATCATGGCGATGGCCAAGTCGATCAACACCGTGCCGGTGCGGCTGGCCAAGGACCATCTCGGCATCGCGCCGATCAAGGCGATGGCCGAGGCGATGGGCGTGGAATCGCCGCTCGAGGCGCACAAGACCATGGTGCTTGGCACTTCCGGCATGACAGTGATGGACCAGGCGACGGGCTACAGCGTGTTCGCCCAGAACGGCTTCGTCGGCTCTCGGCACGGCATCACCCAGCTCGTCACCCGCACCGGCGATGTGGTGTATGACTGGACCAAGGACGCGACGCCGCCGCACCGGGTGCTGTCCGAGCAGGCGCTGAAATCCATGAACACGATGCTGGCGGCCGTGCCGGTGATGGGCACGGCGCGGCGCGCGCAAATTCCCAACATCGTCGTCGCCGGCAAGACCGGCACGACGCAATCCTACCGCGATGCCTGGTTCGTCGGCTTCACCGGCAACTACACGGCGGCCGTTTGGCTGGGCAACGATGATTTCACCCCGACCAAGAACATGACGGGTGGCTCGCTGCCGGCGATGGTGTGGCAGCGCCTGATGGTCTACGCGCACCAGAACATCGACCTGAAGCCGATCCCCGGCATCGACAAACCTTTCGTCGACGAAGATATCGCGGCCAAGGCCGCGGAAGCGCAGAAGAAGAGCGAGGAACAGGCCGCGGCCGACGCGGCGGCCGAACGCCCGGCGGTTCTGTCCAGCCGGACCACGCAGACACTGAGGGACATGACGCAGCTGTTCCAGTCCGCCCCCAAACTCGGCGCCGCCGCCTCGCCCGAAACGCTTTCGGCGCTGTGACTTTAGCACTTCTTTCTTCTCTCCCTGTGGGAGAAGGGAAAGTCCTAACCACAGCTCTTACCCCCAAATCGGAAGCCTGCGCTTGCCACAAGGCCCCACGCCGCGATATCCCCGAACGGCAATCCTTCGCGCACGCGGCCCTTCATGCTCAAGAACGCCTTCCTGATGCTGCTTTCGCTTGCCATAGCCATTGGCGGCGGCGGCGCCAGCGTCTGGTATGCGCTGAAGATCCAGGATGGCGTCAGCGCGATCAGGATCGGCCAATGGACCGCCTTCCCCGATATCGGCACCCCGGCCGCCGACCCCTACTCGAAGGCTCGCGTGGCGCGCGAGGGCGTGCTTGCGCTCGGCCGCGCCGAAGGCCTGTCCTTCGTCGCGGAAAATGACGCTGCCGGCGACCAGCTCAAGCGGGAATGCAGCTACAGGATAGAGGGCGGATTCCCGACCGCCCGCTTCTGGACGCTCTATGCCGCGGACCAATCGCTCGGCGTCGTCGAAACCGGCAAGTCGCGGCTTGCAGCACTTCAGTCCTACGAGGTTCTGCGCCGGGCCGATAATTCGGTGACCATATCGGTCGGCCATCACCCCATGCCCGGCAACTGGCTGCTGACCGACGGTTCTGGGCGGATGTATTTCGTCCTGACCTTCTACGACACGCCGATCGCCAGCAGCACCGGCCTGTCGGATGTCTCGCTGCCCAGGATCGTGAAGGCCGGCTGCGATGCGTAATGTCCTGGCCGCGCTGCGCCGTCTTTTCCACGCCGTGCTGCTCGGCCTGGTCGGCGCCGGCATCGTGCACATCGTGGTGCTGCTCCTGGTGCCGGAGTTTTCCGAACGCGACGCCTGGTCGCGATTGTCCATGGCGTCCGATCTCTACCGGATGAACCGGCTCGATGCCGAGGCGGGCGGCGCGCCGGTGGTGAAATCGGTCGACCCGCTGTTTTATGCCACGGCCTGCCGGTTCGATCTCGAGGAAGGCATGGTCCGCATCAAGGCGCCGGGAAATGTCCCCTTCTGGTCTGTGTCGGTCTATGACCGCAACGGCCACAACATCTATTCCTTCAACGACCATACGGCGACTGGCGGCAAGCTTGATGCCGTGGTGCTGACACCGGCGCAGATGATCGACGTGCGCAAGGACTTGCCCGAGGACCTGCAGGGAGCGATCTTCGTCGAGGCGCCGATCGACGAGGGCATCTTCGTCATCCGCAGCTTCGTGCCGGACGACAGCTGGAAGCCGATCGTGTCACGCTTTCTCGATCAGAGTTCCTGCGAGCTGCAGGATTTCTAGCTCAGAGCTCCTGAGCTGACGGCCTGATGGACCAGGCGGAGGCTTCAGCAAGGCTCAGTGATGCGGCACCGGCGTCCGCGGCGTTCCCGGCTTGTCGGGCCCGGCTGGCCGCGCTTCGCCGGTGCTGGACCGCTCATAGCGGATGCCGGGAAAGATGATCACCGCCGCCGGGATTTCGGTGGTTTGCTTGGCTCGATTGGTCGGTGCCGCACGCGGCACGAAAGACAGTACCATGCCCATGATTCGCGCATTCCTCTCGGTTTTCCCGGAGCACAACGCAACGCCTCCAAATATCATTAAGGCAGGCAGAGGGTTAACGGAGCGTTAAAGTAATTCGCTGATTTTTCAGCTTTTTTTCGCGCCAAACGGCTAAACGTTTTTAGCCCAAACCTAAAACGCGTTGAAAGGCTCAGTTGGTCAGGTATCAGCCGAGCCCTTCTTTGTATTTAGCCGTCGATAAACTTTAATCGCAGTCTGCGAACCTATGAGACGCGACCGGCTTGAGTCCCGTTTTCGTCACGCTACGCTTCAGAATTTCCAGGAGGAGTGAGCTTCTTCTCTTCGCGGCTAACAAGCTTCTTCAGTTTCTCCAGGAGCGTCGGTCGAGACACAAACCCACTTTCCCAATCCGCATATTCCTTGGGATCAGGCATCAGTCGCTTGGCTCGTTCAGATGAATAGTCAGCTTCCGCGATTTTCGGCGACAGTCTGAAAGGACGATATCGATTTCTGCGAACCCGGTTGCCGTGCTCATTTAGTGCTTTTGTAAGAAGCATGGTGAAATAGATGCAATCGTCACAATATTTTCCAATGGCGACGAGCGTCTGCTTATACGTTTCGTCCGCCCCATGTTGCGTCGGGAGTCCAAGGTAGCGGATCGTTTTTGTGTTATTGCTCACCGCAGGACCTTCATCCTTCCATTTTTGAATGAGGTCATTCCGGGCTGACAAGGATGAATTCAATGCATCGATCGATTTGTTAATCTCGATTGTCAGATTGAGGGTCTTGGAATCAACGCTGAGTTTTTCAAAGACTACTGTCTCCAACCGATCTATTGGCACTTTGGAGATCGGCAACGTTTGTAGTTCCATTGCGCAGTCAACAGGTTCGATGACATCGCCTGGTGCAGCTTGAAACAACCGTAGAAGGTGAGCTTTTACGTTAGTTTCGGTTTCATGAAATCGCTCTAACATTCCCATCACGTGCTGATTTTTCAACGACAGGAAATTGTTGCTGATCGAGAAGGATAGGGCGAGCGCCTCGTTTACCGATCTCAAACTGGCTAATAGCTCTCGCCTTTGGTCACGCCTGAGAATAGCAACTTGTGCACCCCAGGCACCAGCAAATGACGCAGCGATGCCGACGACCGCAGGCACGAAATTCGGCCCTGAACTAAGATAATGCCACAGGCTTGTGAGCTGGCTCATTCAACACCCCGATTTACCCGACACTCATGTCGTGATTGGGTTTTCGGATTCAATGATTCGGCATGAGGAAATCGGGCTGGTGTATATATCGCGGTCGCTCACTTTTCAGGTGGTGAAGCGAAACCCAACATTCTCAAGACGACTGCGATTACCCCGACGACCACGATAGCTGAAGTGTTCTCGGCATTCTGGCCAGCGGGAGATGATATGGTCGGGCAGGCGTTGGCTAAGTCACGTTCCGGTCGGTTGCCGTTCAGGATTGAAATTCTTCCCGACGAAAAGACCATACCGGCTGACGACCCTACTCCTTGAGACCCGCCAGTATGTACCGGGCACCGACAAGTCCGATCAGACATAAGATCACGCCGAAATTAAAGGCAAGAATGTCGTAAGCTCCGCCGGCTTTCCGGCTATGCTCAACGATATTGTCGGGACGATTACGCCGGTGGACAGACAAACCACGGCAACGCTGTTCAAGAAATTTGCGTTCAGTTTGACGCGTTCGTTGTGACGCAGATTGCTCATTCGGTCCCCTTCATTGCTGATCCCACATGATGGCCTTCTGCGATCCCTCGGTCCATAGGAATATTTTCTCTACAGCCCTGACCTCCTGACCCTTGTGAAAACAATGGCTTAGGTTAACGGAGCGCTAACGGATCACCGCTAACTTGATCTTTGTCTTGAGGTCAGCAGGTTCTGACCGGGGCAATCGCTTAACCGACACAGTCCCGGTTGAGCGTGGTCAAGGCTGTGTATCGAGTGTCGGGTATCCTTCGTGTCATCTTCGGACTTCAGGCAAATCGCGATACGGACGGAATCGGGCAAGGCCGAAAGGCTGTTCCGCGCCGCGGTGTCGGCGTTCTGTTCGCTGACCCGCCCCTCGCGCCGCGAGATCGGCCAGCTCGAAGACCTGACCCTGCCTTTGTTCGACGATGTGTCCGTCGAATCGCGGCGCTACGTGGCCGCCGCCCTTTCCGAATGCGAATATGCCCCCGCGGCACTCGTGCGCCGCCTGTGCGAGGAGCCGGTCGACATTGCCGCGCCGCTGCTGATCCGCTCGCGCGCCGTGAGCGATATCGACCTGATCGCGCTGATTGGCCGGCACGGCCTGCCGCATGCGCGCGCCATAGCGCGCCGCAAGGACCTGAACCCGACCATTGCCGATCTGATCCGCGCGCTCGAACGGCCGACACTGGTGCGGGTGCGGGAACCGGACGTGCAAGTCCCCGCGGCACCAGCCGATGCAGTCGTTACTGCGGAGGCGGCCGAACACAGCGCGACGGAGCAGCAATCTCCAGGCATTGCCGCCGAGAATGCGCGACGCAGGCTGCGCTCCATGATGCGCACCGGCGACGAAGCATCGGCGGCGAAGGTCGATGCGTTTCCCGGCTCGGAAACCTATGCCAAACTGCGCGAGACGGCGCTGACGGGAAACGCGGCCTTCTTCCAGACCGCGCTGGCGGACGCGCTCGACATTGATTTCTCGACCGCGCGCTCGCTGACTGCCAGCCAGAACTACGCCTCACTGCTTGCGGCGCTGCGCTCACTCGACTTCAGCGAGGACCGGGCCTTCCTGATCACGGTCGCCATCTACCCCAGCCTGTTCCCGCATCCCCAGGCCATCCGCACCTATCTCGACCGCTACCGTCTGCTGCATCGCGATGTGGCGCTTGACAGGGTCCGGGAGTGGAAGGCCGAAGCCCTCTCCAGGATGGTTCGTGAAGCCTCGCCCGCAAACAGCGACAGCCGAATGGCCTCGAACAGCGACGAAGCCGCGGCTCCCACCCTCAGGGCGTCTTCACGGAAATAAGCTCCTCGACGGGAACGGTGCCGGCCTCGATCTCGACCACCCAGATGTCGGGATCGAATTTCTTTTCCCTTTCGAGACGGGCATCGAGCACGGCCGGATCATCGCCGGCGGCGAGAAGGCTGAAGAAACGGTCGTCGGGCTTGGCCGAGTCATAGCTTGTCTGCGGCGCCGGCCCGTAAAGGGCGACATCACCCAGCCTGCCTCGCGTCAGCACGAAAACAGCGCCGGCCTCGGTCGCGCCACGGTTGACCACGGCGGCAAATCCGCCGGCGCTGAAAACGCGGCGCACCAAGGCGGAAACCCACAGATCCGATGTGACGCGCATAAGAGAGCTCCGAAAGCCTGCGGGCTATCTAGCGGCAATTCCGACGCTCGGCGAGACGTCGTTTCCGCCTCGTTGGTCGGACCTCAATTGGTCAGACCGATCTCGCGCATCTTGACGTAGACGATCTCGTCGGGCTCGCCGGTCTGCGGCAGGCCGAACAGCGACTGGAATTCCTTGATCGCCGCCTTGGTGCGCGCGCCGACGACGCCATCCAGCCGCATGTCGTCATTGCCGAACGCCTTGAGCCCGGCCTGGATTTTGACGATGCGGGGATCGGGTCCCTGGGTCGGGGCGGCATCCGTCTGCCCAGAATTTGTCTGCCCGGGATTTGTCTGCAGGGACACCGGAACGGCGGCCTGCGTATCCGGGCGCGGCTGCGGCTTGGGCACGGAGGCAGTCTTCGGCGTTGCACCAAGCTGATCGAGCAACAGCGCATCGATCTCGCCGGAAGCGTTGAGACCGACCTTCTGCTGGTAGGCCTGTATGGCCTTGCGCGTGTTGGGGCCGGAAATGCCGTCGACCGTGCCGGAATAGAAGTCGAGGTCCTTCAATATGCCTTGCACCTGCTCGACCACCGGATCGCCCTTCATCGGTGCGGGGGCCGCATTCGGCCGCACGATGTTGATCGTCGTCTCCGGCTCGTCGAAGGCAGTGTGCGGAAAACCCTGGAAATTGCGGGTGGCGAAGAACGCCCCGGCATGCGGGAAAGGCTGATACCACAGCGCATTCGCCGAGACATAGAACAGCGT
This sequence comes from Mesorhizobium sp. 43Arga, assembly GCF_053714255.1. Taxonomy (NCBI): domain Bacteria; kingdom Pseudomonadati; phylum Pseudomonadota; class Alphaproteobacteria; order Hyphomicrobiales; family Phyllobacteriaceae; genus Mesorhizobium; species Mesorhizobium sp. 43Arga. The sequence continues at coordinate 266,895 of NZ_JBSKBO010000008.1, forward strand.
CACCAGGAATGCCGTCGATCCGCCCACCAGGACGGGGTTGCGCGAGATCATCCCGCCGACGGCCATGGCGCCATCCTGGAAGGCGTTGCCGCGGCGTTTGACCGCCTTAGGCTGTTTTGCGGAGCGAGCCATTTCTGTCCCCTTTCGCCCTCGTCACCGGCATCGTCAGCACCCCTGCCTCGTTCGCCGGGCGCCCCTTCGGCCCGTTGACCGGCAGGCTGATGGTCACCGTGGTGCCCTCACCCGGCATGCTTTCGATCGACATGGTGCCTTCATGCAGCGCCACCAACCCCTTCACCAGTGACAGGCCAAGACCGGTCCCCTCGAAACGGCGCGTATAGTCGTTCTGGATCTGCGTGAAGGGCTTGCCGAGATTGGCGAAATCCTCCTCGGCAATGCCGATTCCAGTGTCCCTGACCCAGAAATGCAGGCGCGAACCGATCCGCTTGGCGCCAACGACGACGTCGCCGCCGTCGGGCGTGAACTTGATCGCATTGGAGACGAGATTGATCAGCATCTGCTGCACGGCGCGGCGATCGGCATTGATGTCGCCGGCGTCGGGAGCGATCTGCGTCTGCAAATCGATGTTCTTGGCCTGCGCCTGCAGCCGCATCATCGACTGGCACATGTCGACGGCTTCCATGAACCGGAACGGCTCCGGGTCCGCCGTGTAGGCGCCCGATTCGATCCTCGATACGTCGAGTATGGATGTCACGACGGCCAGAAGATGCTGGCCCGAATCCCGCACCAGGGTGACATATTCCTTCTGGCGCGGATCCTTGAAGGCGCCGAACATTTCGTGCAGCAGCATGTCCGAGAAGCCGATGATGGCATTCAGCGGCGTGCGCAGTTCATGACTGACCACCGCCAGGAACCGCCCCTTGGCCACTTCCGCGGCTGCCGCCGTCTCATTGGCCTGCGCCAGTTCCTCACGCAGCCGGGCAGTCTCGTCATTCTCGCGCAGCACCAGCGTGAAGACGTCGCTCTGCTCCTCGCCACGCAGCAGTTCGAGCAGGAATGGCCGGTAATTGTCGGCCATCGAGCGCGTGTCATTCTGGCCATTGCCGTTCTGGGGCAGCCTGACGCGCAATTCCAGGCGGCGCGAGGCAGCACCATCGCGCATGTCCGCCAGCGCGCTGAGATAGGAGACACGGTCCGACAGGTGGACACGGTCGAAGAGGCCGGTTCCGGAAAGCAGTTCCGGCGGCAATTTCAAAAGCGTGCGTGCCTTGGCGGACGCATCGAGCACCTCGCCATGACGGGCGACCCGCAGGATCACCGCGTCGATGATGTCTTCTAGCCGGTCGCCGGTATCGAGCGTATCGATCGCACCGGTGCTATCGCCAAACGCCGACAGGCGCGGGATCAGCGTTAGCGCCCAGGCCAGCGGCACCAGCCAATGCCAGGCCGCGATCTGCGCGCCCGCGAAGGGCAAGAAGGCCGTGGCCAGAGGCTGAAGGGCAATGGCGGCAATGGCAGAGATTGCTCCCCACAGGGCCGCGCGCCGCGAGGCGCCGATCCACCAGGCTTCGAAGGGCAGCGCCACGGCAAGCACGGCGACAGGAGAACTCAACCCGCCGGCGGCGGCGATCAGACCGCCAAGCGCAACGGCCGCCATCGCCAGGGCAACCGGCGCCGCGGCGGCCATCTTGCCGGTAGCCGCCACCAGCAAAGCGACGAACCAGCACAGACCGAAGGCGGCGAAAATGGCGGCCATGGTCACCGCGGCGCCCATGCCTGATGTCACCAGCGTGACCGCGGCACCAGCGGCGAAGAATGGCGCTGCCAGCATGACGCCGATGAAACGGCGTTGGCGCTCGCGGCCGCTCTGCCCGAGAATGGAGGGATGGACCATACGTTCGCAACCGGCGGCAATCGCGCCAGGCAATTCAGCGTATCTGGCCTTGATCGGCATCAACTCAACGCACTCGCACTCGTCGTAAACAGCTCTGCTTTTGCAGATTGTTTTGATTGGCTCCGAAACTCTCATCCAGCGTTTAAGGAATGGATAAGGCAGGGCCGACCAAAGCCGGGCCCGTGGCAAATATCGGGATCGCGGCGGTCGAAAACGCGGGCAAATGCCGCCATAGTAAATGGAGGGTTATCTGCGAACGCCTGCCGTTGGCGGATCGTGGACGGGGAGAGAAGCGTCCGAATTCCAGATAATCCCATTGGAAACAACAGGATAGATGGTTATCGAGAGGTGACGAAAATCGTCCCGATATGAAACAAATCCAAGGCAAAACGCTTCGTTTCGAATTTGCCTAAAATTTGAGGAAAATTGTCGCTGTGCGTGCAAGCCGTCCTTTGTGCCTGTGTGCCAACATCCTGCCCATAAAAGAGGTCATGCCATATGATGCATGATCCGGTCACGACGAGAGGCAAGGCATGTTCTTCCTGATAAGAATGGCTTTCTGGTTTTCACTGGTGCTTTTGGCGCTGCCGCTGGGTGTCGGTTCCGACGAGCCGGGGCAGGAAAGCGTCGGGCCAATCCAGGCCCTGTTCGCGGCGCGCGACGCGGTGGGCGACATTGCCGGCATCTGCGAGCGCAAGCCCGATGTCTGTGAAACCGGCAAGTCGGCGATGCACACCATCACCGCGCGCGCCAAGGAAACCGCCAAGATCGCGGCCGCCATGCTGGACGACAAGTCCACCGGCCCCGATACCTCGACAATGACGGGCAGCGTGGCGGAAGAGATCGTCCTGCCCGAGACCGTCAACCTGCCGGTCAAGAATTAAGCCGTCTCGACGGCGCACCGCGGGCCGTCTGCCCTCTCGACGCCTGCGGTGTCCTTGTTTTTTCCGTGACGCGGGGCCGCCGCGTGACTATATCCGGGTCATGACGACCATGATGCAGACGATCCGCGACGACTTCTCCTTCCTTGACGAATGGGAGGACCGCTATCGCTATGTCATCGAGCTCGGCGAGGCGCTGCCTCCCTTTCCCGATGAGGAGCGCAACGCCGCCAACAAAGTGCAGGGTTGCGTCAGCCAGGTCTGGCTGACCACCGAGCGGGGACCGGGCAGCGATCCGGTCATCACCTTCACCGGGGATTCGGACGCCCATATCGTGCGCGGTCTGGTCGCCATCATGCTGGCGCTGTTTTCCGGACGGACCGCCAGCGAAATCCAGAAAACCGATGCGGAAGCGACGCTGAAGGCACTCGGCCTGGACGAGCACCTGTCGCCGCAGCGCGCCAATGGCCTTCGCTCGATGGTCAAGCGCATCAAGCGCGATGCCGAGATGGCACTCAAGCAGACCGCCTGACGCCCTCCGGCCAGCCGGCAATCCTGTTCTCCAAAATCAAACGGCGCCCGAAGGCGCCGTCGATGTCGGTTCGACCTGATGGAACAGCGATTACCGCGCCTTGCGCTTGCGGCCAAGGCCCATCTTCTTGGCGAGCTGCGAACGGGCTGCCGCATAGTTCGGAGCAACCATCGGATAGCTCGGGTCGAGATTCCACTTTTCGCGATACTGGTCCGGCGTCAGATCATAGTGGGTCATCAGATGACGCTTGAGCGACTTGAACTTCTTGCCGTCTTCAAGACAGACAATGTAGTCGTCATGAACCGAGCGCTTCGGGTTGACAGCCGGCTTCTGCTTGTCGGCAGCAGGCTGTTCGGCGGTTCCGCCCACACGCCCGAGAGCGGCATGGACATCGGATATGAGGTTCGGCAATTCGCTGACCGGCACGGGGTTGTTGCTGACATAGGCGGCCACCACATCAGCGGTCAGCTCGATCAGCGCATCGTTGTTTCTGGAAGGTGTTTCGACAATATCCATGGTCTTCAGGCCCCAACAAGAGTTACGTCGATATGCGCCCTTTTTTACAGGCAGGGCATCGCACGAATTTTGAGCAGGTAGAGTTTCTACGATTCGTGTCGCGGGCACATCAATGCGACCATAGAGCAAGTAAGTCAATTCACCCTCTGCATTATATTTACGAAATATGATCAACTATTCGCCAATCAGCTTCAATCTTTCGTGCATCATGTAATTTTTCGATATTTCGCTCGCCAAACCGCCATTGCCTGACGTTACGTCAGCTGATCGTTACATTCGCGATAACTCACAAAGCAACTTTCAATGCTCTGGTTTGCTTTTGCCAAAGCGCTGTCAATCTTGGTTGTTCATATCTGTCCACAAAACCATAGGTTGCCGCTCACCTTTTTCGCAGGCAACCAAGCGGTATGTCCCGCCGGCCGCATCGCGATCAATCGACGACTGTCGATGAATACGGGGTGATGTACTTGCCAAGGCCCGGCCGGTGGCGAAAGCGCCGTTCTTGTCAGGGTCGTGCCAGACTTCGCACCAGCGATAGCTGCCGTTGCTGCCATGCGGCCGATTGGCGATGTCGAGCCTGCCTCTGGGAGGTGCCGGGCGGATATTTGCGCACGTTGAGCGTATCGCCGAACGGCCCATTGGCCACTTGCCAAGCCGCGAATACGGTCGCATGAGACTGGCCGGCAAAGACCAGAGTCAACGAAGCAACGGCGAAAGTCGCAGCGAGCCGAGATCGAATAGTCATCATCTTTCCTCCCGGCCCACCTCATGGAGCCGACACCACCTCCAGATTACGGCCCTTGAACCCACCCTGACCGGCGTGATCATTCATCATTCAAAATTTTTCCCAAGCGAGACGCAATGACCAAGACTTCCCGATTTCCGATCGTCAGCCCGCCGACACCGCCGAAGCGGCCGGTTTACGACACGCATCACGGCATCACGCGAACCGACGAATATGCCTGGCTGCGGGCCGACAACTGGCAGGAGATGTTTCGGGACCCCTCCCTGCTCGATGCGGGCATCCGCGCCGAACTCGACGCCGAGAATGCCTACCAGTCGAAGCTGATGGCTGACACTTCAGACCTGCGGAAGCGGCTTTTCAAGGAGATGAAGGGCCGCATCAAGGAAGACGATTCTTCCGTTCCTATGAAAGACGGGCTCTATGCCTATGGGTCTTCCTTCAAGCTTGGCGGCGAGCAGCCTCGCTATTTCCGCATGCCGCGCGAGGGCGGCAGCGAGCAGATCCTGCTCGACGGCGACCTCGAGGCGGAAGGCAAGGCCTATTTCAGGCTCGGCGGCGTCGACCATTCGGCTGATCACCGCAAGCTGTTGTGGGCATTCGACGACAAGGGGTCCGAGTTCTACACGCTGCGCGTGCGCGACCTTGCCGATGGCAAGGAACTGCCGGACCAGATTCCGGCCACAGGCGGCTCGGGCGTGTGGGACGCGGGCAATGACGGGTTCTTCTATACGCGTCTCGACCCCAACCACCGGCCCTCGAAGGTGCTGTTCCACGCGCTTGGACAAGACCCTGAAACCGACCGCCTGATCTATGAGGAAACCGATCCCGGCTTCTTCATGAATGTCGACGGCACCCGCGACAACCAATGGATCATGATCGGCATCAACGATCACGAGACCTCGGAATATCGGCTGTTGAGCGCCAGCGATCCGTTTGCCGAACCCAGACTGGTTTCAGCGCGCGAGACCGGCCTTCAATATGAGTTGGAGGAAGGCGGCGACATATTCTTCATCCTGACCAATGCGGACGGCGCCAAGGACTTCAAGATCATGACGGCGCCGGCAAGCGATCCGGTCCGCGCCAACTGGCAGGAGCTGGTAGCGCATGAACCGGGCCGGCTGATCCTGTCGGTGATCGGCTTCAAGGACCATATGGTCCGGCTCGAGCGCAAGGAGGGCCTGCCGCGCATCGTCGTGCGCGACCGGATCAGTGGCGAAGAGCATCTTCTGTCTCTCGATGAAGAGGCTTTCTCGCTCGGCCTGTCGGGCTCCTATGAATACGACACCGAGATCATGCGCTTTTCCTATTCGTCGATGACGACGCCGGCGCAGGTGTTCGACTACAATATGCGCACCCGCGAGCGGGTCTTGCTCAAGACCCAGGAAGTGCCATCCGGCCATGATGCGGACCATTATGTCACCAGGCGGTTGATGGCGCCCGCCGCCGATGGCGAGTTGGTGCCGATCTCGCTTCTGCACCACCGTGACACGCCGCTGGACGGATCAGCCCCTTGCCTGCTCTACGGCTACGGCTCCTACGGCATCACAGTGCCGGCGGCGTTCAACACCAATTGCCTGTCGCTTGTCGACCGCGGCTTCGTCTACGCCATCGCTCATGTGCGTGGCGGCAAGGACAAGGGCTATGGCTGGTACGATGACGGCAAGCGGGCGCACAAGATGAACACGTTTACGGATTTCATCGCCTGTGCGCGCCATCTCGTTGCCGAGCGCTATACCGCGCATGACCGCATGGTCGCGCAAGGCGGCTCGGCCGGCGGGATGCTGATGGGCGCCATCGCCAATATGGCGCCGGACTGTTTTGGCGGCATCGTCGCCGAGGTTCCCTTCGTCGATGTGCTCACCACCATGCTCGACGCGACCTTGCCGCTGACACCGCCGGAATGGCCGGAATGGGGCAATCCCATCGCGTCCGCAGATGACTACCGCACCATCGCCGCCTATTCGCCCTACGACAATGTCGCGGCCCTCGACTATCCGCCCATCCTGGCGCTTGCCGGCCTCACCGATCCGCGCGTCACCTACTGGGAACCGGCCAAATGGGTGGCGCGGCTGCGCGATCGCAAGAGCGGCGACAATCCGGTGCTGTTCAAGATCAACATGGATTCCGGCCATGCCGGGGCCTCCGGCCGGTTTTCAAGGCTGGAGGAGATCGCCTATACCTATTCCTTCGCGCTGAAGGTGACGGGAAAGGCCCAGCTTGCCGAGGAGACGCTCAAATGATCGATCCGTCGACGTTGATTGCCTATATCGCCGTCGTGCTCGGCTTTGTCTTTATTCCGGGTCCGGCCACGCTGTTGACGATCGCCCGGGCAACGAGTTCGGGAACGAAGGTCGGGATCGCTACCGGCGCCGGGATCGCGGCCGGGGATATATTTCACACTGTCATGGCGATGGTCGGCATCTCGGCGATCATCGCCACGTCGGCGACGCTGTTCAGCATCGTAAAATATATCGGCGCGGCTTACCTCGTTTACCTCGGCATTCGCGCCATCATCGAGAAAACGCCGACCGATCCCTCTGCCGGCGCGCTCGCGATCTCCGCCGGCAAGGCGTTTCGGCAGGCCGTCCTGACCGAAGTGCTCAACCCCAAGACCGCGCTGTTTTTCCTGGCATTCCTGCCTCAGTTCGTGCGGCCCGAAAACGGCACGGTGATGCTTCAATTGGCCGTACTGGGAATTGTTTTTGTCGTGCTCGGTCTTTTCAGCACGGTCGTCTTTGCCGTGAGCGCGGGTCGCCTCGGCAGTTTCCTGCGCCGAAATCCGACTGTGCTGAAATGGCAGGGCAAGGTTGTCGGCGGCATCTACTGTGCCCTGGGCGTGCGCCTGGCCTTGCAGCAACGCTGAGGTTCCAGACAGCACGTTCACTTTTGGGTTCGGCGATCATGACTTTTTGAATTCCGTATTGCTCATTTTCCCTCGCAATTGCTGTCGTCGCGCGTTACCCCTGCACGACTTTCCCGGGCGATGAAGCCCGCACTCGCACAAGGGTCCATTATGCTGCTCGTCGACGTCTATCTCGACAAATCGCCGATCCAGGGCATTGGCGTCTTTGCCAAGCACCACATCCCCATGGGCACGCTGATCTGGAAGCTCGACCCCCGCTTCGACCGGATCATCGACGTCGAGACCTATGAGGGCGAGAGCGGGCCGGTGAAGAACTATCTCGACCGCTATTCCTACCCGGACCGGCGCGATCCGGCCTATATCGTCTTCGAAGCCGACGACGCTCGCTACATGAACCATGACGACGAGCCGAATTGCGATGTCTCCTCGCCAGAGGAAACCTATGCCTTGCGCGACATCGCGCCCGGCGAGGAACTGACCTGCAACTACAATCATTTCTTCGAGACGGGCTTCGATTTCCTCGGCGATCGGCACCTCTAACTCATTGTTTTGACGCAACTCCCAAGGGAACCGCGACGGCGCTTTCCCGGGCAAACCGCTTCACACTTTTCCTGGAATTACTCTAGTCGATAATCAGCTTGCCGGCTTGCGGGCGGGATAGCCGTTCGGGTGCGGCGGCACAGCTTTGAGATAGGCGGCGATCGCAGCCCGGTCCCCTGCTGTCAGTTCGGCCATGTTGCGCTGGACGTCGACCATCGCGCCGCCGACGGAATCGAAATTGGGCGTGAAGCCGGTTTCGAGGTAGTTGGCTATGTCAGCTTCCGACCAGTTGGCGAGGCCGCCCTTGCCCGATGTGATGTTGGGCACAATTCCACTGCCCTCGGCCGCCACGGCACCCGCCAGCCATTCGCCTTTCTTCGTTCCCCCTGCGAAGTCACGCGGCGTGTGGCATTCGCCACAATGGCCCGGCCCCTCGACCAGATAGCGGCCGGCCACGACCCGATCAGGCGCGCCGTCGGCCAGGGTAACAACAGGCTGGTCGCTGAGATAGAGGCGCTTCCACAGGCCGATGCCACGCCTGACGTTGAACGGGAACGCCAGCGAATTGCCCGGCGCCTTGCCGGCGACAGCGGGCAGCGTCTTCAGGAAGGCATAGAGATCGGCAATGTCCGATGGCTTCATGCGGGTATAGGACGCGTAGGGAAAGGCCGGATAGAAATGCTCGCCGGACGGTGAAACGCCCTTGAGCATGGCGTTGGCGAGATCGTCGACCGACCACGCACCGATGCCGTCCTTTGGGTCTTGCGAAATGTTGGGCGGAACAAAGGTGCCGAACGGCGTCTTGAGTTGGAGGCCACCAACCAGCTGAAGCCGCGCATCACCCTGCGAGCCCGGCTTCGCATGGCAGGAGGTGCAGCCGCCGGCATAGAAAATGCGCTTGCCTTTAGTCGCGTCGCCCGGCCCGAGTTGCGCCAGGGCCGCCGCGTCCAGCTTGACCGGGGCCGACAGCAGCCAACCACCGGCCGCGCCGACGCCTCCCAGAATGAGGGCCGCGCCGACCAGCTTCTTCAGCCATGCCATATCAGGCAATCAGCCCTTCTTGATCCTGTAGCCCTGATGGCAGGTGCCGCAATCCGAACCGATGGCGCCGACTTGCGCTTTCAGCGTGTCGACATCGGCGGGAGCCGCCGCGACCGCGGCCTTGACGTTGGCGAGATACTTCTCCTCGGCGGCCTTGAAGCCTGCCGTGTCTTCCCAGATTTTCGGCCCCGCCGTGGTGTCGCCGGCATCGCTGCCTTTCGGGAACAAGGCATCGACGTCGAACTTCTCGGCATTCACCTGCAGCGCCTGCAGTTGCGTCAGCACGGCAGCGGCATCAAAGGAGTCCTCACCCTTGGCGACTTTCGCCAAGCCGCCGACGATCTTTCCGCGTTCCTTCATCAGAGCCTGCCGGTCGATGATCGGATCGGCAAAGGCCGCCGAACCGGCGAAGGCGAGCATTGAGATGGCGATGACAAGCTTTCTCATTCATTTGGCTCCGTGATGAAGGTATTTGGGACACGACGTTAACGGATGCGGCGGACGGAATATTCCCAGTCCTCGGATGGTTTTTTCCGGACCTTCGCAGCCACCGATATCGATACGGAAAAAGAAAAGCCCCGGGACTGCCGGGGCCTTTCTGATTATCGATTACTTCGCCTTTTCGTAGAGCTCCAGCACATGATCCCAGTTGATCAGGCTGTCGACGAAGGCCTCGAGATATTTCGGGCGGGCGTTGCGGTAGTCGATGTAATAGGAGTGCTCCCAGACGTCGACGCCGAGGATCGGCGAGGCGCCATGAACGAGCGGGTTTTCGCCGTTCGGGGTCTTCGAGATCGCCAGCTTGCCGTCCTTGACGGACACCCAGGCCCAGCCCGAACCGAACTGCGTCGTGCCGGCGGCGACAAAATCAGCCTTGAACTTGTCGTAGCCGCCGAGATCGCTGTCGAAAGCCTTCTGCAGCGCGCCCGGCAGCTTGTTGCCGCCGCCGCCCTTCTTCATCCACTTCCAGAAATGGATGTGATTGTAGTGCTGCGCGGCATTGTTGAAGAGACCGGCATTCTTGCCGAACGACTGCTTGACCACCTCTTCGACAGACAGATCACCCATCCCGGCCTCGGCAGCCAGCTTGTTGCCATTGTCGACATAGGCCTTGTGATGCTTGTCGTGGTGATACTCCAGCGTCTCTTTCGACATATAAGGCTGCAAGGCCTCATAGTCGTAGGGCAGAGCGGGCAATTCAAAAGCCATGGGTAGTACTCCCTCGTGGAAAAATCCGGTGTGGATACCGGATCAAGATAGGTCTGGATTGAGCTGGGACAACTCCGGAAGTGAAGCGCCGGTTCCCTTTCTAAGCGGGTTCCGGAAAACTGTCACACGGTTTTCCTGCGGCGAAGCGCGCAGCACCAAAAAGGCCGAACCGGCGCGTCAGCCGGCCGATTTCGAATGCGCCCAATCCCAGTAGAGCTCGCGCGCCTTTTTGGCCACCGGGCCGGGTTGCAGATTGCGATCCTCGATGCGGGTGATCGGCACCACCTTGGAATGGTTGCCGGTCGAGAATATTTCGTCCGCCTCGAGGAAATCGCGCACCGACAGCGTCTTTTCCGTCGTCTTGAATCCGTACTCGCCCAGCAGCGTCATCGTGCGCGAGCGTGTGATGCCGGACAGGAAGGTGCCGTTCGGCGCCGGCGTCAGCACGTGGCCATCCTTGACCAGGAAGATGTTGGAACTTCCGGTCTCGGCGACGTTGCCTAGCATGTCCAGCACCAGCGCATTGTCGAAGCCGCGCATCTTGGCTTCGAGGATGGCGCGGCCATTGTTGGGATAGAGGCACCCGGCCTTGGCGTTGGTCGGCATGGTCTCGATCGTCGGGCGCCGGAACGGCGACACGGTCACCGAAAACCCGGTCGGCGAGATCATCGGCGATTCATAAAGGCAGAGGCAAAAACGGGTCGAAGCGGGATCGGCCGGCACGCCCATGTAGCCGCCATGCTCGGCCCAGTACATCGGCCTGACATAGACCGCCGTCTTGCCGTCGAACTTCTTCAATCCGTCCCAGGTCAGCCCGACGATCTGTTCGGGCGACATGTTCGGCTTGAGGCCGAGCGCGATCGCCGAGGCGTTCACCCGCCTGGCATGCAGGTCGAGGTCGGGCGCCACACCCTCGAACCAGCGTGCGCCATCGAACACGCTGGTGCCAAGCCACATGGCGTGGCTGCGCGGGCCCAGAATGGCGACATTGCCCTCGTACCAGTCGCCGTCGACGAAAGTCCATGTCGCGGATTGCGCCGCTGCCGCCAATGTCATCGTGTTGTCCCGTTCCGATCAATCTTGTGTGACAACATTGGATGACGCTTTGGCCGCAGCCGTCAACGGGCATTGGGGAGTTTTGTTGAGGCCAGCGGCGGCGCGATGCAATCAAGGCTTGCACCTTGCCCCGCCTCGCCCCAAAACTGTCGCCATGCAATACGCCGCCTATGTTTTCGACGCCTATGGCACGCTGTTCGACGTGCATGCCGCCGTGCGCCGCCATGCCGACCGGATCGGACCGGATGGCCAGTTGCTGTCTGAAATCTGGCGCGCCAAGCAGCTCGAATATTCCTGGGTACGCTCACTGATGGGCGCCTATGCCGATTTCTGGCAGTTGACCGAACAGGCGCTCGACTTTGCCTTGCGCAAGGTCCCCTCCGCCGATCCCGGCCTCAGGACGAAGCTGTTGGAAGCCTACTGGCGGCTGGACTGCTACCCGGAGGTACCGGCCGTGCTGAAGGCGCTCAAGGCCTCTGGGGCCAGGCTGGCGATCCTCTCCAACGGCTCGCCCGAAATGCTGGAAGCGGCGGTCAAGTCCGCCGCGCTCGACCAGGTTCTGGACGATATCTATTCGGTCGATACGGTACGACGCTTCAAGACCGATCCGGCGGTCTATGACATGGTCGCCACCGGCTGGCGCCTCTATCCGGGCGCGGTGTCCTTCCAGTCCTCCAATCGCTGGGACATTGCCGGCGCCACCAAATTCGGCTTCCGCACGGTGTGGATCAACCGCTCCAACCAGCCCGAGGAGTACGCGGACTTTTCGCCGGCCCTGATCCTGCCGACACTCGAAGCGCTCGTGCCCGGCAACTAGGGCTGTGGCCCTGCCGCCACAGTGGCGGCGCAGTCACAGCTTCGCCTTTGTTTGTCCACGTTCGGGCCAGAATCGGAACCGCCTATCGCCCCAGGTGTTGTCAGGCACCTGCAACGGTCGTCGGCGTATTGACGCTTTGTTGCGATTTGAGACCTAAAGAAGGCAGCCATGTCCATAGCCGAAATCGAATTCTATCGCCTAAGCCGTCGCGGCTTTCTCAACGCCGCAGCATTGGGCGCCGCATCGATCGCGGTTTCCGCATGCGCCACCACCGGGCCAGGCTCGGTCGAGCCGCCGCCGCCGCCAACCTATGTCGAGCCGCCGCTCGCCGACTATGCGTCGATGTATGCGGCCGTCAGCGATGGCGGCTTCGACCTGCCTGCCATCCCCTTCGACAGGATCGATCCACAGTTCCTGCGCCAGATCGTTCCCGACCCGACCGGGCAGAAGCCTGGAACCGTCATCGTCGATACGACGGGCCATTTCCTCTATCTGGTTCGTCCGGGCGGCCAGGCCATCCGCTACGGCGTCGGTCTCGGCCGCGCCGGCTTCGAATGGTCGGGTGACGCCGTCGTGCAGTGGAAGCAGAAATGGCCGAAATGGACGCCGCCGGATGAAATGATCGCCCGACAGCCGGAATTGAAGCCATACAGCGCCGACAATGGCGGCATGCCCGGCGGGCTGAAGAACCCGCTCGGCGCCCGCGCGCTCTATCTCTTCCAGGGCAATGTGGACACGCTCTATCGCCTGCACGGCTCGCCGGAATGGAAATCGATCGGCAAATCGGTGTCGTCGGGCTGCGTGCGCCTGATGAACCAGGACATCATCGACCTCTACGACCGGGTGCCGTCGAAAACCCCCGTCATCGTGACCAGCGACGCCAGCCAGCCGATGGCGGCGGCAGCGACGGCCGACCACAAGGCCATCCCGATCGACGCCGGCGTGCCGGACGGGTCGGTGCTGCTCGGCCCGGTCAAGGCTGTGACGAACGCGATCTTCTGATCTGACAGCACCTATACAAATGCTTAGCGCCCCCGCATTCAAGGGAACGCGCGGCGACAAGCCTGCATTGGATCAGTGGGCGGCTCAGCGGCCTCTTGACAGGCTCCCCAGGATCCCGCGCACAATGGCGCGTCCGACCGACGAGCCGACCGAGCGCACCACGGACTTGATCGCGGCCTCGGCCACCGTCTGGCGATTGGAAGGGCGCGGCGCTGGCGCGCGACGGCCACCGGACTGCGGTGCGGGATCGTCATCGCCGAAGCCCGGAATGGTCCAGCGCGAACCGCCTGTGCCCGCCTGCTGGGCCTGCGCTTCCGCGTCCTGCGCGTCCTTGGCCTTTTTCTGCAGGATCTCGAAGGCCGATTCGCGGTCGATGACCTGGTCATACTGGCCGATGACCGGGCTTTCGGCGATCAGCTTTTGCCGCTCGGCGGGGGTTATGGGTCCAAGCCGCGAGGATGGTGGGCGGATCAGCGTGCGCTGCACCATGGACGGCACGCCCTTGGCTTCAAGCGTCGAAACCAGCGCCTCGCCGGTGGCGAGCTGGGTGATGGCGGTGGCACAGTCGAAATCAGGGTTGGGTCTGAAGGTTTCCGCCGCCGTCCGAACCGCCTGCTGCTCACGCGGCGTATAGGCGCGCAGCGCGTGCTGGACGCGATTGCCGAGCTGGGCCAGCACCTTTTCGGGAATATCCAGGGGGTTCTGGGTGACGAAATAGACGCCGACGCCTTTCGAGCGGATCAGGCGGACCACCTGCTCGACGCGGTCGATCAGCACCTTTGGCGCCTCGTCGAACAAAAGATGCGCCTCGTCGAAGAAGAACACCAGCTTCGGCTGGTCGGGATCGCCGACCTCGGGCAGTTCCTCGAACAGTTCCGACATCAGCCAGAGCAGGAAGGTCGCGTAGAGGCGCGGGTTCATCATCAGCTTGTCGGCGGCCAGGACGCTGACGGCGCCCCGACCGTCACGCGTGGTGCGCATGATGTCGGAGATGCGCAGAGCTGGCTCGCCGAAGAAGTTGGCTGCGCCCTGTTGCTCCAGCACCAGCAGCGTGCGCTGGATGGCGCCCACCGACGGCTTGGTGACATTGCCGTAGCGCGCGCTGATCTCCTCGGCGCGCTCGGCGAGGTTGGCAAGCAACGCCTGCAAATCCTTGAGATCGAGCAGCAGCAGACCCTCCTCATCGGCAATGCGGAAGGCAATGTTCATGATGCCCTCCTGCGCGTCGGTCAGGTTCATCAGCCGCGACAGGAGCAGCGGTCCCATTTCCGAAATGGTGGCGCGGATGGGGTGGCCCTGCTCGCCGAACAGGTCCCAGAAGATGACAGGGAATTCCTGGAAGTCGTAGGGGGCAAGCTTGACCTGCGCGGCCCGCTTGACCAGGAAATCCTGCGCCGAGCCCATCATGGCGATGCCAGACAGGTCGCCCTTGATGTCGGCGCAGAACACCGGCACGCCGGCATTCGAAAACCCCTCGGCCAGGATCTGCAAGGTGACGGTCTTGCCGGTGCCGGTGGCACCCGTCACCAGGCCATGGCGATTTCCATATTGCAGCAGCAATTGCTCCGGGCGCTGATAGCTGTCGTCGGGCTTGCGGCTGGCGCCGATGAAAATACTGGTATCGTCAGCCATATGTAGGTCTCCGCAAACTGATGTGTCAAAAGCCAGCCTTTGCCCGAAGGTATAGTGAGGCTGTCGCACAGCGACAATGCCAATCGTCCAGAGGGGCCAATCGTCCCAATGAGGCCTATCGTCGAAATCGGATTTTGGAACTTGCGGATTTTGCCGGTGTTTGGCAATCGTTCATGGTTCGTCCATGCAAGCCGACCTATATCTGATGGATCGAATTCAGACCCGGGAAGCGCATTGCGATAACCGACCGGGAACCGTAGACTGAACCGCCCGGCTGGTGCGGCCATATGAACGAGGAAGATGGATGGGCGCCGGAGCCTTGACCAAGGATGTTGAACCAGCGGGCGCCGAGCGCCAGCGATGGCTGGCCCTGGCGGAAAAGGCACTGGCTGGCGCATCCTTCGAGGAAAAGCTGGTTTCGCACACCGACGACGCCATCCGCATCGAGCCACTCTATGACCGGGTGAGCGGGGCCGAACCACTCGTGCGCGCGAATCCCCGATCGCCCTGGATCGTCAGCCAGCGCGTCGACGACCCCAATGTCAATCGCGCCAAGGCCCAGGTTCTGGACGATATCGCGCAGGGCGCGACAGGACTGTCGCTCGTCTTCGAAGGCGCACCGAACGCTTTCGGCTACGGCCTGCCGAGAACCGCTCAGGCGCTGGAAACGGTGCTGGAGGGCGTGCCCCTCAACCGGGTCCAGATCCGCATCGACACCCACCCGTGGAGCCGCCCCATGGCCGACTGGCTGGTGGCGTTCCTGAGCAAGCGCCGCTCCGATCCGGCAAAACTCAACCTGTCCTTCGGCATCGACCCGGCGGCGATCCTTGCCGGCACCGGCCGGCTGCGCATGTCGATCGAGGCGCTGCAGGAATCGATGCCCCAGTCGCTGGCGCATTTCTTCTCGATGGGCGTTCCCGGCGTGCTTCTGGAGGCGGATGGTCGCGTCTTCCACAATGCCGGCGCCACGGAAGCGCAGGAACTCGGCATTATGCTGGCTTCGGCGGTCTCGTATCTGAGGATGTTCGAGAAGGCGCGGCAGCCGTTGGTCTATGCCGCGCCGCATATCGGCTTCGCGCTCAGCGTCGACCAGGACCAGTTCCTCTCCATGGCCAAGGTGCGGGCCTTGCGCAGGCTGTGGGCACGCGTGCAGGAAACCTGCTCGATCCCCAACTCCACCGCCAACATCCATGCCGAAACATCATTCCGCATGATGACGGCGCTGGATCCCGAAACCAACATCCTGCGCACGACGATCAGTTGCTTCGCCGCGGCGGCGGGGGGAGCCGATTCGATCTCCATCCTGCCGCACACGATCGCGCACGGCCTGCCGGCGCCTTTTGCCCGCCGCGTCGCGCGCAACGCGCAGCTGATCATGGCCAATGAAAGCCATGTCGATCATGTCGCCGATCCCGCCTATGGGTCCGGCGCGGTCGAAGCACTGACGGCGGACCTTTGCGAAGCCGCCTGGGCGGAGTTGCAGGCGATCGAGGCCGAAGGTGGCGTATTGTCGAGCCTTCGGGACGGACATATCCAACAGCGCGTTCGCACTGCCGCCGCCCGGCGCGACGCAGCCTTCAAGGCCGGTGAGCGGGCCATCATCGGCACCACACTCTATCCACAAAAGGGCGAACGCCCGGTCGAGACGCTGGATGCGGAACAGCGGCCTGCCTTCACCGAAGGCGTCGTGCTGTGCGAAGCGCTGTTCCCGTCCCGCATCGACCAATCCATCGAGGCTGCCTCTTGATCCCGGATTTCAGTCAGGTCGGCTGGGCGCCGCCGCGCCGCGCGCCGGTCGAGGTCAAGGGCCAGCGGGTGACGCCGGAAGGGCTTGTCGTCAAGCATCTGTACAATCAGGGCGACCTCAAGGGCCTGCCGCATCTCGACACCTATCCAGGCTTGCCGCCCTTCGTGCGCGGCCCCTACCCGACCATGTACGTCCAGCAGCCCTGGACGATCCGACAATATGCCGGCTTCTCCACGGCCGAGGAATCCAACGCCTTTTACCGGCGCAATCTTGCCGCCGGCCAGAAAGGCCTGTCGGTCGCCTTCGATCTCGCCACGCATCGTGGCTATGACAGCGACCACCCACGTGTTGCCGGCGATGTCGGCATGGCGGGCGTCGCCATCGATTCCATTCTCGACATGCGGCAGCTGTTCGACGGCATTCCGCTCGGCGACATGACCGTGTCGATGACGATGAACGGCGCGGTGCTGCCTATCATGGCGCTTTACATTGTCGCGGCGGAAGAACAGGGCGTTGCGCAGAAGGATCTGGCAGGCACCATTCAGAACGACATTCTGAAGGAGTTCATGGTCCGCAACACCTATATCTATCCGCCAAAACCCTCGATGCGGATCGTGTCGGACATCTTCTCCTACACGTCGAAGAACATGCCGAAGTTCAATTCGATATCGATCTCCGGCTACCACATGCAGGAAGCCGGTGCGACGGCTGACCTGGAGCTCGCTTATACGATCGCCGATGGCATCGAATATGCCCGCGCCGGCGTCGCGGCGGGCCTCGACATCGACCGCTTCGCGCCACGCCTGTCCTTCTTCTGGGCGATCGGCATGAACTTCTTCATGGAAGTGGCCAAGCTCAGGGCAGCGCGCCTGCTGTGGGCCACCCTGATGAAGAAGAATTTTGCGCCGAAGGACGAACGTTCGCTGTCGCTGCGCACCCATTGCCAGACGTCCGGCTGGTCGCTGACCGCGCAGGATCCCTACAACAACATCATCCGCACCATGATCGAGGCGATGGCGGCGACACAAGGGCATACCCAGTCGCTGCACACCAACTCCTTCGACGAGGCGATGGCGCTGCCGACCGATCATTCGGCGCGCATCGCCCGCAATACGCAGCTCGTCCTGCAGAAGGAATCCGGCACCACGCGCATCATCGATCCGTGGGGCGGTTCGGCCTACCTCGAACGGCTGACCCATGATCTCGCGGCGCGCGCGCTGAGCCATATCGAGGAGGTCGAGGCTCTGGGTGGCATGGCCGCCGCGACCGAACAAGGCATTCCGAAGCTGCGCATCGAAGAAGCGGCGGCGCGCACGCAGGCGCGCATCGATTCAGGCGAGCAGATGCTGGTCGGCGTCAACGCGCATCGCCCCGAGAACGACATCGAGGTCGATGTGCTGAAGATCGACAATGCCGAGGTCAGAGCCCGGCAATTGTCCAAGCTGCAGCGGCTGAAGGGCACGCGCGATGTCGCGGCGGTGGAAAGCGCGCTCGATGCGCTGACCCGCGCCGCGCAAGGCAATGAGAACCTTCTGGAGTTCGCCGTCCGCGCCGCGCGCGCCAATGCCACGGTCGGCGAGATCTCGTTTGCGCTCGAAAGAGCCTTTGGCCGGCACGTCGCGACGGTGCAGACCATTTCAGGTGTCTATCGCAAGGCGCTTGGCGACAGTCCCGTGGTCGACGGGCTGCAGGACAAGCTCGCAGCTTTCGAGAAGAAAAACGGCGGCAAGCCGCGCATCCTCGTTGCCAAGATGGGACAGGACGGCCACGACCGTGGGCAGAAGGTGATCGCCACCGCCTTCGCCGATCTCGGCTTCGACGTCACTGTCGGCGCGATGTTCCAGACGCCGGAAGAGATCGCGAAACTGGCGGTCCAGCATGACGTCCACGTCATCGGCGCCTCATCACTGGCGGCGGGACATCTGACGCTAATCCCCGAATTGCGCGACGCGCTGAAAAAGCTCGGCCGGGGCGACATGCTGATCGTGGCCGGCGGCGTCATCCCGCCGCAGGACTACGACGCGGTGCTGCAGGCCGGTGCGGCGGAAATCTTCCCGCCGGGTACTGTTATTCCGAAAGCGGCGGATCGGCTGATGGATCGGCTGCTGGCGGGCTGAGCGCAAATATTCCTGTATCGCCGGAAAAGGTTGTGCCACAATGAAGGATGCAACCAGAGGCAACAGCCGTGAAGACTATCATCTGCAAGCTCGATGATGGATCAGGCGCCGTGATCTTGCCACGGGAAATGCTCGACAGCCTGAAGCTGCAAATGGGCGATCAACTCCAGATTATTGAAACCGGTGACGGCGCCCTTCTAAGGCCAGTGGAGAGTGACGACGTGGAACGGCAGATGCGCGCTGCTCGTGATATCATGGACAAGTATGAGGTCGCATTGCAAAGGCTGGCCAAGTAGACGAAGCGAGCTGGCGTCAACTGTCCGAGAGCTTGACGATTTCCCATTCCTTGCCGTTGACCGCGGCCACGTCGCCGACCTTCTTGCCGAACAGGGCGACGGCCATCGGCGAAACATGCGAAATGCTTCCCTTGGTGGGATCGGCCTCGTCCTCGCCGACGATCTTCCAATGCACCTTCTTGCCGTCGTCGCCTTCCAGCGTGACGCCCATGCCGAAGCGGACGACGTCGCTGCCGGGCTCCGGCACGGAAAGCTCGGCGTTTTCGCGCCGGGCCGTCCAGTAGCGCAAGTCGCGTGACACCACCGCGATGCGCTCGCGGTCTGCCTTCCTCTCGGCTTTCGCCAGAACGTCGCGCAGATCGGCCAGATGCTCCTCGATCTGCGCCAGGCCGCGGTCCGTCACCAGATTGCGGTGCGGGCTGATCGGCCGCTCGCCGACGCCGGCAATGGCATTCTCGCTGTCTTCTTCGCGCGTAAAAGCTCTGCTCATTGCCTGAACCTAAGCCTCGAGCGACTGCTCGACAAGTCGTTGTGAAAAGGAACGGAACGTTTGGCACGATTCCTGCGACATCAGGGGTGAACGCTGGGATTTTGTGCCGATGTTGAACAGACGAACGCTGCTAACCGGAACCGCCGGCTTTGCCGTCGTGGGCCTTGCGCTCGACAAAGCGGCGGCAGCCGGCCTGACCGGTATCGAAAAAGCCTCGATGCGCGGTTCCATCAATGCCACCGAACTCGGCGTGCAGCCCGGCACATTCGACGACCAGAGCAAGGCCTTCGCCAAGCTGCTGCGAGACGCGAACAGCCGGGACATGCCGGTGTTCCTGCCGGCGGGCACCTATGTGGTGTCCAATCTCTCGCTGCCCAGCCGCGTGCGTCTTTCCGGCGTGCCGGGCGCGACGCGGATCGTCTATGGTGGCGACGGCCACCTCTTCATGGCCGAACAGGCCGACCATATCGAACTGAGCGGGCTGGTCTTCGACGGTTCGAACCGCTCGATGGGCGACTATGCGCAAGGGCTGCTCGACCTGCGCCGGGTCGGCCACCTCGTCGTCGACAATTGCCAGATAACCGGCAGCGGCAAGAACGGGCTGGCGCTGGAACATGCGACAGGCCGCATCGAACGATCCGACATATCGGGCGCGGCGGACGCCGGCATCTATTCGGTCGAGGCGGCTGGACTGGCAATATCAGGCAACACGGTCTCCGACTGCGCCAATGGCGGCATCCTGGTGCATCGCTGGCAGGCGGCCGAAGACGGCACCATGGTGACCGGCAACCGTGTCGAACGCATCGGCGCGCGCAGCGGCGGGACCGGCCAGAACGGCAATGGCATCAACGCCTTCCGTGCCGGCAACGTCATCATTTCGGGCAATGTCGTCTCGGATTGCGCTTTCTCGGCGATCCGCGCCAACAGTTCCAGCAATTTGCAGATTTCCAGCAATACCTGCTCGCGCTCGGGCGAGACCGCGGTCTATTCCGAATTCTCGTTCGAGGGTGCGGTCATCAGCAACAACATCGTCGATGGCGCGGCCAACGGCATCTCGATCGTCAACTTCAACGAGGGCGGCCGCATGGGTGTCTGCTCCGGCAACATCGTGCGCAATCTGTCGACCAGCGGACCCTACACCGCCGATTCGCCCGGCTTCGGCGTCGGCATTGGCGTCGAGGCAGACACAATCGCTTCCAACAACGTCATCGAGAACGCGCCGCTTTACGGCATGTCGATCGGCTGGGGGCCGTATCTGCGCAATGTGGTCGCCACCGGCAACATCATCCGCAAGGCTGGCACCGGCATCGTCGTCAGCGTGGTCGAGGGTGCGGGCACGGCCGTCATCTCGGACAATGTCATCGACGGCACCTCGAAGGGCGCCGTCATCGGGCAGCGATGGGCCGAGCCTGTGACAGCCGACCTCACCCAGTTAAGCAACAGTGGCTTTGCCCATCTGACCGTCGAGCGCAATCGGGTCAGCTGAGGGCGGCAGTCGGCCTCACCGAGCCTACCTTGGCTCCGATCCGGCTTTGGATCGGCGCGTTTGCCAGTTCAATGAGCTTCGCCGCCAGGGCCTCGTCCGCACGCAGCAGCTTGGCGAGCACGGTGGCGACCATGGCTTCGCTGGCGCGGTGGGCGCCATCATCGCATTTGAGCGCGATACCGAGGCCAAGCTCCGGAATTGCGGCGCAGTGGACACCTTCGGCGCCGCCTTTCGCAAAGATCCGGCCCGGTGCTGCTTCCATCAGCGCGACGTCCTCGCGGCCGGTGCCGGCGACAAAGAAGGGCTCCGCCATGCAGGCAGCCAGCAGCCGTTTTGCCGCCTTGGCCCGTTCGGGGCCGAAACCATTTGTCGTGGCCATTCGGGCAAAGCCGAGCGCGAAGCTCCTCAGCGGCGCCGCATAGGTCGGGATCGAGCAGCCGTCTGTGGCCCGCTCATCGGCGCCATGGACGGCACCTGTGACCGACTGCATCGCGTCGCGTACCATCTCCTGCAGTGCGTGCCCCGCCTTGACGTAGCCACGGTGCGCAATGCCGGAATGCACGCAGGTGCAGAGGAAGCCGGAATGTTTTCCCGAACAGTTGTTGTGCAGCGCATTCGGAGAACCGCCGGCACTCGCGAGTGCGATCTCCGCAGCATGGTTCGAGGGCCAATGTGCGCCGCATTCAAGTGCGGACCCGTCCAGCCCGGCATTGGCCAGCATGGACCGCGCCAGTTCGACATGCTCCGGTTCGCCCGAATGCGACGCGCAGGCCAGCGCCAGCTCGCGGCTGCCGAAGCCAAAGGCATCGGCAGCGCCGCTTTCGACCAGCGGCAACGCCTGGATTGCCTTGACTGCCGAGCGCGGAAACACCGGCTTCGAGGTGTCGCCGATCTCCAGGACCGGTTTGCCGTCGGCGTCGAAAACCGCGACGGCGCCGCGATGCGCGCTCTCGACGATCGCGCCGCGCAGAACCTCGATCAGAACCGGATTTGCCATGCCACCTCCCGCAGCGCATCACCTCGAAAATCGAAATCGGTTCTCGAGGTCAAGCGCAAAGTCAAAGCGCTACAGCGTCCTTTGCGCGCCCCAAAAGGCGCGCGCGCTGTAATGCTGGGGCGGTTTACCTGATCCGGTCGAGAATGGAAACGTAGTTGGCGACCGCCGCGCCACCCATGTTGAAGATGCCGCCAAGCTTCGCGCCCGGCACCTGGATGCCGCCGGCTTCACCGACAAGCTGCATGGCGGTCAAGACATGCATGGAGACACCGGTGGCGCCGATCGGATGGCCCTTTGCCTTGAGCCCGCCGGAAGGGTTGACCGGCAGGCGGCCGTCCTTGGCCGTCGTGCCATCCAGCGCCAGCTTCGCGCCCTCGCCGGGCTTGGCCAGGCCCATCGCCTCATATTCGATCAGTTCGGCGATGGTGAAGCAGTCATGCGTCTCGACGAAGGACAGATCGTCGAGCGTCACGCCGGCGTTCTTCAGCGCCCGGGTCCAAGCTTGCTCACAGCCTTCAAACGCGAGAATATCGCGCTTCGACATGGGCAGGAAATCCTGCACATGCTCGTTGGCGCGGAAGGCGACGGCGCGGCGCATCTTCAGCGCGGTCGCCGTGTCGGCAAGGACAAGGGCAGCAGCGCCGTCGGAGACCAGCGAGCAGTCCGTGCGCTTCAAGGGACCGGCGACGAAGGGGTTCTTCTCGCTCTCCTGGCGGCAGAATTCGTAGCCGAAATCCTTGCGCATCTGCGCATAGGGATTGTCGACGCCGTTCTTGTGGTTCTTGGCGGCGATCATCGCCAGCGCGTCCGACTGGTCGCCATAGCGCTGGAAATAGGCCTGCGCGATCTTGCCGAAGACGCCGGCGAAGCCCGCGGGTGTCTCGCCATCCTCCGGCAGATAGGAAGCCTTCAGCAGATTCTTGCCGATCTCCGGTCCGGGCGTCGTCGTCATCTGCTCGGCGCCGACCACCAGCACGATGCGGGCAGCGTTGGCGTCGATGGCACGGATGCCTTGCCGGACCGCCGCCGATCCCGTCGCGCAGGCGTTCTCGACACGCGTTGCCGGCTTGAAGCGCAGCCGGTCGTCGGCCTGCAGCACCAGGCTCGCGGTGAAATCCTGCGCCGAAAAGCCGGCGTTGAAATGGCCGAGCACGATCTCGTCGACCTCGTCCGGGCCGATACCGGCATGGTCGAGCGCATCCGTCGCCACCTTGACGATCAGGTTTTCGAGCGTCTCGCCCTCAAGCTTGCCGAAGCGCGAATGCGCCCAGCCGACGATGCATGCGGTCATGGCGGTCTCCATCCTTGGCGCCAAGCTTATCATGTGGGCTCGTGGCGCACTTCGCCTTATTGTTCAAATATAAACAATCCTACCCGGTCCGGGAAGAGCCGGAAGCAGACAATCGCTTGGTACAGGCGGAGCAGCCTCGATTTTTTTGTTGATTGACCCGTCAATAAAAAATAATCCTGTCTCAAAGGACCCCAGCGAGATGCCGAAAGTCGGAATGGAGCCACTGCGCCGCAAGGCGCTCATCGACGCGACGATCTCGGCGATCGGCGAGCGTGGCTCGCTTGACGTGACCATGTCCGAGATCGCCGGGCGCGCCGGCGTGTCCTCCGCCCTTGCCCATCACTATTTCGGCGCCAAGGACGAACTGCTGTTCGCGACGATGCGGCACATTCTCGCCGAACTGACCACCGACATGCGCCGAGCCCTGCAGTCCACCAGGTCCCCGCGCGAACGCGTCTCCGCCGTGGTCGCCGTCAACTTCTCCGACATGCAGTTCCAGGCCGAAACCATCGCCGCCTGGCTCGCCTTCTATGTCGAGGCGCAGAAATCATCGGCCCTGCGCCGGCTGCTCAAGGTCTATGCGCGGCGGCTGCATTCCAACCTGATGAGCGGGCTGACCGGCATCCTGCCCAGGGCCGAGGCCGACCGCGCCGCCGAAGCGACAGCGGCGATGATTGACGGGCTCTACATCAGGCGTGCGCTGAAGGACGGCGTGCCCAACGCCGCGACCGCGATCGCGCTGGTCGAGGACTATCTCGAAACCAAACTCGGCGAGCGGCAAAAGCGGTGACAGCGAAGCGACCCAATTTCCTGATCGTGATGGTCGATCAGCTCAACGGGACTTTTTTTCCCGATGGGCCTGCGGATTTCCTGCATGCGCCGCATCTGAAGGCACTCGCGGCGCGTTCGGCCCGATTCAGGAACAACTACACCGCCTCGCCGCTCTGCGCGCCGGGCCGCGCCTCGTTCATGAGCGGCCAGTTGCCGTCGCGCACCGAGGTCTATGACAATGCCGCCGAATTCGCCTCGTCGATCCCGACCTTTGCCCATCATTTGCGCGTCAACGGCTATCTCACAGTGCTGTCGGGCAAGATGCATTTCGTCGGGCCAGACCAGTTGCACGGCTTCGAGGAGCGGCTGACCACGGACATCTATCCCGCCGATTTCGGCTGGACGCCGGACTACCGCAAGCCCGGCGAGCGCATCGACTGGTGGTATCACAATCTGGGCTCGGTGACCGGCGCCGGCGTCGCCGAGATCTCAAACCAGATGGAATATGACGACGAGGTCGCCTTCCATGCCGTGCAGAAGCTCTACGACTTCGCCCGCGTCTCCGACGATGCCGCGCACCGGCCTTGGTGCCTGACGGTTTCCTTCACCCATCCGCACGATCCCTACGTGGCGCGGCGGCAGTACTGGGATATCTATGAGGATTGCCCAGCGCTCGAACCTGAAGTGGGCTTCATCCCCTACGACAGCCAGGACCCGCATTCGCAACGGCTCTACAAGGCTTCCGACTACGACAGTTTCGACATCACGGCAGAACAGATCCGCCGCTCGCGGCGCGGCTATTTCGCCAACATCTCCTATCTCGACGACAAGGTCGGCGAGTTGCTGTCGGTGCTGGAACGCACACGCATGCTCGACGACACGATCATCCTGTTCTGCTCCGACCACGGCGACATGCTTGGCGAGCGCGGCCTGTGGTTCAAGATGTGCTTCTTCGAGGGCTCGGCGCGGGTGCCGCTGATGATCGCCGGCAAGGACATTCCCGCCGGGCTTGTCGAAGCGCCGGTGTCCAATCTCGACGTGACGCCGACGCTGTGCGACCTCGCCGACATCGACATGAGCGCGATCGCGCCATGGACCGACGGCCAGTCGCTGCTGCCGCTGCTCGATGGGAGGTCACGCACCGCGCCGGTGCTGATGGAATATGCGGCCGAGGGCTCCAACGCACCGTTGGTGGCGATCCGCGAAGGCCGCTACAAGTTCGTCCACTGCGAGATCGATCCGCCGCAACTCTATGATATCGAAGCCGACCCACATGAACTGAGCAATCTCGCCACAGATCCGGCGCATGCGGATCGGGTGGCGGCTTTCCTGGAAAAGGTGCGCGCACGCTGGGACATGGCGGCCTTCGATGCCGCCGTGCGCGCCAGCCAGGCCCGGCGCTGGGTGGTCTATCCGGCGCTGCGCAACGGCACGCACTACCCCTGGGAGTTCCAGCCGCTGCAAAAGGCCTCGGAACGCTACATGCGCAACCACATGGATCTCAACGTGCTCGAAGAGCAGAAACGCTTTCCGCGAGGTGAATGATGGCAGACCTTCTCGTCCCTTCGCTGGCCCATCTCAAGCAGGCCTATGCCGTCACCTCCAGGGCGACGCAGATCACGCCGCTGCTGGAGTCGACAGCACTCGCCAGGGAGACCGGTGCTGCCCGCGTGTTCATCAAGCCGGAATCGCTGCAATGGGCCGGATCCTTCAAGATACGCGGCGCCTATTGGCGGCTGAAGCGGCTTTCGGCCGACGAGGGGAGGAAAGGCGTCGTCGCCTATTCCTCCGGCAATTTCGCGCAAGGGCTGGCGGCCGCCGGCCAGGCGCTCGGCATTCCCGTCACCATCGTCATGCCGATCGATGCGCCGGCCGCCAAGCGTGACGCGACGGCGGGCTATGGCGCGCGTGTGGTGCTGACAGACCACGGCGAGCGCGCGCGAGAAGAGGTCGCCGCCGCCAAGGCGCGCGAGATCTCCGAGACGGAAGGTCTGGCCCTGCTGCATCCGTTCGACGATCCGGAGATCGTCGCTGGCCAGGCTGGCGCTGGTCTCGAAGCGCTCGACCAGCTTGAGGCCAAGGACGCCAGTGCCGACCTGTTGTTCTGCTCGGTCGGCGGCGGTGGGCTGATCGGCGGCGTTTCGCTCGCCTTCCACTATCTGTCGCCGGCGACAGAGATCATCGGCGTCGAGCCGGAAGGTTTTAATGGCATGGGCTCGTCGCTGGCGCATGGCAGCATCGAGTCCATGCCGATCGGGCCGAAATCGATTTGCGACGGGCTGATGTCGCGACGGCCCGGTGACGCGCCGTTCGCGGCGGTCAAGACCGCCGGTGTTCGCGGCATCACTGTCGACGATCAATCGGTGCGACGTGCCATGCGGATCGCCTTCGAGCGGATGAAGCTGGTGCTGGAGCCGTCCGGGGCTGCGTCGCTGGCGGCGCTACTCGGCGGCAAGGTGGATGTGGCGGGTAAAACTGTCCTTGTTGTGGCTACCGGCGGCAATGTCTCGCTCGCCGATTTTATGGCGCATATGAACCATGCTTGAAGCGGATTTCGTTATCATCGGCTCCGGCTCGGCCGGCTCGGCCATGGCCTATCGCCTGTCGGAAGACGGCAAGCATTCGGTCATCGTCATCGAATTCGGCGGCAGCGATATCGGGCCGCTGATCCAGATGCCGTCGGCGTTGTCGATCCCGCTCAATATGAGCCTCTACGACTGGGGTTTCGCCAGCGAGCCGGAGCCGCATCTCGGCGGCCGTGTGCTGGCGACGCCGCGCGGCAAGGTGATCGGCGGTTCGTCCTCGATCAACGGCATGGTCTATGTGCGCGGCCATGCCCGCGACTTCGACCACTGGGCCGAAGAGGGCGCGACCGGCTGGGGCTTCGCCGACGTGCTCCCCTATTTCAAGCGCATGGAGGACAATGACGGCGGCGAGGACGGCTGGCGCGGACATGGCGGGCCGCTGCATGTGCAGCGTGGCTCGCGCAAAAATCCGCTCTACGGCGCCTTCGTCGAAGCTGGCCGCCAGGCCGGGTTCGAGCTGACCGACGACTACAACGGCTCCAAGCAGGAAGGTTTCGGGTCGATGGAACAGACCATCCGCGGTGGCCGCCGCTGGTCGGCTGCGTCAGCCTATCTGAAGCCGGCGCTCAAGCGGAAAAACGTGAGTCTGGTCAAGGGCTTTGCCCGTCGGGTGATCATCGAGAATCAACGCGCCATCGGCGTCGAAATCGAGGCTCACAAACAGATTCAGGTCGTTAAGGCCCGACGTGAGGTGATTGTCGCCGCCTCGTCGATCAATTCGCCGAAGATCCTGATGCTGTCCGGCATCGGCCCGGCGGAGCATTTGCGCGAAAACGGCATCGCCGTGGCGGCCGACCGGCCCGGCGTCGGCCGCAATCTGCAGGATCATATGGAGCTTTATATCCAGCAGGAATCGACCAAGCCGATCACGCTGAATTCGGTGCTCAATCCATTCTCGAAAGCGCTGATCGGCGCACAGTGGCTGTTCTTCAAGTCCGGCCTCGGCGCCACCAACCATTTCGAGGCCGCCGCCTTCGTGCGCTCGCGCGCCGGTGTCGATTATCCAGACATTCAGTACCATTTCATCCCGGCGGCTGTGCGCTATGACGGCAAGGCGGCAGCGAAGTCGCACGGCTTCCAGGCACATGTCGGGCCGATGCGATCAAAGTCGCGCGGCTCGGTGACGCTGCGTTCGCCGGACCCGAAAGCAAAGCCCGTGATCCGCTTCAACTACATGTCGCATCCGGACGACTGGACTGAGTTCCGCCACTGCATCCGGCTGACCCGCGAAATCTTCGGCCAGTCGGCCTTCGAAGCTTTTCGCGGCCAGGAAATCTCGCCGGGCAGCCATGTGCAGTCGGATGATGATCTCGACGTCTTCATCCGCGACCATGCCGAAAGCGCCTACCACCCCTGTGGCACTTGCAAGATGGGCCGCGCCGATGATGTGACGAGCGTTGTCGATCCGGAATGCCGTGTCATCGGCGTCGACGGGCTGCGGGTCGCCGATTCCTCGATCTTCCCGCGTGTCACCAACGGCAATCTCAATGCGCCGTCGATCATGACCGGCGAGAAGGCGTCCGACCACATTCTTGGCCGCACGCCGCTGGCGCCGTCCAACCAGGAGCCATGGATCAATCCGCGCTGGCAGGCGTCGGACAGATAGAGCATGATCCACCCGACAGATTGAGCCGTCCCTAGATTGAGCCGCCCATTTTTGGGGCGCAGACATTCGGAGACCACCATGCGCGCCCAGCCCACGGCATCGCACTATGTCAACGGACGCTATATCGACGATGAGCAAGGGGCGCCGCTGCCGGTCATCTATCCGGCAACCGGCGAGACCATCGCCATGCTGCGCTCGGCGACGCCGAATGTGCTGGAACTCGCCATCGAGGCCGCGCGGGCCGCGCAGCCGGCGTGGGCGCGGCTGAAGCCGGTCGAGCGCGGGCGAATCCTGCGCCGCGCCGCCGACATTCTGCGCGCCCGCAACGCCGACCTCGCCCGCATCGAGACGCTCGACACCGGCAAGGCGATCCAGGAGACGCTGGTGGCGGACGCACCATCGGCCGCGGACTGCCTCGAATATTTCGGCGGCGCGGTCGCCGCCTACAATGGCGAGGCCGTCGATCTCGGCGGTCCCTTCGCCTACACACGGCGCGAGGCGCTTGGCGTCTGCGTCGGCATCGGCGCCTGGAACTACCCGATCCAGATCGCCGGCTGGAAATCCGCCCCTGCGCTCGCCATGGGCAACGCCATGGTCTTCAAGCCATCGGAAAACACGCCGCTGTCAGCGCTGGCGCTGGCCGAAATCTACAGCGAGGCCGGCCTGTCCGACGGCCTGTTCAACGTCGTGCAGGGCTATGGCGATGTTGGCGCGGGCCTCGTCGGCCACGACGTCGTCGCAAAAGTTTCGATCACCGGCTCGGTGCCGACCGGGCGCAAGGTGCTGTCGCTTGCCGGCTCGAAGATGAAGCACGCGACGATGGAGCTCGGCGGCAAGTCGCCGCTGATCGTCTTCGACGATGCCGACATCGAGAACGCCATTGGCGGCGCCATGCTCGGCAATTTTTACTCCACCGGCCAGATCTGCTCGAACGGGACGCGGGTCTTCGTGCAGAGCGGCATTCATGACCGCTTCATCGAGCGGCTTGTCGAGCGGACGAAGAAAATCCGCATCGGCGATCCGCTCGATCCCGAGACGCAGATGGGGCCACTGGTCTCCAAGGCACAGCATGAGAAGGTGGTCGGCTATATCGGGATCGGCAAGCAGGACGGCGCTGTTCTGGCCTGCGGTGGCAATGTGCCGTCGCTGCAAGGTTTTGACGGCGGCTTCTTCGTCGAGCCGACGGTGTTCACCGGCGTCACCGACACGATGCGCATCGCCCGCGAAGAGATTTTCGGACCTGTCATGAGCGTGCTGAAATTCGACGGCGAGGACGAGGTGATCGACCGCGCCAACGACACCGAATTCGGCCTCGCCGCCGGTGTCTTTACCCGTGACCTGCCGCGTGCCCACCGCGTCATCGCCGAACTGCAGGCCGGCACCTGCTGGATCAATGCCTATAATCTGACCCCGGTGGAAATCCCCTTCGGCGGCTTCAAGCAGTCCGGCATTGGCCGCGAGAATTCGCTGGCGGCACTGGCACTCTATTCGCAGCTCAAGTCGATCTATGTCGAGACCGGGGACGTGCCGAGTCCTTATTGAGCCGAGCTTAAGCCTCCTTCTTTGCCCGTCCCATCCAGATACTGCGTCAGTGCGCAGACGAGGTGATAAAAGATGCTGGCCGGCACGTCGGTCGCCAGTGAGCGGCCGCGTTCGTCGATACGGTCGATCCACAGGCCGAGCGGCGCGGGATCGATGTGCCAGCGGAACAGCCGGCCGACACGGGCTTCGATCTCGGGCTTCAGGTCAGGACCGCCCGAGCCGTCCAGCGCGATCGCCGCCTTGATGGCTTCGGCCTGCGGCCAGCTGCGCGATATCAGGTCGAGCGGCAGGCCCTGCCTGGAGACGGCGCCATAGGCAAGGCCGGTAGCCCGGTTCAGGCCGTTGGCGGTGGCCGACGCGTAAAGTTTCCTGGCGAAGCCGCTCAGTTCGGCCTGGCCGCTGCGTTCGGCGAAATCGACCAGGAGCGACGCCCATTCAAAATGATGGCCGGGCTCGGTCCAGCCCCCTTTCTCGCCGGCCGACGGCTTCCATTCGGCGTCGAAATATTCGCCGAGCGTCCAGCTCTCGGCGTCGAAGAAATGGCTGCGGAAGAGGTCGATGATGCGAGCCGCGCGGCGCAGATGGGCGCGCTCGCCGGTCGCCTGATACCAAGCGAGGAAGGCCTCCAGCAAATGCATGTGCGGATTTGAGCGCCGCTCACCCTCTCCGGCCGATGTCTCGAGGAAGCCGGTCATGCGATGATCCTCGAGATGGGCGTCGAGGAAGGCGAAGGTTTCCTCGCCGAGCCGCAAGGCATCGGAATTGCCTGACATATGCGCATGCGCCAGCGCCAAGAGCACACAGGAATGATCGTAGGCGTCTTCGGTGGCGTCGGCGACAGCGCCGTCGACATTCAGCGTGCGCACCCAACCGCCGCGTTCGGTGCGGCCCTTCCCTGCCATGAAGTCGATGCCATGCGCGATCAGCCGCTCGGCCGGGCCAGTCCAGCCGCGCTCCTTGGCAACCGCGAAGGCATAGACCTGACGGGCCTGCGTGCGCATGCGCTTCGGCTTCATCAGCGGGGCGCCGTCGAAGCCAAGCGCTTCATGGAAGCCGCCATGGCGCTCGTCGACGCCCGATGTCGACCACAGCGGCAAGGTTTCCTGGAACAGCCAGTGGTGCACGCGCCGCCGCCAGGCGCCGCTTTCGATGACGCGGTCATGCGCTGGGGTGAACCGGGTTTCCAGCCGGCCCGATTTCTCGAGCTGCTCGACCACCTTCTTGACATGTTGGCTGTGGCTGACCGGGGCGACGAAAGTGGCATCGGCGGTCGAGACGATGGCGACGTCCTTCATGCCGATCGCCGACAGCAGGCGGCCGTCGCTGCGGATGTAGGAGTTCTCGCAATCGATGGCGACGACATCGCCGACAATGACATTACCCTGGGCATCGGCAGGGCCGACATCGAGCAGCGACTGCCAGGAACCGAGATCGTTCCAGCGAAAGCCGGCCGGCACCATCGCGATGTCCCTCGCCCGCTCCATGATGGCATAGTCGATCGAATTGGACGGGATGGCCGCGTAGAGCTCAAGCGGCATATAGAGGCCGGACAGATCCGATGTCGCCGCCTTGTAGGCCGCTTCTGTCGCCTGCCAGATGTCCGGCTGGAACACAGCGAAAGCGTCGCGCATGGCAGCGGCGCGAAACAGAAAGATGCCAGTGTTCCAATAGAAGTTTCCGGCTTCGAGATAACCCTGCGCGGTCGCCAAGTCCGGCTTTTCGACGAAGCGCGAAACGTCTGATACCCCGCCCTTCTCGGCGGAGACCTCGATATAGCCATAGCCGGTTTCGGGTTGTGTCGGCTTGATGCCGAACACCACGAGCCGGCCGGCGCGCGCCGCCTCGGCGCCTGCCTCGACGCTTTGCCAGAATTGCCCTGCCGTCGATATTTCGTGGTCCGAGGGCACCACCAGCACCAGGCTATCGCCGAATTCGGACAGAGTGCGCAGCGTTGCAAGGGCCACTGCAGCGGCGGTGTTGCGCCCTGTGGGCTCGAACAGCGGACCGCCGCCGGCAAGATCGAGGCCGGCGAGATCGGCATGGACGCGTTCGGCGTGGCGCTCCGAGGCGATCAGGAAGATCGGAGTTTGACCGTCGGGCCTTGCCGCCAGGCGGCGCAAGGTCTTGGCCAGCATGGAGCCATCGCCCGAAAAATCGTGAAACTGCTTCGGATTGTCCTCACGCGACAACGGCCAGAGCCGCGAGCCGACGCCGCCGCTCATGACAAAACTGACGATGCGCTGGCTCATTGGGGACTCGCGTGCAGAAGGCTGTGGTGGCCGGTTGCTAGCACACAAGCCCTAGACGGTGTTAGTCCGATCGGGTGTGCGCCGCGATGCCAGCCATACCCGTGAGGAAAGCTGACGAAATGCGACAGAAGTGCTGCCATTGCCGCTTGCAGGAATGAAGTGTGGCGGCTATAAGCCCGCCGACTGGTCACGGAGTGTAGCGCAGTCTGGTAGCGCACCTCGTTCGGGACGAGGGGGTCGCAGGTTCAAATCCTGCCACTCCGACCAGAAAAAACAATGGGTTAGGCAATCTGTAAGATGCCTACCCCACAGATATCCCCACAGAAATAGATGAGCATTTGGGCGCCTTGGTCCAACTTGCAGACGCATAAGGCGTCTTCGAATCCCTCCCTCCATGCTGCAAATCCGGCAACGGGACTGCTGAGTTCATGGCCTTGCAGGAGGAGGATGCCGTGAGGCCATATTCGACCACCCCTCGTCCGGTCACCGCGGAGCGGATCGGGCGAGAACGCGGGCAAATCGGACGCCATTGAAACCATCACCATCCACCTAGCCCGCATTCACTCGATGCAAGCGAAACAGCTTGTCGAACAAGTCCTGGATCACCTTTTCGGCTCCGTCACCGACCAATTCATTGGCGCCAAATCGGTAAACCTCGTACCCGGCCAGCCGCAACTCGCGGTCGGCCGACACCATCTCGCTGTACACCTTCAGGGACGGCATCTCGCCCTCAGAGAAATGGTGCTTGCCATCCACTTCAATCACGATCCTCTGACGGCCAGGAAGCAGGAGAAGAAAATCCATGCGCTGGCGTGGCAGAGGAAGACGGTGCCGTAGCGTTTTCACGACAGCCGGATCGTAGTGGAGATAGACCTGCGGCAGCAGCGCGGGCAGAGCGTCGCCTAGAGCGGTTCGATAAGCTTTGAAATAAGTCGCGAACAGCTTCTTCTCGGCCGCGGACGCGAGAGACTCTTGCAGACGCTTTCCGAGACCGACGGCGTCGCTGCCTACTTGCTTTTCAGACCACCACGTCACCAAGTCGGACCACAATACCCCGTTGTTGCCGATCGGCCGGTCGTAAACCAGGCAGCTTTCCTCCCCAGAGAGGATGACGATGTCGTTGTTGATGGCGTCCGCAAAACCAAGTTCCGGCTTCGGCCCGCGCGACGCAAAGATCAAATTCTTAGGGCGTCCCTCTACGCCACGGACGATTGGCCGGAACGCATAGATCGGGTGCCCCGACTCCTCGCCATCTGCCGCCAGCTCGTAGCCGTCCCGCGCCAACACTTTATTTAGCGCGGCAACGGTTTTTAATTGCTCCTCTCCTGAGCGAGCCAGCGGGTGCACGGCTTCCTGAAGCAGGGCAGCGAACCGTGCCCGAGAGCAGTCAAAGGCGCCAATCTCCCCGAAGAGAAGTTCTACCGACCAGTCACCGGGGTTTCTCACCATGTGACGGTCGATTTTGTCCCGAAGGCTCTTCCCAGAGCCCCCAAACGCTTCCTCCCAAGGGTCGACAATAACGAAGTATCGACCCACCAACTCGAGCAGGTCGGCCTCGCCAGACAAATCATCTCCAAACACGCGCGCCACATCACGACGCGTGATGCGGGTCAACGGTCGCTCGCTGGTCTCCAGAACCTTGCGACCAGCCTCGTCCAGGCCGACGTCCCCGCGTTCCTCAGCAAGCTTCAGCGCAAACTGCGCCATCTCCCTTTCGGAGAGCTGGTCGAGCGCAGCATCGATCCGCTGATTTTTCGAAAGTCCCTCCCCCCGGGGAATCTCCAGCCCTCCAATGCGCTTCGGCTCTACATCGAGCAGGGCGTGAGTCATTGGATGAAGAATGCCAGAAATTTTAGCGCGCAAATCTGTCGCCGTTGTCACAGCACCGCCTTTGCTATCCGGCGGGAATCGGGATGGCGAGCTGATTGGCGATCGGTGTGTAGATATCGATGTTCGCACCGGGAGCACGAACCGAAACCAAAAGCGAATATCGCGCGGACCGATCCCACCGTTGCAACGCCGGCTTTTCCTTCCACCATCCGCTCACGGGGAAAACACCGATCGCATCGCGATCAGCGAGCTCGGCAGCACTTCCGCGCCAGACGTCTGAGTGAATCGAACCGCGGTCTCGGATCGGCCCGAGAACCCAATCATCGCCCCCTGCGGCGACACCAGCCTGCCCAGCTTCCTCTGCCTCTGCTGCCTTGTTGATCCGCTGCCGGAACTGCTGGAGGCTTTCCAGCGAACGTTTGACAGCAAATCGCAGCGAGTGCGAAGCGTATCGATGCCTGCGTGTCCAACCTCTTTCGCCAGGATTGGGCTCGACAAAATAAGACAGGGTCAGCCTCAACTCGACGTCTTGATCGCCCAGCGCCAGCAACTCGTCGCGAGGCCATGGCAACTGATGCAAATTCATGTTGCGCGTTTTGACGACGGAGCCGTCGCGCCGGAATGGCAGCAACGCGTCCTCGACCATCAAGGTCGCGTCGTCCGTCGCGCTCCACAATGCGCGACCGAGATCAGGTACGCCCCAACCATAGCGGCGCAGCATCGCCATCTTCTGAATTTGAGATGCGGCGGCGTCGAAGCGCGCGCGCATTGCTGGCGTCCATTCAGCGGAATGAACGAGGAGCCCGCGCACCGTCTCTGGCCAAAGTTCGGGGCGAGCGCCCAGCACGCCAGCCGCAAGATTAGAGCCGAGCGCCGCCGCAGCGCTCGTATCCCCGAACGTCTCGAACAGACGCATCTGCGGCCGATAATGCGTGGTGATCAGTTGAAGGTCATCGATCGCCGACGCCGGATTTGCGCCATCATGGGCAAAGTTGCCGCCCTCGAAGACAACGTCTGGCCTGATCGGCCACTGCCGCTCCCAAATACCCGACGTGCGGCTGGCCGGCGATAAGTCTCCCGCGGGAGCGACCGCCTCCCACCCGCTATAGTCGGGATGCGTTATCGCGATCTTGTCGGTGTAGGCCCCCACGACCAACGGGTTCCAAGCTTGCGCAGGGCTCTCGACCTCTTCCAGATCGTTCCGATCAAGATAGGCCTCGGGAACGATGTCCCCGCGTAGATTTCCAGTTGCAAGCACCATCAGCCGTCGGCGATCACCACCGCCGTAGCAGAGCTGATCGATGGCCGACGACCACGACGACGGCCGACCGCGCCCAAGGCCCACTTCGCTCGTTACGGCAAGACAAAAGACACGCCGCCGCCGCGGAGCCCTCGCCTCAGCTTTTCCGATACCAACTCCAGTGATTGCGCCGTAAAGCTCGGGATCATTCTGACCCACAGGCGGCAGGATCTTCACAGTTTCGAGCCGATGCCGCAGATCGATCTCATCGCCGCGGCTAAGCGCTGCCTCCAAATCGCCGTATAGCGCGACGCCAGCCATCGCCGTGCCGTGCCCATTCCAGAATGCGCTATCACCCACGCCCCACGCGTCCTCATACGCGTGTTGATCGGCAGCGTCCAAGCCGGGCTCGATCAATGGATGAGCCCGGGTTGCGCCACTGTCGAGAAGACAAACGGCCGGCGCCAGCGCATCGGGACCGTCGACGCGGTCGACGAGTTCGCCTGCCCAATCCGCCTGCTCGACAGGTCGCATTTCCAGGAACAGCGTGGGCGTATCCATCGCCAAGCGAAGCTCCGCGACGGCGTCTGAATTCTCCACCAGACGTGCCATCATTTCCTCGGTCGCGAGCGCCAGGACGACATCGCGCTCCGGGAAGCTGATCGCGTGAGCCTTCAAAGCGATGTCGAGCCGCTGGGCTACACGCCGAAGCGTCTCGAGACGACCGTCGCGAACCCACACCTCCCACCAGGCTTGGCGACCGGCTTGAGGAAACAACGCGACGTCATCAGTAAAAAGCGAACGGACCACCGCAAGCCGGATGTCCACTATGCGGGCGACGAGCGCTTCGTTCTTGGGCTTGCCCGTCTTGGTGTTCTCATCGCGGTACGCCGTGATCTTGCGCGAGAAAAACTCAGCAGAGCGCTCCGGCACGAACACGGTCGCCGAAACCGTCTCATCGCCATCGGCAACCGGTCGGACAGCCACCAACTCGATCGCAGCGGGCCGGTTCTCAAGCCCTTCAACGGCCGCTCGTTCTGCCGCCGGAATCTCGAATTCCAGGTAGAAACCCTTTTCTCCCTCGGCGATCGCCTCATCACGCGCTGCAAGCTTGCGGCGGGCGTCACCGACGGCGGCTCCGATCGCCCTTTCCAGCTTCTGCGCGTGCGTTGCTCTCACGCGCGCAGGCGGCAGTCCGGTAATGACCAGTCGCGGTGACGTGTAGGGTTCTGCCTGGCCGCCGCCCTCGACATGAAAGTGCGGCCTATTGCGTGGTGCTCGGGCCATTTCGCGGAAACTACCTCAACTTGTGGCGGCTCTGCGCTCCGCCAGACTCGAGAGCAGCGTCGATGTGTTGATCTCATTCGATTCAGCGAGCACCGCGACCTTCGCCGCCTCATCGGCAGCGCGTGACACTTCGGCCTGACTCAATCCGGATGCCGCATCCGAAATCGGCGCCCACTCTAAATCCCTGAGCTCAAATCCGGTCAGATGAGACTCAAGAATTCCCCGCGCAATGTCGGGGCTCGGAAAATCGTACGCGATCACGTCGTCGAAACGCCGGAACACCGCCTTGTCGAGCAGCTCGGGGTGGTTGGTTGCGGCAATGATCAAGCCCGGACCGTCATCATTTTCGAGGAACTGCAGAAACGAGTTCAGAACACGACGAATCTCGCCGACGTCATTCGGCCCAGAGCGCTGCGATCCGATCGCATCAAACTCGTCGAAGAAGTACACGCCTCGCAGGACCGCGATTGCATCGAACACGAGACGTAGCCGCGTCGCAGTCTCGCCCATCAACTTGCCGATGAGACCGTCGTACAGGACCGTAAAAAGCGGCAGCTTCAGCTCCCCTGCGAGAGCACTGGCCGTCATGGTCTTTCCCGAACCAGGCGGGCCTACAAGGAGCAGCTTTCGACGCGGCGCGAGGCCCCGCGCCCGCAAACGCTCTTGCTGGCGCTGCTCCGTTGTGACTCGTGCAAGGCGTTCTCGAAGGTCTGGTCCAAGCACCATGCTGGAGAGGCGAATATCCGAATACCGCGCTGCCAGCAGGCTACTGAGTTCGCCCTTGGGCTGCGCGAGTGGAACAGGACCAGCACCCCGACGCGCAACGTTGGCGCCCTTACCCTTTGCCGCGTCGATCAGCTCACGAAGTTCTTGCGCGAGCTTCCCGTGCCCCTGCCGCGCCTCATGGGCAGCAAGCTGCGTCGCCACCGAGAGGAAGCGTTCTTCATCTCCGTCGATATGGCTCCGCAGCAGCGCAACGATGTGGCGAGCAGTGGTCATATTCTCCCTTCGGCGCGACCCCGCGGTCGGCATCTTCAACATTAACGTCGTCATTCAGACCTGTATCGAAGAAAATCTCCAGGCTCTGTTCGATCCACAACGTTCCATGGGCAGCGCATTGTAATCGTCGGAAGTTAACGGCCTTCGACGTGCTTCATTGCGTCAACTCCAGCCGAACGGCGACTCATCAGCGCCAAGCCGCGACATAAGAACACAAAGAGAACATAGCACAACCCCTCTGTCAGCATTAAAACCGTATGCAATCTCGCTCATCCTATTTGTCGGCCGTCCAGATAGTTGCGCCAAAAAGCTGACATTTGCGAAATTAGGGGAAGCGTCAGATTTGCTTTTACTGCAGTCTGTTAGCGACAAGATCGGCCACTTTTGAGTGTCCGATACCCTCTACTCCTACTCGACTCAAGTCGGGGTAGCATACGGCAAGGCCGAATGGGCGATGCTTCGGCCGGGCGGCCGAGGCACCAAGCAACGCTCCTGCACAGTCGTGCTTTGCCCCTACGCGATAGGAGCCCCTATCTGGCTTCAATCCTCAGCGCCGTTAGCGTCTCGGGAGTGATCGTCCCGGTTACCTTCAGAGAGTAGTCAGCCTGCATGCGCAGTAGCCCGGCTCTCAGCTCAGGATTCATCTCGCCGTCTATATCGCCGCTGTAATAACCGAACGCGAGCAAGGCAAACTGAACCTCCTGGACGATCTCCCTAAATTTGTAGGCGTTGCCTGGAAGTGTCTTCAGCGGTGCCGGAGCCGGCGCCACAGCGGGCGCCTGGTAGGTCGGCGCGGACGTGGAGGGCGCGCTATACAGTGGAGCGGGTTCGCTCGGTGCTGGTGGGATATAGGAATAGCCGCCTGTCGCTGACCTATGGCTCGAGTGAGAACTATGGCTGCTGTGGCTCCGATGCCCAGCCAGCGTATACAAATGATCGAGCTTGAAGATATCGAAGAGAGATTTCGTCTTGCCGAGATCGCAGTCCAACGTTGGTTTGGCCGGCAGCGCCTGTGCATTGGCTGGTAAGAATCCCGCCGCCAGCAGCGACGGTATGGCAAAAAGTCGCTTCTTCATTGGATAGCCCCCAAATTCCCGTATCCGTGGTTCGCTGGATGCCACTCGAAAAATCCCCCGCACCGAGTTCTCAACGAGCATCCGTAGCACTCGTCCCGGTAGGCACGCTTCCAGTCAGAGATCGTGGCCGGTGCCAGATGGCGGTATGGCTCCGGGACGGTGCACAGCGGGAAATTATAGAGCCAGGCGTCGATGCCGCGGCTTCTCACAAGGTCGATGGAACGGCCGACAACATCGAAGCCCTCCGAACTGTCGTAGAAGAGCGTCCTCCAATTCATGCGGGCGAAGCCGATGTTCTCCATTTGCATGACTGCCCATGTCCGGATGAACGGCAGATTGGAGCTGATGAATCTTGCCCGTTCAGGCAGCCCATTGGCACTCGGACGCATCAAGGGACAAGATTACCGTCGAGCGACGGATTTCTTCGGGTTCACCTCCATCTTCATGCGACCGCCTCCGACCAGCGGCCGACCATCGGAAGGATACGCCATCCACCCACATGCGGTGCATGACTACTGCTAGCTTTCGTGCCACGGCGATCTTTGCCTTCTTCAAGCCGCTCCGCTTGGCGATCCGGAGGCCCCAGGCTTTGAGCGCCGACCACTTCTCGACCCTTGTCAGGAGTGTGCCGGCGGCCTCAAATAAATAGGTACGGACAAGACCGTCTCCGCATTTTGAGATGCCCTGTTGCGATCGATTTCACCCGACTGATAACACCGCGGTGTCAGGCCGAAGTACGCGCCAACGCTTCTGGATTTCGCAAACTTGGACGGATCATCGACCGCTGTCACGAACGCAAGGGCCGTGAGGACGCCCACGCCAGGAATGGCCATAAGCTGCCGGCACACAGCACTCCCTCGAGCACGGCTCATCAGTTGGCGGTCAAGCTGCCGAATCTGCTCCTTCAGGCCGGAATGGACGCACAGCATCGACCGCACGGTTTGATTGAGCATGGGGTCGCTATTGTCGCACGCCTCATCCACGAGCCGTTCGAACGGCTCGCCCGTTCGTCTTGACAGAACGACGCCAAAAGTTTTGAGGATGCCCCTGATCTGGTTGGTGACCTCTACCCGCATTCCTACAAGTTGAGCTCGCGCTCCAAGCATCGAGCGGACCGCGTGGCCGTCGAGACTCTTTACCCCGACCTCCCGATACCAGCCCGCCTTGACGATCTGGGCCAATCCATATGCATCATTCTTGTCGGTCTTGTTTATCTGGCCACTCATGGTCGCCTGCGCATGGCGGGAATCAAGACACAGCACCGGTAGCCCCATCGCCTTCAACGCGTGCCAGTGCCAGGTGGACAGGGGACCGCTTTCGAGCCCAATGCGTAGAACATCGGGTGCTTTGGATCTGATGTTTCCGGCTATGTCTTCTGGCGTCGATAGGCACTTTCCTTGCCAGACAAGCTTACTGTCGCTGCCGATAACGCACAGGTGGGTCATCTCCTGCGAGACGTCTAACCCAACAAATTGGTCCATGTTGGCCTCCATGAGAATCACTGACGGCGAAGAATCTAGCATCGCCGCAATTACCCCATGTCAGCATAGCGCCGCCAAAGGCGGGACGCGGGACCGACGGCCCCCGGCGAGAAGCGCCGTATGGGATTGCTGCGGCGAATATGACGGGTACGTCTTATCATCAAACGTCGAGATGCCTGAGTTAGTGTCCACTCCGCAAGGCTTTAAGCTCGACAGCAATACAAGATGCCAGGGCTGCGCACATCGTAAGAGCAAGAATGCATTCGTGGCATATCGCGGCCAGTCTGGATTTGGGCGGCTTCGCGTTCTCGGCAGTTAGAGACTAGCATTGCTTAAACCGAACTTACAGTCGCCCCTGCTTAACTTCGACTGCGCTTCTGGTAGGCGACCTACCGAGCGCTGCGATCGCGGAGGAACTCGGAATGCTCAACGCGCACGAGGAAGTCAAAACGCTCCTGCAGACCGACGCTGGTGTAAGGTGGCCAGCGCACTCCAAGGCCCGCCCCAGACGGCCCCCTTGGTGACATCTGTTTGTAATAGATGACGGATATCGAGGCTTTGATCAGAGGATCAGCCAGATGTATTGGCAATGATGCTTGCAAAGCCTATTCAGTGCCATTCCGGTCACGGCGGGCCTCGAAATATCAACGAAGGCAGCTTGACGGTCAGACAGCCTTACTCAGTACCAGACTAGGAACAGATGTTGAGAGTGAGAATGCAAAAATCGTCATGAGCAAGATCAGATATCACCAAACGGCAATTGCGTCGGCACAAGAAAGGCCGAGAGTCCTTAAACTTGGGTCTCCGTCGATAAGACGCTGGGCGCGTGGTCCGCTACCCCTAATCGGAATGTTAACGCTTAGCCGCCAAAGCCTTCTTGCCTGGCGCTATCGTTTCGAACTTGTCGACTTCGACTACAATGTGCGCGAAGTTTCGGTAGGTGACTTCGTCTCGGCGAATGGGAGAATCCTAAACAAGAGCTCTCGGCAAGGATCTGTGTACGTGACGTTCCAGATCTATGATCCCGTTGCAAACCGATCAGATTTTGCTCTAGATGATTTTAAGGAAATTGACCTGAGACCCTTGTCCCCTCCAGTTCAATGGAGAGTCCGGAGTTTCATTTCTGGCCTCATGCGGCCTGTTTTTCCAGCGCCATTTTCATGGCGAATTCGATGGGCGTGATGTTGCCCAGGGCTGAATGTGGTCTGCTCCGGTTGTAGTCCTCCTTCCATAGATCGATTGCTGTCCGCGCTTGCGTGAGGGTGGAGAACAGCGTTTCGTTCAAGCATTCGTCGCGAAACCGGCCGTTGAAGCTCTCCACGAATCCGTTCTGCATCGGCTTGCCGGGCGCTATGTAATGCCATTCGACGCCGCTCTCCTGGCACCATTTGAGGATGGCCATCGATGTGAGTTCGGTGCCGTTGTCCGAAACGATCGTGCAAGGCCTGCCGCGGCGGGCGATGACGGCGTCCAGTTCCCGGACGACGCGGGTGCCCGACAGCGACGTATCCGCGACCAGAGCCAGGCATTCCCGCGTGAAGTCGTCGACGACAGCCAGAACCCGGAACCGCCGGCCATCCGTGAAGGCGTCGCTAACGAAGTCCAGGCTCCAGCGCTCGTTCATCCGGCCCGGCGCGATCATCGGCCTTCTCGTTCCCAAGGCCCGCTTGCGGCCGCCACGCTTGCGGACCTGGAGCTTCTCCTCCCGGTAAAGCCGCCGCAGCTTCTTCTGGTTCATCACGATCCCTTGCCGTTCAAGCATGATGTGGATGCGCCGGTAGCCGAAGCGGCGTCGTTCGGCTGCCACCGCCTTCATCGCAGCTCGAGAGACGTCATCATCCGGCCGGATGCTTATGTAGCGAACGCTCGAGCGATCGACGAAAAGAGCCTTGCACGCCCGACGCTGGCTCACCCCATGCTGCTCGCAGGCGTGGGCCACAGCGCATCGCTTGGCATCGGGCGTCACCATTTTTTTGCAGCGACATCCTTCAGGATGGCATTGTCCAGCATCTGCTCGGCCAGCAGTTTCTTCAGCTTGGCGTTCTCCTCCTCCAAAGCCTTCAGCTTGCGGGCGTCGGAAACATCCATACCCCCGAACTTGGCCTTGTATTTGTAGAAAGTCGCTTCCGAGATCCCGTGCTTGCGGCAGACATCGGCGGTCTTCATTCCCGCCTCCTGCTCCTTCAAAATCGCGATGACCTGTTCTTCCGTGAACCGTGAACGCTTCATTCGTCCGTCTCCTTGGTCGGGACGGACTCTACCAAAAACTGGAGGAGCTTCAGGGTCTCAGGTCAAAATTTCACCATATCGGGTTTTATTTGACAGCGATGCGAAACATCGAATAAATAAAAACCACACGCTGATTGTTCAAAATGTGGTCGCTGGATCATATCAGGACTTCTCATTTTCCTTCCAGGTTCCCGAAATACCGAAACGGCTTAGCTCCGATCAGAATTATTACACCAGAATTCAAATCTGGCAGCCTCGGCGGTTCCAGGTGGGTTCCGCTCGAGCCTTGCTAGGTACATTCTTATATCATGTATCGACCCATACGCATCTTCGTATTCGCCAGACAAATTCTGGGATAGCAAGGGCAAACCTCTCCGAGACCGACCGCCCAGTTCGCGTTTTTATCGCCTATGCCGCTGAAAGCGAACATAAGCCGTGGATTGAGCAACTCGTTCTCCAGCTCAGAGCGCATGGCTTTGACGTCTGGTTTGACAGGGATCGCCTTAAAGGCGGACACGTTCCAACCGAAATCAATCTGGAGATTGAGCGAGCCGACGTTGTAGTTCCCCTATGCACTCCACTCTACATCGAGAAGTGGCGCGACGGTCGAGACTGGGTTGGAAAGGAGAAACAAAAAATCTTGGCACGCATGGCGACAGGCTGCCAGATTGTACCAATCGTCATACAAGGGAACCACGCATCCCTTCCATTGGAGCTTCAGCCGTATCAGACAGTAGATATGGGCCATCAAGGATGGCGTGGCGAAGCGTTCGGTGACCTAACCCGCTTCATTCTCCATCTCCACGCCAGCAAGGCCGGCTGACTCACCTTGGACAGGCGGCCTTTTCCTCCCGCGTCCGGCGAAACAGCGGAGTTAAGGCGCTCCGTAACCGCGCAACGATACCCTTTGGGGAGGTAACGATGCAGTCACCGATCAGCTGCTGCTTTTTAGCCGAGAAGCCCATCGCATGCGAAGCCGCCAACAATTGCTCGGTGAACGGACGTCTGGAATTGGATTGCCTGAGAGTGACGAACTTGCCGGCGGGCGATTGTGAAAGGAGTAACGAACTTCACCTGCATTGTCTTCTTTCCGCTGCTTCTAACAAGGTGTCGGTCCGCCTTCTTCAAGATGCGACGGGCACACGGCCTTCGCGTATCGCGCCTGTCGCATCGATGTATGCTCTCCAACATGACCGCGATCTGTCCACAGCGAATTCAATGATCGCAACAGAATGAGCTCGACCATCTACATAAGGGAGAGCTATCTTTCAGACTTCTTGCGCTGCTTTTAGGAGGGATATTTGGCACGCCACGTTTTCTTTAGCTTTCATTTCGACAATGATTTTTGGAGAACCCAACAAGT
This sequence comes from Mesorhizobium sp. 43Arga, assembly GCF_053714255.1. NCBI lineage: Bacteria > Pseudomonadati > Pseudomonadota > Alphaproteobacteria > Hyphomicrobiales > Phyllobacteriaceae > Mesorhizobium > Mesorhizobium sp. 43Arga. Next base: position 310,266 of record NZ_JBSKBO010000008.1, read on the forward strand.
TCGAAATATCAACGCGCTGCAAGGTCAATCGCTATATTCCGCCAACGATTGGGAGGCCGTAAAGCGAAAGGGTGACGCAGCCATTGAGAAATGGATTGCCGATCAGATGCATGGAAAGACATGCGCTATAGTTTTGATTGGTGCGGAAACTTACAAACGCCCGTGGGTCATCCATGAAATAGCGAAGGCGTGGAATGACAAGCGTGGCGTTTTAGGCATCCGCATCAACCGCCTGCTTGACGTGGACGGCAACTCGTCGCTTGCCGGCGAGAGTCCATTCGAGAAAGTAAACTTTGCGGGTTCTCAGAAAACGTTAGCGGGAATCGCTCCGCTGAAAACGCCCTCGGGAGCGGACAGCAAAGCGGTCTATGCGTCCATCGCGGACAATATCGAGGAGTGGATTGAGGAAGCTATTCGGGTTCGAGCAAACAACTGATGGCGGACACTTTGCCAACGACCGTATCGGCCCCAAACCTGTACGAAATAGGCTTGTTGGGCGACATTTCCGAGGGCGAATATAAATCTCTCGTCGATACCATAACGGCACTCATTGGTGATTTCGGCTTAAGCGTTGGCCGAGGTGTTGCCGTACGCTTGGGCAGCGGCTTTGATGAGCGGGAACGTAACGCGGCTAGCGCAGCGGCATACTTTGGAAATCCGGACCTGGTCGGACAAGATGTCGTCCGCCGCGCAATCGCGGATAATGTGCCCATCATTCCTACCATTCCGGCGAAAGGCGATTTCGCAACGCTCGTCCCCGAATTCTTAAGGGGCGCTAATGGATTGCGCCGTAGAAACGATGATCGTCATATGGACGAGTTGGCCGTCGCTTTGCTTGAATGCATTGGATTGCTACGGCGGCAACGTAGAGTTTTCGTGAGCTACCGGCGTATCGAAGCTCGAAGCGCGGCAGTCCAACTTCACGATTTGCTCAGCGAAAGAGGTTTTGACGTTTTCCTAGACACTCACGACATCCGTCCGGGCGAACCATTCCAGGACGTATTATGGCATCGCTTGTGCGATTCAGATGTGTTGGTCATGCTGGATACGCCCACATACTTTGAAAGCAAATGGACGCGTCAGGAGTTGGGACGAGCCCGGGCGAAGGAGATACACGTGCTCCGGGTCGTATGGCCGGAACATACGCCGGACAAACAAATGGACTTCGCCGAAACAATCTATTTGGATAGGGCGGAGTTGAGTGGCGGCGATGGGCCCATCATTGAAGGCGTTGCTAACCAGATTGCGCTCGCGGTTGAGGCGCTGCGGAGTAGGAGCATAGCTTCTCGTTACATGTCCATTACCGGCAAGCTTTGGGCTGAAGTGACCAAGATCGGCGGTAGCATTGAAGGCGTTGGCGCCCATCGCGCTGTTGCGGTGCGATTGCCCGATGACACCAAACTGTGGGCTTACCCTATTGTTGGGATACCGACCGCAGAGCTATTGAACGATGTGGCAGACAAAGCTCGCCGATACGAGCATGGCGGGATGCCAGTCCTTGTCTATGACCATGTGGGTATTCGGGACATCTGGATGGCCCACTTGAAGTGGCTAGACGAGAATATCAGTAGCGTACGCGCTATAAAAGTTGTCGAAGCGGGTTGGACCTTCGCGGCCTGGGAGGCAAGGCCTTGAGCGACAACAACGCCATCTTCCTGTCAGCAAGCATTCCCGACCCGAGGCGCGGACCTGAATATGCAAAGACCGCCGACACCGTGGCCATCACTGCAGCGGTGTCTTCTCTGATCCATGTTACACTCGGGAGGAGATTGCTCGTTTGGGGCGGACATCCCGCAATCACCCCAATGATATGGGAGATATCGGACAGCCTCGGTCTCGAATACGGAGCATGGGTAAAGCTGTATCAGAGCAGGTATTTCGAGGATGAGTTTCCTGAGGATAACAAACGATTTCAGAATGTCACATATACGGAAATCGTAGACAACCACCGTGACCGAAGCCTTCTTGCCATGCGAAGACGAATGTTCTCGGACTACAATTTGTCGGCGGCCGTTTTCATAGGTGGAATGAGGGGCATCGTTGACGAGTTCGAGCTAATCCGGGACATGCACCCAAAGGCGCGGATGGTACCTGTCATTTCCACCGGCGGAGCAACTCTGGAAGTTGGAAAGCGGCTCGGCCGACTGCCCGACGATCTCTTAAATAGCCTTGACTATATCGCCCTTTTCCATCGCCACCTCGGAATTTCCGTCCAAGAGGAACGCTATCGACGGCCAGAGGACCAGCCTAAGACTTTCGCTGAGCGCCTTTGGAGACGGGAAGACAGCGCGCCACCTGCCGAGGGTCAGTAGAAAGCCGGTTGACGCGTGAGCAAAGAAGCAGAGTGCTGAAAAGAAAAAGTCCGGCCCGCTCGTAGAATATCGCTCGCCGTACACTTCGCGCCGCTTGGGTCGCAACAGCGGCACCGCCACTAAGGTTCTCTGCAGTAACGCCAGGACGAAAGCAATCATATCAGCGTCGCAGGCAATGAAACGGTGGAAAAGTGTAAAAAATTCATTTCTTGGTGGGGGGCGTGTTTTTCACTAATTCGGCTTGATGAATGTTTGATTACTGGCTCTAGCTATTTGTCCAAAGCCTTTTCTTCTTGAGCTATTTGCGAATCGCGGGGGATCAGGCTTGGATGAAACAGTTCCTTTCAGTCGCGGATTTAGTGCCGTCCACATGGCTACTTACAGACCTTATCAAGCGCCTCCTGGAGCTTTGTGCGGCCAATTGCATCTGCCTTGAATGCTCCAAGCAGCAGTTGCGCCAGGGCGCCGCTCGTCTCGATCTTGAAGTTGGTTATCTTGCAGTCGACGCCATTCACCTGGGCTTTCGCTTTAACGGTTTCCGATATTTGACTTTTGAACACCGCCTTGTCGCTGGTCTTGCAGGTCAGGTCAGCAATAATCTCAAGCTCGGATGTTGGGCCGTTTGAAGTGTAACAGACGCTGTTCAGGTGGTGTGCCGGCTTGTCCAGACCGGCCTTGCTGATACCCTCGCATTTCAGCTTCTCTATTTCCGGAGCGATGGCGCTCGATACGAGGCGACCAACGAAGGCGTCACATTCCTGCGCGGCGACCGGACCGCCGGTGAAGGTGACGGCGATAACAATGCCAAGCAAGCCAGTCTGGATTGAATTCATGCAGCTCTCCGTCAGGGTCGAAGGCCGAAACTCGATCGCGTGGTCTACGGTCAGGTCGGGGAAGGATCTCCGTACAGACCGCCATGCCAAAAGACCGACGAAGTAGGCAATCACGAACCCTCCGGTATGCATTACGACCGAAACGCCAACAGCACTGGTATTGCCAAAGGCGGCTCGGACACTGGCAGTTGCCAGACCGCTAAGGGTGCCGGCAACCGAGAAGAAGACTGCTCCGGCCAGCATTCCCCTTACCGTCCCGAAACCGGCCCACCTGCTTGTGAAGAATGCGATCATGAATACCAGCGTTAGAACCAATCCAAGACCTGCCTTTGCGAGGCTCAACTGCCAAGCCTGAGATGTCGGCGCGGTCAGGCTTACGATGCTGCTGTCGTTGATCATAACAACCGCAATCGCGGCATTGATCAGCAACGGAACGATCAACAATGTCGTCAAGCCTGCGGGCGTCGCCGCAAGTGGCATCACGTCCGTCCTGGAGCCGTCCGATCTGAGGCTGATGCAAAGCGCTGCCAGCCAGCCCAATCCAAGTATCGCCGGGTTGAAGACCCATCATCGCGCATCACCAGCGGCTTGAAGATGACAGCCGTCCCGAAATGCAGCCCCTCATTCAGCAGCACGTAATAGATCGATCCCGCGAGCGTCACTGCAACACACACGACGAGCGCCGCAACGACCACCCTCAGCGCTGAGTAGGCCTGCCTGGTCACATCACGGTCGTCGTCAGAAGGTTCGTCAGACCCCGCCTTGCGGAGCAGCACGAACGGCACAATGAAGATGAAGAAGACAATCGGGAGCACAAAAACAAGCCGCTCGGGGACTGCGTTTTTGAGGACATATCCGTAGATTTCGAAGCTGCTCAGGAACGCGGTTCCCAGGCCGATGACCTTGACGTCTAGGCTGATCTGGCCTGCCTTGGCCACGGTCTCCCCCAAAGCGCGGTATGCAAACCAGAAAACAACCGCGAAGTTTACCAAGATCAAAACGCCCTGGATGTCGGGGACAGAGAGATCGTCATTGGGCCTCTTGCAAAACAAGGCCCCGTGCGAGAGGCAAGAAAGGACGGTCGCCGTCTGGGCGCCAGACTGGACCAGCAGCGCGGTGGTGAGAACGGGCACCAATCCGAGCCGCAGATTGCCAGGAACCCGGTCCCAGAGAGAACGACCAAGCATTTCGAACCCTCCGAACCCAGAAGCGCCTCGGCAGTGCCCTTTGAGGATATAGGAAATACGTCTCCTGGCAATATTATAATAAGCTAAATTCGCTAATACTTCGGCTTTCGAAACGATCAAAATACATCGGACAGCAAAATCTTCCTCGAAATGCCGCTCGAAGGTGCCTTTCTGACGTGCATCTGCAGTCTGGAAATGCCGGCAGTGTGCTCTCTCGGCTGCACGGTCAGCGACGAGCCGCCGGTTTGTGGCACTTGCTCCACAATGCCGGCATGGTGCTCACCGAAGGTCGGCGTCGCCCTCGAGTGCTGGATGTTCAGCCGGATCGATTCCAAGTCCTCAATCCGGCTCGCAACGCGCCTTGAACGTGTTATGAAGAGTAGCAGGCATGACGATGCTGTTGGGGGATATATGGCTGCCAATGAGCGGGAAGTTGACATCTTCTTGCTGGGCAATGAAGAAGAAGAGAGGCTGGAAAGTTTAGCTGAGGCGCGTGGTTTTTCCGTCTATCTATTCAGATCCAGATTCTCGACGGCAAGCGAGGTATCAACCAGTCAGGCAGAAAATCTGGAATCCCACCAAGCCCCAACAAATGAGCTGGAAATACTGGAGGCTGCCGGCGTCGTTGTCGTGCTACTCGGCAGATATGGCTGGGGGGGCGAGGCAGCAAGATATCGCTTTGCGCGCCGAAGGCCTGGGGAAATCCGTTGTTGCGGCGTTGGTCGGACAGCCGCCGGCGTCTGCATTGCAAGGGGCTGAGGGAATATTCGAACGGGGTCGGCTGTTTGATCTCATCCTCCCGGACGCCGCCGATTTCCCGCTGCTTATGAACGTCTTGGAAGGGACGCTGGACAAGGAGCGTGATGCATCCGGGCCCCGGAGGGGCTGCGCTATGACGAGGTCATCAAAACTCTTGTCGACGGCGGTGACACCGACCGGTTCGCTCTACTGACCCGGTTGCAGCGCGGCGAGATCGCAAATCCAGCGAGGCTTGCCCGCCGGCTGCGTTTCAGCATCAAGGAGGATTTCTCACCGGCGAAGGAGAACTAGTTCGCGATCGCCGTAAGGGACCCCAAACGGCTCGCCTCGACGCGATCATGGATGCTCAGCGCCCTTATCTGGGTCGAGCCACGCAGTTCTGCTAGCTCGGAATTGATCCTTGAGCATGTGCAGTCCAGTTCCGAACCAGACCGAGCCGTGCGATTTTGGGCGCTGGCTGGAACAATCGCGGCCGAACTTCCCTACGTCAACACCGCGATCAACCTGGCCAAGGACGATCCCGCTCGTGAAGTGTCAGGCCTGGCCGCGATCGTTGCTGATCCCGGCAATGACCTTACCCTCCAAGCATTCCGATCGGCACTCAACTCCCACAGCTTCGAGCTCGCATGGCATGTCCTTCGGATCCTGCGTGTCGTCTCCCTGCCATCGCTCGCCGAAGACGTGGTCGCTCAACTGGAGCGTTCGGCCGAGGGCATGACGCTTACCTACGACGCATTATTTGCTCTTGCAACCCCGTCATGGCGATGGCGGCGCGGCCGTTCATCCTCGATCAGCTCGGGCTCACCAGGATAGCACAGCTGATCGTTGGTGAGTGTCGCAGTTCCACGCCAATCTCGACCGTTTGCTCGCGTCCTTACGGTCTTCGATCGCGAGGAGGTGCGCAGCGCGCTTCACTAGCTCGCAAGAGCCGCACGCCGAAATCCCTATCGCCGAGCCCACCGCGCACGACGTCGCTGCGCTGGCCGAAGTCTTGAGGATCTCGCCGGCCGAGACCAAGTTTGCTGAGAGTCTCTACACACTGCTGCCGACGCCGCGGAGCGCGAAACGCTTTACGGACATCTACCGGCTGCTCAAGGCATCGCTTGCGAGCGGTGATCTGGCAAGGTTCGAAGGAACCGGCGGAGCGCCCGGCGACTTCCAACTCCCCATGATGCTGCTTGCCTTGCTTGTCGGAAGATCGAGGCTGGCAGGGAAGCTTTTTCCAATGTTCCTCGCCAGGGCAACAGAGAAGCACCAGGATTGGTGGCAAATGGGATGGGATGTCGCCAGCCCCTCCGCCGAAGAAGAGCGCCTTCGGAAGCAGGTCGATGCAATTTGGCGTCCTTCTACTTCCCCCGCTCCCCAGAACTGGTGGCCACGTGGTTGCCACAAGTGGCTCGTTACTGTTCCAGACCGCAAAGATGTTTCTCGAGGAGCGTTAGACAGAGTTGGGTCGCTGCTCGTTTGGCCGCGCCGCGCCGCCTAACGACACCTAGGGCCTGAGGGAGGGATAAATGGTGGCGGATAGTGAGGGAGTTGCAACGGCAAAACGCGGGGCCGGAGCAGAAATTGCACGACAGGCATATGTGCTGATCCACGGAATGGGAGAGCAGCGGCCCATGGATACCGTCAAGGGATTTGCCCAGACCATCTGGTCGCTCGATCGCGACGTGCAGGTGCACGGCATGCCACACGCCGGGCAGATGTGGAGCCGGCCTGACAATCGCACCGGCTCGCTTGAGCTGCGACGGATCACGACACGCAAGAGCCGCGCCAGCGATTGCTTTCCCGAGGGCGTGCGGACTGACTTCTACGAACTGTACTGGGCGGACCTTATCTCCGGTTCGACATGGGATCAGTTCACTGCGTGGGTGCGATACCTGCTATTTCGACCGTGGTCGAAGGTGCCGGTGGATGTTCGGGGGGCCTGGCTCTGTCTCTGGGCAAGCGCGATGATTGTCACCGGCCTGGGTTTAATCGTGCTGATCCCAGAGGCCTTGTGGGCGGCGCATGCCCCAGCCTGGTTATCGCAGAAGGTTGTTGCCGCGATCGCAGCGGCGCTTCTGGCGGTCATGCATCACCAGGCCACAGCGAGTTTTGGACGCGTGGTCAAATATACGCGTTCCGATCCAGACAACATTGCCGCCCGAAAGGCAGTGCGCGAGCGCGGTCTCAAGCTTTTGCGTGAACTTCATGGCAGCCCAGGTACCGAAGCTCATATGACCGGGTCGTCGTTGTCGGTCATAGTCTGGGGAGCATGCTGGCCCATGACCTGCTCAGCTATTTCTGGGCTGAGCAACTGGGCGCGCAAGCATTCGCACCCGCATCGGAGAAGGGCAAAGCGGTCGTGGTTCTGGAAGCAGCGGCTGCCGCTCTCAATCAGGATGCCTCAGCCGACAAAGTCGCGGCTTTTCGGCTTGCACAGGGCCAGCTAGGGCGCATCCTGCGGCAGGAATCATGCGCCGCGGAGACCACGGCGCGCTGCCTCATCAGCGATCTCGTCACGCTTGGCAGTCCACTCGCGCACGCCGGATTCCTTCTGGCCGACGGCCTCGACGATCTGGAAGCGCGCTGCCGCGCGCGCGAACTGCCGACGTGCCCGCCATTTCGGGACGAGCTCGATCTGTCCTTAATATCCGCGGCGAAAGTTTCGGGATTGTTGCCGGCAGGCGAAACCCGGCTGGTCTCGTATCAGCTCCGCGAAACGCCCGAAACATGGGCGCTTCATTTTGCAGCGCCGTTCGCCGCTGTGCGCTGGACCAATGTCTATGACCCCGCGCACGGGGTGGCGCAGGGCGACATGATCGGTGGTCAAGTTGCCGGTAAGCTCGGAACCGCCATTCTCGATGTCGATATTTCAAAGAGCGATCGGCTATCGCGGCGGTTCACGCACACCCGATATTGGGCGCCGGATCAACCTGCTTCGAGACTTCAGACGCTTCGAGAAGCGATCAACCTGCTTGATCGCTGGTCTCGTTCTGTTTGCCATATGAATCAGGGCCACCGACCGACAAGCCGTATCGGGTTCCCACGGAGCGCTTCCGGCATTGTCGACTTCACCAATTGGCTTTGCGAGAACCCGAGCGCGTTTGGACACGGAGAGCGAACACAACCCCTCGCAGTAACGTGATCACTTCGATATCGTCGACAACGAAACAAGACTCGCAAGGTCTGGGTGGTTCATTCTATTGTCACATATTTCCAGCAGCAATAAATTCGTGGGGGAGACAAGTAGATGGCGAAGCGCAAATACGGCGTCTTGCGAGGAAAGGTAGTCGCCACCGCCGAAGAGCACGACCAATCATCGCCGCACTACCAGGTCATGATAATGGCGAACGGCACCCCTTGGCGGATCGCGGTCAATATCCAATCCACGGATACTTCTGGCGGAGCTGACAAGTCGATCGTCCTTTACAAGATTGATGAGGACTTTCGACACCCCGCGCTCGAGACGGTGAAGAAGTTCGCGGACGGTTTCACAGCCCTTCCGGCCGGTCCCGACGGCGGGGCGCTCGACTACATTCGCGGCAACCTGTTCGACCCGTCCGACATGCGCCTGCTGCCCCCGGATTCATCGGATGGCAATGACCTGAACACCGTCCTGGACTCTCATGTTCAGCGCGCGAAGTCGGAGCAGGACGCCGTGATCTTTTCCTTTGGCCAGCCCTGGGGTCCTGAGAATAAGCCTGACAAGACGTTCAAGTTCAAGCCCAACCAAGGGGTGCACGACATTCACATGAACCAGGGCAATCCGGTTGCTGGCGGCCACGCCGGCGACAATGGTGTGTGGCAAGACGGCGGCGTTCTGATGTGGTTTCCCAGTTCGGACCGCTGGGTGGCGATCTTCCTCGCTTTCCAGAGTCAGTCCTGGCACACGGATGACAGGAACGGAATGCCAATTGCGGGCAGCACCGGAGCCGAGGCCAACCAGTTTGACGACCAACATCGCCGCTTGCCCGATCAACAGCAAGCTGCGGCAGAAGCCGAGATCGTTGCCGTGCGGTTGAAGCAAGGCGGCGGGCAAGGCACGGCCGTGATGCTGCTCAATACCAGCAGTGAAGTTGTCGACCTTTCCAAGTGGTCAGTCGCCACGTCCAAGCAGGACAAGGTGGCACTGGACGGCGGTCTGGCGATCGGTGCGACGCTGGACGTACAGGTGCCTGCCAGCTTTTTCCGCAAGGGCGGCGGGAGTTTGACGCTGCTCGATGGCCAGGGTCTCAAGGTTGACGGCGCCACCTACCCGGCATCCGCAGGCGCTCGGCGCGGCTGGATCAAGGTTGCCTGAGCCAAACAGAGTTTGACTTGAAGGGAGGCAGCTTTGCCACAGGATGGAGCTACAGCCCAACCGGCGGGACATCTGCGACTTCACTTCGACGAGGACAGCCACGCCAAGGGTCCACGCAACCTTTCGGCGGTTGAGCAGATCGGCACGACGTTGTGGTTAGGCGCGGATGAGGGTTCGTATCTCGATCGGCTGTCCACTACCGACAACACGAATTACGACCATCATACTGCCTATGCATTGAGCGAATTCTTCAACCTGCCGGGCGGATCGGACGGCGAGGTGGACCTTGAAGGACTGGGCGTGGACCGAGTTGGAAAACGCCTCTGGTTCAACGGCTCGAACAGCCTGCGGCGCAAAGTGCCGAAAATCGGCGAGGATGGGCGCGAGGCCGCGCACGCGCTTCGCACCATCAACCGGCAACCCAACCGATTTCTCCTTGGTAGCGTAGGGTTCAATGTCAATGCGAATAGCATCGTCGAACTGGTGCCGGGCAGCGGCCGAGCGTTGCCCTTCGACGCGGACAGAAGCCGGCTTGGTGAGATGCTGGCCAACGATCTGCTTATCGGCCCGTTCCTCGCAATTCCCGCCAAGGAAAATGGGCTGGATATCGAGGGCCTGGCGGTCGATGGCGACATGGTCTTTCTTGGCCTGCGCGGACCGGTTCTGCGCGGTTGGGCGATCGTCCTGCAGCTCAGCGTCGAGCAGACGCAGAAGGGAGTGCTCGAGCCGCAACCACTAACCCAGAAAGGTCGTCGCTACCTGCGCCATCTGATCAATCTGGATGGGCTCGGCGTCCGCGACCTTTGCGTCTTGAATGATGATTTGCTGGTGCTTGCCGGACCAACCATGGATCTGGACGGACCGATCCGGTTGTTCCGTTGGCGCAACGCGCTGAAGCTGACAAGCGATCAGCGTGTGGACGGGAACACTTTGGAAGTTCTCTTCGATATCCCGTGGGGCTATCGCACCGACCATGCCGAAGGTATTGCCCTGTTTCGTGCTTCCGACCAGACAGAGCCACGGCTGCTTGTCGTCTACGACAGCCCAGCCAAGAGCCGGCTTCACCAAGGACGCTACTTCGAGGCCGACCTGTTTTCGCTCCGATAGGCCCAAGACAATCCATCTGAAAACGAAGGGTGGGCTCTCGGGAATCAGATATCGACATTCAACGCAGCCAGCCCTCCCCGGGATCAGGTCCGCGCCCCTCTCCGCCAGAAGTTGACCCGCTGATCCCGGTGCTGGTGTCAGAGTGCTAGAACTTAGGCAAGCTAATCTTTGGCGGTGAGATTTTCGGCAACTCGATTTTCGGGCAGGGATTGTGAGCGCAGAAATCCTCAACCGGCTTGGTGATTTTACCCGGATCGCTGCGCGCAAACGACCCGGCGGGGTCATCGACCCACTCCTTCAGCTTTTGCGTGTTTACCTCGCGGCCGATCCGATCAGCCATCTGTTGGGTAAATTTGCCGATCGAAACAAAGAATTTCACAAGCTCGTTGTTGGGGCCAAACTCGAGATTGCCCAGGGTCACCGCGGTTGATCCCTCATCCGTGCAAGTGCTCTTCCCAGGTTTTGAGACGGCATCCTTGATTTTCGATCGCTGTTTTGCCAGGTCGACCGTGTCCATCGGCTCGCTAGCTTGGGCAAGGGACGAATTGGCGGTCAGTAACCAGCCTGCGGTGGTAGCGTCTGCCTTGGTGACTTCGATAGTGGCGTTCAGGTAGCGCCAGGCGGGTTCGACCGTAAGCACTCGATCCTTCGTGGCAACGGTTAAAGGCTTGCCATCCTTGTCGTGACTATCGATGGTGCGCGGCAAGTCGTCGAAGATCGGGACGGGCGCTATGATGCCTAGATCGACGGGCTGCTCGCGGACAATTCCGACGCTCGGAACCTTTGTCCAGCCGAAATCCGTCTTGGCAGTGCCATCGGTCCTCAGGTCAATCTTTACCGATCCGCAGCTCCCCACAGGTCGCGCGACCAGCACGTGCGTGTTATCAACGTTGTCGACGGTAAAAGTGAGGCCAGCACTCAGATTCGCCGAAGCCATTGTGGTACCGACACCCCCTCCAATTAACGGGTCAACGTGGACATGTACCTTCGCGTCGGCCTCGACGTCGATGCTCGTCTCGACGTGAATGCCCTTTCCTGGCTCCCAAATCGGTACAAGCCCGGCTAAGAAAGCCCCACCTGTCAGCGAATTGTCGTCGACAAACTCGGCGAACACGCCACCCTTTCCAAGAATGTCATCGCTCCAATCCTTGTTTGCGATCTTTCCGTCGATCTTCGTTGATCTGAAGGACAGGCGGCGCTCGGCTGGCGGCAGCGCGGTGATGCGACCAAGCGCGGACAGTAAGAGCTGTGAACTGACCCACACAGCCGCATCACTCTCGGGGGTTGAAACAGTGTCGATCCTTGCCCGAATTTCGTTCGTCTGACGCACCAAATCTTCTGCTGGAATGCCGTCCGGATCCGGCGGCGCATCGCTACCTTCGACTGGGGTATCGGAGGTCAGGAGCCACAACCCGTTCTTGAGGAATAGAGGCAACATCGCTGGGAGCGAGCCAGCTAGTTTGATGTTCGGAATAGTGAGCGCATAGGTGAGCTTGGATCCAAGATCCTTGTTGATAGGCATCGTCCCGGTACGCTCTTCGCCAAGATCGACTGACATACCATTCTGGATGGGCAGCATTATCAGTGTGCTATCGATCATGCCTGCAAGCAGGTTGCTGGAGATAAGGTCGGAAGCGAACCTGCCACCTCTCCAGTCTAGTCGGTACCAGCCGATCTCCGGCACGATCTCAACTGGAACAAGCCGGAATTGAAGTGAAGCGGTCTGCGGATCAGCCTGCTTTGTCCCTGCATAAACGAGTTCAGCAACGGCCTGGGCTTTCAACGTAACATTACGGCTCGGCGATGACGCCGACAACGCAACGGCAACCTCCACGAAGGTCGATTGCGATTGAATCGTCAGATCGTCGAAGGTGATCGTGATGTCGTCCTTCTGGGAGGAGACCTTGGTGCCCTTCAAGCCGCTTGTGAGCGCAGACAAGGATTTATTCGATAGAAAGAAGCCTGCTGCCCATTTGTCCGGAACGGCGCCCACGGTCAGAACACGTTCTGCGAGTTTGGCTGCCTGCCACTCGAGCTTGATTCGGTCGCGCGTATATCGGACGCCAGAATTTTCGTGCCAGATCCATAGTGCTCCAGCAAGAATGGCCGCGACTAGCATTGCCAAAGCCGCCAGCGATCGCATACCCGCCTCCCTAATCAACGTCCCAGGATTTGAGAAAGCGGAACCGCGACGTAGCCGGGATGCGGTGTCGTGTCGTTGGCGGCGGACACGATGATTGGCATTGGCAGCGACTCGTCAATCTTCGTCGGGCCGATCCGGTCCCAGTCGTACAGGAAGATGTCCTGATAGAACTTCGCTATGTCACGGTCGTAGAAGATCAGGCTGGCGTCTCGATTAAAGCCCGTTCCCGCGGTAGTCCAGTTGTGGCTTCCAATTAACACCGCTTCGCCGTCGATAATGATGCCTTTGGTATGGCAGTTGTTTTGTTTGCGGATCTTCGCGGTATCGAAACCGTAGTCTTTGGCATTGCTGATCGTATCGCGGTCATCCGGCCCGAACGAACGGAAGATAATTCGAACTTCACGGCCGGCCCTCTGCTGCGCCAGGAGGGCATCGAGAAGCTTTCGGTAATCGTCGCCGACCGTCTTGGTGTTGAAGCTCTGGTTCTGGAAATAGATCGTGCTCTTTGCGGACTGAATGAATGGCAGCACCGTATCGATATAATTGTCGGGCGTAAGGACCGGCTGCACGTCTATGGCACGAGTGTCTGTGACCGGCTGGAAGTAGCGCGGCCTCGCAACGGCTTCATCGGCCGACAGGTCAACAGGTACCCACACCAGTGGCTCTCCAGAGATTGCCTCGGGCGCAGCCTTCGCCTCCTCGAGGTCGCGTAGAATGTGGGCTTCGAAGAGTTGGCTCAGATCCTTGTCCTCAAGCACCACGTGCCACTCGCGGTTATATAGCCGGAGCGCGTTCGCGTCCGCCGGGTTGCTAAGGGGTGCGACGTCGGGCTGGTTCGAACTTTGCCAATTGCCACTCGACAGCCACATCGCCGAGCGGTCGCGAACGGCAACCTTGATGTGGTAGTCGGAATTGAAAATGCCGCCCTTACCCACGCTCGCCGGCGCAAAGCTGAACTTGCTTCCCTTCTCCTCACGTATCTTGTCGACCGCTTCGTAGTCGGTAACATCGCCCGCATGAACCTTGCCGCCCATCTGCAGCACAAGCGAGATTGTTTCGGCTTTATTCTTGACAGCGTCCAACACGCCATTAAGGACGTTGACGGCTCCGAAATCGTACATCGCCACGACCAGCGACTTCGTGGTCCCTGCAAGAAATGGCCCCAGGACCGGCCAGCTTGCGTCCGGCCCTGTGTGCAAGGTGAACGTCGTCGATGTGGTGCGCCTCGAGAGGGGAAGGTCGGGCCGCTTCTTGTAATTCGTATGCCAGGTCGCGGGCGCTTCGTCGTCGAGACTAAGTCCCATGAGATCAGCGGTCGAGGCAACTGTAATGTCGGTGCGTACCCCATTGACGTAGGAGGGAAGCGGCATGACGCCTCGCGACTCGAGCGCGCCGAGGTCAACCTTGCGCTTGACCGCTATCACAACCGCCCGCTGATCGGTGATCGCGCCGTTTTCGAACCTGTAGCCTGGCTTGACGGCGACCACGTCTTCGCGGTTTGCAAGAAGCGCGCGGGCGGCGCGTACGGCAGCGAGCGTCATTTCCTTGTCGGGGGAAGGGCTCCCCGCTGGCGGAGCCGAAGTGTTGGGGCCTGAGCCGGAACCCGCCTGCTGCGCGCTGCCCTGGCTCCACCCGAAGGCAGGAGTCGGTCCCGGGCCACCAGTCGGCGTCGCGGTAAACGTCGGCATCGCTGAACCGTCGATTTCGACGGTAATCTTCAGCGGCACGGTGAACGTGATCCCGCTTCGCCCGGAGTTTTGATTGCCGCCCCCGCCGCTATTGTCGGCCATTGTCGTTCCTCCAGTGTTTTCCAGCAACCCGCGAGCACGCGCAAGGCACCGTTTTAGCTGTTCGATTGGGATTGCGTCATTCTCGACGAATTCAACTCCGCGGTAATGCAGAGCCACGACCTGTCCGGTGCCAATGTCGATGAGTGGTGATCCAGAGTTGCCGCCCAAGGTGGCGCAAGAATGGGTAATGTTATCGTCGCCAATCCCGAGCAGGTTACCCACCGCCACCCGCTTCTTGTCGTAAATGCCTCCGAAAATCTTGTTGGCGAGTTGCTGGTCCGAGAACCGGATGTCACTCGCCGGATATCCGACCACAGCTACCGGCAACTTCGCGGGAGGCGGGTCGTTGGCGAGCTGCAATGTCACGCGGCCGACGGCCGATGGGCTTTGCGCGAGCTTGAGGAAAGCGATGTCAGGCAGACCGTCTGGCGCAATCCAGACGACTCGCTCGACCGTCACGGGGTCGGTGGCCGCGTTGCCGTATTCCTGCAGGAAGTCGATATCGGCGCCGATCGGCGTGCGCGCGTCGAAGCCCAGCTTGAAGGTGAACCCTGCCCCGCTGGTTTGCGCAAAAAGATTGGCCACATGCCGATTCGTCACCACAAGTCCGTCGTCGATCACCCAGGCCGTCCCGACGAACGGATTATCGAAGTTGCTCACGTCGACACGGCCGATCGAGGCCATGCTGCGATTGAGCAGCGGCGCCTTTGCCGACAGGATCTGTCGCCAGGCGGTCGCTTCGGCGCGAGCGCTGTTGATATCGATAGCGCTGTTCTGGACCAGGAAAACCGGCGTCCCCACGGCGAACACGATCGTCTCGTCGTTGGTAACCGGTGGAGGAGGCTGGGCCGGCCCGCCTGCGCCCAAAGGCGGCGGTCCGCCGGGCCCGGACGGCCCAACGGCTTCGGGAGGTCCGCCGGTTGGCAATGCTTCGCCAGCCGCTTCTACCCCTTCCTCGACAGGTTGGCGCATTGTCTGCGAGATACCGCCAAAGCGCGCGTTTATTGCTTTGGTTGCCTCAGCCACCCATTGGGTATGCTGACCCTCCTTCTGTATTTGATTTATATTTGCAAGCACCTCCGGCGCGCTTGCGTCGGAAATTTGCTGCGCTATACTGCGCAGTCGTTGCGAATCGGCGACCGTCATCGCTTTCCCTCCCACCCAGATACATAAGCCAATTCAAGAAAACTTATCTTACTCAACACCTTAGTCGGCGCATATTTTTAATGCTTCCATCGCCGTAATTCTAAATCCCCAGCGGACAGAACAGTTGGAACAAAATACATCAATCGTTCGCTAAATACCAGATGTGTTGTGCTGAAGCTCGACGGTGAACTCAGGGCCATCATGAACCCAGCGTTCGTCGGCGAGGCCGCACGCGGGCTTGTCAATTTTATGGACGATCTAAAAGGCGTTCCGGTCGTACTCCTCCGCCAGCATCACCGCGAGGGCGCCACCGCCGGGGCGGGAGATGACGATGCTGACCATCAGGGCTGGATGCGTGGCTGATGGCGAAGGGGTTGGCTTCTGCGAGGGACATGTTCGGTTCCTGTTTCGAGCGCCGGCCAGCGTCCTCGCCGAGGGGACGCGGATTTCTCATCCTGGCACAGGGCACGAAGGTGAATCCCGCCCAGTTGCGGACCTCCGTGAGTTGGCAAGTCCTGGAGCAATAATCCGCCCCACCGTGATTTAGCCTATGGCGGCGGGGCTGACTTCTGCGATTCTACCGATCGTCTACACAATAGCCTTGTCCCTTACGAAAGAAGTCTGGGGAGCACCCCACGAAGCGCTTTCTCGGTCGGCATGCAAACCGCCTCGATGAACGTTTTCCAAGAGCGGCGGGATCATCTTAATCCGCGGCCCGAGCGTTATGTCTTGCGAAATGACGTTACCTCCACTCAGGCCAACCTGCTCTCCAAGATGGCGTTCGCGCTTCGAGCTCGCTAGTTTCGCGCAAATACCGTGAGAGGGAAGAATGTCACTTAGTCACAATCGCCAGAAGAAGCTCCTCGAAATGATCCAAACGGATGGCGAAGTGCGTATCCGAGATGTGATAGTGCAATTCAACATTTCCGAGGAGACCGCGCGGCGGGATATCAAACAGCTCGAGCAGGACGGCTTGGTCGTGCGCGTCCATGGCGGGGCCGTCGCCACGCAGCAGCCTAAGCTGGTGGCCGTCTCATCGCGCGTGATTTCTCATCGTGCGGAAAAGAACGCTATTGCCGAGATAGCGCTCGGTCTTCTCAAGCCCGGGCAGAACCTCTTCTTGGGCGGCGGCAGTACGGTGCTGTCATTGGCTCGCCGCATTTCCGCGTTGCCGGAGATGCGCATCGTCACCAACATGGTCGATGTAGCGATCGCAGCTGCCGACGGCCGTCGGCATCGCGTCATCATGCTGGGGGGTGAATTTAGTCCCGACTTCCGGACCGTGACAGGATTCGTTGGTCTGCGTATGCTTCGCGAGCAGCAGATCGATGTCGCTTTCATCGGGGTCAACGCCGTGCATCCCACACTAGGCGTCTTCGACCATGAACAGGTCGGGCAGGATCTCGCCGCCACACTTTCCGAACAAGCGCGAAAAATCGTCGTTCTCGCCGATCATACCAAATTCGGCTTGTCCGCCCGTCACCGGATTCTGCCCCATTCAGCTATTACCTCGATCGTCACCGACGGGAAACCGGCACTGGACGTGATGAAGCAGATCGAAGCCGCTGGCGCCCAAGTCCTGTATCCGCAGCAAAAGCCGTCATAACCCGGCATGAATGGCCTTTTCAACCTGCTGCGGCATATGCCTCGCAGGGATGCCATTGTTTCACGACTGTTTGTGAAATGCCTATACGTCCCAATTACAAATCCTGCATAATCCGTCTTAAAGCCACATAAAACCTTCACATAACTGCGCTATGTCTCAGCCCGTCTGGGGAAGGAAGCGGAGTTCGGCCGGCTTGCCGTCCCGACAAAGGAGAGGTTTTGATATGCAAACGACACGTCGCACATTTCTCGGCATGACGGCCCTTGCGGCTGGCGCGATGGCGTTGCCGCCGAACATCATGGCCGCAGGCGGCCAGCGGCCGAGCCTCAAGATCGCCGTCCAGGATCTGCGCACCATTCTGGAGCCGGTGGATGGCGCTTCCATCGCCAATGTTTCGTGGCGGGTGCAGTACAGCATTTTCGACCAGCTTCTGCGGACAGATTACAACGACAACTTCCGTCTCAATTTCGCCCTCGCAAAATCCTTGAAGCAGATCGACGTGAAAACGTATGAGATCGGCTTGCGGGACAATGTGAAGTTTCATGACGGCTCCACAATGAGCGCGGATGATGTTGTCTTGTCGCTCGGGCCGGATCGGCTGCGCGGCGAAAAGGCACCTGGTGCGGCTGTGCTTGCCAATTTCCTCTCCTCGCTTGCCGATGTGCAGAAGGTCGATGACCGCACTGTCCGCTTGTTCACCACGACAGAGGATCCGGTTTTCATCAACCGGCTTGGAGCATGGGGCACTCAAATCATCAGTGCCAAGGCATGGCACGCTGCAAAGAATTACGATGCATGGGCTGCAAAGCCGATCGGCACCGGTCCCTACAAGATTGGCGACGTGCGTAGCGGCGACGAGATCACGCTGGTCGCGCATGATGACTATTGGGGCGGCCAACCGCCATTTGCCTCGATCCGTTTCAAGCGGGTGCCGGAGATCGCCGCGCGCATCGCCGGGCTGCAGGCGGGCGATTACGACATCGTCACCGACATCACCCCGGACCACATTGCGGAGATCGAAGGCGTTAAAGGCCTTTCGGTCGCTGGGGTCGAAACGATGTGGTTCCGCTTCCTCACGTTCTCACCACTCAAGACGCCCGTTTTGAAGGATGTCAATCTACGTCGCGCGCTTGCTTGCGCCATTGATCGAGATGCATTGGCAGACGGCCTGTGGAACGGTCGGGCGAAGGCGCTCAATGGCTGGCAATTGCCGATTTTCGGCGCAATCAACGATCCCGGGCGCAAAGGCGTGTCTTACGATCCGGCGCTGGTGAAGGAACTTCTCGCCACGTCATCGTACAAAGGCGAGGAAATCCCCTACCCTTCCGTCGGCACCTACTATCCGATGCAGCTTGCCGACAACCAGGCACTGGTCGAAATGTGGAAAGCCGTTGGCCTCAACGTCAAGCTGATCATGTGCGAGAACTGGACGCAGGTCGACAATCTCGGCGGCATCGCGGATACGTCCGGCGGTGCCTTCTACGCCGATCCCGTCTCCATGCTTTGGCAGATTATCGGGCCGACCAATGACCTGCAGGCGGGCGGCGGCTGGACCAATGCCGAATTCAACAGGCTCGGCCATGAGCTTGAAACGACGACCGATCTCGCTAGGCGCCGGGCGGCCTTCAAACGGATGCAGGACATTGTCGAGATTGAGGACCCCTGTATCACACCACTGCACTCCATGCCCTTTCTCTATGGGCAGAAGGCAGATGTCAGCTGGCAGCCGAGCCCGTTGCCGCAAATGTATCTTGGCCCGAAGATATCGCCCGAGCCGGTGGCCTGAGCTCCATGCTCAACAAGTCTTACCAGAACAGCGCGAGGCTCGCGCTGTTGCCGGCTCATGGCGTCACGCCATCCTCTGCCAACCCTGCCATCAAGATTGCTGACCTGGCGGTCGCTTTCGGGGGTGTGCCTGTACTGCACGGGGTCGATCTCATTGTGGGCAAAGGCGAGGCCGTTGGTATTGTAGGCGAATCCGGCTGTGGCAAGTCCGTGACCTGGCGGGCGGTGCTGGATCTATTGCCGCGATCCGCCGAGGTTTCGGGCGAAGCCTGGCTTGGCGACCTCGATCTGGTCGGCGCCCGGCCATCAGATTTGGATCGCGTACGTGGCCGGCGTATTGCCATGATCTTCCAGGACCCGGCCGGCGCCCTGAATCCGGTGCATCGCATAGGGGCGCAGATTGCTGAAGCACTTCGCCTGCATGGCGGCCTGACCGGTCCCGCCGCTCGGGCTGAGACCCGTCGGCTGCTCGACCAAGTCGGCATCGCTGATGCTGCAAATAGGCTCAATGCCTATCCGCACGAGTTGTCGGGCGGCCAGAACCAACGCGTAATGATCGCCATTGCGCTTGCAGGCCGGCCTGAACTGCTGGTTGCCGATGAGCCGACGACTGCGCTCGATGCCACTGTGCAGGCACAGATCCTGTTGCTGCTCAAGAAGATCCAGCACGACTCCGGCATGGCCTTGGTGATGATAAGCCACGATCTAGCGGCAGTAGCGGCCATCTGTGATCGGGTTTGCGTCATGTATGCCGGACGGATCGTCGAGGCCGGATCGACACACACGCTTTTGACCGCGCCGGAGCACCCCTACACGCGCGACCTCATCGGTGCCATTCCGCCATCGTTTGGACCGCGCATACGGTTGACCGCCATAGCGGGTGCGCCACCGCAGCGAAACCTGCCACCCGGTTGTGCGTACGTGCCGCGCTGCAGGGACGCTGTCGCCGCATGCCGCATGGTCCGACCGCAAGTGCGGCAGGTTTCTGCCGGGCATTCCGTGCATTGCCTGAAAGCTGCAGCCGAGCGATGACCTTGCTGCGTCTCGAAGGCATTTCCCGGAGCTTCCCAGTCGGCTCGGCGATTCTCAGGTCGCTGAAATATCTCGCTGCCGTCGATGGTGTGTCGCTGAACGTCGAGGCGGGGCAAACGACCGGCATTGTTGGGGAATCCGGTTGCGGCAAATCCACCACCGGCCGGATCGCGCTCGGCTTGGACTCGCCAGACAGCGGCCGGGTGCTGTTTCAAAATTCCTTGCTGCCGCGGATCGGCACCAAGGAGTGGCGCTCACAGCGGCGGCAGATGCAGCTGGTCTTCCAGGACACGCTGGGGGCGCTCGACCGCCGCATGACAGTTGGCGCCCTGATCGCCGAGCCGCTGGAGATTCACAGAGTTGGCGATGCCGCAAGTCGGCGGCAGCGGGTAAGGGAGCTGCTCCACGCCGTGGGACTTGGCGAAGACCACCACATGCTCTACCCGCATCAGCTTTCCGGCGGCCAGCGCCAGCGCATCGTACTGGCGCGTGCGCTAGCACCGAAACCGTCGCTTCTGGTTTGCGACGAACCGGTCTCAGCGCTCGACGTCTCTGTACAGGCACAAATCGTCAACCTGCTGGTGGATCTTCAGCAGGAGCTTGGGCTTGGCATATTGTTCATCAGCCATGACTTGCGGATCGTGCGTCATGTCAGCGATCGCATCGCCGTTATGTATCTAGGCCGCGTCGTCGAGCAGGGGCGCGCCGACGTCATCATCGACCACCCTGCACATCCCTATACGCAGGCGCTCGTATCGGCCATGCCGAGACTGCCAGGCGGCTTCGATCAGTATGTGCCGCTCTCGGGCGAGCCGCCGAGCGCCACCGATCGGCCTTCCGGGTGTCCGTTCCATTCGCGCTGCCCTCTGGCGCAGGACATCTGCCGACAAAGCCTGCCCGAACTCCTGCCATTGGGATCGGAACGGGAGGTCGCCTGCCATCGTGTGAGGGATCGATGACCGTAACAATCCTTCGTTTCATTGGCCCCAAAGTCTTTCGTGCCGCACTTTCGATCCTTGTTGTGGTGACCCTTACCTTCCTGGTGTTACGCGCGTCCGGGGACCCAGCCTTGCAAATTCTCGGTCCCAGCGCTCGTGCCGCCGACCTTGACGCCTTTCGCCGGCATTGGGGTCTCGATCAGCCGCTTTCTTTACAATATCTGCGCTACATCCGGGCGGCGTTTCATGGCGACTTCGGCAATTCCATGCTAGGCGGAAAGCCGGCCTTGGATGCTGTGCTCGAGCGAGTGCCGTTGACATTGGCGCTGATGATCCCCTCGCTGATGCTCACAATGCTGATCGGGATACCCGTCGGCGCCTATGCCGCCATGCATCGCGACAGCTGGGTCGACCGATCGGTTATGATGCTGACCGTTCTCGGCTTCACCGTACCGAGCTTCGTGCTCGGGCTGCTCCTGATACTGGTCTTTTCGGTCACTCTCGGCCTGCTCCCGTCAGGCGGCGCTGACCGGGCTGCCGGCTTCGTACTGCCGGTTCTGACGCTCGGCATTGGCGGGGCGGCCATCATCGCGCGTTTCACGCGCAGTGCCATGATCGAAGTTCTTTCACAGCTATACGTCGTCGCGGCCAGCGCCAAGGGCGTGACCTGGCGGGAGGTGGTTCACCATCATGCCCTCCCGAACGCGATCATTCCTGTGCTGACGCTGTTCGGCTTGATGCTCGGCGGACAAGTTGCAGGCGCCGTCCTGGTGGAGAATGTATTCGGCTGGCCCGGCATCGGCCAGTTGCTGGTGGTCTCGGTCGCTAACCGCGACCTCGCCGTGGTTCAGGTCATCCTTCTGCTTGTGACGCTCACAATGACATCGGCCAACCTGCTGATGGACCTGCTTTATGGCGTGTTCGATCCGCGCTTGCGGGCCTCGAGCGCTGGATCGCATTAAGAAACGCCGGTCATGCTGCCCAGCCCTCAGACGACATACCGGATGGACTTGCCGATACGCCTCGCAGCGGGCTGGGTTCTGCTCATGGTTGTGGCGGCACTCGTGGCAGCGCACATTGCCCCCTACGAGGTTACCGCCATCGACCTGCGCCATCGTCTGGCGCCGCCTGTGGGGTTCGGCGGGACGATGCTGCATCTCCTTGGAACTGACGACCTCGGCCGTGACGTTGCCTCGCGCCTTATCTACTCGATCCGCACCAGTTTGCTGGTCGCCTTCGGCGCGACCGCGATCAGCGTGTTCGTCGGTACGGCGATCGGCTTCATCGCCGCTTATTTCCGCCGGCTGGTCGAGCACGTTCTGCTCCTAATGATCGACGTTCAGGCTTCATTACCATTTCTAATCGTGGCGCTGGCGATGCTTGCCTTTTTGGGCAATTCGCTGTCGCTGTTCGTCGCCCTGATGGGGCTGTACGGCTGGGAGCGGAATGCGCGGCTGGCGCGGGGCCTGGCGATGGCCGCCGGTGCGCAAGGCTATGCGAGTGCAACCCGCCAGCTCGGCGCCCATCCGTTGCGCGTCTATGTTCGGCATATCCTGCCCAACAGTGCGGCAACGCTTCTGGTCGCGGCAACAGTGACATTTCCCGAAATCGTTCTGGTCGAAAGCGGGTTGTCCTTTCTCGGCCTTGGCGTCCAGCCGCCCATGAGCAGCCTGGGCGTGATGGTCGCCGCCGGCCGCGAGTATATCACCCGCGCCCCATGGATGCTGCTAGCTCCCAGCCTCGTCATCGTGCTGACCGCCGTCGCGGTGAGCGTCCTCGGCGACTGGTTGCGCGATCAGCTCGACCCAACCCTAAAATGACGGAGCCTTCATGCAAAGAAAGCTGATCTCCATGCTCGTCGACGGCGTCAGCGCCGACACATTCGAGGCCTATGCGCACCACCTGCCGAACATGAGCCGGCTTGCGGCTTGCGGCCTGCGCGTTCGCCGGCTGAAATCGGCCGTGCCAGCCACCTCCGTCCCCGGCCGCGCAACGATGTTGACGGGCGTCGGACCTGAAGTACACGGTGTCTACGGCAATCATATCTTCCGCGGTGACATCTTCATGGCGCCGCTGGCTGAGGATTTGCGGGCACCGACACTTGCCACCCATGCCAAGGCCGCCGGCCTGGATGTCGCGGCGATCGGCCATGCGTTGATCGCTCTGGACGACACTTCCATCTATATTCCGCCCTGGTGGCTGCGCAGTTTCGTGACCGGTCATCGCTTCGGCAAGATGACCACTCCCGAAGCATTGGCGGCCTCGCGCACTATCCACGATCCCGAAGATCGGCTCGCGCGCGCCGGCCTGACCGAAATGGATTGGTTCAGAAAGGCAGTTGATGACGGCGTGCCGCACCTGCTGGCCGGCCTCGCACTCGATCAGTTTCTTAATCGCGCCGTAGTGGCTCTGCTCGGCTCCGACCGGCCGCCGGATCTCGTGCTGACGGAGATCGAGATGCCGGATGCATTCCAGCATGATCTCGGCTACGACAGCCCTACTGCGATCTGGTCGATGCAGTTCGCCGACATGCTGCTGGGTAACGTCGTGGCAGTTCTCGAGCGGAACGGACGGCTCGGCGACTATGTGATCGCGATCGCGAGCGACCACGGTCACGGTCCGGTCGATACGGCGATTTTTCCAGAGGCCATTATCCCTGACATGCACTGGATGACCGAAGGCGCCAGCCTCTACGTCTCGCTCAAAACGCCCGGCGATATTGACAGAGCCACCGAGCGACTGTCGCCCTATGGCGTCGAGCTCTGGAACGATCTGCATCTGCCGGAGCCACTTCGCGGGGCTGTGGCGATGTTCGTCGCGCCGCCTCGGCATTCCTTCGAGGAGCGTGCAACGCATGCGTCCGCGCCGCTCTCCGCGACGGGCAGGCCGCACGCCGTCTCAACTCACGGTTTTCGGCCGGGCAGCCGTGAGGACGACCGCATGTTCATCGTGTCCGGCATCGGAGTGGCCCAGCGGACCGTGGAGGAGGCAAACGCGGACCAGTTTGCGCCGACGCTTGCGAGTGTTCTCGGCTTGCCCCAGACGCCTTATGCCGGGCGCTCGCTGATCGAGGATTAGAGCTGTGTATGATTTCCGAGATTGTGGCCAGCCTGTCGGTACCTCAATATCGAGTATGCGCCCATTGCCTATACGACGACGCCTTCAGATGCGGTGCTTTCGTGGCCTAAAGTGCGTTACAGAGCTTTTATGAGCCTTTCGTTCTCCGCTCGACTTCGAACAGTCAGGCGAATATATCGATCCGCATCTTTCATCACTTGGAAGCCGCATTCCCTTATGAGGACGGAATCGAAGAGAATGAGCCGACGTTTGAGCTCGGCAGTGAATACCGAATCTTCAGGCAGCCGACACAAGATGAAATTTGTTTGTGAAGGCACTACTTCGAGGCCCGGTATCGTTTCCAAATTTCGAATAACTCTCGATCCTCGCGCAACATTTCCAGACTCTCTTGCAGCTCCTTCATAAATTCGGGAAGCAAGATTAGTATGTATTCTGCAATACCGTTGATATTCCACAGCGGCAGTTTCCGGCGCGCGGCATCAACTAGATCCCCATCGCCGGATATGAGATAGCCGAGCCGAATTCCGCCGAGCCCGAAGAGCTTTCCAAGCCTCTTCACTACGGTCAGATTGTCACAGGACAGTACTGGATTCTCGACGCTGTTTGCGCTTCCGTCAGCGGGAAAATCGATAAAGGATTCATCCACGATCAGCCTCGACATCACCCCAGATGGAACGACCCCGTTTTTGATAACTGCGCTTTGGTTTGATCTCCAAAGTGAACGGTCGGGTCTATCGAGATCGCCTCGTCAATGCCGCCCGCGAGGAGCCTCAGCAGAAAGGTTGAATGAGCGACATCGTCGGATAGAGCGTTGTCCATCGAACCATAAAGCTCATAGTGTCGATATGAATATACCTCACTTGCAGTCCGGCTGGTGTTGAGCGCCGCACCGCTTTCAAAAGTGCTCAGGCGACCCGATGATTGCCGCCAAGGATTCCCGGCGCTTGATCGAGCAGTCGACGATTCCATTGCCACCGAATGTTCATGTCACGGCCGGCAAAGCCTCTGGCGAAACGGGGAGGACGACCTCCATCGCAAACGTGAAAGAGGTGTGTTGTCCAACCGAATTGGTTACGGTTGCAACCTAACAGTCGGACACGGTTGCAACCTAAAAGTTTGCCGGAGTAGGCTCGCTCAGATGAATTTTTGATGTGAGGGAACGTGGACCCGCGAAATAGTAATTCATTCCGTGTAACAGCCTTGTGGCAGGTGCAGGACGCCGGCTCGGGAGGGGGGCAAGCTGGCCAGGTCGGGCAACTGGGCTTTGAGCAGCACGTGGCCGAGGCGCGCCGAGCCGATCCGTTGCAACGGGTTCGCGATGCGGAGCCAGTTTCCTCGGGCGGCTCTCAGGAGCCCGGCCGCCGGGCTGCCCCGTCCCCCAGGTCAGACGGGGTTCCCGAGGCGCTCCGGCCGCTGTTCGATGATCGAGCCGACGAGCCGCCAACCGATCCAGAGGAGCTTCTGCGACTGGAACAGGGGTTTCGCGAGGTGCTTCAGCGACGGCAGGATGATCAAGCCGCCTCTGCGATCAAGGATGTTATAAACGTCTCATTCGCCGTCCCCAGAGGCTTCTCCCATGGGGCTCAACGCGTCCCAGACGCGATGCTCTCTTCCTTGGACCGCGATGGCCACTTGCCGGATGCGGGCCAGGCCCGGCAAGTTAAGCAGCACGTGGCCGAGGCGCGCCGAGCCGATCCGGCTCCTGTCGCGAGTGGCGCCCATAATGCTCCGTATCCCCATCTGTCCGGCGAACACCGGGACCTTGTTGATCAGGCGATCACTCACGTTGCGGCTCGGAAACACTATAGCAAGGAAACGGTCCGTAACTACAGGAATGCACTTCGCCAATTGGCGAATGATCTCGGCGCTCGTGGCCAAGCGGATGATCTAAAAAGTCACCAATCCCTGGTCGGTCATCTCGATGCTTTCTTTCCGAAAAGCCGTAAGATGAAGTCGGTGTTGAACGTCCTCCGTGCGTATGATGAGAGCCCGGGCTATTCAGCCATCTATCCCCATCTGTCCGGCGAACACCGGGTCCTTATTGATCAGGCGATCACTCAAGTTGGGCCTCGGAAACACTATAGCGAGGGAACGGTCCGTATCTACAGGAATGCACTTTGCCGATTGGCGAATGATCTCGGCGCTCGTGGCCAAGCGGGTGATCTAGAAAATCACCAATCCCTGGTCGATCACGTCGATGCTTTCTTTCCGAAAGACAATACCATGAAGAAGGCATTGAACGTCCTCCGTGCGTATCATGAGCGGGGCTATTCAGCTACTGCCGGGCGGCCAGCGCCCTCAGACGCGCATGTCTTAGAACAAGTGGCCAGTGACAGCAGGTTGGCCTCAAGCACCCGTGTTCGCTATGGTCATAGTCCTCGCAAATTAAGGGCTCCAGAACCCGCCTCGCCAGCGACCGCCAGGCTGTCAGACACCTATCGCGGTGTTCCGTTGGTCGATCTGACCACCTCCTCCGATGCTCAGATGAGAGCTTTTCCGTCAGGCTCGTCCAACCTCCCTGAGGGGGCGGTGCTCGGCGCCGACGAACTGCTGAGCGACGCCCATATCCACAGGGATTACCGGTTGCTGGAGCAGGACCTGCAGGCGGCCCATCCAGCGCTCGCCGCCCGAACGCGGCTGGTGGATGCGATAGTCTCCCATCACCTGCGCCGTCACGACGTGGACGTGCAAGGTAGTTTGCTGTCCATCTATCATCAAAACGGCGCCCCAGCCGACTTCGTGTTCCTGCCAGTGAACAGTGCCGATCCTATGGATCCGGCGCCGGATCCTCAACGCATCGACCATTGGTCGCTGCTGCTCGTTGATCGCCGCGACCCGAAAAGAGCGGTGGCCTATCACTACGATTCCATCCAGCAAAACGGACAGGGATACAACCACGCGCTTGCACGAGAGCTTGCAGCAAGACTGGACGCGACCACCCTGGTGACACCCGCCATGGCCCGGCAGAACAACGCTGTTGACTGCGGCGTCTTCGTGGTGGACGGCACGCGCGAGCTGGTTCGTCGATTGGCGAACGAAGAGCGGCCAGACCCGCAGCTGCCGCTGCACCTCAACTACCTCGCCGCCGATCGGCAGGCGCTGCAAAACCGACTGAGGGAGCAGCGCCTTCCGCACGAGCCTGTCGCAATCCCCGCGGAAGCTTTTTTACCAGCTGGGTCGCAGGTGCAACACGCCGTCTTGCAAGAGCAGCAAGCCCGACAAATCGCGCCAGCGCCGTTTGCACGGCACTTGGC
>NZ_JBSKBO010000009.1:0-327439 GCF_053714255.1 Mesorhizobium sp. 43Arga
CTCGCCGATCATCTATGCGCTGCCGATCCAGATGCTGGCCTATTTCGCCGCCGTGTTCATGGGCACCGACGTCGACCAGCCGCGCAATCTGGCGAAATCCGTGACGGTGGAGTGACGGCAACGTCGATGGCCCTTCGTCTCGTCGGAGAGACGATCGACAAGACCCGCCGTCCCGATCAATGCCTGCGGGATCGCTCGCGGCATCTCATCGGTTCTTGTTATGCTGCGGTCTGCATGGCCGCTCTCAGCAGCATGCCATAGAGGTCGCGCGGTTCGTCCGGATCGGCCAGCAGATCGAGCTCCTCGTACAGGCCCGTTGCCTGCAGCTGGTCGCGCACATAGCGCAACGCCGAAAAGTCCTCGATGGCGAAACCGACGGAATCGAACAACGTGATCTGCTTGGCGTCCCGGCGGCCTGGCTCCTTGGCGGCGATCACTTGCCAGAGCTCGGTCACCGCATGGTCAGCGTCCAGTTGCTGGATCTCGCCCTCGATGCGTGTCTGCGGCGGGAACTCGACGAAAATGTCGGAGCGCAGCAGAATGTCCCTGTGCAATTCGGTCTTGCCGGGGCAGTCGCCGCCGACGGCGTTGATGTGGACGCCGGCGCCGACCATGTTGTCGGTGAGGATGGTGGCGCATTGCTTGTCGGCGGTGACCGTCGTGATGATCCCGGCTCCTTCGACCGCTTCCTGTCCGGTTTCGCAGATGGTGATGTCAAATCCCATGCCAGCCAGGTTCTTGGCGCATTTGTGCGAAGCAGATCGGTCGATGTCGTAGAGCCTGAGCCGGTCGACGCCGGTCAGCGCCTTGAAGGCGATCGCCTGGAACTCCGACTGTGCGCCATTGCCGATAATGGCCATGGTGCGCGCGCCGCGCGGCGCCAGATATTTGGCCGCGACGGCGGAAGTCGCGGCGGTGCGCAGCGCGGTGAGAATGGTCATTTCGGTGAGCAGCATCGGGTAGCCGCTGCCGACATCGGCAAGCACGCCGAAGGCGGTGACCGTCTGCAAGCCCTGACGCATGTTCTTGGGATGGCCGTTGACGTATTTGAAGCCGTAGAGCCGCCCGTCGCTTGTCGGCATCAGCTCGATGACGCCGTCATGGCTGTGCGAGGCAATGCGAGGCGTCTTGTCGAACAGCTCCCAGCGCCGAAAATCTTCTTCGATGTAGCTGGCGAGTTCGGTCAGGAAGCGCTCGACGCCGATGGCAAGCACCAGCTTCATCATACGGTCGACGCTGACGAAGGGGACGATGTTCAGCTTTGCCGTGGTCATGATCAAAAGCTCCCGGAATGGCTGCGGGTCGGGCGATCCATGATGCGGCGGCCCATCAGGCTCGCCGTAAGGTCGACCATAAGCGTCGCGGTCCGGCCACGCTCGTCCAGAAAAGGATTCAACTCGACCAGGTCGAGACTGGAGACGAGGCCGCTGTCGGACAGCATCTCCATCACCAGATGCGCCTCGCGGAAGGTCGCGCCGCCGGGAACGGTGGTGCCGACAGCCGGCGCAATCGACGGGTCGAGAAAGTCGACGTCGAGACTGACATGCAGCAGCCCGTCTTCATCAGACACGCGCGCCAGGAAGGCGCGCAGCAGCGGCGCGATGCCATGTTCATCGATGGCGCGCATGTCGTGCACGGTGACGCCCGCCTGGTTGAGCGCGCTGCGCTCGGCCGGGTCGACACTGCGCAGGCCCATGGTGCAGATACGCTTGGGATCGACCGCCGCCGGCAGATCCGGAAAATAGCCGCTGAAACCCGGCTGGCCGCTGGCATAGGCGAGCGGAACACCGTGCAGGTTGCCGCTGGCTGTGGTGTCGAGCGTGTGGAAGTCCGGATGCGCGTCGAGCCACAGCACGAACAGCGGGCGCCCGGCCTCGGCGGCGCGGCGGGCGAGGCCCGACACGGTTCCGGCCGAGATCGAATGGTCGCCGCCGAGAAAGATCGGCATGGCATCCTTGCTCGCCGCGTAGGCGGCCGCGGCAATGGCGGATGTCCAGGCCGATATTTCGGGCAGGGCCTTCAGGGCGAGGTTGCCGTGCACGATCCGCTTCGCCGGCATTGGCTGGACGGCGCCCATATCCTCGACGGCGTGGCCGAGGCCGGACAGCACTTCGGCAAGCCCTGCCGTCCTCAGCGCACTCGGCCCCATTTCGCAGCCCATTCTGCCGGCTCCGTCCTGCACCGGCGCCCCGACGATCTTGCAACGCATTGTCTTTCCTGCGGCCAAAGTTCGAATGGCCAGAGGAGATCATCGCGAGCCGGCAATATGAACAGACAGAATTGGCAATCCGCGAAGCATAGCCTATCATAATGGCAGCAGAATTGATCAAAGTGGTAGCCTCGATGGATGCTTTGGACGAACGGCTCGTGACCTTGCTGCGGCATGACGCCCGGCGCAGCGTGTCGGACCTTGCCGTCGATCTTGGCGTCTCGCGCGCCACGGTTCGGGCACGCATGGAGCGGCTGGAACGGTCGGGCGACATCATCGGCTACACGGTGGTGCTGCGCGCCGACGCCGTCGACCAGCGCATCCGCGGCATCATGCTCATCGAGATTGAGGGCCACGCCGCCGACCGGGTGGTCCGGGCGCTGGGCGGCTTCCCGGAAGTCTCGACCATCCATACCACCAATGGTCGCTGGGATCTGGTGGTCGAACTCGGGACGGCCTCGCTGACCGATTTCGATGCCGTGCTGCGGCGCATCCGATTGATTGCCGGCATAACGGGCAGCGAAACGAGCCTGCTCCTGGCCACGCCGCGCACGACGCGAGCACGACTGACTTAAGCACCTTCAATGAAGTTCCGGGCGCAGAGGACGAGCCCCTGAGCGCGCGCCAGGCCTATGGTGCAAGATTATAGCCGTTGCGATCGACGGCGAGCGTCAGCCGAGAAGCTCGGCGGCGACTTCGAGTGTGTTGCGGAACGACGTCTCGAGGTGGTTCTCCATCGCCTGCGCGGCACCCTCGGCATCGTGGCGCTTCAGCGCGTCGAGAATAGACCCATGCTGCTCGATTGTCTGTTCGCCATAGCCGGGCTTGGGAATGGCGAGATAGCGGCCGCGGTCCATCTGCGCCTTTGAGATGTCGACCGCCCTCCAGATCATCGGCAGGCCGCAGATCTCCGCAATGGTGCGATGGAAGACGTCGTCGAGCTGGATCGCGGTGGCATACCGGCCACGTGCTATGGCGAGCTTGTGCGCCGCCATGTTGTCCTCCAGCAGTTCGGCGGATGCCGGCGTCAGCTTGGCGGCCGCGCGCCTGGCGCTTTCCATCTCCAGCGCCCTGCGGATGACATAGGCTTCTTCCAGGTCGGCGCGGCTGATCGGCGCGACATAGGTGCCGGTCTGCGCCAGGATTTTCACCAGGCCTTCATCGCTGATGCGCTTGACCGCTTCCCGCACCGGAGTGCGCGAAACGCCGAGCGCCTCGGCGATGGCCACCTCGTTGATGACTTCGCCCGGCTTCATGTGGCCGGCGACAATCAGATTGCGGATCTTGTGATAGATTTGATCGCGTAGCGGCAGCGCCCGATTGAGCGTCGAAGGATCCAGGTCCATGGCAAATCCGTAACTTCGTTCGCCTGAGGTGGTCAAAGTATATTAGAATGTCAAATACAATGCACCAGGGACAAGGGGCTAAACACCTGGAGTCTCGCCAACAGCTAACTGCGATGGCGTCGGAATCCAGCTTGTAGGGCTGTATTAGTGCAATAGCGCTCCGGCCTGCCAAGGGAACCTGGCCGGACATGACTGCCGCCGCGGATTGCACCCCGGATATGAGGGGCATCAGCAAGACGTTTCCGGGCGGTGAGGGCTTGTCCAACGTCAAATGAGTCAGCGCAGACCTCTCACCTTGGTCAGAATATCTTCCGACAACGCCGAGACCAGTGCCTTGTCGGCGCCTTTGCTCGGGATGAGGACAAATTCCACATCCTCCAACGGCGGCAGGCGCCCTGATGAGATCTCTTTCAGGCCCGAGGGCGACATGCTTTGCGGTTGCACCAGAACCCCCATGCCGGCGCGGGCGGCGGCCGTGAGCCCGCTCAGGCTGCCGCATGTGCAGACAATGCGCCACGGCATGCGGTGCCGTTCGAGCACTTCCAGCGCAATGCTGCGCGTGACGCTCGGCGCTGGGAAGGCAATCAACGGCAAGGCCGCGAGCGACAGAACGTGTTCCGGATCGCGGGCGAGCCAGACAAGCGGCTCGCGATAGACGAGTCGGCCACGGCTGTCGCCCAGCCGGCGCTTCGCCAGAACGAGATCGCCATTGTCCTGCATCTGGTAGAGCACGCCACTGAGCGCGACGGTCAGTTCAAGGTCAACGGATGGGTGAGACCGGACAAAATCCTCCAGCACCAGCGGCAGCCGGCTCGTCACCAGATCCTCGGATACGCCGAGCCTCAAAGTGCCCCGCAGCCTCTGCGCGGTGAAAAGCGCCTGCACCTGTCCCTCTATCGACAACAGGGTCCGGGCATGGCCGAGCAGGGCTTCGCCGTCTGGCGTCAGCACCACCTTGTGCGTATCGCGGGCCAGCGACTGCCTGCCAAGCGCGGCCTCCAGCTTGCTGATGTGCTGGCTGACGGTGGATTGCCCGAGCCCCAGCCTCTCGGCCGCGAAGGTGAAGCTTCCCATCTGCTGGACGGTGACGAAGCTGCGAAGTTGGACGAGATCGAGCATTGTATCCCAAATCACGATAACTGTTATTCATTGTATCTTGTTTTGCAATGCGTATGAAGACGGCGCCGCCACTCTGGAGCGAACACCTCATGCGCCGCTTTCTGCCGGACACCTTTCTGATCCTCCTGTTGTGCACCGTCGCGTTTGCGTCGCTCGCACCGGCGACCGGGGCGTTCGCGGGATGGTTCGCGATCGCGACCAATCTTGCTGTGGCGCTGCTGTTTTTCCTGCATGGTGCCAGGCTCGCGCGCGATGTCGTTGTCGCCGGCCTGATGCATTGGCGCCTGCACCTGGTGATCCTTTTG
Organism: Mesorhizobium sp. 43Arga; assembly: GCF_053714255.1. NCBI lineage: Bacteria > Pseudomonadati > Pseudomonadota > Alphaproteobacteria > Hyphomicrobiales > Phyllobacteriaceae > Mesorhizobium > Mesorhizobium sp. 43Arga. Next base: position 4,980 of record NZ_JBSKBO010000009.1, read on the forward strand.
ACGACCTTTGGCCTGTTCCCGCTGCTGGGCCTGGCGCTTGGCTATCTGCCGGCTGCGATCCTGCCCAAGCCGCTCTATCTCGGCATTCTGTTCCTCTGTGTCCTGCCGTCGACGGTGCAGTCTTCGATCGCCTTCACTTCGATCGCCGGCGGAAACGTCCCCGCGGCCATCTGCTCGGCTTCCGCCTCCAACATCTTCGGCATGTTCCTGACACCCTTGCTCGTCGGCCTGCTCTTCTCCATCGGCGGCCATGGCGGATTCTCGTGGGATGCGGTGAGCCAGATCCTGGTACAGCTGCTCCTGCCTTTTGCGCTCGGACAGCTGCTGGAACCGCGGATCGGCAACTGGATACGCTCTCGCAAGACACTGCTGATGCCTGTCGATCGCGGCTCGATCCTGATGGTCGTCTATCTGGCCTTCAGCACGGCGGTCGCCGAAGGACTGTGGCACATGTTCTCCCTGCGCGACATTGCCGTGGTCGTCGTCGCCGACATGGTGCTGCTCGGCCTTGTGCTTGTGTTCACGACCTATGGCAGCCGGCTTCTCGGCTTCGACAGGGCCGACCAGATCACGATCACCTTCTGCGGTTCGAAGAAGAGCCTGGCCAGCGGCGTGCCGATGGCCAATGTGATCTTTGCCGGCCAGGGCGTCGGCGCGATCGTTCTGCCGCTGATGCTCTTCCACCAGATACAGCTCATGGTCTGTGCCATGATCGCTCAGAAATATGCCAAGGCGGCGCGCCAGCCGACCGTTCTGCAAGCCGAGCCGACGGCGTCGGTGGCTTAGTGCCGTCGGGCGAAAGTCTCGGCGATCGCGAGCACCGCGGCATGAATCGGTCCTGCGGTGAGGTTGGGCATGATCGACGCGTCCACGACAAAAAGATTGTCGAGCGCCTTGAGCCGTAGATTTGCATCGACGACGCCATCCGGGTCCTTGCCCATCCTGCAGGTACCGCAGGGATGATGGTGCGTGATGACCGACCGCGCGATGAAGTCATCCATCTCGGCCGCACTGTTCAGCGTGCCTGGCAGGAGTTCGCGCTCTCGCCAGCCGGCGAGTTCCCCTCTGTGCCCGATTGTCCGCGCCGCCTCGAGTGCTCTGCGAAACCGCTCCCGGTCCCGTGGGCCTGTCGATCTGGGCCGCCAGCGACAGCATCGCGTCGCCGACCACCACCGCCGTCCGCACCCCCGACGGTATCGACGAGAAGGCGCTTCGCCAGGCCGCGCGTGGCCGCTACGGCGTGGTGTTTTCGTCGGGCCGCGGCGAGACATTGGGGAAGCTGACGCGGATCGGCCATATGGGGCCGACCGCCCAGCCGATCTATGCAATCGCGGCGCTGACGGCACTTGGCGGTGCCATGAACGCTGCCGGCCAGAAACTCGCGATCGGCAAAGGCATCGAGGCGGCGCTGGCCGCTATCGACGCCGACGCTTGAACAGACATCATCGGATCACGGATTGAGGGAGCATTTTCATGACGGAACGACTCACGGGAAAGGCGGCCCTGGTTACCGGCGCCGCACAAGGTATCGGCAAGGCAATCGCCGCGCGGCTTGCCGCCGACGGGGCGACCGTCATCGTCAGCGACGTCAACGCCGAAGGCGCCAAGGCTGCCGCCGCGTCGATCGGCGGGAAGGCGAGGGCGATCGCCGCCGACATTTCCGATCCGAGTTCGGTCAAGGCACTCTTCGCCGAAATCCAGGCTCTGACCGGGGGGGTCGACATCCTGGTCAACAATGCCAGCATCGTGCCGTTCGTCGCCTGGGACGATGTCGATCTCGACCATTGGCGCAAGATCATCGACGTCAATCTGACAGGCACCTTCATCGTCACCCGCGCCGGCACGGACCAGATGCGCGCGGCAGGCAAGGCCGGGCGGGTGATAAGCATCGCCTCCAACACCTTCTTTGCCGGCACGCCGAACATGGCGGCCTATGTCGCGGCCAAGGGCGGCGTCATCGGCTTCACCCGGGCGCTGGCCACGGAGCTCGGCAAATACAACATCACGGCGAACGCGGTCACGCCCGGCTTGATCGAGAGCGACGGCGTCAAGGCGAGCCCGCACAACGAGGCATTCGGCTTTGTCGAAATGCTGCAGGCGATGAAGGGCAAGGGGCAGCCGGAACATATCGCCGACGTGGTTTCGTTCCTGGCCTCCGACGATGCACGCTGGATCACCGGCCAGACACTGAATGTCGACGCCGGGATGGTCAGGCACTAAGTCGAATAGCGGCTGCTCATCGCCACAATGCAACCAGCGGCCGTGCTATGGCCGCCCGTCGCACCTGCCGGGTCAGGCTGCGGATCTGGCAATCACGCCGGGTTGCCTCGACCATTGGGCATACCAGCTGTCGAACAGTCTGAGCTGCGCCTCGGCATAGCCGCGCTGGCTGTCGGTCAGGGCATCGGTCTCGTTGAAGTGCAGCTGGTACTCGGGATTACCCTTCAGCACCATCATGTGCTTGAAGTAGAGCACCAGGTCGGGGCCTTCGTCGAAGGAGGACAGCACGGCGAGCGCGGCATCCAGCTCCAGCGCGCGCTGGCGGGCCTCGACGTCGCCCTTGGCCGCTGCCTGGCTCAAGCCGACGAGGTGCAGCACCTCCTTCGGCAGGACGTTGCCGATGCCGGTGATGGCGCCGGACGCGCCGCAATTGACGAAACCGTGAAAGACGGCGGTGTCGACGCCGATCATCAGCGCGACCTCATCGTCGCGGCTGGTGATGTTTTCCGCCGCGTAGCGCAGGTCCGACGGGCCGCCGAACTCCTTGAAGCCGACCAGGTTCGGATGTTCGGCCCGCAGGGCGAAGAACAGGTCCGCACGTGTGGCAAAGCCGTAATAGGGGCTGTTGTAGATGACCGCCGGCAGGTCGGGCGCGGCGGCAAGAATTGCCTTGAAGTGATGGCGCTGCGCCGTCACCGAGGGCCCGCGCGACAAAACACGCGGGATCACCATCAGGCCTCGGGCGCCGACCTTCTGGGCGTGCGCGGCGTGCGCCACGGCCTTGGCGGTGTTGACCGCGCCGGTGCCTACGATCACCGGCACACCGGCCTTCACCAGGCGCTCGACGCCTTCCATGCGTTGCTCGTCGGTCAGGAGCGGCCAGTCTCCCATCGAGCCGCAATAGACGACGGCCGACATGCCGGCCGCGATCAGCTCGCGTCCCTTGTGCACCAGCGCGTCGAAGTCGGGCTGGCGGTCCTGCGTGCATGGGGTCATCAACGCCGGCATGCAGCCGGAAAAAACATTAGGGATCATTTCGGATTCTCCTTGAGGCTTGCATGCGGATTGATCAGTTTGTCCCGAAGCGGCACGGCTTGCCAAGCAAAATAGTCGTGGCCGCGAGCGACCAACGCAGGAACAGCAATGCGCAGCAAAACCAGCATTCGTGTCGTCGGCTGCCATGCCGAAGGTGAAGTCGGCGACGTCATCATCGGCGGTGTCCTGCCGCCGGCTGGCCGCACGATGATGGACAAGATGATCACGATGGAGCGCGATCATGACCATATAAGGCGCATGCTGATCTGCGAGCCGCGCGGCAGCGTCGCGCGCCACGTCAACCTGCTCGTTCCCTCGACGCGCGAGGATTGCGCCGCGGGCGCCATCATCATGGAGCCGACGGAATATCCGCCGATGTCCGGTTCCAACACGATCTGCGTCGCCACGGTGCTGCTGGAGACCGGCATGGTGCCGATTCAGGAGCCCGAGACGCGCTTCAAGCTCGACATGCCGGGTGGCGTCATCGAGGTGCGCGCGCAATGCCGCGACGGCAAATGCGTCTCGATCACCCTCCGCAACGCACCGGCTTTTGTAGACCGCCTCGATGCCAATATCGAGGTCGAGGGGCTGGGCACGCTCACCGTCGACATAGCCTATGGCGGCATGTTCTATGCCATTGTCGATGCCGAGGCGCTCGGCTTCTCGGTCGTGCCCGACGAGGCGCGCGAGCTGGCGGTGGCCGGCGAAAAAATCAGGCGGGCCGCGCGCGAACAGCTTGATGTCGTCCATCCTGAATTCGATCATGTGCGCGGCGTGTCGATCGTCCAGTTCGCCATGCCGTTCCAGGGGCCTGGCAATGTCACCCGCAACACCTGCATCGTCTCGCCGGGACGCTCCGACCGCAGCCCGACCGGGACCGGCACTTCGGCCCGCATGGCCGTACTGCACGCCCGAGGTTTGATGGGTGTTGGCGACGTGTTGATCCATGAATCGATCATCGGCTCTCACTTCACCGGCAGGATCGTGGAGCTGGCGGAGATCGGCGGCCGCAAGGCGATCGTTCCGGAGATCACCGGCCGGGCATGGATTACCGGCGAGCACAGCTACTATCTCGATCCGACCGATCCCTATCCCGAGGGCTACGTGCTGTCGGATACTTGGGGCACCTCCACCTCGGTGAAGCAGTAGGCCGGAGCCGGTAATTCGCTGGACTGGTGGGTCCTCGCCAAGTCAGAATGGCCTCGACGGCGGCATACGTCACGTCCGCATCTGGTGAGAGTTTTCGTCCATGAACATGGATGGTATCTGCGATCCGCGCTTTGGCGCCGTGCGCGCGGCATTCGCCGAGTGTTTCGCCCAAGGGCTTGAACATGGCGGGGGCGTATCCGTCGTCGTCAACGGCAAGACCGTCATTGACCTGTGGGGCGGTCATGCCGATGCCGCGCGAACCCGTCCGTGGCGGCAGGACACGCTGATCAATGTCTGGTCCTGCACCAAGGGCGTCGTGGCGCTGGCCATCGCAATGCTGGTGGAGCGCGGCAGGCTGGACTATGCCGCACCCATTGCCCGCTACTGGCCGGAATTCGCGGCCGGCGGCAAGGAGCGCATCACGCTTGACCAGGTGATGTCGCACCAAGCTGGGCTGAATGGTCTTGCCGTGCCGATGGACGAGGCGGGATTGCTAGCCTGGACGCCCTTTGTCGACGCGCTGGCGGCCATGCCGCCGCTATGGGAGCCCGGCAGCCGCTGCATCTATCACGCGCTTACCTATGGCCACCTTGCTGGCGAAGTGCTGCGCCGCGTCGACGGGCGAAGCATCGGCCGCTTCATTGGCGAAGAGATCGCTGGCCCGCTCGGAGCCGATTTTCATGTCGGCCTGCCGGACCGCGAGGATTCCAGGGTCGCCGAGATGATCGAAGGCCCCGGCGCTTCAGACTGGGTCGACTTTGTCCGCGCCTCGCCATTTCCCCACGCAAGCGACAATCCGGCGCCCCGTGCACTGGCCCCCAACGACCGCGTCTGGCGCGCCGCCGAGGTGCCGGGCGGCAACGGCCAGTCGACGGCGCACGCACTGGCACGCATCTACGGCATGATGGCAGCCGGCGGTGTCTGGGAGGGCCACTCCTTGATCGGGCGCGCGGCAATCGAGGCGGCGGCGCGTCAGCGTTTTCGCGGCACGGACGAAAGCTTTGCCGCACCGGCCGCCTTCGCCGCCGGCTATCAGATGGAAGATCCGGTCTATGCCGGCCGCGCGTCGCCGCAAACCTTCGGCCACACCGGCTGGGGCGGCGCCATCGGCTTTGCCGATCCCGGTGCCGGCGTCGGTTTCGGCTACGTCACCAACCGCATGCTGGGTTTTGACGACATCGACCCACGCCGCAAGATGTTGATCGACGCCGTTTACGACTCGCTCTGACGGAATGGCCGAAGGCCAGCCGGGTGGTCCGCAGGCTGGAAGCGGTGCGCGCCACTGCCGAGCGCAACCTGCCGCTGGCCCTGGTGACCACAGGGAATTACGGTGACAGTGCACTTTTTGCCTACTGCCCCATCGATGTGAGCGAACGACGCATAGCGCCGCCCTATTTGCTCGCTCAGCGCCCCAAATAGAAACTCGTGCTCCGCAACGGACAGCCTTCGCTCGTGCGAGTAGCCCCCAAACAAAAGCTGTGGCTAATCCCTCTCCCGCGCCTTCGCAAATATCCGCATCACGCCAGCATCTGTAGTAGTCTCAGCATGGAAACCCCGGTTGAGAATCAGCCGGGGTGGCGGGTGGTTGATTGTGGCGACACTCAACGCGCAATTTCTGGATTTTTTCGACTGGTGGCTCGATGAGCTGCGAGGGGTCTGGGCGCGGGTTGTTCCCAGGAAGGAGCAAGCTTCCACCGCCGACTGGATCGTCAGCCTGGCGGATGACGGCATTCGCGTGCGCGAGGCCAAGGCGCCGGAATTCCAGTCGATCCCGCTGGCGCTGACGGCTTCCTCCGACGAGATCCTGGCGCTGCTGCAGGGCGGGACCCGGCGCAGGCGGCCAGGCTTCGATATCAGCGTCCAGCCGGGCCTGTTCCTGACCCGGCAGCTCTCGGCGCGGCGGCTGCCGGTTCGGCAGGCGCGCGACATGGCCGAACTCGACCTTATGGCTTCGACGCCGCTCGACCCGGCCCAGGTGCATGTCGTCTTCGCCGCGGCGGCGCAGGACAGCGCCTACCATGTCGTCAAGGCCAAGACGCTTGCCGCCGTGCTGGACGCGGTCCGCCGGGCCGGCGGCTCGGTCCGCTGCCTGTCGCTGTCGCGGCCCGAAAACGCGCTGCGCGCCGATCCGCTCAGCCTTGCCGCCATCTGGCCGCCGACGGCGCGTGACCGGCGTGCCAGGACCGCTTGGATTGCGGCCCTTTCGGTGCTGGCCGGGGCGGTGCTGGTGACCTTCGCGCATGCGCATTGGCGCGCCTGGCAGGCCGAGGCCGAACTGGACGCGCAGATCGCCGATGCGCAGGTGCTGGCCAAGGCGGCGCGCACCTCGCTGCAGAAGCGCCAGGCCGGCATCGAGCGCATCGAAAAGATCCGCCAGGAAAAGAAGACGACGGCGTCGCTGGTGCGCGTCTGGGCCGAACTGACGCATCTGCTGCCCGACACGGCATGGCTGACCGATCTCTCAGCCAAGGGCGACGACCTGACCATATCAGGTTTTTCCAGCTCGGCCGCCGAACTGATCCAGCCGATCGACGCCTCGCCGCTGTTTTCCGCGCCTGAATTCGCCTCGCCGGTGGTCAAGGTTCCTGGCCAGGACGGCGAGCACTTCACAATCTCGGCCAAGATCGGAGCGCTCTGACGATGCTCTCCGCCATCCTCAACACAAGGCCGACGATACGCCGCCTGATTGCGCTGGCGATCGCCGCGGTCACGGCCTGTGTGCTTGCCTGGGTGGTGTTCGCGGCATTCGATAGCGTCGCCTCCGCACAGGCCGGGATCGAGGAAAGGCGCGAGCTTCTCGGCCAATTGCAGAGCGTGGCGGCCCTGGCAAAGCGCCTCGACAGTGCCGCCAGTCCGGATGCGGCGGCCAATCCCGAATTTCTCACCGGCGGCAGCGAAGCGATCATCCGCGGCGGGCTGCAGACACGGCTGAACGCGATCGCCGCCGCCAATGGGGTCAGCGTGCTGTCTGCTGGCAATGCACCGGTGCTCAGTGAAGCCGGTGTCGATTTCATCGGGCTGCGGGCCAATCTTTCGGGATCGCTGGAAGGCATCCACAATGCCATTCTCGCCATCGAGACGTCGCTGCCGGTGCTGTTCATTCGCGAAGCCACCTTGCGCACCACCAATGTCGGGCCGGCGGCGGGACGGACCGGCGACCCTGAGATTTTCGCCGAGATCCTGTTTTACGGGCCGCTGCAAACGCCGATGGCGCCCGCCGGGGTCAAGCCATGACCGGGAAATTCGCTGTCCTGGCGATTCCGGCTGTGATCGCGGCGCTCGCTTTGGTCAATGTGGCGCTCTACGAGGCGCCTGTCGACATCACGCCCGTCGCCTCCGGCAAGGGGCATGATGGCGGCCTGGTCTCAGTCGCGGGATCGCTGCAATTTCCCGAAGCCGGCGATTTCAGCGAGACGTTCCAGCGTCCGCTGTTCACGCCGACACGCCGAAAATTCGTGCCCCCACCGGTCGCGCCGCCGCCGGTGGAGGTTGCCGTTGCCCCGGTCGAGCCGGCGCCGGCGCCACCACCACCCGAAGCCCCACCGGCCGTCGCCCCATCGCTGCTGGGCATCAGCATTCACGGTGGCGCGGCAAAGGCGCTGATGCGCGTCGCCGGCAGCGAAGCCGCGGTCTGGTATGGCAGTGGCGACACCGTTGACGGCTGGAGAGTGTCGGCGATCGACAAGGATCAGGCCGTGCTGGAGCGGGATGGCAAGCTGGCGCGCATCCCGCTTTATCCGCCATGGAAGAATGTCCCGGCACCCGCGAATGCGCCGCCGCCACCCCCGAGCGAGCCGCAACTATGAGCGACCGCGCCGCCCATGACAGCGCGGGCACCGACTCGCGGGACGAAAGCGCCCGCAGCGGCTTTTCGCTGGTTGCCGTGCTGGTGTTCATGCTGATCGTCTCGGCGATCGTCGTCCCCTTTGCCGTGACGGCCAAGACACGGTTGATGATCGCCAACACCGAAGTCGAGCAGGAGCGGCTGTCGCTGCTGGCCGAAGGCCTCGGCAATGTGGTGGCGAGTACATTGACCGGCGGCTCCGGCGGGCAAAAGTTTCCGCTGGATTCCACACCGACATCATGCCGGTCGGGCGGGTTCAGTTTCACTGTGCGCGTCCAGGATCATGGCGGGCTGATCGACCTCAACACCGCTGATGACCGCCTGCTCGAGCTTGGCTTTGCCGCGCTCGGCTTCGAGCAGCAGACATCGGCCGAACTGGCCAAGGCCGCGATCCGGTTTCGCGACAGCGCAAAGCTGTTCGCCGACCTGCCGCGGTCGAGAAGCGCCGTCGGGCCGCCCGAAGACAAGCAGGCGCCGTTCGAATCCGTATCCGAACTGCAGGAGTTTTCAGCGCTGTCGTCGATACCGCTGCATACCCTGAATGGCGTTTTCACGGTCAACTCGAAGCGTGGCACGATCAGCGCCGATCGCGCGCCGGGCCGGCTTCGCGCCGCTCTGGCAAGTGGCTCCAGCGCGTCGGTCGTGCAGGCGGTGGCCGATGCGTCTGCCTACACGGTCGACGTGATGGTGAGGCGGGACGGCTCCGGGATCGCGGGCGAGGCCGGGTTCATTATCGAGAAATCGCCGACGGGCGCGGCATTCTCCCGCGTCGCCCGAAGCCCGGCCGCCGAAGCCGGCGCATTGCCGCCAGTCGCCGGCGTCGCCGACTGCGAGATACTTTTCGGCGCCGAGGCGGCGCGGATCATCAGGGGTTGGAACTCATGAACGTTTCCGTCCAGACGAAGGGGATCGAGGCGTTTCTCGCCTTTCTCGAGGGCGAGAAAGTGCTGACCGCGCATGCCGCCCAACGCGCCTTGGGGGCATCGCGAACATCGGGGCACCCGTTTGATACGGTGATGACCGAACTCGGACTGATCGGCGAGCAGGAACTGGCCAGCAGCCTCAGCCGTTACCTCGAAGCGCCGATGCCGGTCGAGATCCCCGAACAGGTCAGCCCCGAAATGCTCGCAAGCGTGCCGCTGGCCTATCTCAGGGAAAACGCCATCCTGCCGCTGCAGATGGACGCCGAGCGGCTGGTCGTCGCCGTGGCCGATCCGTTCTCCTCGGCCACCATCGATGCATTGGCCTTCCATTATGAGCGAACCCTGGCGCTGCGCATCTTGCCAAGGCGCATGATCGCCGAATGCATCGACCGCATCGAGCAATCGGCCCTTGCTGCCGTTTCGAATGGCGGCGGCAGTGGTGAAATCCTGGATTTCGGACCTGACGACCTCGAGCGCTTGAAGGATTTTGCCCGTGAGGCGCCGATCGTGCGCTTCGTCGCCGAGACCATCCACAAGGCGGTCGACGCGAGGGCCACTGACATTCACATCGAGCCGCTCGAGGACCATGTCCGCATCCGCTTCAGGCATGACGGCATGCTGTCCACCGTCGACACCGCGTCGGTCGCGATGCTGTCCGGCATCTCCACCCGCATCAAGATCCTGTCGCGCCTCAATATCGCCGAACGGCGCCTGCCGCAGGATGGTCGCATGCGCATTGCCGTGCGCGGCCGCGACGTCGACCTGCGCGTCTCGGTCATTCCGTCCATTCACGGCGAGGCCATCGTGCTGCGCATTCTCGATCGCGCCGGCGTCGAACTGAAGCTGGAGAAGCTCGGCTTCGACGGCGCCGCGCAGGCCAAGATCCGCAACATGTCGCAATCGGCCAACGGCATCGTGCTGATCACCGGGCCGACCGGCAGCGGCAAGACGACGACGCTGTACTCGATCCTCGCCGAGCGTTCGCGGCCGGATGTCAAGATTTTCACGGTGGAGGATCCGGTCGAGTACCGCATGGCCGGCATCACCCAGCTGCAGGTCAATCCCGCGATCGACCTCGACTTCGCCGCCGCCTTGCGCTCGATCCTGCGCCAGGATCCCGACATCATCCTGCTCGGGGAAATCCGTGATCGCGAGACGGCGCAGGTCGCGGTCCAGGCGGCGCTGACCGGCCATCTCGTGTTCTCGACACTGCACACCAACAGTGCCGCAGGCGCGCTGACGCGCCTTCGCGACATGGGCATCGATGGCTACCTGCTCGGCGCGACGATCCGCGGCGTCATCGCGCAGCGGCTGTTGCGCCGTATCTGCCCGACCTGCCGGGGCGCGGAGCAGACCGGTACGGCCTGCCGCAGCTGCAACGGCTCCGGCTACAGCGGCCGTACCGTGACCTATGAAATGCTGCAAGTGTCGCCGCGGATCGCCGAGCTTATCGATCAGGGCGCCGGTGAAATGGAGATCGGCCGCATTGCCGCCGAGGACGACCTGGTGCCGATGTCGGTCCACGCAACCGCCCTTGCCCGATCGCAGGTCACCACCATGGACGAGGTCCGCCGTGTCATCGATCTGGCGGGAGGTGACTGATGCCGGCCTTCGCCTATCGCGCCTATCTGGCCGACGGCTCGACGGAGGCCGGCGTTCTCGATGCGTCGACCAAACAGGACGCCGCCCGAAAATTGGCGCAGCAGGGCCGCCGGTCCTACCATCTTGCGCCCGTGAACGGCGAACGGCCGCAGCTTCGCCTGCCGGGGCGCAGCGCGCTGACGCTGACCCGCAGGGTCGACCTCAGCCGGCTGTTTTCCGAGCTTTCGGTTCTGCTGAACGCCGGCTTCACGGTCGACCGCGCCTTGGGGGCGGTCATCTCCGGCGAAGCCAACCGGCAGCGGCGCCAGCAGCTGCAATCGGTGCTCGACCTGACGACCGGCGGGCGGCCGATCGCCGAAGCCTTTGCCGCTCTGCCGGGCATCACCCCTGACGTCGCCGCTTTGCTTGCCAGCGGCGAGCGCAGCGGCAAGATGGCCTATATTTGCCAGCGGCTGGCGGACACGTTCGAGGCGACGGCCAAGCGCCGCGCCGCGATCATCGAGGCGCTGGCCTATCCGGCCTTCCTGCTCCTGGTCATGAGCGGCGCGCTGGTCATTCTGGCAACGGTCCTGGTGCCGGCGCTGGAGCCGATCTTCGAGGGCTCATCCGCTCCCAAGCCGTTCACCATGACCATGCTTTCCGCCTTCGGCACGGTGTTCCGCGACTACCCCTTCGTTTTCCCGCTGGCGGCGGTGCTCGGCCTGCTTTGCTATCTCCTGCTGTCCCGTTCCGCCGGCGCCAGAAGACAGCTTTCGCACTGGCTGCTGAGGATCCCGCTGATCGGCGCGCTGGTGAGGGACGCCGTGATCGCCCGCTATCTCGAAACGCTTGCGCTGCTGCTCGGCAATGGTGTGGCGATGACCGAGGCGCTTGGCCTTGCCGCCAATGTTTCCAGGCAGAGTTCGCTGGCGGCAAGCTTTGCATCGATCGAAGACAATGTCGCCAATGGCGCCCGCCTGCATGGCGCGATCGTCAAGGCTGGGATTTTCGATCACGCGACAATGTCGCTGGTCTCCCTTGGCGAAGAGGCCAATGCGCTTCCCGTAGTGCTGGATCGCGCCGCCAGGATGCTTCAGCTGACGCTGACGCGGCGGATCGACACCGTGCTGAAGCTGTTGACGCCGGCACTGACGATTTCGCTCGGCTTTCTCGTCGGCAGCCTGGTCATTTCGGTGATGACGACGATCCTCTCGATCAACGATCTGGCGCTGCAATGACCGCCGCTCCCGCAGCCGAAACGCAGGCACACGCAATGGCGGGGTTCACCCTGGTCGAGATGCTGGTGGTGCTGGCGATCATGGCGCTTGTCGCGGCGATCGCCGCACCGGGGCTGGTCAGCCACTATCGCACCAAGAGCCTGGAGACGGTGGCCGGCGAGATCACCATGCGGTTGCGCCTGTCGCGCACCTCGGCCATCGCCACCGCCCGGCCGAAGCAGGTTCTTGTCGATCTGGGCAGCCGTCTCATCCGTTTCGGCGAACGAGACAGTCTGGCCTTGCCGGACGATGTCAAAATGACCGTCATCACCGGCCAGGAGACCGTCGTCGCCGACCGGCAGACGGTGCTGACCTTCCTTCCCGACGGCCGCGCTTCCGGCATGGACATCGCGCTGCAGCAGAAAGGACGGACCGCGCGCATCGCGGTCAACTGGCTGACAGGGCTTCCGACATGGCGGACCCTGCCATGATCGGGCCATTGCCCCAATCCTCATCCGAAGATGGCTTCTCCATCCTGGAGATGATCGTCGCCATGACGATCCTGGCGCTGGTGCTCGGCATCGCCAGCCAGTCGATCGTGCTGGCCAGCCGCAGCATTGCCGCGGCCAAGCGCCAGGTCGAAGCGGCCAGAACGGTTCGCATGATGCTGGCCGACTACGAGGCCCGGGCACAAACCGCGGCACAACCCGGCTGGACCCTGAAGACGCGCACGATAGACGTCGCGAAAGCGAAGGTGACCGCTGTTCTCATCGAGAAGCCGGGCGGCGCGTTTCCAAGCGGGCCGTTTCTGACCTTTGTGCCGGCGCAAGGCCCGGCCGCGCCATGAGCTGGCTGTTCTCCCGCGCCCTGACGAAAACCCGCGCCGTTCGCCGTCATCTTGCCGGCGCTGCTTCATCGGGCGCCAAGGCGCATCCGCAACCCTCGGCACCGGTGGCGGGTTTTGCGCTCATTGATGTGTTGGTGGGGCTGGCGCTGATCGGCGTCATCACATCGCTGATGATGGTCTTTCTCGGCCAGGCGCGAACGATGATGCGCATCGAAAAGGCGACCGAGTTCCAGATGGAGGTCGACGCCGCATCGCGGTTTCTCGAGACGGCGATCAGCCATGCCGAGTCCTTGCCCTTGTCGAAATCGTCGCCGGACCAGGTGCTCTATCTCAGTGGCGATGGTGCCTGGGTCGAGTTCAATGCCGTTCAGGCGATCGGCTTCAAATCCTCCGCACTGCGCGAAATCACGGTTTCGCTTGGTGACGGTGGCCAGACGGGGGCCGCCCTGGCCATCGTCCAGAAAACGCGGCGCGGCAGCAAACCTGGCGCATCGGTGTCGAGCGAACCGGTACAGCTGATCGGCGGCGTCAGTGCCATGAAATTCGAATATCTCGACAACGCGCTGGCGCCGCCATCGTGGCTGCCGGGCTGGAATACGCCGCGGCGGCTGCCCGCCGCCGTGCGCTTCACCCTCTCGGTGGTGCGCGATGGCGCGGCCTATTCATCGCGCGGTTTTGCCCGCCTCGATCTGGCCGGCACGCCGGCACCCCGCACGAATTGAGCGCGCTCTCTCGATCACCGTCAGTTGGTGACGTCCTGGTCCTCGCCGGTTCCGTCGGGTTTGCCGTCCTTGCCAAGGCTGCGGATGACCACGCCGCTGGCATCGGCCTTCACTTCGTAGGAGTAGGGCCTGCCCCAGGGATCCTTGATGCCGGTGTTGCCCTTGAGATAAGGCCCGTTCCAGCGCGTTTCGCCGGCGGGCTGGGCGACCAGGGCGTTGAGGCCCTCTTCGTTGGTCGGGTATTTCGCATTGTCGACATAGTAGAGTTCGAGCGCGCTTTCGATGTTGCGGATCTGCGCCTTGGCGGCATTGGTCCTGGCCGCGCCGAGATAGCGCAGCACCTGCGGCGCCGCCAGCGTGGCGATCAGTGCGATGATGGCGAGCACGACCAGAAGCTCGACCAGGGTGAAGCCGCCTTCGCGATCATCGTTTTCACCGACCGATTTTCCGGCACGGCGGGATACTTCGAAGGATTGAAGAAAGCGCATCATCAGAGCAGTCCCATGTCTAGACCTGCAAATTGTTCCAGCGCCCAGCTTGAGCCGAGGCCGATGGCGATGAATGGACCGAAGGCGACCCGGGCCCGCGCTGCCGCCGGCCCTGTCGCGACCACCTGGCCGCCGACGAACAGCAAAGCGCTGGCGCTGGCGATGAACAGCAGCACCGGCAACAGCAGCGGGCTGATCCAGCATGAAGCGGCCGCCAGCATCTTGACGTCGCCGAGGCCGAGGCCGATGCGTCCGGTCATGAGGAAATGGCCGCGCCGCAGCAGCCAGGCTGCGGCGAAGGTCGCGGCGGCGAAGAGGATCCGCACCGGCAGGCCGTCTGCGTCGGCCGCCAGCTGATAGGAAAGGCCGATGCCGGCCAACGCCAGGTTGAGCCCGTCCGGGATGATCTGCCGGCGGAAATCGGCGATCGAAATAGCGGCAAGCACGACCGCCAGGGCGATCGTGGCGGCCAGGACCAGGGATGGTTGCGTGGCCATCGTCAATACGCCAGCCTCTTCAAATCCTGCTGCAGCTTGGTGCCGCCGCGGCGCTTCTGGATCGGCGTCTGCAAGCTGATCTTGCCGCGGAATTCGTCCGTCACCTCGCGCGCCTCATTGATATCACGCACGACATGCGGCCGGATGAAGATAATCAATTCGGTCCGCCTGATGGTGTCGTCCTTTTGCTTGAACGCATTGCCGAGAATCGGGATGTCGCCGAGGATCGGCACCTGGCTGCGGTCGACACTGTTGTTCTGCTGGATGAGGCCGCCCAGTGCCAGGCTCTCGCCGTCATTGACCAGCACGCGCGTCTGGACCTTGCGCTGCTGGATGGTTGGCGAGTCGATATCGGAACTGTCCGTCTTGGTGACGTTGCTGACCTCCTGCTGGATGTCGAGCATGACCCTGCCGGCATTGTTGATGCGCGGCGTCACCGTCAGGATGACGCCGGTATCCTTCATCTGGACCGAGTTGATGATCGGCGCGCTGCCGTTGCCGGTGTCCTGCGATTGCTGGGTCAGGATCGGCACCTGGTCGCCGACCTGCAAGACCGCCTTCTGGTTGTTGAGCGCCATGATGGTGGGCGCCGAAATGACGTTGACGTCGGTGATCTTGGAAAGCGCGCTCAGCGTCACCTGAATGTTGTCGGTTGCATAGCTCCAGTTGAAGCCGGGCAGGGTGGCCGCCGCGGCAGCCTTGGCCACGTCGGTCACGGAAACCTTGGTGCCGCCATTCTCGAAGAACCAGCGCAGGCCGTATTTCAAATCGTCGTTGAGCGTGACTTCGGCGATCACCGCTTCCAGCATGACTTGCGTCGGCAGCACGTCGACCTTGGTCAGGATCTGCTCGATGCGTTGGTAGTCGCGCGCCGTGGTCTGGATCAGCAGTGCATTGTTCTCGACATCGGCGACGACAGTGGCATGGGCGGGCGCCTGATTGTCCTGCTGAGGCAGCGAGGGCGAAGGTCCGGTCAGCGGCGCCGGCGTGACGCCGTCCGACTGCATGGCGATCGGCGTCTGGTCTGGCGCCACGTTCGAGCCGCCCGATTGGCCTTCGGTCTTCACCGTGGTGCCGAGAACTGAGCTCAGCACCGATGCCAGTTCCTTGGCCGGCCGGTTCTGGATCTGGTAGACGAACAGCTGGCTTTCATTGGTCTCGGCCAGCCTGTCGAGCTTGTTGATCCAGGTCGCCGCGCGCGCCAGATAGGCCGGGCGCGAGGTGATCACCAGCACCGAATTCAGCCTGTCATTGGGGATGAACTGGATGAGCTTGGCGCCCGGACCGTCCTTGGTGCCGAAGATCGAATCGAGTTCGGCGGCGACCGCTTCCGGTTTGGAGGTCTTCAACGGGTGCAGCGCCACCGACATGCCGCGCATCCAGTCGACATCGAACACCGAAACCGCTTCGCGGATCGCATTGAGGTCGCTGTCGCTGCCGGCGACGGTGATGATGTTACGGGTGGAATCCACCCGCAGCACCGAGCCCTGGCGGGTGATCGGTTCCAGAATGGTCTTCATCTCGTCGGCGGCGATGAATTGCAGCTGCAGCACCTGCACCTTGACGCCGGGGCCGGACGGCGAGGTCGAGGGCACGCTGACCGGCGGCGTGCTGGCCATGATCTCCGACAGCGGCACGATCTGGTAGGTGCCGCCGCGGCTGGTGATGCCGGCGGCGTTCACCGCCAGCGCCGATTGCAGGATATCGATCAGCGCATCCTGCGACACCGGCTGCGAGGTCTGCAGCGTCACCGTGCCCTGCACGCGCGGGTCGACGATGTAGTTGAGGTGCAGCGCATCCCCCAGCACCGCCTTGGCCGCGTCGGCGATCGGCGCATTGACCAGATTGAGCTCGAACTTGCCGGAGCTATCGCTCGTCACCTTGGTGACCGGCGCGCCCGATGAGACGAACTGGCCCGTGCCCTGATATTGCGCGCCGTTGAAGCGCTGTGCCGCGCTCGACGCCGAAGTGACGGCGGCAGGCCCGCTATAGCCCGCCCGCAGGGGCGAATTCTTGGCATGCAGGCTGTCGATGGTCTCGGTGAAGAAGTCCTTGCCCGGCGCGGAGGTGCAGCCGGCGACAGCCAGCAGCGTGAACAACACGACGCAATGACTCGACTTGCTCGACATCCACCCGATTCCCCTAGGGGACCCAGTCTAGGGCTTCTTGCTGGCGGATGTCGGGAATGATGGCGGTGTTTGGGGTCTATCCACAGGGTAGGTGGGGACAGCGTGTGCGGTGTGGAGATCGATGGAGGGCGCTTGCGCTCCAGCGGAGGAGTGCGATCTCGTTTGGCACTGCCTTGGGCTACAGAGACGGCGTGGCCTTGGCCTGGGATGTCAAGCCGACATCGCCAAAAAAGTGCACTGTCACCGTAATCCGACAATTCTGGCGAGGCGAGCCATATGCTCAATCCGGGGGCGACGGACTTCGACATGACTATGATGGGTATTAGTGCACTGTCACCGTAATTCCAAACAGCAAGACACTTAACACTCAATTGTATCAAGTATTTCTCGGCCGTTATCGTGGGAAAAATAAAGTCTAGCTGAATTTTCTATATTAATAACTGCGGATGTATCTTCTTTGACAATTTCTTGGAATTCAGTTGAGAAATTAACTGACATTCGCCTCAAGGCTGATTGTGCGCTTTCGTATGTCCTCCAGGTGCTTCCGATGGTGAGCCTGAGAGACTTCTCTTTATATTCGTTTTTGAATATAAACGCGCTTCTTTTAAATTTCAAAGCCTTCAGCTTCACAAGATTTATTAACCCGGCGTTTCCTTCTGTGTGAATGTAAACCTCAAGCGGGCCATAACCGAGATAAAAATTCATTTCTCTTCCTGTGGAGAACATCCAGTAATCTGGGGCCCCGGCCTCATTTCCAATCTCATTGATTGCCAGTCCAGCAGTGAACGGACCTATTGAGCCTGACTTCACAATGTCCAGCATACTTATTTCTTTAGTGATCATTTATATTATTCCCACTGCCGCCGTTCTTTCCATCAATACCGCCACCACTTTTCTTGCCTCCGTCGTTATTGCCTTTGTCTTTATCTTTCTTGTCCGACCTCTCTTTTTCTCGCCGTTCTTTTTCTGCTCGGAATTACGGTGACAGTGCACTAATTTTGGCCCCCCGACCCCGCTTTCCTGGTTTTACGGCTCTTCCAGTTTGCCCGGCAATCCGGCTAAGAAAGGCCTCGCCGCCGATCGGTCGGCCGACGCTGTCAGCCTTGCGTAGCGCTTCAAAAGCCGCGACATCCGTTTCGAGCAAGTCGAACAGCCCGCTCGATGATGGCAGGCGGTCCCTCATTGGCTGCGGATCGGTAACGCCATCGGACTCTCCTGTCAGATGCGCCCGAGCGCTTGACCGGGGCCAATCGGCCGCCTGTTTCACCAGCCCCGCGCGCACCGGATTCAGTCCGACATAACGCACCGCCGACAAAAGGTGGTCCTTGTCGATCGCGGCGGCGCCGAAGCGGCCTTGCCAGAAATGCCCGGTTTTCTTCTGCCGCGCATGGATGATGCCGGCATAGGCGCGGTGCACCTTGGCGAGCGCGCGCCGCAGGCCGTCGGGATCGGCCGGCGTCAGGATCAAGTGCACATGGTTCGGCATCAGGCACCATGCCCAGATGCCGACATTGGCGGCGCGGCAATGTTCGACCAACAGGGTCTTGTAGAGCGCGTAGTCCTCGGGCGTGAAAAACACCTTGGTACGCCCGTTGCCGCGCTGTGTCACGTGGTGCGGTAGATCGGGAACGACGATGCGGGCAAGGCGAGCCATACGATTAATCTATACACGGCGACAGCAACGCGAACAGGGTAAAAAGTGCACTGTCACCGGAATTCCTAATCGCTATCTACTCATTGATAAGCCACCATTGATAAGAAATATCAGGCTCGAAAGTGATTCTGGCCTCCGCGACTATGCCTTTGATATCGAAAGTGACGTGTAATGCCTTCGTGCCATTTTCATCTTGATCGATCACCAACGATATTGTCCGTTCTGACGAGATCGAGCCAAATACGCTTCCATGGATACGCGTGATAATCTGGAATGACTCCAAGACACCACTAAATGATACGTCTAACTCCAAGGAGCTTGTATTAGACCTGAAAACATAGCGAACATACGCCATGCTGGGATCTTCGTCTTCCGGCTCCAGACCAAACGCAGCTTGGAAATCTGCTTTCCCCGGGAATTTCATTCAGTTATCCCTTTGTTTTTTCCGATATGGGTAATCATAGTTGAAAATTGGCGGGTTCCGTCGTCCATCAAATGGAATGTTGAGTTGACCTTCGCTGCTTTTCCTGAAGGGCCCATGAGGAGAGATTCCCTTACTTCGAAAGTTCCATATTCATCTGTATACTTGCTGACGATGTTTCCTTCTGAATTTACAGACATTTTTAAGTGATCAGCTAGAATTTTCTTTCCAACATCAGTATCTTGAATGCCAAGCGCCTTCATATCAGTTGCCAATTGTCTGGATCTGGCCAAGTTGTGAGGGCTGCTCGTTACTTTTCCAAAGAGGTAGTCAAATTTACTTGCGGCGATCTCCATAATGGTCTTTTGAGTGACAATTTCTTCAGCAACAACGGAAGCTTTGCTAAAGAACCCGGCCGGAGTAGGCGGCACTGGTATAGCCCAGTCCTCTGTATTCACAGCCCCGCTATTGCTCATCTTGTACTTGCCCCAGGCCATCTGGGCAACTTTGGGATCGACCCCGTCCAATATGCTTAAATCGCCATCGGAGGATATTAATTTTGACTTCAAGTCCTCCGCTTCTTTGTCCTGCTCACGGGCTTGCTTCTCGGCCTCCGCTCTCGCCTTTGCGGCTTTGTCGGATGACGGGGTCGCGGCAACATGGCCATTGTTGTCGGCATTGTTGACCGGATCATTCAAGGCGTACGCATACCGATTGGCGCCAACCCCTTCCTTGGTCGGATCCCAATCATCGGGCGAAATAAACCGCCCCAACACCGGATCCATGTAGCGTGCATTGAGATACAGCAGCCCGGTCTCGGCATCGAAACGCTCGCCGATGTAGCCTTTCTGCGTCTGGAAGCCGGTGTTGAGGCTCTCGCCATAGGTGGCGTAGCTGTTGCCTTCGACCAGGGCGCCCGACATGTCGGTGACCATGCGCACCGAGGCCAGGTGCTCGCGGTGCAGGAAGTATTTTGTCGTGCCGACCACCTTGATGTCGGGATGGGGATAGCGCGTATAGATCTCCGCGCCCGGTGTCGCCGGATTGATCTCGACGTCGGCATCGGGATAGAGCGTCGTGGCAAAGCTCGAGGTTTTCTTCGCCCGCGCTCCGTCCGGTCCATAGGCAAGGTTGACGGTGTTGGAGGCAAGGCTGACCGTCTTCAGCCGATTGGCCTCGTCCCAGGACAGCGTGCGGCTGCCGTCCGAGGTGAGATTGCCATTGGCGTCATAGGCCATCGCATTGGCGCCAACGCTGATGGGCGCGTGCGGACGAGCTGCGCTCGCCGCGGGATAGACATAGGTGCCGGCGACACGCGTGCGCGAGAGCATGTTGTCGTTGGCGGCATAGACGAAGCTTTCGCTCAAGCTGGTGTTGCCCAGATTGGTGCTCGAGGTCAGCCGGTCGGCATTGTCATAGCCATAGGTCCAGCTGCCGGCGGCAGTGAGCCCCGTGGTGCCGGTGATGCGGCCAAGATTGTCACGCGCATATTGCTCATCGAGGAGAACGGTCGCGCCCTTCGAGGTGGTGATGCGCGTCACCCAGCGGCGTGTCGGCGAGTAGGTGAAGCTTGTCTTCACGCCATTGGCGTAGGTGATCTCCTTGGTCTGGCCGTCGGCCTCGTAGATGGTCGAGGTGATGAAGCCTGGCGCCGAGTAGAGCTTGTTGCCGGCGGTGTATTGCAAGGGGTTGGCCCAGGTGCCGAACCACAGGTCGCCCGGCTGGTAATTCTTCAGGATGGTCTGGCCGGACCCGTCGTGGATATCGACCGTGGTGTGCGTCAGGCCGGCAATGGTCGCGTCATGCCTGCCGAGCTTGCCAAGCCCGTCATAATTGTAGCTGTGCGTCGCCGTCGCGTTGGTCGAGGTGGTGAGCTGGCCGATGTTGTACCAATAGCTTGGAGCCGCCTGGTCATAGGTGTTCTGGGTAAGCACAACCGGGCTGCCGCCGGGTGCCGTTGCTGTCTTCAGCGTCAGCCGGTCCATCTGGTCGTAGCCGAGATTGGTGACCGTGCCCCTGGCATCGGTCTGGCTGACCAGCCGGTTGGCGGCATCGTAGGTATAGGTCCAGGTGCCGAGATCGGGATCCGACGCCGACAGCCGGTTGCCGAGCATGTCGTAGGTGTAGGTCCAGGTCGAGCCGCTGGTGTCGGCAAGGCCGACCAGCCGGCCAAGCACGTCGAAGGTGCGGGTTTGCGCAAGCTGAAGACCGGCGAAGTCACGAACCACGCCCGCGACGTCGCCACGCGTCGACCATGCCGTCCGGGTCTGATGGCCGAGCTCGTCGGTCATCGTCGTGCCATGCAGTCGCGGAGTGGTGGTGGGCGCGGTGGCCAACTCGTTGAGATAGCTGCGCTGGCTGCCATCCGGATTGACGGTTTTGGTCAGCTGGTCGGCCCAATCGTAGCGGTTGGTGGTCCACTGCGCGGTCTCGCCGACGAAGCGAGGGAAATCCGTGCGCAGGACATTGCCGCGCGGATCGTAATCGGTATCGGCAATGCGCCTTGGCCCGGCCGCCGTCTCGCCGGGTGTTTCCACGTGGTAGACCCGGCCAAGCCCGTCATACCAGGAGATGGTAAAATCCTCCCCCGCGCCATTGGGGAGCGGCGTGTATTTGATCAGCGCCTGCGCCCCGGGATTGCCCTCGCTGACAAACTGGTTCCTGACATAGGCGCCGGTGACGCTCTGCGAGGCCTGATAGAGACGGCAGAAGGGATCGTAGGTGAAGGTTTTTACCAGGCCGTTGAAGTCGGTCCTGGTGGCCGGCAGCCCGCAGACGGGATTGTAGGTCGCGGTCGAGACAAAGCGCGTGTCGGCGGTCTGGCCGCCGGTGGCAAAGTAACGCGGCGCCCGCTCGGTTACGGGGTAGAGGTGATAGGTGGCATCATAGTCCCATTCGGTCCTGTGGCCGAGGCTGTTGGCCGCCGTGATCTTGTTGCCATAGCTGTCATAGGTAAAGTACTGACTCACCGACTTTTGCGGTGTCGAGGTGACATCGCTAAAGGTCAGCACCCAGGTCAGATTGCCCCTGGTCGGCACCGCCCAGACGTCGGTATTCCCGTCATAGTAATTGTGCCTGTAGCCGACATAGGGATCGGTGCTGGTCAGGCCGGCATGGGTGCGTTCGGCAATCAGCGAAGAGACGATATAGGCGGAGGTGTTGGGCGAGAAGAAGCGCTCGGTCCAGGTTTCGTCGCCGCTGGCGTCAGTGCGGCCATAATCCTTTAGGCTGACGACATTGTTGTAGGCATCGAAGCCGCGCTCGACCCGGAGCGTGTATGTGACATTCTCGATGAACGTCGTGTCGGTCGCCCAGTTCTGCACCGTATACGGCTTGCTCGCCGTGTTGACGGCATAGGTCTCGGCCACCTGCTTGTGCACGGTGCCCGCGCCATCCTTCCACACCGTCAGCGACGGCAGGCCGTAGCTCGCGAGGTCCTGGCGATAGGTGGTCGTCACCGTCGACGGCGCCGTCTCGCCATTGGCCAACGGTTTTGTCTCGACGATCGAGGCAAAGCCCAAAAACTTGCGCGCCGCCGGGTCGTAGGTGCCACCGGCATACTGATAGGTGCTCACCGCCGTCTGGCCGCGGCCGTCGCTGACCGACAGGTTTGTCATCGCATGCACCACCTGCGGCAGGTAGTTGTTCGTCCAGGTCGACGACGGCGTGTACTCGACCGCCACCGTGCCACCCAACTCAGTGGTGATCGAACGAAGCAGGTTCGGATTGCCGGTGCCGGCGTTCGACATGAACATGTTGTTGTAGTCGAGGAAGTCTGGCAGACCGTCGCCGTTGAAGTCGCCGACCAACGTGCCAGCGGTAATCCCCGAAGGCAGCGTGAACTCAACCGGCGTCAATGCTGTTGACGAAGGACGGAGCGAGAAAACCCGCACAGGGCCGGTGCGATGCCGCTGTGGTGTGATCGTCCCGCCAATGGTGATGACCGAGGCTTTACCGCTGTTGTCGAAGTCGCGAAGAACCGCTGTCGTTCCCGACATCGAGGAAACCGAATAGCTTTTGAAGCCGGTCCCGGTTGACAGCCAAACCGTGGTGCTGCCGTCACTGCCACTATAGCGCAAAATGTCGGTCGCGCCGTCGCCATTGACATCGCCCATGACACAGGTGCCAGGGCCTGAATAATTCTGTGCCGGGCAGGGGATCGGGAACGATGTTCCGCTCGGCTGCCATTTGTCGTTCACTAGCGCGCCCTTCTGTCCGCTCGTGAACAACGGCACTTGGCGACCATTGCCAAGGAAGTCGCCAACGCCAATGAAACCAAAACCGTTGCCTCCGTTCCAACCGGGGTTGATCGCATCTATGCCATCGCCATTCGCGTCGGTGACAATGGGAAACGGCAATACATTGGAGCTCGTAGTTGGGAGTGCGGCACAAACAGCTTGGTAGCCTGCGGGGGGGCAAGAAGCCTTGGTCAGCCCTAGGGAGGCATCTGTCTGAATGATCGAATTGTTTGATGAGTAGGTTGTGCGACCAGTGGCGCCGTTTGTAAAAGCAGTTATTACCGAATCGGCAAAGTCCATGGTATTTTTGTTTGCGACGAAGCGACCAGGTTGCGAAAAATATTCGGGAAGGTCAGGGGCAGTATAGTTCGTGGTGTCGAGCACCTGAGATGCGCCCCCGCCCGGCGCGAATTTGTAGATGTATTTGGTCCTCTGCTTAGCCGGACAAGGACCTTGGTTGGCGTGACAAGTATCCACGTCCCGGATATTTTCGCCAAAAATCTCGTCCCCGCCGTCGAAATCCAAATCGCCAACTGACTCCGGCTGCGACCCAGCGGAGAACGGGAATGACGTCGTCCCATAAACCCCATCAGTGTTCTGATAGGTCATCTGGCC
The DNA here is from genome assembly GCF_053714255.1 of Mesorhizobium sp. 43Arga. Taxonomy (NCBI): domain Bacteria; kingdom Pseudomonadati; phylum Pseudomonadota; class Alphaproteobacteria; order Hyphomicrobiales; family Phyllobacteriaceae; genus Mesorhizobium; species Mesorhizobium sp. 43Arga. Next base: position 28,560 of record NZ_JBSKBO010000009.1, read on the forward strand.
GATGACCTTCGACGTCCCGCCGGTGATGGTGCCGTCGGCGGTAACCGTCGCATCGGTGCCGTAGCGGGTGACCTGGGTGAGACGCGAGGTGTTGGAGAACGGCGCCTGGTCGTAGGTCAGCTTGTAGGCGCCGCGCACGATATTGTTGACCCAGACGACGATCCCCTTGATACGCAGGGTCGTCTCGGAGATGTCGCGCCCATTGCCCATCAGGACCGAATCGGGCCGCGCCTCCAACTGGAAACCGATCGCCGTGTGGTTGTAGCTGATGCCTTGCGGATAACAGACCGGGCTTGCCGGGCACCAGTAGCTGTAGGCGACCGTGTTGCCGTTGGTGTCGGTAACGGAGGTCAGCAGCCAGCGGTAGCTGTAGGCCAGATCATAGGCGGGCGTGCCGGCCGCCGGAGTGAGGTTGGCAACCGCCGCCACCGAGCGGAAGGTGGACACGGTGCCATCCCTGTCCGTCACCTTCCATTCATTGGTGGCGCTGTTCAGCGCAATGCGACGGTAGCTCTCGTTCTCCGTCGCATGCGTGCCGCCGGTCGCGCAGGAGGGCGACACCATGCCGGCAGTGCAGGCCACCATCGCCTGGCCGTCGAGCAGATAGATGTCGTTGGCGTCATAGGCCGGCATGCCGTAGCCCGGCGTTGCCCACTCGATGACGTCAAAACCATCGAGACCCCAGGCGTAGCCCAGCCAGCCCTGGTAGAGCCCGCCGGTCTTGGTCTTGCGCGAGGAATTGTAGTTAAGCGCGATCTGCGGCTCGATGCCGTGGAAGGCGGGAGCGTCAATGCCAATCGAATAGCCGAGATTGCCGTTGCCGGCAGCCTTGGGCAAATCGACCTTCGGCGTGCCGATCGCCTCGGGGTCGCCGCTGGTCGTGGTTGCCGACGCAGCCGCCATTGCCTGCGCCGCCGGCTCCTCGGGTGCGGCCTCGGTGTCAGTGGTCTTGGCCGCCTTGCCGGTTGCCTTCGTGGTCTTTGTATCGGCGGCCTTGGTGCCATCCGTGGTGCCGGTGCCGTCGGCGGCCTTGGCGTCGGCCGGCTTGGCGCCGACCTTGGCCGCCGCATCGGGACTGCTGGTCCCGGATGAACCATCTCCGGTTGACTGCGCCGACGATGAACTCGAAGGACTGCCCGCGGCCGGTCCGCCGGCTCCCAGCGCCGCTCCGCCATTGCCGTAGCCGGCAGCAGAATTTCCTGCGGTCGCGGAAGAGCTTTGGCTCTCCTGCGCAAGTGCTGCCATTCCTGCACTTCGGCTAATATAAGAGACGGCAGAAATATCCGCGCCGACGACACTCGCGGCAAGCACTGCCGCGCCAACAAGCAACCGTTTCATGAGTCCCCCGAGCCAAGTTGCTTATCGTTACGCACCTTTCATTTGACGGATACGACCCGCTCTCGTCACGAAGCCCATATCCACAGACTTATTTTTCGGGGGCAAAACAGTACACTGCACAAGCTCGCAGCATCTTTTCGAATGACGCGATGCGATGTGCTGTCGTTCGCTTCGTCGATTCGTGCCAGCTATGGCTGGCGTCGAACAACCGGCAGCCTACACCGGCTCCGCCTCGTCCATCATCTGCTTGACGGCGTCGGCGGCCCTGCTCATCCCCGCTTCATCCGTGGCCAAGCCGGCGAAGCGTTCCAGCAGGCGAGCGAACGTCACCAGATCCTGCTCGTCCCATTGCGCCAGGGACTCGGCGAAGATCCGCCATTTGGTCTGGCGCACCGCCGTCACCAGGCGCTCGCCCCTGGCGGTGAGCCTGAGGCAAATGCGGCGGGCATCGAGTTGCGATGCGACGCGCAAGGCGTAGCCGCGCTCGACGATGTCGGCAGAGATGCGGCTGGCGCGGGACGGGTCGATCCCCAGGCGCTCGGCAATGTTGCCCACCGTCACCTCGTCCTGCGGCGCGTCGCCGACGGCCGGATTGTGCGCAATGGCGATGATCACATCGAGATGGCTCACTTCCAGCGAAGGGTCGATGCGGGCCAGGATCAAACGACCGAACTCCCGCCGCTGGATGGAGCGGCGCACCTTGTTCAACACCGCGTCGATGGCGGCGACGGCGTCGGCCGCCGCTTCGGACAGGCCATTGCTGCGCGCCAGATCGGCGAGATCCTGGTCGCCATGCGTCTGCCACAAGGCGGAAAATCGGTCGGGCTTGTCCGGGCCGGTATCGTTGCTGCTCATGTCACAGCGCGCTAGCAAAAATATATGCCGATGTCAATTGAATGCTGATAGCATATATTTGATGTTGACATATATCTGCCATGGGCACATAAACCGCGCCGAAAGTCGGAGCGAACGTCGGAGACACCCATGAGCATTGACTCGACTCTCCCGGATGCGCCGCCCGCAGAGGCCGGGGCCAAGCCCGACATTACAACGCTGGTCGTCTATTCCGGCGCGCTGATCGCCATGTTCATGGCCACCATCGACATGCAGATCGTCGTCACCGCCTTGCCCACCATTGCCGGTGAACTCGGCAATCTGCATCTGTTCGGCTGGGTCGGCGCCGCCTACCTGCTGTCAACCGCCGCCGTCGCGCCGTTCTACGGTAAGCTCGGCGACATGTATGGCCGCAAGAACGTGGTGCTGACGGCGATCGCCTTGTTCCTGCTGGGTTCGCTGGTCTGCGGCATGGCCTGGTCGATGGAGAGCCTGATCGCGGCGCGCGTCCTGCAAGGCATCGGCGGCGGCGGCCTGATGGTCTCGGCCTTCGCCATGATCGGCGAACTGTTCGGGCCGCGCGACCGCGCCAAATACCAGGGCTACAGTTCGGCGGTGTTCGCGCTGTCGTCGGTCCTCGGCCCGTTGGCCGGCGGCTATATCACCAGCCTGTTCGGCTGGCGCTGGGTGTTCCTGGTCAACCTGCCGATCGGCATCGTCGTGCTGGCGATCCTGGCGTTCGCCATGCGCAGCCGGTTCAACGAGAAGAGGCACAGCATCGACTACCTTGGCGGCTTGCTGCTGGCTATCGGCACCACGGCCATCGTCTATTGGGGCTATCATGTGCTCGACCCCGCCGGACCGGACCTCCTCACCTTCGTGCTGCCGGTCGTCGCGATCGCGGCAATCGCCTCGTTCATCCTGGTCGAGCGGCGGGCCGAGGAGCCGATCGTGCCCTTGCGGCTGTTCGGCAATTCGACAGTGCGCATCGTCTCGGGCGTGTCGGTGGTCGCCGGATCGGTGACGCTCGGCATGTTCTTCTATTTCGCGCTCTACATGCAGACGCTCACCGGGCTCAGTCCGGCCGAAGTCGGCTTCCTGTTCCTGCCGGCCTCCCTGACCTCGATGGTCATCTCGATCGTCGCCGGGCGGGTGATTGCCGCGACCGGCCGCTACAAATGGATGCCGGTCGTGGCGATGGGGATTGGCGGGCTGCTGATGATAGGTTTTGTCTTCATCAATTCGCACACGCCGATCTGGGTGCTGGCGGTGATGATGGGCCTGTTCGGCATCAGCATGGGCCTGCAGTTCCAGGTGCTGATCGTGGCGATTCAGGCCGCGGCACCGCTGCAGGACATCGGCGCGGTGACGTCGCTGATCACGCAGGCGCGCACGATCGGCGCTTCGCTGGGACTGGCGCTGAACGGCGCGGTGATGACCTGGGCCCTGAACCGGCAGACTTCGGAGCTTCCCGCCGATGCCGCCGCTCTGCTGCCGGATGGCCTGACCGGGCTGAACCCGCATCTGGCGTCAAGTCTGCCGGCCGCGGTCCGCGACGTGGTGCTCGCCCACTATTCCAGTGGTTTCAACCTGATGTTCGTCTGGGTGGCGGCGCTCTATTTCGTCGCCATGGCGCTGACGCTTCTGCTCGAGGATATCCAGATCCCGAAGCGCGGCTAGTCGGCGAGATGGTCCGCGGCCGGACGGCGCCCGTCGATCCACAGGGCAAGCAGCGTGCAGGCAGCACCCGACAGCAGATAGGCGCCGGCGGCGATGAGGCCGAAATTGCCGGCCAGCAGCAGGGCTGCGAGCGGCGCGAAGCCGGCGCCGAACATCCACGCCAGATCCGAGGTGATCGCCGAGCCGGTATAACGATACTGCCGGGAAAAGCTCGAGGCGACGACGCCCGACGATTGCCCGAAGCTCAGTCCCAGCAGGATGAAGCCTAGCACCATGAACAGCGCCTCGCCGACCGCGCCGCCATCCAGAAGCTGCGGGGCAAAGCCGCTGAAGGTGCCGATGGCGATCGCCGAACCGCCGAGCAGCGCACGGCGCCCGACGCGATCGGCCAGCGGGCCCGATGCGACGATGGCCGCAATGCCGAACAGCGCGCTTACCGCCTCGATCATCAGGAAGCGTGCCGGGCCCTCCTTGGTGAACAGGAACACCCAGGAAAGCGGAAACACCGTGACCATGTGGAACAGGGCGAAACTCGCCAGCGGCGCGAAGGCGCCGATGACGACGTTGCGGCCCTCAGCCCGGATCGTGTCCCTGATGCGCGTCGGCTGCAGGTCGCCGCTCTCGTACAGTTTCGAGAATTCAGGCGTGACGACGATGCGCAGCCTGGCGAACAGGGCCACGACATTGATGGCGAAGGCGACGAAGAAGGGATAGCGCCAGCCCCAGGAGAAGAAGTCGTCGGCCGACAGGTTGGCGACGAAGAAGGCGAAGAGGGAGCTTGCCACGATGAGGCCGATCGGCGCGCCCAGCTGCGGGATCATGGCATAGAAGCCGCGCCGGTTCTGCGGCGCGTTCAGCGCCAGCAGCGAGGGCAGTCCGTCCCATGTTCCGCCGAGCGCCAGCCCCTGGCCGATGCGGGTAAGCGCCAGAAGCCATACCGCGACCGCACCGATGTCGGCGTAGGCCGGCAGAAATGCGATGGCGACGGTCGACGTGCCGAGCAGGAACAGCGCGATCGTCAGTTTCGCGCCGCGGCCGTAGGCGCGGTCGATCGCCATGAACAGCACGGAGCCGAACGGGCGCGCGACGAAGGCCAGCGCGAAGATGGAGAAGGAATAGAGCGTGCCGACGAGCGGATCGTGCGTCGGAAACACCAGCTTGGGAAACACGATGACGGAGGCGATAGCATAGACGAAGAAGTCGAAGAATTCCGACGTCCTGCCCACGATCACGCCGACCGCTATATCGCCCGCGCTGACCTGGCCATGATGCGAGCCGATCAGCTCGCTGTTCGTTTCAGTCGAAGTCTGAGCCATCTTATCCGTCGCCACCGCGTGGAATGAAGTGTCCGGAACCCAATTCCGGGGATTCCCCAAGGGTTCCATTGTGCACTGCACACTGCGCCAAAGCCATGCCGGCTGGGCATTGGACAAATTGTCCAATGTTACCACGGCGCCGCGAGCAGTAGCCCTTGAATCGATACCGCACTGCAGCATGAACGGTTGCGGCGGTCTTTCGAGGGCAGCGTTTGATGAAACGATTTGGAGCCTTGCTTCTGTTCCCCCTGGCCGGGCTGTTGAGCGGCTGCGATCTGGTCGTGCTTGCGCCCGCCGGCGATGTCGCGGCCCAGCAGCGCGACCTGCTCGTGGTCTCGACCTTGCTGATGCTGGTCATCATCATCCCGGTCATGGCGCTGACGGTCTTCTTCGCCTGGCGGTATCGGCAATCCAACACCTCGGCGACCTATGCGCCGGACTGGGATCATTCGACGAAACTGGAGCTGGTGATCTGGGCGGCGCCGCTGCTCATCATCATCTGCCTTGGCGCGCTGACCTGGCTCGGCACGCATCTGCTCGACCCGTACCGCCGCATCGACCGCATCGAGCCCGGCCAGCCGGTCACTGAAGCGCACAAGCCGCTGCGGATCGAGGTCGTGGCGCTCGACTGGAAATGGCTCTTCATCTATCCGGACTACGGCATCGCCTCCGTCAACGAGCTGGCGGCGCCGGTCAACCAGCCGATCGACTTCCGCATCACCTCGTCGGCGGTGATGAATTCCTTCTATGTTCCAGCCCTTGCCGGGCAGATCTATGCCATGCCGGCGATGGAAACCAAGCTGCACGCCGTCATCAACCGGCCTGGCACCTATAGCGGCTTCTCCGCCAACTACAGCGGCGCCGGCTTTTCCGGAATGCGCTTTGCCTTCCACGGCCTGTCCAACCAGGCGTTCGAGCAGTGGGTGGCGCAGGCCAGGACCGCGCCGGCGACGCTCAGCCGCGAAAACTATCTCGAACTTGAAAAGCCGAGCGAGAACGAGCCTGTCCGCCACTTTGCCTCCGTCGATCCCGACCTTTATGGCGCCATCCTCAATCTGTGCGTCGAGCGCGGCAAGATGTGCATGAACGAGATGATGTCGATCGACGCCAAGGGCGGCCTCGGTCTTGCGGGTGTGCACAACACGCTGCCGCTGCAATACGACAAGCTCGCCCGGCGCGGCGCGGTGTTCGGCAACGATCCGTCCTATGTCGCCAGCATCTGCACGGCGGAGGAAGCGGCCGCCGCGGAGCGCGCGGCCAGCGATGCCACGCCGGCGGATTGGCCGGCCAGGAATCTTTCCCCGCTGCGCGGGGCAGGGCTGCTGAGGCCCGGGACCGAGAGCCGTCGCGCCGAGGCGGATACGCCGTCGCTCGGCCTGCTGCGGCGCGAATTGTGAGAGACAGCCGATGCCCGATACGTTGACCAAATTCATTTTCGGCCGTCTCACCTGGGACTCGCTGCCGCTGCACGAGCCGATCGTGGTGGCCACCTTCGTCGCGGTGGCGCTCGGCGGCATCGCGCTTCTCGGCGTCATCACCTATTTCAAGCTGTGGGGTTACCTCTGGCGCGAGTGGTTCACCAGCGTCGACCACAAGAAGATCGGCATCATGTACATGGTGCTCGGCCTGGTCATGCTGCTGCGCGGCTTCTCGGACGCCATCATGATGCGCCTGCAGCAGGCCATCGCCTTCAACGGCTCCGAGGGCTACCTCAATTCGCATCACTATGACCAGATCTTCACCGCGCACGGCGTGATCATGATCTTCTTCGTGGCGATGCCCTTCGTCACCGGGCTGATGAACTTCGTCGTGCCGCTGCAGATCGGCGCGCGCGACGTGTCCTTCCCCTTCCTCAACAATTTCAGCTTCTGGATGACGGTCGGCGGCGCCATACTGGTCATGGCCTCGCTGTTCGTCGGCGAGTTCGCCCGCACCGGCTGGCTCGCCTATCCCCCGCTCTCCGGCATTGGTTACAGTCCGGATGTCGGCGTCGATTATTACATCTGGGCGCTGCAGGTGGCGGGCGTCGGCACGACGCTGTCGGGCATCAACCTGATCTGCACGATCATCAAGATGCGCGCGCCTGGCATGACGATGATGCGCATGCCCGTCTTCACCTGGACGTCGCTCTGCACCAACGTGCTGATCGTGGCGTCCTTCCCGGTGCTGACGGCCGTGCTCTCGCTGCTGGCGCTCGACCGCTATGTCGGCACCAACTTCTTCACCAACGACTTCGGCGGCAACCCGATGATGTATGTGAACCTCATCTGGATATGGGGGCACCCGGAAGTCTACATCCTCATCCTGCCGCTGTTCGGCGTGTTTTCCGAAGTCACCTCGACCTTCTCCGGCAAGCGCCTGTTCGGCTACACCTCGATGGTCTACGCCACGGTGGTCATCACCATCCTGTCCTACCTGGTCTGGCTGCACCACTTCTTCACCATGGGCTCCGGCGCCAGCGTCAATTCCTTCTTCGGCATCACCACCATGATCATCTCGATCCCGACGGGAGCGAAGATCTTCAACTGGCTGTTCACCATGTATCGCGGCCGCATCCGCTTCGAACTGCCGATGATGTGGACGATGGCCTTCATGCTCACCTTCGTCGTCGGCGGCATGACTGGCGTGCTGCTCGCCGTGCCGCCGGCGGATTTCGTGCTGCACAACAGCCTGTTCCTGATCGCCCATTTCCACAATGTCATCATCGGCGGCGTGCTGTTCGGCCTGTTCGCCGGCATCGCCTATTGGTGGCCCAAGGCCTTCGGCTTCAAGCTCGATCCGTTCTGGGGCAAGGTGTCGTTCTGGTGCTGGGTGGTGGGCTTCTGGTTCGCCTTCATGCCGCTCTACATACTCGGCCTGATGGGCGTGACGCGCCGCATGCGTGTCTTCGACGATCCCTCGCTGCAGATCTGGTTCGTCATTGCCGCCTTCGGCGCGGTGCTGATCGCTGCCGGCATCGCGGCGTTCCTGATCCAGATCTTCGTCTCCATCCGCAAGCGCGAGGCTCTGACGGATCCGACCGGCGATCCCTGGGATGGCCGCACGCTCGAATGGTCGACCTCCTCGCCGCCGCCGGCCTACAACTTCGCCTTCACGCCGGTCGTGCGCGACAACGACGCCTGGTGGGACATGAAGAAGGCCGGCTACACCAGGCCGCTCGCCGGCTTTAGGCCGATCCATATGCCCAGCAATACCGGCACCGGCGTCATCCTGGCGGCCTTCAGCGTGGCGCTCGGCTTCGGCCTGATCTGGTACATCTGGTGGCTGGCGGCGTTGAGCTTCGTCTGCCTGATCGCCACCGCGATCGGCCACACTTTCAACTATCACCGCGACTTCCACATTCCAGCTGCCGAGGTCACACAAACGGAGGAGGCGAGGACGACGCTCCTCGCCGCCCAGGGCTAGGGTTTAAGCATGGATTCGATAGCGACCGCGGACGGGACCGAACCGGTCTTCCATCTGGAAGAAGAACATGCGCATGCCGAAGGCAGCAGCACCATGCTCGGCTTCTGGCTCTACCTGATGAGCGACTGCCTGATCTTCGCCATGCTGTTTGCGGCCTATGGCGTGCTTGGCGCCAACTACGCGGCGGGTCCCGCTCCGAAGGACCTGTTCGATCTCGATCTGGTGGCGGTAAACACCACCATGCTGCTCCTCTCCTCGATCACCTATGGCTTTGCCATGCTGACCATGGACAAGGGCCGCGTCGCCGCGACGCAAGCCTGGCTTGCCGTGACCGGCCTGTTCGGCCTGGCCTTCCTGTCGATCGAGCTCTACGAATTCGCGCACATGATCCACGAAGGCGCGACACCGCAGCGCAGCGCCTTCCTGTCGTCCTTCTTCACGCTGGTCGGCACGCACGGTCTGCACGTCACCTTCGGCATTGTCTGGCTGGTGACGCTGATGACGCAGGTCGCCCGGTTCGGCCTCATCGAGGCCAACCGCCGTCGGCTGATGTGCCTCTCGATGTTCTGGCATTTCCTCGACGTCGTCTGGATCGGCGTCTTCACCTTCGTCTATCTGATGGGGATGTTGCGATGAGCGCTCATGATCACGCTGCCGATCACGGCCACGCCCATGGCGGCGCCGCGCACGGATCGTTCAAGGGCTATCTGATCGGCTTCGTCCTGTCGGTGATCCTGACCGCCATCCCGTTCTGGCTGGTCATGAGCGGTGCCATCGACAACAAGCAGGCCACGGCCATCGTCATCATGGCCTTCGCGGTGGTGCAGATCGTCGTCCACATGGTCTTCTTCCTGCACATGAACACCGCCTCGGAAGGCGGATGGTCGATGCTGGCGCTGATCTTCACGCTGATCCTGGTCGTGATCGTGCTGACCGGCTCGCTCTGGGTGATGTATCACCTCAACGCCAACATGATGCCGGGGCTTCACGACATGCGCGAGATGCCATGAGCCCGGCGCCGGGCGCGGGGAGGATCACTGTCGAAGCACGGATCGGGCAGGCCGACATCAGCTTGCCCGCCGCGCCAGGAAAGGACGCCGGCAGATCGGCCGCGTCTCGGCTTTTTCTCCTGCTGCTCGGGCTTCTCGGCGTGCTGATGTTTGTTGGGCTTGGCGTCTGGCAACTGGAAAGGCGGGTCTGGAAGCTCGACCTGATCGCCCGCGTCGACCAGCGCATCCATGCTCCGGTTGCCGATGCGCCCGGCCCGGCGAGCTGGGCCGGAGTGACCGCGGTCGGCGACGAGTATAGCCATGTGCGATTGGCCGGACGGTTTCTGGACGGCAAGAACACGCTGGTGCAGGCGGTGACGGAGCTTGGCGGCGGCTATTGGGTGCTGACGCCGATGCGGACCGACCGTGGCTTCATCGTGCTGGTCAACCGCGGCTTCATTCCCCAGGAGCGCAAGGCCGAGTTCGAACAAGAGAACGGCGGCCTCGGTTCGTCGACCGTCATTGATGGCCTGTTGCGCATGAGCGAGCCCGGCGGCGGCTTCCTGCGCAGCAACGATGTGGCGGGCAATCGCTGGTATTCGCGCGATGTCGGCGCCATCGCAACAGCGCGCGGCCTAACGATCGACGTCGCCCCTTATTTCGTCGATGCGGAAGCATCCGGCGGCTGGCCGCGCGGTGGCCTGACGGTCGTGACTTTCCGCAACAGCCACCTCGTCTATGCTTTGACCTGGTTCACGCTCGCTGCGATGCTCGCCGCGGCCCTGGCCGCACCGATGATCGGCGCCCGCTGGCGGCGAGGACCGGCACGATGAGCGCCCCGACGCAAACGCTTCGCAACGACAAATCCTTCGCGGCGGCATCGCTTGCGGGCAAGAACGGCGCGGCCGCAGATCCCGACGCGGCGAACAGGAAGAACCTGCTCCTGCTCATCCAGCTGCGTTGGCTGGCGGTGGCGGGTCAGGTGCTCACCATTCTGGTGACGCAATACTGGTTCGACATCCCGCTGCCACTGGGGGAGATGGCCGCGGTGGTGCTTTTCCTGGTCGGGCTGAATATCTTCAGCCTGCTCGTTTTGCGCGGCGAGCGCCCGATCAGCAACGCGCAGCTGTTCGTCGCGCTCATCTTCGACATGGCGGCGCTGACGACCCAGCTTTACCTCAGCGGCGGTGCCTCGAACCCGTTCGTGTCGCTCTATCTCTTGCAGATCACGCTTGGCGCCGCACTTCTGACACCATGGTCCACCTGGAGCCTGGTGGCCGCCGCTTCCGCCTGCTTCGTCTTCCTCACCTTCCGGTTCCAGCCGATCCCCATCCCGCATCACGGCGGCAGCGACCTGCTGGCCCTGCATATCAGGGGCATGTTCATCTGCTTCGTGCTGGCGGCCGGCCTGATCGTCATCTTCATGACGCGCATCAACCGCAATCTGCGCGAGCGCGACGCTTATCTCGCCGATCTGCGCCAGCACTCGGCCGAGGAGGACCACATCGTGCGCATGGGCCTGCTGGCCTCCGGTGCCGCGCATGAACTGGGCACGCCGCTGTCGACTATCTCCGTGATCCTCTCCGACTGGCGCCAGATCCGCAGCGTCACCCGCAATCGCGAACTGGCCGGGGACGTGGCCGAAATGCAGGCGCAGATCGAGCGCTGCAAAAGCATCGTCTCGGGCATCTTGATGTCGTCGGGGCAGGCGCGGGGCGAGGGCACGATCCGCACCAGCATCCGTTATTTCCTCGACGATCTCGTTCAGGAGTGGCGTGTCAGCCGCCAGCCGCTCAACCTGGATTACAAGAACGATTTCGAACCTGACGAGCAGATCGTCTCCGACACGGCACTGAAGCAGGTCATCTTCAACGTGTTCGACAATGCTTTGGAGGCGTCGCAGGATTGGGTCGGCGTCACTGCCGAGCGGCAGGGCGAGAAATTGGTGATTTCGGTGTGCGACCGCGGGCCGGGCTTTGACGAGGGTATTCTGGCGGCACTCGGGCAGCCCTATATGTCGAGCAAGGGACGACCCGGCGGCGGCCTTGGCCTTTTCCTCGTCGTCAACGTGGTTCGAAAGCTGGGAGGCGACTTCTCGGCGCTCAACATGGAGCAGGGCGCCTGTGTTACGCTCTCGCTGCCGCTCGCGGCGCTGACCGATGGAGATGATCATGAAGCCTGATCGATCCCTGTTTGTCGTCGAGGACGACGCCACCTTCGCGAAGACGCTGAAGCGCTCCTTCGAAAAGCGCGACTACGACGTCGTCGTCTGCCACGGCAGGGAAGAGCTGGCCGGCGCCCTCGAGACGGCGGTTCCGGCCTACGCCGTCGTCGATCTCAAGCTTGGCGCCGGGGGCTCGGGGCTGGAATGCGTGAAACTGCTCAGCGCCCGCGACGCTTCGATGAGGATCGTCGTGCTGACCGGCTTCGCCAGCATCGCCACGGCGGTCGAGGCAATCAAGCTTGGCGCATGTCACTACCTGGCCAAGCCCGCCAACACCGATGATATCGAAGCTGCCTTCGGCCGGGCCGAGGGCGATGTTTCGGTTTCCGTCAGCAATCGTCCCACCTCGATCAAGAACCTCGAATGGGAGCGCATCCACGAGACGCTCGTCGAGACCGGTTTCAACATCTCCGAAACCGCGCGCCGGCTTGGCCTGCACCGGCGCACTCTGGCCCGCAAGCTCGAGAAACGCGTGGTGCGATAGCAGCAGGCGCCGCGCCGCGAGCCCCACGAGACCGGTTTGGCCCATCGATTGCTTGGAACGCGTGCATTCACATACTTTTCGGCGCGGCCTGGGATACTTATCTGTCCGGACTGACACCGGAACAGGCAACGGAATGGCGCAACGATCGGGCAGTGCTGATCTTCCACTTCACGGCGGGCGCGTGCCGAAATGGCTGGGCGACCGCATGACGCGCCTTGGCGCCGTGATGTGCGAGGCGATCATCCACCACTATGGCCGCAACGAGCTGCTGCGGCGGCTGGCGCATCCCTTCTGGTTCCAGTCCTTCGGCGCCGTCATGGGCATGGACTGGCACTCATCCGGCATCACGACCAGCGTCGTCGGCGCCCTGAAACGCGGGCTCACCCCGCTGTCGGGCGAACTCGGCATTCATGTCTGCGGCGGCCGTGGCGCCCATTCGCGCAAAACTCCGCATGAGTTGGCCGCAATCGGCGAGCGTATCGGCTTCGACGGAACCCGCCTGGCAACTGTCAGCCGGCTTGTCGCCAAGGTCGACAGCGCCGCCATCCAGGACGGGTTCGACCTCTATCTGCACGGCTTCATCGTCACCGACGACGGCGATTGGGTCGTGGTGCAGCAAGGCATGAATGGCGAGACCAAGGTGGCGCGCCGCTACCATTGGCTGTCCGAAGGTTTGAAGAGTTTCGTCGATCAGCCGCATGCCGCCATCGAGGGCGCCAACCAGGGCGAGATCGTCAACCTGACCGACCATCGTGCCGAGGCCTCGCGCCAGGGACAGCTGGACCTGCTGCAGGATCTCGGCCCGGACCGCATCTTGCGCGAATTCGCTTCCCTGGATGCCGGCAAGGCAGCGGCTCCGGAGCAGCCGCTGCTGCCGCATCTGGTCATGCCGGCTCACCATGATGTTCGCGAAAGCGATGTCGTCATGCGTCGCCTGCATGGCAACATGGCGGCCGCCGCCGAACGCGGCCCAGCGGATTTTTCCGAGCTTCTGCTGGTTCCTGGCGTCGGCGCTCGCACGGTGCGCGCGCTGGCGTTGGTCGCCGAAGTGGTGCATGGCGCGCCATGCCGGTTTTCGGACCCGGGCCGTTTCTCGCTGGCGCATGGCGGCAAGGACAGGCACCCTTTCCCTGTCCCGCTCAAGGTCTATGACGAGACGATCGGCGTACTGAAGTCCGCGGTGCAGAAAGCCAGGCTTGGCCGTGAAGAGGAAATCGGCGCGCTGCGGCGGCTTGACGACCAGTCGCGGCAGGTCGAACGATATGTCACCGGCCCCAGCCTGAAGGAAATCGTCGCCGGCGAATTCGACCAGTCGCACCTGCTTGGCGGCCGCAGTGTTTTTGGCTGGGAACCGGCACTGGCGGAGCAGAACAAGAAGGCATGACAGGGTCAGGCTGAACTCTGCAGTCGCACTCGAAATCAACCATCCAGATCGATCAACGCAACGCCCAATTCCGGACGCCTGCTGCGGCGCAGATGGCCGGGCGCCTCCGCCAGGGTCACTTCGAGCGTCGGTCGCACGATGGCCTCGAACAGATGTCCACCCCGGGTCGTGCCGTCACTCAATCCCAACACCGCATGGACGTGGAGGCTGGGCTTGCCGTCGTCGCCCAGCGCCACATCGCCGATGGCGCTCAGCACTTCGCATTGTTCGTCGATCGGAATTTTGCGGTAGGTCTTCGCATTGGGGTCGAACCAGCCCACGATCGCTCTTTCAAAGGCGCCGATCGCTGTCAGGGAAGCACTGCCGACCCTTTGGTCTATCGCGAAGGCGGTCAGCGCGCCGAACGCTTCTTCGCCGGGGCCGAGCACCACGACGAATGTCCGCTGTCCGCCAGCCTCGTTGATGAGCCGCGATTTCATGCCTGTGTCCTCATCATGTTGGTCTTTCAGGACAGGGCAAACGGTGTTCGTCGACGTCAATGGGCATGGTGCTCGGCATTGCGCTCGCGCGTTGCCGCGGCCTTCCTTGCCGACTCCGACCGGCTTGCGGCTGACGCCTTGCCGCCGCTCTTGCCGCCCCTGTGCGCTGCTGGGTGACCGGTGTGCTTGCCACGCCCGGAGCCGCCTTCCTTCTTGCCGCCGCCGTCATCCTTGTTGACGGTGGCCCAGGCACGGCGTTCGGCCTCCTTCTCGGAGACGCCGCGCTTCTCATAGCCTTCCGCAATGTGGTCGGCTTTGCGTTCCTGCTTGTCGGTGTATTTCGATTTGTCGCCTCGTGGCATGGCCGTATCTCCTGCTGGACAGGGTCTGAACGTGAAGCCGACGGGTGAGTTCCAACCGATGCCTGAAAAGATCATGGAGAGGCAGAGCGGACACGTTGCGCGCTAGTCTTCAGGTGCCGTCGCGGGTGCCGTGTAGCGGCGGCGCACTGCATCCAACACCCGCTTGCGGCTCTCCTCGGCCGAGAGTTTTTTATCGTTTTCCGCCTCGGCGGTTTCGTGCGCCAGATCCTTGTCCCTGATCTGATTGCGGAACCATTTGGAATAGTCGCCGGCACGCAGGTGGAACTCCCAGGTCTTGTCGTCGATGCCTTCGGCGATCTGAGCGAAAATCATCAGATTGTGAGCCCTGAGATTCATCGCATCGTCAGGGCCGTGGAAATAGAAACTGCCGGCTTCATCGAGTTGGCCCTCGGCATATTTGCGGCTGTGCCGCTTGAGGGATTGGCGGGGCTCGATGACCTCGACCATGGCGATCTTCTTGCGTTTCTGCGGTCGCCAGAACAGCACGCGCTCACCCTTGGGCGAGGCCATGTCCTTCGGCGGGTCGATGCCGGTCTCGCGGCAGTAGGCCCTGACGACATCCTTCGCCTTGGGTCCAAGGGCGATGATGGCGGTCACCAGCCGCAACGCGTCGGTCGAGATCGCTTCGGGATGCACGGTGATCAGCACGGTGCCCGGCAATTCCAGGGACAGGATCGCGCGCGTGTCATCGCGCCGTTTGGGCAGAAGATGGTGCGCTTCGTCGATGACGAGCCAGTGCGGCCTGGCCGTTCGACGTCGAAAACTGCCGAGGCCGGGCAGCAGATCTGCGAAAAAGTCCGGCCTTTCGTTAACGCGCAGCGCCAGCCCGTTGATGACGACATTGCTGTCGGCTTTCTCGATGAGGTCCAGCACTTGTGCCTTGGTCGGTGCGCTAGAGCCGTCGCCCAGACGCACGGCGCCTTCGAGGCCGTCATAGTCGCCCTCGGGATCGAAGACGCAGAATTGAAACCCGCTCTCGACGAAGCGTTCCGTCAGCGCGGTGGCCAGGGTGGATTTGCCGATGCCGGAGCTGCCGGCGATGAGGACCGTGTCGGTTGGCGACAGATAGATCTCGTCGCCGCCGGCGGAGCCCAGCACGATGCCGTCATGCCGCCTTGGCAGGATGTCATGATCGCGCTTGATCAGCCTGTCGACCAGTTCCTCCACGCCTTTCCCGCGTGCGCCGCGCGTGACCAGATCCGCTGTGGTCTTGACCGCGGGAATTGCATTGTCGACGGCGACGCTGCAGCCGCAGGCCTTCAGGAAGGCATGGTCATTCTCGGCGTCGCCGACGCCGACCACATTGTGTGCTGAGAGCCGCAGATCCTGCAGCGCCGCGGCCAGCCCGGTGGCTTTGTTGATGCCGCTCGGCAGGATCATCACCGCGCCCTTGTTGAAGATGATTTCCAGTTCGAGCCCCATCTTCTTGATGATTTCGAGCACGGTCGCCTGATGCGGCTCCCAGGTCGCGACGATCGACCGGCCGACCGAAAGCGGCTTGACGCCCTGCTTCTTCAGTCTGGAGACGAATTCGGCTTCCGGCGATGGTGAGATCACTCGCTCTTCCTCACTTGCCGGCGTGTAGATCAGCGCTCCGTTTTCGGCGACCACCTTGTCGAACAGTCCGATTTCGGGAAAGACGCGCTTGAGATCGGGCAGTTCGCGCCCGGTCACAAGAATGAGCTTGCGGCCGCTTTTCTTGAAACGCTCCAGCGCGGCAAGGGTCTTCCCCGAGACGATCCCGTCATGCGCCAGCGTGCCGTCGTAATCCGTCGCCAGTGCGATGAAATACATTGCACTGGACCTCAGTAGCCGCCGACCACCGGCAATATCTCGCCTGTGATATAGCTCGAGCAATGTGGCGAGGCGAGAAACACATAGGCTGGCGCGAGTTCTTCCGGCTGTGCCGGCCGCTTCATCGGTGTGTCCGCGCCGAACTTCGAAACGTCGCCGGCTTCCTTGTCCGAAGGGTTGAGCGGGGTCCATACGGGACCCGGTGCAACCGCGTTCACCCTTATGCCCTTGCCGAGGAGATTGCCGGAGAGGGCGCGGGTGAAGGCGTGGATGCCGCCCTTGGTCATGGAGTAATCGACCAGCGCCTTCGACCCGTCTATGCCGGTGACCGAACCGGTGTTGATGATGGCCGAGCCCGGCTTCATATGCGGCACGGATTCCTGTGCCATATGGAAATAGCCGTAGAGGTTGGTCTTCAGCGTCGTGTCGAAATGCTCTTCGGTCAGTTCGCCGAACTCGCTTGAATGAATCTGGAACGCCGCGTTGTTGACCAGCACGTCGATGCGGCCGAATACCTTGACCGTTTGCGCCACCGCCTTGCGGCATTGGTCGCGTTCGCTGACGTCTGCCTTCACCAGGATGCACCGCCGTCCCTCCGCTTCGACAGCGGATTTTGTCGCCTTGGCATCCTTGTCCTCGGCCAGATAGACGATCGCAAGGTCGGCGCCCTCGCGGGCGAACAGAACCGCCACCGAACGACCGATGCCGGAATCGCCGCCGGTGATGAGAGCGACTTTGTCTTCGAGCTTTTTCGATCCGAGGTAGAAGGGCGCGTCGTAGAGCGGCGCCGGGTCGATCGCCCATTCATGTCCCGGCTTGGGGTGATGTTGCTCGGGAAAGGGTGGCTCGGGATATTTTCGGGCGCCGGCCTGCATGGCGTGCGGGGCCTTGCCGTTGTCCTTCGATTTGTCCCGGGCATCGATGCCACGCTGGATGTGACGTTGCTTGGCGGCTTCACTGGCTGTCTTGCTCTGCATGGCTGTCTCCTCGGCTTCGAGAACGAACAACGCGCGTCGGACAAAAAGGTTTGCGCAAAAAGATCATGCCCGCGTCATGCCACGCGGCGGTAGCTGTAGTGATCCCGGATGAATTCATTGAAGAAGCGGCCTTTCGAGGCGGCCTTCCTGAAAGCGGCATAGGTTGCCGGGGCAACGTTGGCATAGTCGTAGCGATGGCCGCTTGGTACGAACCAGACGGAGAGGGTTCGCGTCGCGGGATCGTATTGGGTGTTTCGGATCGCGGTCGACGGCATGTTGGCAACCTGACTGCTCAGCCAGATAATCCGGCAGACATTGTCCGGTTCCCTGCCTTTGCCCCGCACTATCTGTCGCGCACGCAAGAGCGGCTCGATATTGCCTTGCGGTCCAGCCTTCACCATCTAGGCCGGATGTCGTCGCTCAAATCGAAAGCCACCGGCCGCACTCCGGCATCGCAGCATGATCTCTTTGGTGTCGCGCAGGATCTGCCCGAAGGTTTTGCCTACCAACCCGGATTGATCACGCCGCGGGAGGAGACGGAGCTTGCCCGGCATCTTGAGGGACTGCCGTTCCAGGCGTTCGATTTCCATGGCCATCTGGCAAACCGTCGCGTCGTCGGGTTCGGTCTGCGCTATGACTATGACCGTCGCGAGGTCGTCGAGGCGCCGTCGATCCCCGACTTTCTGTTGCCTTTGCGCGAGAAGGTCGCGGCTTTTGCGTGCCGGCCGGTCGAGGCTTTCGCGCAGGTGCTGATCAATGAATACCGGCCTGGCGCCGGTATCGGCTGGCATCGCGACAAGCCGCATTTCGAGGATGTCGCCGGCGTTTCGCTGCTGGCGCCCTGCAGCTTCCGGCTGCGGCGAAAGAGCGGCGACAAATGGGAGCGCCGGACCCTCGTCATCGAGCCACGGTCGGCCTATCTCATGACGGGTCCTTCGCGCACGGAGTGGGAGCACAGCATCCCGCCGCTTGCCGAGCATCGCTACTCGATCACCCTGCGGACACTGCGGTCACAACCCCCCTGAGCATCGCTCCGGCGATGAGAGGCCAAGCCGATCGCCGCGGCTCTATCTCACGCCGATGCCGGCGGTCAGGCCGCCGTCGATCTTGTAGTCGGCGCCGGTGCAGAAGCCGGCCTTCGACGAGCACAGGAAAGCGATCAGTTCCGCCACTTCCTCCGGCTCTCCGATGCGGCCAAGCGGATGGGCCGCGCCGAAGCGCCGGTAGGCCTCTTCGACATCGGCGTCGCTGCCGTGGTCGCCGCGCGCGGCCTTCTCGAGGATCGGCGTGCGGATCGAGCCCGGGCTGACCGAATTCACCCTTATGCCCGATGCTGCATAGTCGAGCGCCAGCGAGCGTGTCAGCGTGTGGATGGCGCCCTTGGTCGTGGCATAGGCGGCAACGTTCTGCTGGCAGGCGAAGCCTTGCACCGATGCGACGTTGACGATGGCGCCGCCGCCGCGCTTGATCATTTCCGGGATGCCGAAATGCGCGGTCAGGTAGATCGAGCCGACATTGACCGTCATCGCCCGGTTCCAGGTTTCCCAATTGGTCGTCGTCGCGGTTCCGTATGGATGGACCGCGGCGGAATTGACGATGACGTCGATGCCGCCGAATTTCGCGACGCCGGCCGCGATGGCGTCGCGAACTTGGTCGGAAACCGAGACATCAACCGTTTGCACGAGCGCGTCCGCTCCGGCCTTGGCAAGGCTTTCCTGCATGGCGGTGTTGGCGGCGCGGTCGATGCCGCAGGCGATGATCGCCGCGCCGCCCTGCGCCAGCCGCCTTGCGGTGGCGAGCGCGATGCCGGTCGTCCCCGTTACCAATGCCACCTTGCCGTCGAAATCCTTCATCGCGGGAGCCCCTTCATGCGCTATCAAAACCTGGTTCTGAGTTTGACACTCATCGGTGTCAAACAATAGGTTGCCGCTCTCTCGCAAAAAGGAAAGTTGCAATGGAACAGTGCTGGCGCTGGTATGGTCCGGATGATCCGGTGACGCTCGATCATGTCAGACAGGCTGGCGCCACCGGCGTGGTTTCAGCACTTCACCACATCTATGACGGCAGGGCCTGGCCTGAAGCTGATGTGCTCGAGCGCAAGCGGGTCATCGAGGCCGCCAGCCTGACATGGTCGGTGGTCGAGAGCATCCCGGTCCATAATTCCTTCAAGATCGGCGCGCCGGAACGCGAGCGCTATGCCGGCTACTATCGCGACAGCATCCGCACGCTCGCCAAGGCCGGCATCAAAACGATCTGCTACAATTTCATGCCGGTGGTGGACTGGACGCGCACCGACCTGATGTATCGCCTGCCGACAACCGGTTACGCCTTGCGTTTCGACGCCATCGATTTTGCCGCCTATGATCTTTTCGTGCTGCAGCGCAAGGATGGCGCGGCCAGCTATACGCCGGCGCGGATCGCTGAGGCCGAGAAGCGCCTGAAGGCGCTGACATCGGAACAGGTCGACCAGATCGAGCGCAACCTCATTGCCGGCCTGCCGGCGACCGAGCGCAAATATGACCGCGACAGTTTCCGCGAGGCTTTGGCGGAGTATGACGGGATCGGGCCGAAGGAGTTGCGCGACAACCTCGCCTGGTTCCTGCGCGAGATCATTCCGGTCGCGGAGGAGGAGGGGGTGCGCATGTGTATCCATCCCGACGACCCGCCCTTTTCGCTCTATGGCCTGCCGCGCGTCGTTTCGACCGCGCAGGATGCGCGCTTCATCCTCAACGCCGTCGATAGCCCGGCCAATGGGCTGACCTTCTGCACCGGCTCCTACGGCACGCGCGCCGACAACGACATCGTCGCCATGGTCAAGGAATTCGCCGACCGCATCCATTTCGTCCATCTGCGCAACATCACCATCGAAGAGGACGGCTCGTTCTATGAAGCCGAGCATCTCGAGGGCGGCACCGACATGGCGCATGTCATCCTCGCTTTGATGCAGGAGGAGGCGCGTCGCCGCAAGGAGGGCCGTGCCGACTGGCGCATCCCGATGCGGCCGGACCATGGTCATCTGCTCGCCGACGACATCGGCAAGAAGAAGATCAATCCCGGCTACTCGCTGATCGGCCGGCTGAAAGGCCTCGCCGAACTGCGTGGCATCATGCGCGCCGTGGAGCAGTTCGGGCTGGCCTGACGAGCGGCGCCTAGTGGAGATGTCTGAGCTTGTCGGGATTGCGCACGACATAGATCGCCGCGATCTTGCCGTCCTCGATGTCGAGTGCGGTGGTCTGGAGTTCGCCATCGGCTTCCAGGGTGACGAACCCCGGCAATCCGTTGATGAAACCGAGGCGGACCAGCTTCGAGCCGTGCGTGCGCAACCAGGCCGCGACCTGCTCATACTGTCTCATGACGGCATCGAAACCGAGGGCCGGCTGGGTGGCCGCCGGACGCTTGCCGCCACCGTCGGTATGGGCGATCACATCGGTCGCCAACATGGCGCCAAGTGCCTGCATGTCGCCGCTGCGCGAGGCCGTGAAGAAGGCTTCGGCAAGCTCCAGGCCGCGTTGCCTTTCCACCGTGAAGCGGGGCCGTGCCTCGCGGACATGGCTGCGCGCCCGGGCCGCCAACTGGCGGCAGGCCGCCGGGTCGCGCTCGATAGCGGCCGCAACCTCGTCGAACCCGAGCCCGAACACATCGTGCAGCAGAAAGGCCGCCCGCTCGAGCGGAGACAGGCGCTCGAGCACCAGCATCAGCGGCAAGGTCACGTCCTCCACCTCGTCCTCTTCCACAACGGGATCGGGAAGCCAGGGGCCGACATAGGTCTCGCGTTTGCGTCGCGCGGATTTGAGCTGGTCGAGACACAGCCGTGTCACCGTGCGACGCAGGAATGCTTCGGGTTCGCGCACCGCACTGCGGTCGGCCTTCATCCAGCGGATGAAGGCCTCCTGCACGGTGTCCTCGGCGTCCGAGACCGAACCCAGCATGCGGTAGGCGACGCGCATGAGCTTTGGACGCAACGGGGCGAAGCCCGCCCCGGCGTCGTCGGCCGCTGAGCTCGTCATCAGGCTGCGGCCACCCGCGCGGCCTTCACCGCAGCCGGGTCGGCATACAGGCCAAAACCGACGGCGATGCGGTTCCAGGCGTTGATGATGTTGATCGTCAAGGTGAGCTTGATCTGCTCCTCCTCGGTGAAATGCGCCTTCAGCTCTTCATAGGCACCTGCGCGGCCGGTGTCTTCCGAAAGTCGGGTCAGCGCCTCGGTCCAGCCAAGTGCGGCGCGTTCGCGGTCGCTGTAGCAGGGCGCCTCGCGCCAGGCTGGCAAAAGGTAGATGCGCTGCTCGGTTTCCCCGTTCTCGCGCGCCTCGGTGGCGTGAAGATTGATGCAGTTGGCGCAGCCATTGATCTGCGAGGCACGCAGCTTCACCAGTTCGGTGAGGCTGTGCTCGAGGCTGGCGGCAGCTGAGAGCTCGATCGAGGAACGCTGCCAGTTCTTCATCAGCGAAGGGGCGGCGGCGAAGAGGTCGATTTTTGCAGTCATGGTGGGCTTCCTTCTGTTGGTGCCGACCACAAGACGAGGCAGCATCTGCCAGTGTGACATGCCCGCCAAGATTTTGTCCGCCATGCACCCGTGCCCGTCAGGTGCTCCAGTTGCTTTGCGGCGTCGGCGCAATTCACCTTCGACCATTCGCCACTGCTGATGCGCGCCAAGCGGCTGCCCGCCGTCTGGCGTAACTTGCGCGATGTCTAACATAAGAGCAGAATTGAAGGCGTTTGAAAGAGATCGGCTCATAAGCAAATCGGGAGGAAACCATGAACACCATGAGCCTCACCACGCTTGACCGTGGCAAGACAACAGTCGACGCCGCAGCCATCGAAGCGCTTTCGGCACAATTGCGCGGCACACTGCTTCAGCAGGGGGATGCTGCCTACAACGAAGCCCGCACCGTGTGGAATGCCACGGTCGACCGGCGGCCCGGGCTGATCGCGTGTTGCGTCGGCGCCTCCGACGTCATTCGTGCCGTGAATTTCGCCAGGGAAAACAGGCTTCTCGTCTCCGTGCGCGGCGGCGGCCATAACATTGCCGGCAGCGCCGTCTGCGATGGCGGTCTGATGATCGATTTGTCGCTGATGAAGTCGGTGCGGGTCGATCCCGCCGCACGCCGGGCATGGGTCGGACCCGGCGCCACGCTCGCCGATGTCGACGGCGAAACGCAGGCCTTTGGGCTGGCGGTGCCTACCGGCATCAATTCGACCACCGGCATATCAGGCCTGACCCTGGGCGGTGGCTTTGGCTGGATCACTCGCAAATTCGGCCTGACCATCGACAACCTTGTCTCCGCCGATGTGGTCACCGCCGACGGCAAGTTGCTGCGCGCCAGCCAGACGGAAAATTCGGACCTGTTCTGGGCGCTGCGTGGCGGCGGCGGTAATTTCGGCATTGTCACGGCATTCGAGTTTCAGCTCCACCAGATGGGTCCGCAGGTTCTGTCGGGGCTTGTCGCCCATCCTTTCGCCGATGCCGAGAAGGTGCTGGAGGAGTATCGCAACGCGCTCGAAACAGCGCCCGACGAACTGACCTGCTGGGTGGTCATGCGGCAAGCGCCGCCACTGCCCTTCCTGCCGACCGAGTGGCATGGCAAGGATGTTCTGGTCCTGGCCATGTGCTATTGCGGTGATCTCCAGGCAGGTGAAAAGGCGACGAAGAAACTTCGCGACATCGGCTCGCCGATTGCCGATGTCGTCGGCCCCAACCCATTCGCCGGCTGGCAGCAGGCATTCGACCCATTGCTCGCCCCCGGCGCCCGCAACTACTGGAAGAGCCATGATTTCACCGAGCTTTCCGACAGGGCAGTCGAGATCGTCACCGAGGCGATACGTGAGCTTCCTGGCCCGGAATGCGAGATATTCATCGGCCATGTCGGCGGTGCGGCGGGCCGTGTGGCGCAGAACGCGACGGCCTTTCCGCAACGCAGCTCGCACTTCGTCATGAATGTCCATGCCCGCTGGCGCGAACCGGCAATGGACCGGGCCTGCATCGGTTGGGCGCGCAGCCTCTATGAGGCGGCCAAGCCCTTTGCTGCCGGCACAGCCTATGTGAACTTCATGCCTGAGGACGAGGTTGACCGGGTCGAAGCTGCCTATGGCGGCAATTACCAGCGGCTTCTGGAAATCAAGCAGCGCTATGACCCGCTGAACCTGTTCCGCATGAACCAGAATTTGCGGCCGAAACAAAGCCAGCGCGCCGCCTGAGCCGCCCGCGCGGCAGTGACGAAAAGCCCGCACCTCCGCCTCAGGCGCGGGCTTTTGCATGGTCATGGCTCTTCCGCGGCTCGGTTCACCTGGGCCGCCGCGTAAGGCGCCGATCGCCGGCCTTGCCGTGCCCGAAGGCAGCCGGCCGGCGCACGCGGCATGGCGTTGATCGGCAACAGTGCCATTAAGGACCTTCGGAGCTGCGCTATTGCAGGAAACAGATGAAGTCGACCGGCCCTTGCCAGGAATTCGAGATTCTGGCCGACCCCGGCGAGCCGCGCGACCTGTTCGGCATGCTGCTTGGTGCCGATCCCTCGAGAAAGCCGCTCGACCGACCTATCGCGCGTCTTGGCGAAAGTCCGCCCGACCCGCGAGCACACAGGACGCAATCGCCGAGCGGCGGCCGATATTCAGCTTCGCGAAAATCCGCCTGATATGCTCGCGTACGGTGTAGCCGCTGATACCGAGTTGCCTTGCGATCTCCTTGTCGACCTTTCCGTCACTGATCAGCAGGGCTATCTGCAGCTCGCGCCGGGTCAATATCTCGGCGGCCGAGAGCGGCAGGTCGGCGGTGGTGCCCGGCATGTAGACGGCATCATAGATCAGGTATTGCGTGCCTGCGCACACGATGCGTCCTACTGGCCGGCGCTGATCCGCATGACCGTTTGGATCACCCCGATCGTCCGCGTAGCGGATGGCGACCAGCGAATGGCCGTTCACGACAAAGCTCGAAGTATCCGTTTCCGGATCGAGCGTTTTTCGTGACGCGGAAATCTCGTCAGCGAAGTCGGAAAGTCTCTGCAAGTTCTCGGCACGTGCAATCATGGCCGAACGCCCCAGTTGGCAGGAAACTCAGTACAATCACAGGCCCCTGGCGTCCCAACAAAACCGTCACGCCGCCGAACCCCGGCGTGACCAGTATGGATGCTGCATAGATAGCTTCGACTATAACACTTTTCGAAATATTAGCATTCCTAAAATTATCGTTGGGTCGTCAATTTTCACCATTCAGCGCCTGAATCCGGCGCGGATCGAACGCAAGAGATCAGGGGTCAGCCTGACGCCTCGGTTGAACAGGCCCGCTGGGGCAAGCGGCACGCCGGGCCGGCATCCCCAGGCCCCACCCGAATGTGGGCGTGGACCGGCGGTGTGAACCGCGATCACCACGGGCGCGCCGGACTGCTGACGATGGATCCAGACTGGAGCGCCGCTGTGTCCCGGACAGGTATCGACGCTATAGAAAAGCTGCCGTTCGGTGATCCGGTCCAGGCGCTCGGAATGCTCCCATTGCGTGCCGTCCGGCTTGTCGGCCGGATAACCCGAAATGTGCAGCAGACGCGTGGTGCGAAGCCGCTCGAGGTCCTGGCGGTTCGGCGACCAGAGCTGGAAGTGTCCGGGCGACGGCGAAAACGGCCGCTCGAGCTCGATCAACCCGACATCGTGCAGGCCTGAGGGACGGCGGCGGTAAGGCGGGTTGACGTGCCATTGCTTGGCCCACTGCCAGGCGAAGGGCCGCGCGTCACGCGAGGCCCGACCCGGCGTGACACGAATGCGCACGGCGAGATTGGGCAGGCCAAGCCGCTGCCGGATCGGGCTGGTGATGCAGTGCGCCGCAGTCAACAGCCGCGTCGGCGAAATCAGGAAAGCGGTACAGCCGGTCATCCTGCCGTCGCCGAAATCGCGCTCGATGTGACAGACAGCGCTGTGCGGAAAGCGGTTGGTGTGGGTGACCCTGGCGCGCCCATCCGTGGGCCCAACCACCGCATAGTCCGCTTCGTCCGCCAGCCGGTCGAGTTCGAAGGGCGCGGGCGAGAACAGCATCATGTCTCTTGCTCGTGTTCGGCCCCCGGCGAGGCGGCATCCGGAGGCATGGCCCCCGGTTGCGCCGCATCATCGATCCCACCTTCATGCGTGGGCTCTTGCGCCGCCTCGGCCAGATCCGCGCCAGCACTTGCAGTCAGGCCAAGCAGGCCGCGCAGGCGCTCCATCAGATGATGAGCCTCGTCGCCACGGCCTTCGAGATAGGCCGCCGCGCAATCCATGAATTCCTCGTCGGAGCCGAAGGGTATTTCAGCTGGGCGCGGCGATGCGGCGCGCAACGCTTTGACCTCCTGAAGAACGATGGCGTCGAGGTCGGCCCATACCGACCTTGCATGAGTTGCGACTTGCCCGTGCATGGGAATCTCCCTTGGTTCAATTGTTGCGCATCAGCGCCATTTCATCGAATGTCGTGCTGTTGGGGTCGTAGAGCAGCGGGCGCTCCCGGTCCTGCAGCCAGCCTTCATAATTCCTGGCCCGCCTTGGATGCATGGCCTGGCGGGTGAGCCGGGCTGCCTGGACCAGGATCTGGCCTGGCTGCAGATTGCGGATCGCGTTGTTTACCTTGGGGTCGGCCCGGCTCGGTTGCCGGTAGTGTTCGATAATTCTCTGCGCGATCGAATTGTTGCCCTTGGTCATGCCGATGCTGAGCGGCCGGTCGCGGTCGATGCCGGCGCGGGTGATGCGATAGACCTGCGGCCCCGGCGCCAGGAACGGCCGAAGCAAAGCATCGACGTGTCCGCCCCGGCTCGCGGCGGTGCGCGCCGCGTCGATTGCCGCAAGCGAGACCGGCGGCGTCCAGCCGCGCCAGCCCGGGAGTTGTGACCCGCGCGCCCGCGCCGAGGTCTGGCCGCGCGCCGGCCGCGGGGCACGCCCGCGCCGTATAGCTGTCTCATCGAAGGAAGCGGCGCCTCCGCAACTGCCGCAGCCGCAACTCGGAAAATGCCGGCGCCTGACCTCGACGGCGCGAAAGCCCTGCTGCTGGCGACAGCGCGCGCAGCCGCATGGCGAGGGGTGGGCGATCGTTTGCGTGGCCGCGTTGACCAGCGCGTCGAGTTGCTCGTCGAAATATGACATGCCGATCCCTTTCTCGTAGCTCGTTTCTTCGCTCGGGCTCGGATCTAGCCGGATCCCGCCACCATGCTTGGGTCCGATGCCGTCGCCCGTCGGCGCAGCCTTGCCACGGTCCGTTCCCTTTGCTCGACGGTCGGCAAGGGAAAGGACGGCCGTGCCGGTCGGGGTGGGCGAATGTCCAGGTAGCGCGCGATGTTGGCGTCCGGGCTGAGCTCCAGCTGGAGAACAGAGGCCGGCGCTGAAAGCAGCGAGACGACGCCCGGGCCGTGACCCGCGACAGTGGAGTCGCTGTGCACGATGACGCCAACCGACACATGTCCTCCCAGCCGCGACCGGCCATAGCGGTTGTCGGCATCCATGATGCCGACAATGTCGCCGAAGCGCAGCGATCCGAGCTTGTAGCGCCGCACCATGCCGGGATCGGACATCTGGATGTCGTAGTCGCCGCGCAGCACATTGTTGCGGCCGAGACCCGAGCCCATGACGCGGGCAGGGATGCGGTGCGTCACCTGGACGTGGATCCTGCCGTTGCGCTCGACCGGGCGCCAGCGCGCCAGCAGCCTTGGTGAGCAGTTCCATATCGCGACGTCGGGATAGTCGGTCAGGCGCAGGCCAAGGCCGTAGGCCCAGACCTGGATGCGGTCGCCGATCGCCATCAGCCGCATCGCCGGCAGCGGAAAGTCGATCAGCACGGTGTCGACGCCGCCATGCTTGCCGGTCACCACGCCGCGTGCCCCGGCCGCGCGTCCTGACGTTACGATGGCGTGGTTGCCGACGCAGGAATAGCTCTGCAGCGCCTGGTTGGCGGCGTCGGGATTGCCGCCGGCGGCGCGCGCTTCATTGCGGATCGACACTGCCGGTTCGACATGGTCGCCCGCCAACCCGACACAGGGGTCGCCGACGCGATGGTTGAGCACGATGCCGCCGGTGCCCGGCAGCGAGCGCGGCCTGCCGTCGTAACCGATGCGCCATGGCGTGCCCCTCTCGGTCGGCGATGCCACTTGTCCGGCGACGCTGATCATCACCAGGTCGCGTGCATTGGTGCGCAGCCCGTGCACCGGGTGGATGCGAGGCGGTTTCATGCCGCGGCCTCCGCCGGCACCACATCGTGCCAGAGCGCGCAGGCGTTGCGCCAGGGATCGTCCGGCGTCCCGTCATCGTGGTCGGCCGGATCTTCCAGCGCCCAGTCGGTCTCGCTCCATCCGTCGGGCAGCGCCAGGATGACCGGGGCGACCACCTGCACGATCGCGGCATTGCGGCCGCTCGCGGCGATTGGAGCCGCGGCGGGCCACAGCGCCGGGCCGGACCATCCGGGGATTGCTCCAGGATGGCGCTTGGTGGGAAACGTCAGCCGCTCGAGATAGTCGCACAATGGCGGCCTGGCGCCGTCATTGCCAGCGATGGTGAGAATATAGGTGCTGTCGGGCTGAAGCGCGGCGGAGAGCGCGATCACGTCGCGCGCGCATTCGTCGAGCGGAGCGGCGGTGCCGGCCACATCGCCAAGACGTGTTTCAAGCGCGGCGCAGCAGCCTTCAAAGCGCGGCAACAGGGCCGTTTCCTCACGCTCGGGCAGCGCGCTTTCATACTGGGCGTCGCCGATCCAGTGCACCCTGGATGACAGGCGGCCGTTCTGCCACGCCCGGCGCCATGGTTCGAGCTCCAGGGTCAGTTCCTTCAGGATGGTTTCGCGCGTGCCGGGGGCGAGCCATCCGCCTCCCATCTGATCGGGCCGGCGCCGGTAGTATTCGTCGTTGTCGAGCAAGGTGTAGAAGCCGCGTGGCAGCCACACCCGCGCTGATTGCGAAAGCGTTACCGTCACAAGCAGCCCCATCGGCGACAGCGCCAGCGGGGCGTCGATGACGATGTTCGGCGGCTTGGCCGCGAAACGCCCCGCAAGAGCAAGTTGGTGGTCCATCGCAGACACCCTTCAGTCCCGGCGAACGGTTCAGGCGGCTATTCGCGACGCGATGTTACGGTTCAGCCCATATGACCAGTGCACACGATCGCCGTCGAGGGCGGGGAAGCGCCGCCCTTCGCGTGTCAGCCGGTAGGCCGCCAGCCATGCGTCGGCCTGCGCGCCCATCTTCTTGGCGTCCGCGTCGAACTCCGCCGGCGTGATCGTCGTGCGGAAATCGTTTTCGGCGATGTATTGCAGGATTCTGCGCCCGGCATCGGCCATCTTGGCGCGTTCCGACATCTCGGTAGCGCCGCCCAGATGACGGTTGGCGACGGCTTCGATGACGTCCCATTTGGTGTTGGCGTCGAAGGATTTCTTGATGTCGGGTGCGTCGAACAGCTCGAAGATCTGCTGTACGTACTGTCCGGTTTCACGGGTCAGGGCCAGGATGTTGCCATAGCTCGAACGGTCGAGGTGATAGCGCAGGTCGGTGCCGACGCGCTGCACCGTGGCCAGCGCCGCGAAAGGCCGGTCGTTGATGGTGGAGCTGCCGCGAATAACCTGACCGATGGTCAGATCCTGGAAGTACTGCGACATCGCATTCATGAAGGCGACCAGTTGGAAGTGGAAGCTGCGGTTGACGATGGCTCCGGCCGGCACCGGAGCGCGACCGTAGTTGAAGACGCGCCGATAGGCGATCAGCCGGTCGCGGCGTTTGTAGCGGATCGGACGCCATTTCTCGAGGATGTAGAGCCCGCGCGCGCCGGGGCCGCGCTGGATGCGGATCTGGCCGTTCTGGAACAGCCGGCGCAGCACATCGACCACCTGGAACAGCTTCATGCGGTCCATCTGGTAGATGTAGTAAAGCTCGGCCGAAGCCTGAAGCTGCGGCGGTATGATCGATTCGTCGAAATCGTTGCGCAGCAGCGGCATCTGCAGCGAATCGAACGGCTTGATCGGTCCGTCGCCGAAGCCGACCAGATCGGCGAAACTGGTGGTCGTGGCACTGGACGAGCGATCAAGCAATTCCCCGTAACGACCCTCGAATTCGCTCTCGAAAGCGGCGCGGTCAGCCGGCGACAAACCCGCCAGCTCGTCCCTGAAGAAGCGCTGGAACAGCCGCTGGATGACCTGGTTGGATTCACTAGCCATAATCAGACCTCATCTTGCTCGAATTGGCTGCTCATATTTCTCAGGCACTTGGGTTCTCAGGCACTTGGCGGCTGTTGCCCGCCGGACGCTGCGTCCTGGCTGGCGGCAATCGCGGTCATCACGGCCGGCGCGAGGTCGAAGAAGCGCACCAGGTCGCTATCGGTGACGACCGAGGGCAGGCCGCCGCTGAACGTGTTGGCTTCGTGGAGGCGCTTGAGGAACTCGTTGCGGCGATTTTCCTGCGGCTTGCCCTTCTGGAATGTCACGATGTCCTGCAACGACTGGAATTTCGCCTGGTTGAACCAGCGCCCGGCGATCGTCCGGCCGACGATGTCGCCCGACGTGTCGACAGCGGCGGCATAGAGCGCCGTGACGTTGTCCTTGTCACGCAGACCAAGCGACTGCACCGTTTCATCCAGCCTGTTGATCGCCGCGCTGATCTCACCGAGCTTCTTGTCGATGGCGTCGCCATTGGGCTGGTTCTTCGCGATGGTTTCGATCGCGGCGATCAGCCGGTCGAAAATCTGCTTCGACCGTTTTCCATCGGGGAAGTCCCTGATTGCGCTGGCAACGTCGCCGATGGCGGTCGTGGTCCCGTCGCCGCTGGTGACGACCTTGTCGGCCAGCAGATCGATCGATTGGGGTGTCTGGGCCTCGACTTCGAAGCGGGCCTTGACCCCGGCGTGGAACTTGTTGGCCGGGTGGTAGGGAAACGGAATCTTCGCAGCCATTGTCGTGCTCCTCTCCTGCCAGCTCAGGCCGACCAGTAGTCGGGACGGTTCTGACCCATGCTCGCCATCGAGCTTGCGATCGGCGAGGGCATCTGGACCGGGCTCGGCAGATTGGTGCCAACGCCGAACATGTCCTGGAGGATCGCGCGGATCATCCATCGGATCAGCGACTGATTGTTGCGGAAATTGAAGACGTTGAAGTCGCATTGCGGCGTCAGCGAACGCACCAGGCGTTCCGTCTGGTCCTCCGCCTGGTAGGCGATGCGCAGCTCACGCACCATCAGCGACTTCAGGCCCGGGTCCCAGGCTCCAGGACCGCCGAATGGGTCGAGCAACTCATCACGGATGACGCCGAGCTTGTTTTTCAGCTTGTCGCTGAATTCGCACAGAAGCACGCCCGGATTCTTCAACTGGTCGGTCAGGTCCAGCGCCGCGCCGATGGCGAGGCCAACGGCGGTGGCCCGCCTTTCCTGTTCGCCCAGGCCATCGGGATCCGTGCCGACCGCGTAGAGGTCGATCGCCCTGTCAAGCAGGAACAGCAGGTAATCCAGCAGCACCTGGCAGGAGATGTCGTCGTCATCGCAGCCGCAGCCGGCGAAGCAGTCTACCTGCTCGAGCAGGAAACCGCGCGCGATGGTCAGGTTCATCAGGCGGATGGCACCCTGGTCCGGTCCGCCGGCGCCGTAGAGGCCATAGACGATGATCGGCGGGCGCGCGACATAGAGCAGCCGCGAGCTGCCTTTCGAGACGAACGCGTCGACGAACAGCTGCAGGCTGGAGACGAATGCCACCAGCGGCGGCGATTCCGGCGGGCCTGAGGTGATCGGCACGTCGATCGGGACCGGGATGCTCTGGCCGAACTGGATCAGGCGCTGGAAGCGGTGAACCAGCATCGCCGACGCGGTCGACAGCTCGCGCAAGCCCTCAACGCTTGCCCCGGTCGAGAGGTCGACAAGGTCGTCCATCGCTTGCGACAGTGCGTTCTCTTCCAGCAACGCGCGCAGATCCGCCTGGCCGCCGGCCTCCAGCTGCTGCACCAGGTTTCGATAGGCTTCGATGCCGCGCGGCCAGTCTTCCTGACCAAGCGTGCTTTCAACCGAACCGGTCAGGCTGCGCAGCGCCATGATGACCGCGTTGCGTCGTGCCTGCAGTTCTCCGGCGGCCGAACGCACGATCGAGGTGCTGCGGGTGATGCCGTTGGACGCCAGCCCCTCGCCGATGGCGACAAGAATGAGCCCCGCCAGCACATCGCAGCTCTGGGCGAACCGCCTGAACAGGATGCCGCTGCCGTCGGTGAGCGTGCCGACATAGCGCGCCAGGCGCGAATACTCGCCGAGCTGGCGGCGCGCCGACATGGCACGGTCGTGATTGACCGAATCGAGGGCAAGCCTGGCGGCAGCCAGTCCATCATTGGCGAGCTGCCGGATCGAGCGGCCCCAGCCGATCATCTCGATGCGGATGTCCTTCAGCGGCGAAGATGTCGAAAGCGTCTGCAGGTCGCGTTCGAGATCGTCCTGCGCCTGTGCCATCTCGACAGAAGACGGGCCCGTGTTGCGGGCTTGCGGCACATAGTCGGGCACGCTCGAATAAGGCAGGCCGGCTTGTTCGCGTCGATCCCTGTCTGCTTCCTCGGGATAGAAGTTCAAGAGAGCGCTGGCGATCTGGTCGGGATCGCGCGGGTCACTGACGCGCAGCGTCTTGCGCAGCAGATTGTCCACGGCAACCGTGGCGGGCGACCGAAATTTCGAGACCGGGCTGGCGGCGGCTGTAAATACGTCGACCATGACATCTCACCTCATGCAACGAGTGCGGCTGGGGACGGTTGCACAGCGGGCCGTCGGGTTGCCTGACGCTGGGCCAGGTTTCTGATGACAAGCTTGGCAATGGCGTCCGGTTCGGCGCCGGCCTCCAGCGCGAAACGGCTGGCCGACACAAGAAAACGTGGCGGCAGGTCGGGCACTTGCCCCGCCGCGATCAGGATTCCGCCACGGCGGATGCGGGCCTCGTCGGCGCGCGTGAAAGGGATGGCATCGGCCAGCGCGTGCTGCCCAAGACCCCGGCGCGGCTGGTAGGCGATCTCATCGACCACCGCCGGAATGACGCGGGGAGCCGAAGCAAGCAGGACCGGAGGCAGCCTGTGGCCGCGCGCCGGATTGTAAAGGCCGCGCCAGACGCGTTCGGCGCGCGCCGCCTCGGCGGCAAAGCCCATGCGACGCAGCATTTCGGTCAAGATCAGAACCCGGATCCAGCCGGTTGGATGCGCCCCGCCGGGGCGATAGGTGAGGGCACGCGCGCCAGGATGGGCGAGGAATTCCATCATGCCCCAGACCGACGCGGTGCCGCCGAGCAGCAGCGCCGCCAGGTCGGCGAAGATTTCCTTGTGCCAGCGGCGCAGGATCGTCACCACCAACGGGTCGAAACGCATCGAGGCCAGGCGGTTGGCGACCGCTTGCGCGTTCTCCTGCCACAGGCCCATGTCGGCCTGCAGATTGTGGGCGACCTCGTGCAGGAACACCGACTGCCAGGGATTGTCGCGATCCCACGGAATGCGGATCACCGGGAACGGATTGCTGTCACCAAGCAAGCGGGCAAGGGCGACGCCGCGACGCTGCGTGGCCGGCGAATAGCCGTGTTCCATGTAGGTCAGCGGCTTGAGCAGCGGGCCGCTAAAGACGCCCGGCAAGGCCGCGCGGACAACCGTGTAGCAGTCGAGTGCGATCGCGTCATGGGCTGCAAGCGCCGGCGCGAAGCCTGAGCCGCGCTGCGACATCACCTCGAAGAACATGCCGAAAGTCCGGCGCAGCCGATCGATCCTGCGGTCGAGCATCGCCATCTGGGTGAGCGCAGCCTGGGCCGTCGCGGGCGGCCAGATGCGCTCGATCTCGGCGATATGCCGGTTGATGGCGTTGCCGATGGTCGCCAGCCGCTTGTTGGCGGCATGGAAGTGAGCCCGCGACGGCGCATAGGGCAGGTCTTCGGGACGAAGTCCGATGCGCCTCGGTGTCAGGCGGTTGAGGCGCTGTGCGCGAGCCTTCAAAGCCCGCAGCTTGATGTCCAGGAACCGCCTGGTCGAAGAACCCGTGCGCATCGCCGCGATCCTTCTTCTTGCACCGACTGGGTTTAATTGGGCCGGATGGTGATGCTGACCGGACCGCGGATCACGATACGCCGCCGGCGCCCGTGATGTGAGCCATATCCGCCAGTTCCGCCAGTCCAGCCGCCTGGCCACCCGCCGGCAGCCCGCCCCAAGGCCCGTCCGGCGATACGCGTCAGGTTGCGTCCTGGGGCCATGCCGGCACGAACCGCCGCCGCGGTGCGGCGCACGATCTGGCGACCAGCCGGCAAGGGTCTGGTCAACTGCCGGCGTAGGCCGTGCCCGCGCGCCGCGACACGACGCGCGGTTCGTGCCAGGACCAGCGGCCGGACAGACGCCGGGGTGCGGCGCGTCACGGCCGTGCGGCGGACGCTGTTGGCGATGCGCGGCAGAGCGCGGATCGCGGTCGGGCCGCCACGGTTGACGAGCTGGGTGGCGGCACGGCGCACGGTGCGAACCGCCTGGGTGCGTGCGGCCGCGGGCATGCGCACCGCCACCGGGCCAAGCACTCGCCTCGTCGCAAGCGCGGCCACAACGGGAATGGCGGCACGATTGCGCACGGCGAGCTCGGCGAAGGCGTCAAGCGCCTCGTCCTCGGAGGCTTCGTCCGCCATCAACTGGCCGACAACATTGGCGATGCCACCAATCGCGGTGCCGTAGCCGGGAATAAGACTGGCGACTGGTGCCACCGCGCGAGCAATGCGTCCAATTGTGGGGGCGGCACGCCTGACGGTGCGTACGACGCCGCGCACGCCGCGGGCGATGCGACGGAAGAACTCGTCGCTGTCTTCGGCCGCAAGCGCGTAGCTCATCGCCTGATCCCAGGCATCGTCGTCGGACTCATCGCCTTCATCGAAACCGTCGCCTTCGTCGAACTCGTCACCGGCGTCGAATTCGTCGCCGGCGTCCATCTCGTCGAAGCCCGAGGCCTCGAATTCGTCGCCTTCGTCGAACTCGTCGCCTTCGTCGGCCTCATCGAAGCCGTCGCCCTCGTCCATTTCGTCGAATTCGTCGTAACTGTCGGCAGGGCCTTCCGCTTCATCAAAGGCAAGGTCGTCGAACATCGATTCGTCATACCCGTCCATCTCGAGATCTCCTCTTGAGCGATCGGCCCCTCAGGGGAGCGGGACCAAAGCGATTAACGCCGGTCGGGATAGTCGCCCTCGAGACAATAGCTCTCAAGTCGACCGGAACGGGTAGTTGAAAGGTGGTCGCCAATATCAGCGACTGTTCCGCCGAGTGATTTTGTGCGTAATCATAATTATAATACAGATTTCATTTTATCTTTATTTTCATGGCGTTCGATGAGGGGGTGGACTGTTGCCGTGATGTGGTTCAATCAAATCGCCGGCGACTGGCAAGATTTCGCCCTTCGGCCTTGTACTTGCGGGCTGAAAGGACAGTGCTATCGGAGCGGCCGCCGAGCAAGGCCGAGCGGCCCCGCTCCGCCTGAATAGCCTCGGATCGCGATCATCATCCGCTTGCCCATGTGAATGGAAAAATTGTTCGTCGCGGCCGCGCCGAAGGGCCGATCGTTCCTTTCCCGGCCATCCGAAGTCGATGAGACTAGCGTGCATTGATCGCGGCTATGGTCGCGCAAAAGTGCCTGCATGTTCAATCGGCTGGGTTTTTCGGACGGAAATTTCAAGCA
The DNA here is from genome assembly GCF_053714255.1 of Mesorhizobium sp. 43Arga. Classification (NCBI taxonomy): domain Bacteria; kingdom Pseudomonadati; phylum Pseudomonadota; class Alphaproteobacteria; order Hyphomicrobiales; family Phyllobacteriaceae; genus Mesorhizobium; species Mesorhizobium sp. 43Arga. Next base: position 63,459 of record NZ_JBSKBO010000009.1, read on the forward strand.
ATATCCGGAAAGCACTGGGAAAGGAGCTTGATATGCCCAGAATAGTGCCTGTGCTCGATCTAGGCCGTCTTGAACAGGGCGCGTCGGAGCGCCGGACATTTCTGGCGGATCTTCGTTCCGCTTCGCGCGACATTGGCTTTTTCTATCTGGCCGGACATGGCATCTCCTGGGCGGAGATCAGCGAGGTGCTTACCGCATCGCGCGAGTTCTTTGCCTTGCCGGAGGCCGACAAGCTGGCGATCGAGATGGTCAAGTCCTCGCAGTTTCGCGGCTACACCCGCGCCGGCGGCGAACTGACCAAGGGCAAGGAGGATTGGCGCGAGCAGCTCGACATCGGCGTCGAGCGCCAGGCAATCGAGCAACGGCCGGGAATTCCCGCCTGGACGCGGCTGCAGGGACCGAACCAGTGGCCTGCGGCGCTGCCGGATCTCAAACCGGCGCTGCTCGCCTGGCAGAGCAAGGTGACAGCCGTGGCGATCCGGCTGCTGAAGGCCTTCGCGCAATCGCTCGATCAGCCCGAGGATGCCTTCGACCCGATCCACAGCAGCGAGCCCAACCATCGCATGAAGATCGTGCGCTACCCCGGGCGTGACGCAACCGGCGGCGATCAGGGTGTCGGCGCGCACAAGGATGGTGGCTTCCTAACGCTGCTGCTCCAGGATGACAATAAGGGGTTGCAGGTCGACTATGACGGCAGTTGGGTGGATGTGGACCCCATTCCCGGCACGCTCGTCGTCAACATCGGCGAATTGCTCGAATTGGCCTCCAACGGCTATTTGCGCGCGACCGTGCATCGTGTCGTGACGCCGCCCGCCGGCGTCGAGCGCATTTCGGTGCCGTTCTTCTTCAGTGCCAGGCTGGATGCCACGATCCCGCTGCTTGGCCTTTCCGAGGAACTGGCGGCGCAGGCGCGCGGGCCGGCCAGCGACCCGGATAATCCGCTATTTCGCGATGTCGGAACCAACGTGCTGAAGAGCCGGCTGCGCTCGCATCCCGACGTCGCGCGGCGCCATTACGCGGATCTGCTCGAAGGGGAAAGCCGGGTTGGCTGAGCCTTTGGGGCAAGAAAGGACCGGATTTTCGCTATTCTGGCCGATCTTTAGAAAAAAGTTCGTCGTATCCGTCCGCGAATCGGTTCAAAAGAGAAAAATCCGTTTGGTGTTTTCCTCCCATTTCGCCAAGCGGTGTTCCCCTCTGAAGGTTATGACCTTCTTTTTGGCCGGGCCGTTTTCGCGCCCGGCCTTTTTCTGGCCGCCGTGTGCATTGCCGCCGCCGCGCTGATCCGGCAAGTTTCAACACAGCTCATTCGCCAGACATCGGCCGCGGTCCCCTGGAAAGAAGGAGAGGTTTCATGACATCCAATGTCGCAATCATCGCCGGCGCGGGTTCCGGCTTGAGCGCCTCGCTGGCGCGCCTCCTCGCGAAGGAAGGGTTCAGCGTCGTTCTGGCCGCCCGCAACATCGAGAAGCTTGGTGCCTTGCAGGCTGAGACCGGCGCGCTGGCCGTGGCAACGGATGTCTCCGATGCCGCGTCGGTGGAACATCTGTTCGATGTCGCCGACAAGGCCGGTCCGCTTTCGCTGGTGATTTTCAACGCCAGCGGACGCGCCCGCGGCCCGATAGCGGAACTCGATCCCGAGGCGGTCCGGCAGGCTTTGCTGGTTGGCGCCTATGGCGGGTTCCTGGTCGGCCAGCAGGCGGCCCGCAGGCTGGTGGCTCTAGGTTCGGGTTCGATCCTCTTCACCGGCGCGACGGCCAGCGTGAAGGGGTTCGCCGGCTCCGCCGGTTTTGCAATGCCCAAATTCGGTTTGCGCGGCTTGGCGCAGTCCATGGCTCGTGAACTGGCGCCGAAGAACATCCATGTCGGGCATTTCATCATCGATGGCGCCATTGGCTCTGCCCCGTCCGGACAGGAGCCGGGGCCGCAGGATCGCCGGCTGTCTCCGGACGCCATCGCCGAGGCCTATCTCTCCATCCATCGCCAGCACCGCAGCGCCTGGACCTGGGAAATGGAACTCAGGCCCTGGGTTGAGACCTTTTGATGGGGTGCGCGGGGTGCGACTTTAGTGCAAGTCGTGGGCACGATCCGGAGGAGTCGACATTGGATGAGGATATCACTATATACCGGCGGCCTCGTTGGCTGGTGCCTTGAGGCGCAACATAAAGGGCGGCTGTAGCGACAGCCATTGAGACTAAGAAACGGACTGAAAGCCGTAAAAGGTAGAAGCAATTGCTCGGAGCGGGCCAGATCCAGCCAACGGTACAGTCCTTCAGAATCAGAAAATGTTCTTCACCCCTCGATTTCCTTCGGCTCTGTGGACCCTGGACGGCATTGACTTGCCGGGTGGTTGCGACTCGGATGGAATGGCAGGATGCATCCTTTGCGGGATGCCGACGTTTATGATTACCAACCGGCTTTGCCGCCAGGGAAAAGCAGTATGAGTGAACACGCGATCGAGTTCTTGCGGGGATGGATCGGCGAAAAGGTCCATTGCCAGTCCCAGGCCAGGATCGACAAGCAGGCCGAGACCTTGGCCAAGGAATGCGCCGCCAAGGCTGCGGAAGTCGGTATTCCCTTGGAGGATATCCAGGAAGAAGTAGGCGATATCCAGGAACTCATTGCTTCCCGGCTCGAGGAAGCGGCCGAGGCCGACGAGCACCAGCAGGCCTCCAGCAAGGCCGCGGAATAAATTCAGGGGCGACCCTGCCTGAGCGCGCGGGCCATTTGGCCCGCGTTTTCGTCTCAGCCCAGCTTTTCTTTCAGCCCGAATTTCTCTTTCAACCAGGCCTTCGGCAGCGCGGGCACGAAATTGCCGTCGCGCCCGGTCATGTCGTCATTGGCGGCCAGGGCGTTGAGGATCGATTCCTCCACCGTCTGGATAACGGCATCGAAAAACGGATCGATGTCTGTATCGGGAATGAAATCGGCCTTGGCGATCCGGCCCGACGGCGCCAGTGCGGCGGCAGGATTGGCTGTCGAGAAGGCGAGAAAGATGTCGCCGGAACTGTGATAGCCGAAGCCGCCGGTCATGGCGACGCCCAGCGGCACCCGGCGTGCCAGCCGCTTCATCTGGTGCGGCAGGAACGGCGCATCGGTGGCGACAACGGCGATGATCGAACCCTTTTCGGCGCGCGGCGTGCCTTCGCGGATCGCCGGCTCGACGAGTTCAGGCCCGGCATGCAGGCCGCGAAGGGTGAGATTGCGCCGCTTGCCGAAATTCGACTGCACGAGGGCCCCGACCGTGTAGGAATTTCCCTGCCACCCAACGATGCGCGACGCCGTGCCCGAGCCGGCCTTGAAGCCGAAAGTGATCATGCCGGTGCCGCCGCCGACGCTGCCTTCCTCGATCCGGCCGCCGGTTGCGTTATCGAGTGCCTGGGCAACATGCTCAAAGGTTAGATGGTGGCCATTGATGTCGTTGAGAAACCCGTCATAGGTCTCCGCCGCCACCGGCAGGCCCCAGGCGCTGTCGAGCGCGGTGGGCAGGACGCGTTGCATCCAGCGCAACGTACCATCGCGTGAAACGCCGCAGGAATGCGTGTTGGTGATGGTGATCGGGAAGTTGAAAGCGCCGGTTTCCTCGATGATGTGCGAGCCGGTCAGCTCGCCATTGCCGTTCTGGCTAAAGATGCCGGCGAAGACCGGTATGGCTAGGTCGGCGCGCGGTCTGGGCAGGATCGCCGTGACACCGGTGCGCACCGGCCCCTTGCCGACGACGAGCGGCCCGTCGCCTGAAATCAGCGTCGCATGGCCGACCGCGACATCGGGCACGTCGGTGATGGCGTTGAACGGCCCGGGCGTTCCGTCGAAACCGATGCCGAAGCTGCGCGCGCGCGGCTTGCCGCTGGGCGTTGCCAGATGGTGCGGATTGTCGGTCATGGTCAGAACAGCGACCCCTGATTGCCGGGTTCTTTCGCCTTGGCCGTCGGCCTGGCAGCGGGCTTCGGCCGCGCCGCGCCGCTGGTTGCCACCGCGTCCGCTGTGCCGTCGGCGAACTCCAGCGAAAGCGCCATCCCCGATGCCACGTCGGCCGCCTGCTTGATGACGGCTCCGTTGGCATCCTTCACCAGCGCGAAGCCGCGCGCCAAGACGGCCTTGTGCGACAGCGTGGTCAAGAGGCGTTCGGCCTGGCTCAACTGGCCACGCAGCCGCTCGAGCCGCAGCGAGATCACCCGATCCTGCCGCCTGGCGAGCGCCGCCAGCGTGTCGGCCTGCAGTTTCTGCCGGCGCGCGATCGGCGCCGGCGACAGCCGCGTCGCGGTGCGCGAAAAACGCGCGCGCCGTTCGCGCACAATGGCGAAGAATGCCGCCTGCGCGCGGGCAAGGTCACGCCCGGTCAGCGTGCGCGTCTCGTTGATGCGCCGCGACAGCGTGGCCGGCGTCAGCCTCTGGCCCTGAAGACGGGCCCGCTTGCGATCGACGCTGACGGACAGGCCTCGGCCGAGCCTCGATGTGGCCTCGTCGAGGCGCCGGCGCGGCAGCGCCAGCAATTGATCGGGCGAGGGCAGGGCGCGCGCCGCCGCACGGGCGGCCTGCCGCTTGCGTTCGAAATTGCGCAGCACCGCCGCCTTGAGCCGCGCGCCAAGGCTGCCCAGCGTCGCTTCGAGGTCGGCCTTCACCGGCACGGCGATTTCGGCGGCGCCGGTCGGGGTCGGCGCCCGCACATCCGCGACGAGGTCGATCAGGGTCCAGTCGGTCTCGTGGCCGACAGCGGAAATCACCGGAATACCCGAGGCCGCAACGGCGCGAGCCAGCGCCTCGTCGTTGAAGCCCCACAGATCCTCCAGGCTGCCGCCGCCGCGCGCCACGATCAGGAGATCGGGGCGCGGGATGGAGCCATCCCAGGCCAGCGCGTTGAAGCCGGTGACGGCATTGGTCACTTCCGGACTTGCAGTATCGCCCTGCACGCGCACCGGCCAGACCAGCACATGCAGCGGAAAGCGGTCCTTGATGCGGTGGATGATGTCGCGGATGACGGACCCGGTTGGCGAGGTGACGACGCCGATGATGCGCGGCATGAACGGCAGCCGGCGCTTGCGGCCGGCATCGAAAAGCCCTTCGGCCTGCAGCCGGCGCTTGCGCTCTTCCAGCAGCGCCATCAGAGCGCCTGCGCCGGCAGGCTCCAGATTGTCGATGACGATCTGGTAGTTGGACTTGCCGGGATAGGTGGTGAGCTTGCCGGTGGCGATCACCTCCATCCCTTCCTCGGGGCGGAATTTCAGCCGGCTCATCGTGCCTTTCCACACCACGGCGTCGAGCCGTGCGCGGTCGTCCTTCAGCGCGAAATAAGCATGGCCGGAGGAATGCGGGCCGCGATAGCCCGAGATTTCGCCGCGCACCCGCACATTGCCGAAGACGTCCTCAACCGTGCGCTTCAGCGCGCCTGAAATCTCGCTCACCGTGTATTCGGTGGCGTTGGTGCGTGATTCGGATGCTGCTTCGCTCATCGGCTGATTGGGGGCTGGTTGGCGCCCCACGTCAAGGCGCCACGATCCTTCCTACCAACCCGGCAGGATCTGGTTCGCCTTGGTCCGCCTGATCTTGGCGTAGGCAAGTGCGGCGAAATCGAACGTCCCGGTCTCTTCGACGAGCGGCACCGAGATGTTGTCCAGGCTCTCCGAGATGTGGCGGGCCAGCGCATCGACGATCTCCGGTCGCGAGGTCTGGCCGCGCATGATGCCGATGCGGCAGTCGGGCAGGGCGCCGAAGCCGTCGGCTTCGCCCAGCACCCGCATGCCGGGCCTGAGCGCGCATTCCGGCAGCACCGAGATCGCCAGGCCCGAAAGCACGGCGGCGGTGATGACGGTCGCCGAGAAGCTGGTGAACAGGATGCGATAGTCGCGGTTCTGCTGGTCCAGCACATCGACGGCGGCGCGCCGCCAGATGCAGTTGGGGCGGCCAAAGGCCATCGGCAGCGTCTCCTGTTCATGCGTCGCATGGTTGGCCGAGGTGACCCACAGCAGCGGCTCGCGCCGCACCACCTCCGATTGGCCGCGCACATCATTGTGTGTCACCAGCGCCAGGTCGAGATTGCCGCGCTTGATGTGCTCGACCAGCCCCGGCGTCGGCTCGCAGATGACCGTCAGTTCGACACGGGGGTTGGAGCGCGTGAAGCGCGCCATGATCTCCGGCAGGAAGCGGTCGGCATAGTCGTCGGGCGTGCCGATGCGGATCGTGCCTTCGAGCCGCTGGTCGTCGAAGGCGGCGAGCGTTTCACGGTTGAGGTAGAGCAGCCGCCTTGCGTAGGAGAGCAGCTTGTCGCCTTCCTCCGTCAGCCTGTTGCTGCGCCCCTCCTTCTCGAACAGCGGCTTGCCGATCCGTTCCTCCAGCCGGCGCATCTGCATCGACACCGCCGACTGGGTGCGGTGCACCTCTTCGGCCGCCCGCGTGAAGCTGCCTGTATCGGCAATCGAAATGAAGGTTTGCAACTGATCGAGATCGAGCGGCGCTTTCATCGGCGTGATCCATCACTGGTGTTGATGGTAAAGATTAAAAACATTCGTTGGATTAATCAATCGGTCGATGGCAAATTGCTGACATCCACATGAAGCCAATGCATGTCGCCCAAAAGTGGACGCCGGTTTTGGGGCAACGACATGCATCTTTGAAAGTGAATCGAAGCCGGAATGGCCGCTGTCGCCAGCGCCGACTGCTTGGCTTTGTCCGTTCGAGACTGAAGGAGACCGACATGACCACGATCGATTTCGCCACCGAGACCTCGCGCATCACCTCGCGTCCGGCCGTTGCGATGCGCGTGGCCAATACCGTCTTCAATTTTTACCGCGCCTGGAAAAACCGTCGCGCATTCTACCGCCTTGGCGAGATGTCGGACGCCGAGCTCGCCGATATCGGCCTGACGCGCGCCGACCTGCATGTCGCCATCGACGTGCCGTTCGGCCGCGACCCGACGGCGATTCTGCGCGAAATCGCCAGCGATCGCGTCGAAACGATCGAGGACATCGCCCGCAAGGTGGCCTGATCGGCTGATTTCTGTCCTGCTGAACCTTGTCAGGGTTCAGCGCGACCAAGGATTATGCAGGCTCCCCACTCCCTGCCGGTTCCCCGCCGGCCTGCCTGCACGTTGCCCGGTCCTCCCAAGGACCGGGCTTTTCTTTTCGAGCCTGCTCAGAAAGGGCCGTAGGTCTGGCGCCTACCGCCGGTCCATGTCCCGCTTGAACTGGTCGAAGATCGTTTCCACGCCCTTCTGGTAGTCGTCACGGTGCTGGGCGCCGGTCTCGAACATCTTGCCGAACAGATCGTCGAACGGGTTTCTTGGCCGGCCGCTCGGATTGGTCTGGGGCTGCGGGGCCTGGCGCTGCTGCGGTGCCTGCGGCTGCGGCGCCGACTGTCCGCCGCCAAATCCGCCCCCGCCGCCTTGCCGCAGCATGTCCTCGAAGATTTTTCCCAGCGGATTGTCGCCATAGGGGCTCTGCGTCTGCTGCGGCTGCGCCCGGCCTTGCGGCTGCGGGGTACCACCACCGAACATGTCCTGCAGCACCTTCCCCAACGGATTGTCGCCATAGGGATTGGGTGCCGGCTGCGGCTGCGGTGTGCCGCCGCCGAACATGTCCTGCAAGACCTTGCCGAGCGGGTTGTCCATCGGAGGCGGCGGTGCCTGGCGCTGCTGTGGCGCCGGCGCCTGCATGCCGCTGCCCTGCCGCATCATCTGCTCGATGATCTCGCCCAGTGGATTGTTGCCGCCGCCGAAACCGCCGGCGGCCTGCATCTGATTTGTCGTTTGCTTGAACAGCCCGCCCATCACCATCGAGGCGATTGCAGGCAGCATCTGCTGCAGGATCTGCTGGCTGACTCCGCTCGCCTGCGCCGCCTGGCTGGCGACGGCGCGCGACAGGTCCTTCGAGCCGAACAGGTGTCCCAGAATGCCGTTGCCTTCATCGACGCCTTGCGGCGAGAAGGCGCGGGTCGCGTCCTCGAAATATTTGGCGTGCTGGCCGCTTGCCATCGCCGTCATGAAGGCGCCGAGCCCGTAAGGATCGGCGGTGTTGCGCTGCAACCCCTGCGAAAAGGCCGGCAGCAGGGCGGCGACCGCGGCTTGTGTCTGCTGCATAGAAAGCCCGTATTGCTGGGCAAGCGCCTGCATGCCGTTGCCGTTCTGGGCCTGTGCCAGCATGTCGAACAAGGTAGGCATCGGCTTCTCCTCCTGAATTCCTCGGAAGGGAGCCTAATTCGTTTCAACGCTCGATTGAAGCGGCTTTTGCCGCTCTTTAACACGCCAGCTCAATAGGCGTATTCCATGAACACCGGCTCGATCGAGCCGCCCCAGCGCGTGTGGTAGGCAGAAAGCATTTCTTCGGCGCTGGTCGTGCCGCGCGCGACCACCTCGTTCAAAGTGTTGAGGAACGAGGTTTCGTCGTAGCCGTCGCGGTTCTTCTTGCCGCGGTTCTTCAGCCCGGTGCGCGAAATGGCCAGAACGTCGCGCGCCATCTCGCGTAGCGTGGCGTTGCGGAAGGGCGCGGCAATGCCGAGTTCGGGCACGGCGTTGCGCATGGCCAGCACTTCCTTGTAGGTCCAGCTCGCCGTCAACGCCTCGGCTGCATCGAGTGCCGCCTCGTCGTAGAGCAGCCCGACCCAGAAGGCCGGCAGCGCGCAGATGCGCCGCCACGGGCCGCCATCGGCGCCACGCATTTCAAGGAAACGCTTCAGCCGCACGTCGGGGAACAGCGTCGACAGGTGGTTCGCCCAGTCGCCCATCGTCGGCAGCCCGTCGGGCACTGCGTTGCGCGCGGCGCCGGCCATGAACTGGCGGAAGGTGATGTGCGTCATGTCGTGATAGTGGCCGTCGCGGATGACGAAATACATCGGCACGTCGAGCGCCCATTCGACATAGTCGGCGAAACCGAAATCCGGCGAGAAGCAGAATTCGAGCAGGCCCGAGCGCTGGTTGTCGGTGTCGCGCCAGATATCGCCGCGCCAGCTCTGCAGGCCGTTTGGCCGGCTTTCGGTGAAGGGCGAGTTGGCGAACAGCGCCGTCGACAGCGGCTGCAGCTTCAGAGACACCTGCATCTTGCGGCGCATGTCGGCCTCGCTCTCGAAGTCGAGGTTCACCTGGATCGTGCAGGTGCGGTACATCATGTCGAGGCCCTTGGTTCCGACCTTGGGCATGTAGCGGGTCATGATCTCGTAGCGAGACTTCGGCATTTTCGGCGTTTCGGCCAGCGACCATTTCGGGCTGCCGCCGAGCCCGAGGAAGCGGATGCCCATCGGCTCGGCGATCTCGCGCACCTGCGCCAGATGCGCATTGCCCTCGCGGCAGGTCTGATGGATCGTCTCCAGCGGCGCGCCGGAAAGCTCGAACTGGCCGCCGGGTTCCAGCGAAATCGCGCCCTGGCCCGTCGGCTCGACCAGGCCGATGATACGGCCGTCGTCGATGATCGGGTCCCAGCCGAGCTTCGACTGCATGCCTTCGAGGATGGCGCGGATGCCGCGCTCGCCGCCATAGGGCACGGGCGCGTTGCCGTCGACATAGAAGGGGAACTTCTCGTGCTCGGTACCGATGCGCCATTTGTCGCGCGGCTTGTTGCCCTCGGCCAGGTGGTCGACGAGTTCGTCGACGCCTTCGATCGGCCGGAAATCGGTTGTGTCGCGCGCCATGATCAAGCCCTCCGCACATGACCCCGAAAATCGACCTTTCGATTTTCGGAAAGGATCATGTGCCCAATCAAAGTGCGGTCGAGTGACCGCCGGCGGTAAATGGACGAAATGTCAGTAGCCGATCAAGCGAAAAATCCTGAGCCACAGGTCAAGAGGAATTGAAGGCCACGAACCGGGCGGCCTCTTGCAGGACATGACCCCCTACCAGTCTCCGACGGTTGCCTGCATCACCGCAAGTGCGGCCACTGCCGCCGTGTCGGCGCGCAGGATGCGCGGACCGAGCGGAATGGCGGTCACGAAGGGCAGGGCGCGCAGCATCTTGCGCTCGTCATCGGAAAATCCGCCCTCCGGCCCGACCAGCAGCGCGAGCTTCTTCTCCTTTACGGCCTGCAAGGCAGGCAGCGGATTGTTGGTCGAGGCGTCCTCGTCGCAGAAGACCAGCCGCCGCTCCTTGTCCCAGCCGGTCAGCAGGCGTTCGAATTTTTCCGCCTCGCGCACTTCCGGAACCGCTAGGATGCCGCATTGTTCGGCGGCCTCGACGACATTGGCGCGCAGCCGATCGATGGAAGGCTTGGCCACTTGCGTGTGCTGCGTGATAACGGGCTGCAGGATGCCGGCGCCCATCTCGACCGCCTTCTGCACGAGATAGTCGAGCCGGCCCTGCTTCAGCGGCGCGAAACAATAGATGAGATCGGGGAGGGGCGGCTGCGGCCGTTGCAATGCCAAGACCTTGAGCCTGACCGCTTTCTTCGACCTCGCCACAATGGCCGCCGACCATTCGCCGTCGCGGCCGTTGAACAGCAGGATCTCGGCGCCTTCGCCCAGCCGCAGCACATGCATGAGATAATGGCTCTGCTGCTGGTCGGCGTCGAACTCGGCATCTGGGCCGAGACCGTCAGGCACGAACAGACGTTGCATCTTGTAGTTGGCGCGCATCGCCGAGGAATGAGCGAGCCAACCGCCGGCGTCAAGCCACGCATGCGAGCTGTGCAGCAAAGACGACATGGCGCTGTCGGAATACCGATGCAGGTCCGTTGCTCCATCGCGCAGTCTGGAATGCGGGATAACGCGGTCTGGAGGCGTGGTTGGACAGGATTACACGAGGCGGCTGTTTGTGCGGCGCCGTCAGCTATGAATTGACCGGTGAGTCGCGTCCGATTGTTGCTTGTCATTGCAATCAGTGCAGAAAGGCAACCGGCCATTTCGGAGCGGCCACGCAGGTTGAACAAAAGCAGGCGACCATCACCGGCGACACGCTGCGCTGGTTCAGATCGTCAGAACATGCCGAGCGTGGGTTCTGTTCTGTATGTGGTGGAAATCTGTTCTGGCGCCGGTTTGACAGCCCGTTCATTTCCGTCTGGGCCGGGACCATAGACGGTAAGACCGGCCTGAGAATGGAAAGCCAGTTGTATCCGGAATCCGCGGGCGACTATTACGACTTGCCGGCGGTACCGGTGGTGCCGCAATCGAACTTGAAATAGCGCCGCTGCTCAGTCCGCCCAGACCGGACGATATCCGGCACCAAGCACGGCCACGGTCGTCGCCGGCGTGATCATGAGCGGATCGGCAAGCTCGGGCGCATCGAGACCGATCGCTGGCCCATAGCCGCCGAAACTCCAGGGCCGGGCCGCACCGTCACGCAGCGCGTAGGACCTGTTGCCGGCCGCGATCATCGTGCCGTCCGGTAGGGCCGCCAGCGACGCGTTCTCGAGCTTGACTGTCTGCCCGCCGGAAGCCAGCCGCTCCTTGTGCAAGCTTTTGTCGACCATCGGCGCGCGCGGCTCGGCAATGCCGAAGGCTTCGCCGAACCGGCCGACAAAATCCTTGGCCCGTTCGCGCTGGCAAAAGAAACAGGGCCGATGTCCCGCCGCCAGCGCCGTCACTTCGTCCAGGAAGAACAACTCGGTCCATCCGGGCTTGCCGCCAGGACGGTTTCTGCCCATCGGCTCGCGCCGCACATTGCGGAATTGGCACACGCAGATGATCCAGGCCTGAAGCGCCCAGCGTTTCCTTAGCAGCGTCTTGGTCGCGGGATCGTGGATGATGCCGCGATTGCCGGTGAACAGTCCGCGCTCGGGCACGGCTTGGATGGCGCCGAACGGATCGACCCGGTTCTGCAGTGGCATAGTTCTCTCCTGCGATACGCATCTTGGCTGCAATGCGGGCGGCATGATATCGCTCGTGGCATCTTTTTCATGTCAGCAGGGTTTGCGATGCGGGTGCTGGTGGTCCAGAACTACGACAATACCGGCCTCGGCCAGGTCGGTGCGGCACTTGCCGAAGCGGGCGCTGATCTCGATCTGCGCTTGCCCTACAAGGGCGATCCCCTGCCGGACGACGCGGCTGACCATGACGCCATGGTGGTGCTCGGTGGCGGCCAGAATGCGCTGGCGGACGATGACTACCCTTATTTCCCGGCACTGCTCGAACTGACCCGCGATTTCGCCGACAAGGATCGTGCCGTGCTCGGCATCTGCCTTGGCAGCCAGCTTCTTGCCCGCGCCTTTGGCGGCGAGAACCGCATCGGCGGCGCCAATGAGTTCGGCTGGCGCGGCGTGTCGCTGACGCCGGACGCCAAGGCCGATCCGGTGCTGAGCGCCCTGCCGGAAAGATTCCCGATCTTCCAGTGGCACGACGACACGTTCGTGCTGCCGGAAAACGCCGTGCGGCTGGCCGGCAACGATATCGCCGAAAACCAGGCGTTCCGCGTCGGTCGCGCCATCTATGGCTTCCAGTTCCATTTCGAGGCTGACCGGCCGATGGTGAAGGACTGGAGTACCTCCTTCGCGTCGACCATCGCTTCGCGGCATCCCGATTGGGCCGACAGGCTCGATGGCGAAATGGCCGTTAACGGACCCGACGCCGATGCCGCCGGTATCGCGATTGCCCGCGCCTGGGTAGCCACGATCTAAAGCAATTCCAGGAAAAGTGTGAGCGCTTTCCCTAGGGAATTGCGTCAAAACAAAGAGTTAGAGCGGTTCGCCGTTTCCATGAAACGGTGAAACGCTGTAAGAGTCTGCCCTCGCTTCGCGTGACATAATTGGCACGCAGCCGTGAAACCGGCTGGGAAAACCCCTTTCATCCTTGGCTTGTGTCAGACCGCCATCCTAGAAGGCGCGCGCTCTGCATCTTCTGTGCAACCGGGATGAACCTTTTGTGTGACCCGTGCGACACACCTCCGATACAGAACGCGCTTAGAAGCGCGAAATCGTCGAAACTTTGAAGCGAATTCTCCGTTTCAACGCATTGGTAACCGCCTGGTGCACAAATGCAGGAAGCTCAACAAGAGATGACGTCCGTGAAAGCAGCTCTTCTGTCCTTTGCCATGTTGTCCGCCATCGTTCTGTGCGGTCTCGGCATCTATTCCGCCGATGCCGCCAACAACCACAACGCCGTCGACGGCTACGGCGTCACCGCCTCGCTTCGCTAGAAAAAGCCGGCTCGCTCGCGACGCATTCCTGCGACGCGGCTGGGGTCAAGCGCCCTTTATCGCCATTTCCAGGATGCGTTTGTCCGCCCCATCGACGACGAGGGCGGTCAGCATGCCTGACTGCCAGGCAAGCGTGTCGACATTGACGCGGTTGGCCATCACTTCGGCCTCGGGGACGGGTGTGTGGCCATGCACCACGATCTTTGGGAACAGGCCGTTGTAATCGTGGAAAACGTCGCGGATCCAGATCAGGTCCTGCGGGTTTTGCTTGTCCAGCGGAATGCCCGGCCTGATGCCGGCATGGCAGAAGAAGAAGTCGCCGAACGTAAGCGAGAACGGCAGCGAGCGCAGGAAATCGACATGGCCCGGCGGCATCGCCTCGAGCAGGGCCTGATGTCCGCGTCTCATCGTCTCCATCTTGCCGAACCAGCTGGCGTCGGCGGTGAGCGACACACCGTAGGACAGCGCCGTCTCGACGCCGCCATAGCGCATGAAAAGCCCTTCCGGCTCAGGGGTTCTGAGAAAATCGAGAAAGCCGATGTCGTGGTTGCCGGCCAGCATCACATGGCGCGGATCGCGTTCCCGCGCCGCGATCAGGAAATCGATGACGCCCCTGGAATCCGGACCGCGATCGACATAATCGCCGAGGTGGATCACCCGCCAGTCGCGAACCGGTTTCCACTCCAGCTCACTCTCGATCCGCTGGTGCATGGCGGCCAGCAGGTCGAGCCGGCCATGCACGTCGCCGATTGCATAGAGGCGCACACCCTCCGGCCCTTGCGCGTCGAGAAAATGAATGCCGGGTTCCGCCAACGCCTCGTGGTCTCCGTGGTCAGGCTGTCACCAGGCTCTAGCGCCGGAGCTGGTCCTTGCCCAAGTCGGTGACCAGACGCTTTCCGCACAGAGCCAGCGTGATGTCCATCTCCTTGCGGATGATTTCCAACGCTTTGGTAACCCCTTCCTTGCCGAGCGCGCCGAGGCCGTAAAGGAACGGCCGGCCGATATAGGTTCCCTTGGCGCCGAGGCAGAGCGCCTTTAGCACGTCCTGGCCGGAGCGGATGCCGCCATCCATATGCACCTCGATCTTGTCGCCGACCGCGTCCGCGATTTCTTCGAGCACCATGATCGAGGACGATGCGCCATCGAGCTGGCGCCCGCCATGGTTGGAAACCACGATCGCGTCGGCGCCGGTCTTGGCCGCCATCAGCGCGTCTTCCTTGTCGAGGATGCCTTTCAGGATCAGCTTGCCGCCCCAGCGCTCCTTGATCCAGGCGACATCTTTCCACGACAGCTGCGGATCGAACTGCTCGTTTGTCCAGGACGATAGCGAAGAGACGTCGCCGACGCCTTTGGCGTGGCCGACGATGTTGCGGAAGGTGCGGCGCTTGGTGCCGGCTATACCCAGGCACCAGCGCGGCTTGCTGGCCAGGTCGATGATGTTGGCCAGCGTCATCTTGGGCGGTGCCGAAAGCCCGTTGCGCACGTCCTTGTGGCGCTGGCCGAGGATCTGCAGATCGAGCGTCAGCACCAGCGCCGAGCATTTCGCCGCCTTGGCGCGATCGATCAAATCGAGCACGAAATCCTTGTCGCGCAGCACATAGAGCTGGAACCAGAACGGTTTCGTCGTCGCCGAGGCGACATCCTCGATCGAGCAGATGCTCATCGTCGATAGCGTGAAAGGGACGCCGAATTCCTCTGCCGCCTGCGCCGCCAGCATCTCGCCATCGGCGTGCTGCATGCCGGTCAGGCCGGTGGGCGCCAGTGCCACCGGCATCGACACTTTCTGGCCGATCATGGTCGATTCCAGCGAGCGGTTGCTCATGTCGACCAGCACGCGCTGGCGGAACTTGATCTTCTGGAAGTCCTCCTCGTTGGCCCGATAGGTGCTCTCGGTCCAGGCGCCGGAATCGGCATAGTCGAAGAACATCTTGGGCACGCGCCGGCGGGCGAGATACTTGAGGTCCGCGATGGTGAGAATGTCGCTCATGATGGTTCCCGCTTGATCGTACTACTAGGTGCGTCTGCGCGCCGGTTCGGTATCGCCGGCTTCCGAACGCTGCCGCAGCCGCAGCCGCGACACGCGTTGCCAGTCGCCGCTGCGCTCGGCTTCGGCCATCGACCGCTCGACATAGGTCATGTGGTCCATTGCCGCGTGCCGGGCAGCGTTGGGATCGCCGGCCTTGACCGCGGCGTGGATTGCCTTGTGCTGCGCCAGCAGCGCCTCGCGCGCGCCGGGCACGGTAAAGACCAGCAGCCGGTTCTGGAAGACGCCTTCCGACAAAAGCCGGTAGCAGGAGCGCAGCGTGTGCAAGAGCAGGATGTTGTGCGCGCATTCGCAGATCGCTTGATGGAACTCGACGTCGATCTCGGCTTCGTCGTCGAAATCGCCGGTGCGATGCGCCTCGTCCATGCGCGCCATGATGCGGTCGAGCAGCGCCAAGTCTTCCGGGGTGGCGCGCCGTGCCGCGTATTCGGCGGCTATGCCTTCGATCTCGCGGCGGTATTCCAGATAATCGGTCACCGCCTTGCGATGCATCGAGATCAGGTCCGCCACCGGCTTGGTGAACAGCTGGCCGATAATGTCGGCGACATGCGTGCCGCCGCCGGCCTTCGTCGTCAGCAGCCCGCGCCCTTCCAGCGCCTTCAGCGCGTCGCGCAAGATCGGCCGCGACACGTCGAACTGGCGTGCCAGTTCGCGCTCGCCCGGCAGCCGGTCGCCGGTGCGCAGCACGCCTTCCAGGATGAGGCTCTCGATCTGCTGCACCACCTCGTCGGCGGTGCGTGAATGCTCGATCCTGGAAAAAATATCGCTCAACAGCTGTGCCTGGGAATTGAACCGGTGTCGCGCAGGATAGAGCTTGCGTCGCCAACTGGTCAAATTATTTATCCAATTGGTCGAAGCGTGTCGGTTTCGCCGCCCGGCGCAATATCATCTTCGGCTAAACTTTGCTGTTTGCGTCGTCAGCCTATTGGCTCTAGAGGACGCGACTGCAAGAGGGTCTAGAGAACCCCGGGGGACAAGCCGTGTCAGACGACCCGTCCAATCTCGAGTTCCAGCCGCGCGCCAAGGGCAGCGTCATGGGTTTCCCCGCGCATGAGGGCCGGCCCGGTGCGCTGGGCGAGGTCCATGCCCGGCCGCATCCGCTGATCGAAAAGCCGCGCGTCCTGGTGCAACTCGCCTTCATGACCGAGGGCGGAGCCAGTGTCGACCATGCCGTGCTTTCCGAACTGTCGCGGCGCCTCGGCATCGCCGCGCCCGACCGCCAGGCCCGCCATCACGCCATGAAATGGGGCAAGGGCTCGCTGCGCTGGGAGCGGCATACTGAGTTCTCGACCTATCTGTGGGAAGGCCCGCTTTCCGAAAGCGGCAGGGCGCAGGAGGATACGCCCTTCGGCAACGGCTTTTCGCCGCCGGGCACCGTCATTTCGGGCATTCGGCTGGAGATCCGCAAATGGACGCAGACGAGCGAGCGGCTGATCGCGGCTTTCGACCCCACCAGCCTGTGCTACTCGCTGGTCGAGCGCGGCAATGCGGCCATCGTCACGGATTTCCGCCAGGATGGCGACGGCATGACCCGCATATTGGTGCTTGATCGCGGCCTGACGCCGGCGCGTACCGGGGCGCTGTCGCAGCGGCTGATCGACATCGAAACCTACCGGACGCTCGCCATGCTCGGCCTGCCGCTGGCGCTGACTTTGTCCGGCCGCGCGCGCCGCATCGAGGACAGGCTGGCGCAGACCACGCTGGAAATGAAGGTCGCCGAGACCCGTGACAGTCAGACTTTGCTCGCCGACCTGACCGAACTTGCCGCCGAACTGGAGGCCGACGCAGCGTCCAGCCTCTACCGCTTTGGCGCCAGCCGCGCCTATGACGGCATCGTCGTCGAGCGGCTTGAAGCGCTCGAGGAAGAGGCCGTGCCCGGCTATGACACCTGGGGCGGGTTCCTGCAGCGCCGCGTTGCGCCTGCCATGCGCACCTGCCGCTCCGTCGAGGAGCGGCAAGCCAATCTGTCGCGCAAACTGACCCGCGCCACGACGCTGCTGCGCACCTGGGTCGATGTCGAGGTCGAGAAGCAGAACCGCGACCTGCTCGCCTCGATGAACAACCGCGCGCGGCTGCAATTGCGCTTGCAGCAGACTGTCGAAGGCCTCTCGGTCGCCGCCGTCTCCTACTACGTCGTCGGCCTCATCGGCTATGTCGCCAAGGGCGCCTCGATCTTCGGCCATGCTTTCGCGCCCGAAGTCGTCACCGCCGCCTCGGTGCCCGTCGCCATCCTGCTGGTCTGGTGGGGTGTGCGCCGCGTGCGCCGGATGCATTCCGAGCCGGCGAAGCACCCGGGCGAATAGCGGCAGATTGCCGCTGCGGAAGCCTGTCCCGGCCTGACGCGGGAGCCTCCCATCACCGCGGCATTTGCAAGCAGCGCGCTTCACTGGTAAAAGATTTTGACCAGTCAAGCAAAACGAGGCTGCTAATGTCCGGCCTGGCCATGCCGAAACCAGACGACGCCACGATGCGCCGGCGCGACGAGATCGTCGCCGACATGCGCATCATCGTGCCGGGCGAGGGCGTGGTCGACGCGGCCAATGCCATGCGCGCCTTCGAGAGCGATGGCCTGACTGCCTATCGGCAATTGCCTCTGGTCGTCGTTCTGCCCGAGACCGTGGCGCAGGTCTCCCGCGTGCTGAAATACTGCAATGACCGCAACATCCGCGTCGTGCCGCGCGGATCCGGCACCTCGCTGTCGGGCGGTGCGCTGCCGCTGGAAGACGCGGTGCTTCTGGTGATGAGCCGCTTCAACCGCATCCTGGCGATCGACTTTCCAAATCGCATCGTCGTCGCCCAGCCGGGCGTCACAAATCTCGGTATCACCACCGCCGTCGAGCAGGAGGGCTTCTATTACGCCCCCGATCCATCCTCCCAGATCGCCTGCTCGATCGGCGGCAATGTCGCCGAGAATTCAGGCGGCGTGCACTGCCTGAAATACGGCCTCACCGCCAACAATGTGCTCGGCATCGAGATGGTGCTGATGAATGGCGAGGTGGTGCGGCTCGGCGGCAGCCATCTCGATGCCGAAGGCTACGACCTGCTTGGCATCATGACTGGCTCGGAAGGGCTGCTCGGCGTCGTCACCGAGGTCACGGTCCGCATATTGAAGAAGCCGGAAACGGCACGCGCGCTGCTGATCGGCTTTCCGACCAGCGAGCAGGGCGGCCAGTGCGTCGCCGACATTATCGGCGCCGGCATCATCCCCGGCGGCATGGAAATGATGGACCGGCCGGCGATCCATGCGGCGGAGGATTTCGTCCATGCCGGCTATCCCCTCGATGTCGAGGCGCTGCTGATCGTCGAGCTCGACGGGCCGGGCGTCGAGGTCGATCACCTCATCACCGCGGTCGAGGCAATCGCCATAGGCAACGGCTCGACCACCTGCCGCATCTCGCAATCCGAGCAGGAGCGGCTGAGCTTCTGGGCCGGCCGCAAGGCGGCCTTCCCGGCGGTCGGCCGCATCTCGCCCGACTACTACTGCATGGACGGCACCATTCCCCGCAAGGAACTGCCGCGCGTGCTCGCCGGCATGCGCGAGTTGTCGGAAAAATACGGCCTCGGCGTCGCCAATGTCTTTCACGCCGGCGACGGCAATTTGCATCCGCTGATCCTCTACGATGCCAATGTTCCCGGCGAGCTCGACAAGGCCGAAAGTTTCGGCGCCGACATATTGCGCCTCTGCGTCAAGGTCGGCGGCGTGCTGACGGGCGAACATGGCGTCGGGGTCGAGAAGCGTGACCTGATGCCGGAAATGTTCAGCCAGGTCGACCTCGACCAACAGATGCGCGTCAAATGCGCCTTCGACCCCAACCACCTGCTCAACCCGGGAAAAGTCTTCCCGCAACTGCGCCGCTGCGCCGAGCTCGGGCGCATGCATGTGCACCGAGGGCAGGTGGCATTCCCGGACATTCCGAGGTTTTGAGGGGATATGTCGGCGTATGAACACCCCCCTCTGTCCTGCCGGACATCTCCCCCTCAAGCGGGGAGATTGGCAGCTTGCGCGCCTCGCGCTTTCATCACGGTTGGAGATTGGCAGAGCCCGACGCGACGTCCGATCTCCCCCTCTGAGGGGCAGATGTCCGGCAGGACAGAAGGGGGCGCGAAGGAACGCAACGTCTTTGCATTCGCCAAGGGTGCGACAGCTCCATGACCAGCTTCACCCCAACCACCTCAGCCGAAGTGCTGTCCACCGTCGCCTGGGCGGTGGGGGAAGAGACGCCGCTCGAAATCCTTGGCCATGGTTCCAAGCGCGGCATTGGCCGGCCGCTGCAGACGGAGCACACGGTCGATTTGTCGAAACTCACCGGCGTGACCCTCTATGAGCCCGCCGAACTGGTGCTGTCGGCGAAGGCCGGCACGCCTTTGGCCGAGATCGAGAAACTGCTGGCGGAAAACGGCCAGCAGCTGGCCTTCGAGCCGATGGACTATGGCCCGCTGCTCGGCGGCGAGCCGGGCAGAGGCACGATTGGCGGCGTGCTCGCCGCGAACCTGTCCGGTCCGCGCCGGCTGAAGGCCGGTGCGGCGCGCGATCATATCCTCGGCATCAACGTCGTGTCCGGCCGGGGCGAAGCCTTCAAGTCGGGCGGGCGCGTGGTCAAGAACGTCACCGGCTATGACATGTCGAAGCTGATGGCCAACAGCTGGGGCACGCTGGCCGTTTTCACCGACGTCACCTTCAAGGTGCTTCCGGCCGCCGAGACCGAGGTGACGCTCGCGCTCCGTGGCCTGCTTGACGACGCCGCGGGAAGCGCCATGGCGCTGGGCCTCGGGTCCAATGCCGAAGTGTCGAGCGCTGCCCATCTGCCGGAGCGCATTGCGGCGCGCGTTGCCGGCGGCGCGATCGGCAGTGAAGCCGCCACGCTGCTCAGGGTCGAGGGCTTTGGCCCGTCCGTCGCCTATCGCATCGCCGCGCTGAAGACGTTGCTCGGCAAGGCCGGGCCATTGGAGGAGATTGCCGGCGAGGCCTCGCAGCGGATCTGGCGCGATGTACGCGATATCAGGCCTTTCGCGGACGGCAGCGAGAAACCGGTCTGGCGCGTGTCGATGGCACCGTTTCACGCGTATCAGATGGTTCTGACCCTGCGCATGCAGGCGGCCGTCAGCGCCTTCTATGACTGGCAGGGCGGGCTGGTGTGGTTGCGTATGGAAGAGGGCGATCCGGAAGCCGCCCTGCTGCGCGGGCTGTTGCGCAAACATGGCGGCGGCCATGCGACGCTGGTGCGCGCCGCCCCCGCCCATCGCGCCGCGCTGCCGGTGTTCGAGCCGCAGCCGCCGGCACTGGCCGCGCTCAGCCGCCGGCTGAGGCAGGAATTCGACCCGAAGAACATCCTCAATCCCGGCCGCATGGCCTAGGACCTCAGCGATGCAGACGAATTTCTCATCCGCCCAACTCGCCGACCCGCATGTCGCGGAATCGGAAAAGATCCTGCGCAAATGCGTGCATTGCGGCTTCTGCACTGCTACCTGCCCGACCTATGTGACGCTCGGCAACGAGCTCGATTCGCCGCGCGGGCGCATCTATCTGATCAAGGACATGCTGGAGAACGGCCGTCCGGCCGACAAGGAGATCGTCACCCATATCGACCGCTGCCTGTCGTGCCTTGCCTGCATGACCACATGCCCCTCGGGCGTGAACTATATGCACCTGGTCGATCACGCCCGTGCCCACATCCAGGCGACCTATAACAGGCCGCTGCTCGACCGCCTGACCCGCGCCATGCTGGCCTTCGTGCTGCCCTATCCCAAGCGTTTTCGCAACGCGCTCAAACTGGCGAAACTCGGCAAGCCCTTCATCGGCCTGTTCGAGAAGATCCCGGCGCTAAAACCGCTTGGCGCGATGCTCAAGCTCGCGCCGGCCTCGATCCCGGCAGCCTCGCCGATGGCCTCGCCGCGCGTTCATGCCGGGCAGGGGGCCAAAAAGGGCCGCGTCGCCATCCTCACCGGCTGCGCGCAATCGGTGCTTGATCCCGCCATAAACCACACGACGATTTCGCTGCTGACGCGCCTCGGCGTCGAGGTCGTGGTGCCGCCGGGCGAGGGCTGCTGCGGCGCATTGGTCCATCATATGGGGCGAGAAGAGGCAGCACTTGCCTCGGCGAGACAAAATGTCGATGCCTGGACACGCGCCATCGACCAGGGCGGGCTCGATGCCATCATCATCACCGCGTCCGGTTGCGGCACGACGATAAAGGATTATGGCTTCATGCTGCGCCTCGATCCGGTCTATGCCGACAAGGCCGCGCGCGTCTCGGCGCTGGCAAAGGACATCACCGAATATCTGGCAAGCCTCGAGTTGCCCGAGCCGGTGCGCAAGCCGGGCACGGTCGTCGCCTATCATTCAGCCTGTTCGATGCAGCACGGCCAGAAGATCATCCGCCAGCCGAAGGAACTGCTGGCCAAGGCCGGCTTCATCGTGCGTGAACCGCGCGAGGGCCATCTGTGCTGCGGCTCGGCCGGAACCTACAACATCCTGCAGTCCGAGATTTCGGCCAGGCTGCGTGACCGCAAGGTGAAAAACATCGAGGCGACGGGAGCCTCGATCGTCGCCACCGGCAATATCGGCTGCATCACGCAGATCGCGTCGGCCGCCAGCATGCCCATTGTGCACACCATCAAGCTGCTCGATTGGGCCTATGGCGGGCCGAAGCCGGATGGCGTTCGCGACGAGAGCCTGATCGCCGCGGAGTAGGGATCGGTGCTTATTCCGCCGCGAGCCGGTCCGCCGTTCCGTAGGTTGCCTCGTAGAGCGCGCGCTGGCGGCTGAGCGCCACCATCGTGTTGCGCAGCAGGATCGCCACCGTGATCGGACCGACGCCGCCTGGCACCGGCGTGATCCAGGAGGCCACGTCTTTCACACTGTCGGTGTCGACGTCGCCGACGATGCGGCTCGTCCCATCGGGTCCGATCTCGGAGTTGATGCCGATATCGATGACGGCAGCTCCAGGCTTGACCATATCGGCCTTGATCAGCCGCGGCTTGCCCACCGCGACGAACAACGCGTCAGCGCGGCGCGCATGCGCTGCGACGGAGCGCGTCATGTGGTGGCAAACCGTGACCGTCGCGCCTTCACTCATCAGCAGGAACGCGATCGGCTTACCGACGATTTCCGAATGACCGACGACGACCACTTCCAGCCCCTTGAGGTCGAGGCCGGTTTCCTTGAGCAGTTCGACGGAGGCAGCTGCCGTGCAGGGCGCCAGATCAAGCTGGTTGTAGACGATGTTGCCGATCGAGGCCGGGTGCATGCCTTCGACATCCTTGAGCGGATGCACCGCCGCCTGCAACGTCTTGACCGAAATATGCGCGGGCACCGGCCGCTGGATGATGATGCCGGTGACGCGGGGATCGGCGTTCAGCCCGTGAATGGCCGCTTCCAGTTCACCTGACGTGATGGTGGCGGGAAAACGCCGTTCCTCGAAATCGATGCCGGCAAGCTGCGCCTTGGCGCGCTGGTTGCGCACATAGACATCCACGGCATCGGTATCGCCGACGGTGATCGAGATCAGCTTGGGCGGAAAACCCTCGGCCTTGGCAATCGCCGCATCCTCGCGCACGGCGGCGATGATGCGCTGGGCAACCGGGCCGCCCTTGAGATAGCGGCTGTCGTCGGACAGGGACATGAATGGGACTCTTTTCTTGCGTTGGCGCCGACATAGCAAAAGACCGCCGAAAATGGCAGCATGAAAGCGAAGCGCCATGCCTTCGGCGCGACGCAACGACGCGGGCTTTGTCGCAGGCACGGGACGCCGATCAAAAAAGAAGGGCAGCGCGGTTTCCCGTGCTGCCCTTCCTGACCGACCGCATCCCCATACGGCCCGTCCCCCGTTATTCCTTCCAGGAAATGATGTGCTTCCTGATAAAGTGATTCGCTGCAGCTGTTATATCACCTCGACCGTGGTTCCGACATTGACCCGCTCGTAGAGGTCGACCACGTCCTCGTTGCGCATGCGGATGCAGCCCGACGACACCGCGCCGCCGATCGTCCATGGCTGGTTGGTGCCGTGGATGCGATATTCTGTCGTGCCGATATAGAGCGCGCGTGCGCCGAGCGGGTTCTCCATGCCGCCGGCCAGATAGGTCGGCAGGTAGCGGCCCTTGGCGGCTTCTCGCTTGATCATCTGCGCCGGCGGGCGCCAGTCCGGCCACTCGCGCTTGTTGGTGATCTTGTGCGTGCCCGACCATTCGAAACCGGGCTTGCCGGTGCCGACGCCGTAGCGCCTTGCCTTGCCGTTCTTCTCGACCAGATAGAGGAAATTCTGCGTCGTATCGATGACGATGGTGCCCGGCTTCTGCGGCCCGTCATAGGCGACTTCCTGCGGCAGGTAGATCGGATTGATCTGCGGGCGCATGACCATGCGTTTGGCCGGCGCCTGCACGGCGGCCGTCTGCACGCGGTCGGGCTGCGCCGGTTGCGCGTAGCGCAGGCGCTGCTGCTGCACGACTTGGCGGTTCTGGCGCACGATGCCGGGCGCATTGCCGAGCTGCAGCACCCAGGGGGCGGAAAGGTCGGGGCTCACCATCACCGGCGGCCTGTCGGCATAGCGGTCGCCAGCGGCCGAGGGTGTGACGCCGGCAAACACAGCCACGGCGCCGAGCACGGAAAACACAACTCTCTTCATCGGAACGCACCTTAGATCGTCTGATACACCGGGTGGAAACGCTCCCCGGTTCGGCGATCATTGGCGCGCAAGCAGCAACCGAAACATGAATCGGAATGCGTAAAATGCGGTTCTGTCAGTAAACCTTTTGGTGTGGTTACCGCCGGGTTCAGGAATCTGGTAAAGCCACGGTAAAGGCAGCGCAAGAGCGCGTTAACGGATGGATTTTTCGCAATGAGCAATGAAAACACCGGCCTGCTTGCCGGTCCCGACGGGGTCGCGCGCTGCTTCTGGCACGGCAATCTGCCCGACTATCTGCACTACCATGATCATGAATGGGGCCGGCCGGTGGCCGACGACCGCAGGCTTTTCGAAAAGATCTGTCTCGAAGGTTTTCAGTCGGGCCTGTCGTGGCTGACCATCCTGCGCAAACGCGAGAATTTTCGCGAGGCCTTCGCCGGCTTCGATTTCGACAAGGTCGCCGCCTTCACCGACAAGGACGTCGAACGCCTGCTTGGCAATGCCGGCATCATCCGCCATCGCGGCAAGATCGTCTCGACCATCAACAACGCCAAACGCGCCCGCGAAATGGTCGACGAGTTCGGATCGCTCGCCGCCTGGTTCTGGAAGTTCGAACCCGGCAAGGCGGAGCGGCCCGAAACGGTCGACCTCGCCCATTTGCGCGCCAACCCGACGACAGCGGTCTCGGTGCGGATATCGAAGGAGTTGAAGAAGCGCGGCTGGAGTTTCGTCGGGCCAACCACGGTCTATGCCTTCATGCAGGCCATGGGCCTGGTCAACGACCATCTCGAAGGCTGTGTCTGCCGCAAGCAGGTCGAGAGGGAACGCAAGGCTTTCAAGCGGCCGACGTAGGACTCCGTTTTCCCTTCTCCCCTTGTGGGAGAAGGTGGCCGAGCGAAGCTCGGTCGGATGAGGGGTGTTCCAGGGAACGCCGACGTCTCACTTCGCTGGAACACTCCTCAGCCGTCTCGGCGCTGGCGCGCCGATCCACCTTCTCCCGCAAGGGGAGAAGGAAGAGCGGAGCGCCTACCTCTCAAACCGTCCCTTGTGCCCGCTGCCGTTGATGTCCCACACCAGGCTGCGACCGGAGATGGTCAGCACCAGGCCGCTGAAGCCGCTGTCGTCCGGCGTGTGGTGCGTCGATGCCGAACTGCGGCCGGCCGGAATGACCTCGACGGTCGATCCCTTCTTCACCCAGCAGCCCTTGCCGTACTGGTCGTTGGCGCCGTAGGCGAGCATGAACTCGAAGCTGCCGTCTTTCCGAAGCAACAGTTCGGAACCGACCTCCATGACGCCGCGCAGATAGTAATGGCCGGCAAGGCCCGCATCGCCGGGCTTGCAGCCCGCGGCGCCGGCCGGGTTGGCCACCCCGAGTACAAATGCGCAGCCAAGCGCGTATGCGTAACCCAGTCGCATGCTCAATCCCTCGATCAGTAAATATGGAACTCGACGAAGCAGGCAGTTCAGGTGCCGTTGACGCTGGCCAGGAACAGCCCGGCGACGATCGCAGCCACTGTAGCTACCGTGGGATAGATCACCAGCAGACCGGTCACCAATGCGTCGCGCAGGGAAGGCCCCTTGCCGGTGTCGGCTTGCGCATCGAACGGTCCGGCAACCTGGCCAACCAGTTTCGGCGCAGGGGTGACGGCCGGGCGCAGGCGCGCCGGCAATTCGCCGGCATCGCTGTTGGCATGGAATTTCACTGCGCTGGAGATGTCCCGAACCCCTTCGTTTCGACGCGTTATATCGGCCCCGATTGTGTCGGCACGATGCCGCGCCCATGGCGGGAATGTTTCATTACTGGTGCGTTTCTGTTTCACAGGAGTTCGCTTCTGTCTTCTCTTGACCCGAGTAGCTCTGAGGCACCCACCCTTGCCGCTCTGGGCTTCATCGTTTAGGACACGCGCGTTGCGAAAATCGCACATTGTTGACCTGCAAGCATCACGAAACACTGGGCAAACATCTCATGGCCGACAAATCGGAAAAGACGAAAGCGCGGCTGCCGCGCGGTTTTGCCGACCGCAGCGCCGAGGACATCCGCGCCGTCGAGAAGATGATGGCGACGATCCGCTCGGTCTATGAGCTCTATGGTTTCGAACCGGCCGACCAGCCGCTGATCGAATACACCGATGCGCTGGGCAAATTCCTGCCTGACCAGGACCGGCCGAACGAGGGCGTGTTCTCCTTCCAGGACGATGACGAGCAGTGGCTGTCGCTGCGCTACGACCTGACCGCGCCGACGGCGCGTTTCGTCGCCGAGAACTATGAGCGCCTGCCCAAGCCTTATCGCAGCTACCGCTCCGGCTGGGTGTTCCGCAACGAGAAGCCAGGCCCCGGCCGCTTCCGCCAGTTCATGCAGTTCGACGCCGACACGATCGGCACGCCGGGCGTCGCCGCCGACGCCGAGATGGCGATGATGATGGCCGACGTCATGGAAGCGCTCGGCATCAAGCGCGGCGACTACGTCATCCGCGTCAACAACCGCAAGGTGCTCGACGGCGTGCTGGAGGCGATCGGCCTTGGCGGTGAGGAAAACATCGGCCGCCGGCTGACCGTGCTGCGCGCCATCGACAAGCTGGACAAGCTCGGGCCGGAAGGCGTGAAGCTTCTGCTTGGCCCGGGGCGCTGGGATGGCGGCAAGGAAGGCGAAGGCGATTTCGCCAAGGGGGCCGGCTTGAACAACGGGCAAGCCGAGGCAGTTCTTCAGGCAACAGCGAGAAATGCGCAGGCCGGCCAGGATTCCGTGGTCAATTCCAACGCGACCTATCAAGAAGGCGTCGGCGAACTCGCGACCATCGAAGCCCTGGTCAGGGCGGCGGGATATGGCGAAGACCGCATCGCCATGGACCGCTCGGTGGTGCGCGGCCTCGAATACTACACCGGCCCCGTCTTTGAAGCCGAACTGCTGGCCGAAATCCCCAACGAGGATGGCCAGATCGTGCGCTTCGGCTCGGTCGGCGGCGGCGGGCGCTATGACGGCCTGGTCTCGCGCTTCCGTGGCGAGCCGGTGCCGGCGACCGGCTTTTCGATCGGCGTGTCGCGGCTAATGACTGCGC
Organism: Mesorhizobium sp. 43Arga; assembly: GCF_053714255.1. Taxonomy (NCBI): domain Bacteria; kingdom Pseudomonadati; phylum Pseudomonadota; class Alphaproteobacteria; order Hyphomicrobiales; family Phyllobacteriaceae; genus Mesorhizobium; species Mesorhizobium sp. 43Arga. Next base: position 90,222 of record NZ_JBSKBO010000009.1, read on the forward strand.
TGAAGAACCTCGGCAAGCTCGACAGCGCCGACGTGATCGCGCCAGTCGTGGTCTTGGTGATGGATAAGGACACCGAAAGCCTCGGCCGCTACCAGAAGATGGTGAGCGAGTTGCGTGCCGCCGGCATTCGTTCCGAAATGTATCTCGGCAGCGCCGGCATGAAGGCGCAGCTGAAGTATGCCGACCGGCGCGGCTGCCCGGTCGCAATCATCCAGGGTGGCGACGAGCGCGCCAAGGGCGAGCTGCAGATCAAGGACCTGATTGAAGGCGCGCGCATGTCGGCCGAAATCACCGACAACGCCGAATGGCGCGCCGCGCGCCCGGCGCAGGTGACGGTTGCGGAAAGTGAGTTGGTCGCAGAGGTGAAGAAGATCCTGGCGGCGCAGGCCGCAGACCGCGCGAAGTAAGAGCGCGGCCAGTGACCTCCCGCTTCCCCGCCATCGCAGCCGACATCACCAGCCTCTTCGCCACGCGCAACACCCACGCGGTCGAGGTCGCCATCCTGCAGCCGGCGGACCCGTTCCTCGACATGGCCGGCGAGGATTTGCGCCGCCGCATCTTCCTCACCGAAAGCGAGACCGGGCAGACATTGTGCCTGCGGCCGGAATTCACCATTCCGGTCTGCCTTGACCACATAAGCTCGCAGGCCGGCACGCCGCGCCGTTATTCCTATCTCGGCGAAGTGTTTCGCCAGCGCCGCGAAGGCGGCAACGAGTTCTTCCAGGCCGGCATCGAGGATCTCGGTGACCGCGACACCGCCGAGGCCGACGCCCGCTCCGTGGCCGACGCGCATGCGCTGTTGTCGCTGGTGCTGCCCGGCCGGTCGCTGGCGGTCACACTGGGCGACCAGGGCATCTTCGAAGCGGTGCTGGCCGCACTCGGCCTGCCGCGCGGCTGGCGCATGCGGCTGGCCCGAGCCTTCGGCTCGGCGCCAATGCTGCAGGCGGCACTCGCCGACCTCGCCAACCCGCCGCGCAACGGCCAGCTCTCCGGCGAGGTCGCTGCCCTTGTCCTCGACGGGGATCTCGAAGGTCTTTCGGCACACATTGCCGGCGGCATGGAGGAAGCCGGCCTGTCGGCATCGGCCGGGCGTTCGCCCACAGACATTGCGCGGCGGCTGATCGAGAAAGCCGAATTGCGCAGCGTGCGGTTGTCCAACGAGGCCTTCGCCGCGCTGAAGAATTTTCTGGCGATCGACGTGCCGCTCGATGGCGCGGCGCAGGCGTTGGAGACCTTTGCCGCCGGTGCCGGGCTGTCGCTGGGTGCCGCGCTGGAAAAATTCGCCGCCCGTGCCAAGGCCATCGAGGCGCATGGCTTGCCGGCGGAAAAAATCCGCTACGATGCCGCCTTCGGCCGTCCGCTCGATTATTACACTGGTGTGGTCTTTGAAATCGCTGCGCAAGGCGGCGAGCGTCCCCTGGCTGGTGGCGGTCGTTACGACCGGTTGCTGACGCTGCTTGGCGCCAAAACGGCGATCCCCGGCGTCGGCTTTTCCGTCTGGCTCGACCGTATCGAGGCATTGCGGGAGACGGCACCATGATCACGCTGGCGATCCCATCGAAGGGCCGGCTCAAGGAACAGGCGCTGGACGTGCTAGCCAAAGCCGGTCTTGCCATCAGCCTGCCCGGCGACGAGCGCAAATATCATGCCCGTGTCGAGGGCCTGGACAATGTCGAGGTCGCTTTCCTGTCGGCTTCCGAGATTGCAGGCGAGATCGGTCAGGGCGCCGTCGATCTCGGCATCACCGGCGAGGATCTGGTGCGGGAAAATCTCGCCGACTGGGAAGCCCGCGCCGAGATCGTCGCCCGCCTCGGCTTCGGCCATGCCGATGTCGTGGCGGCGGTGCCCGAAATCTGGCTCGATGTCGACACTATGGCCGATCTCGACGACGTTGCCGCCGATTTCCGCCAGCGCCACGGCCGGCGGCTGCGCATCGCCACCAAATACTGGCGGCTGACGCAGCAGTTCTTTTCGCAAAAACACGGCATCCAGGTCTATCGCATCGTCGAAAGCCTCGGTGCCACCGAAGGCGCGCCGGCGGCTGGACTGGCCGACGTCATCGTCGACATCACCACCACCGGCTCGACGTTGCGCGCCAATCATCTCAAGGTGCTGGGTGACGGCGTGGTTTTGAAGTCACAGGCCTGTCTGGTGGCATCGCGCAGATCGCGTTCGGTGGCTGACGAAGTGGTCTTGCGCGACATCGTCAAGAAGATGGCGGCGGCGGTCGGATAGCCATCCCGCCCTCCGAGGGACCGGAACTTCACGGCCATCGACAGGATTTCCACTGCCCCGCCGGGCTGATAGACTCGGCGCGGCCTGGGGAGGAAACAGCGATGCCGGTCAATCTCGACGAGCTGAAGAACGCCACCAATCTGCGCGGCCGCGCTGCACGCGCCGGTAGCGTCTTTATCGCACCCCTCGACGGCAGGGCGCATGTCTCGGGCGAGCGCAAGGTGCCGCTGCTCGACAAGACCATTCCGGCGCTTTTCTCCGACACGGCCAGCAAATACGCCACGCAAGATGCCGCCATCTTCGTCGGCCAGGACAAGCGCTTCACCTGGAGCGAACTGTCGGACACGGTGGATGCGCTGGCTGCCGGCTTCCTGGCGCTGGGTCTCGAGAAAGGCGATCGCGTCGGCATTTGGTCGCCCAACCGCTGGGAATGGCTGGTCACGCAGTTCGCCACCGCCCGCATTGGACTGATCCTGGTCAACATCAACCCGGCCTACCGGCTGACGGAGCTGGAATATGCGCTGAACAAGGTCGGCTGCAAGGCTTTGGTCACGGCCGCCAGTTTCAAGACCTCGGACTATCTCGGCATGCTCGAGACGCTGGCGCCGGAGATCGCCAAGGCTACGCCGGGCAAGCTGAAGGCGCAAAAATTGCCGGCCCTCAAGATCGTCATCCGCATGGGCGAGGACAATTCGCCAGGCATGTTCAATTTCGCCGACGTGCTGGCCATGGCCGGCCGCGACGAGCATGACAGTCTCGACCGCATTTCCGAGGGGCTGAAGCCCGGCGATGCCATCAATATCCAGTTCACCTCGGGCACGACGGGCGCGCCCAAGGGCGCGACGCTGACGCACCACAACATCGTCAACAACGGCAATTTCGTCACCTCGGCGATCAAGCTCACCGTCGACGACCGGCTCTGCATCCCGGTGCCGCTCTATCATTGCTTCGGCATGTCGATGGGCACGATGGGTTGCGTCACCAAGGGCGCGACCATGGTGTTTCCGGGCGAGGGCTTCGAACCCGCCATGACGCTGAAGGCGGTGGCGCAGGAACGCTGCACCGGCCTCTACGGCGTGCCGACCATGTTCGTCGGCATGCTCGACCATGCGGATTTCGCGACCTTCGACCTCTCCAGCCTGCGCACCGGTATCATGGCCGGATCGCCATGCCCGATCGAGGTGATGAAGAAGGTGGTATCGCTGATGCATATGTCCGAGGTGACCATCGCCTACGGCATGACCGAGACCAGTCCGGTCTCCTTCCAGAGCGGCGTCGATGACCCGCTGGAAAAACGCGTCTCGACCGTCGGGCGCATCCACCCCCATGTCGAGGTCAAGGCCATCGATGCCGATGGCGCCACGGTCGCGGTGGGCGCTCCGGGTGAACTCTGCACGCGCGGCTATTCCGTGATGAAGGGCTATTGGGACGACGCCGAAAAGACCCGCGAGGCGATCGATGCCGATGGCTGGATGCACACCGGCGACCTCGCCACCATCGACGCCGAGGGCTATTGCAACATCGTCGGCCGGGTCAAGGACATGGTCATCCGTGGCGGCGAGAACGTCTATCCCAGAGAGGTCGAGGAATTCCTCTACCGCCATCCCAAGGTCAGGGAGGTGCAGGTGTTCGGCATTCCCGACCAAAAGTACGGCGAGGAACTGTGTGCCTGGATCGTGCTCAAGCCCGGCCAGATCGCCACCGAGCAGGAGATCAAAACCTTCTGCGCCGGCCAGATCGCCCACTACAAGATCCCGCGCCACATCCGCTTCCGCACCGAATTGCCGATGACGGTGACCGGCAAGCCGCAAAAATTCCTGATGCGTCAGGCGATGGTGGAAGAACTGGGACTGGTGACGCAGAAGACGGCGTGAGCGGGTGAACGCTTCGATCTGTCGGTGCGCGAATGCAGCCAAGGTTCGCAGAAGCGCACAGGGGCTTGGATGAGCGGTTTCGGACGATCGGTGACTTCCTATGCGATGCCCCTCGCTGCGCTGGCGATGGCTGTCGCGGTCAGAGCCAGTGGGCTGTCGGTGGACCAGGGTTCGCTGAACGCCAGGATCCTTGTCGGTGCGCTGTCGACTGCGATCATGTTCGTCACTGTTTTCGTGGTGCTCGACCACGCCGAGGTGGTGGCTCGGCGGGTAGGGGAGCCGTACGGCACGCTGGTGCTGACCTTTGCCGTCACGGCAATCGAAGTGTCGATCATTGTTTCCATGATGCTGCATGGAGAGAACAACCCCACGCTTGCCCGCGAGTCCGTTTTCTCGACGGTGATGATCACATCCACCGGCGTTGTCGGCATGTGTCTCGCGCTTGGCGGCTGGCGTCATCGCAAGCAGGCCATCGTGCGGCAAGGGACCAGTGCCTATCTGGCGGTTCTGATCGCGCTGACCGTCATGACGCTTATTCTGCCGACCTACACCCAGGCCACGGATCCTGGCACGTTTTCGGCGGCGCAACTTGGTTTCGTCAGCGTCCTTTCAGTGCTGCTCTATGCAAGCTTCGTGTTCGCGCAGACCGTCCGGCACCGGGAGGACTTTATCCAGGGACAACCACACGACGTTTCGGCGCGCGCTGCCCCTCACGAGAACATCTCTGCCAGCGCTCTGCTGCTGATGGCCGGGCTGATCGGAATTGTCATGCTCGCCGAACAGGTCGCGGCAAGCGTCGAAGATACGCTCGTTGCCTACCAGGTGACCCAGGCTGACAGCATCGTGGGGGCAATGATCGCGGGGCTGGTGTTGATGCCGGAGGCCATTTCGGCGGTGCGCGCTTCACTCAACAACGAGCTGCAGCGCGGCTTGAATGTCGCGATGGGTTCGGCTTGCGCCACGATCGGCCTGACCATTCCGGGAGTCGCAGCCGCCAGCCTGCTGACGGGGAGAGGACTGACCCTGGGGCTGCCGGCAGCTGATGCGGTCCTTTTGGTCTTGGCGCTTTTCATATGCAATGTAAGCTTCAGCACGGAAAGAACGACGTTCTTGACCGGAATGGTCCATCTTGTAGTGTTTTTTACTTATGTATTTCTGATATTTGTACCGTGAAATCTCTTGTGCAAGTGAGCGATCAGATGCGGGGATGACGCATCCGCTGATCAGGAAGCCGTTGTCGACCGGGTTATCGGGAGAGCAATCATCCGCTTCCGCATCGAATCGCCGATGACGGTGACCGGCTAGTCGTAGAAGTTCCTGATGCGTCAGGCGATGGTGGAAGAGCTGGGCTTGTGGCGCAGAAGACGGCGTAGCCGGGGAAGCGCCAAGGGGGCGGCACCCTTGATTGCCTCAGATCGTGGATTTGAGGTGATCGATGAAGGCGCGCAGCTTCGGCAGGATCTGGCGCTTCCCAGTGTGATACAGGAAGACGCCAGGCGTCGTCGCCGCGATGGTTTCCAGCACAGGCTCGAGTTTTCCCTGTTCTATCGGACCCTCGGCGACCGGTCGCGGGATCTGCGCCAGCCCAATCCCTCGCATCGCGGCCCCGAGCAATGTCGGATAGTCGTGGGCGATCAGGGGACCCGAGACCATCGCCTCGATCGCTTCGTTGCCGTCGACGAACGTCCAGGGCGCGATGGCGCCGTTCGAACGGCGCAGGCGCAGGCAGGCATGCTGGCGCAAATCGTCGATACGCTCGGGGCGGCCATGGCGCTCAAAATAGTCGGGACTGCCGATGACAACGAACGAGAAGGACGGGGTCAGCCGCACCGCCACCATGTCGGTGGCGATGAACTGGCCGAGGCGGATGCCGGCGTCGAACCCGCCGGTCGCCAGATCGACCATCTCGTCGCTCGCAGCGATCTCCAGTTCGACTTCGGGATAGGCCTGGCAGAACGACGCGATCACCGGCTCAAGGATCAACGGCACGACGGCGCGCGGCACCGACAGGCGCAGCAGGCCGGTCGGCCGCTGGCCGATGTCACGCGCGGCCTCGCCTGCGGCGACGATCTCCTCGAAGCCAGGGCCGGCACGGTCGAGGAAGCGCTGACCGGCCTCGGTCAGACCGACACTGCGCGTCGTGCGGACAAACAGCGCCGCGCCGATGCGGGCTTCCAGCGCGCGCACCGCCTGGCTCACGGCGGACGGCGTCACGCCGAGATCGGCGGCGGCGCGGCGGAAGTTGCGGTGTCTGGCGACAGCCAGGAACACCTCGACGCCCTCCAGCGCGCCGTGTCGGATTGTGTAGTTCTGCTTCATGGGTTGTTGTAATTACAGCGGATAGTCGAACGATGGAAGCAGGTTTAGGTAAGGCTCTGAGAAAGGAGCATCTTGCCATGACCGACGACTTTGATGGAGTGCGCGACCACTATCGCGCGACCGGCCTGACTGAACGGTTGAGGACGGTACTGGCTGCCTTCGGCCCTGAGGATCAGCTTCTCACGCCGCAGCAACTGGGCACCCTCGACCAGTTTCACACCCGTGGGCTTGCGGCCACCGCCGAGCTCGCCCAATTGGCTGACATCAACGCCGGCATGTCTGTTCTGGACGTCGGCTCGGGCATCGGCGGGCCGGCGCGCTTCCTGGCCGCGACTTATGGCTGCCGGGTTACCGGCGTGGATCTCAGCGAGCCTTTCGTGGATGCCGCGCGCTATCTGACCGAACGCACGGGACAGAACGGGCAATTGTTGTTCCAGACCGCCAACGCCCTGGAGCTTCCGTTCGATGACGGCCGTTTCGACATCGTGCTGCTGCAGCATGTAGCGATGAACATCTCCGACCGGGCGCGGCTCTATCGCGAGATTCGGCGCGTGCTGAAATCAGGCGGCAGGTTTGCCACCTTCGACGTGGTGTTAAGCGGCGGTCAGCCGCACTATCCGCTTCCCTGGGCGCGAACACCGGCGACGAGCTTCCTCCTGACAATCGACGCGACGCGCGAGGCGATCGAACCGGCCGGCTTCCACATGCTGGCATGGCAAGACGACACCGAGGCCGCCAAGGCCTGGTTCGCAAAGTTGCGGGCGTCGGGTCCGCCACCTTCGCCAAATCTCGGCGTGGTGATGGGGCCGGACTTCGCCGAGCTTACAGCCAATCTGGGACGAAATCTCATGGAAGGCCGGCTCGGCATCCTGACCGCGGTGTTCGAGACCGCGCCGATCAACAGCTGACGGGAGACTACAATGTCGACGGAGATCCTCTTCCAGACCCATCTCGTTCTCGGCTATGTCGCATGGCTGCTGTGTTTCGGTGCCTACATCTGGCCCTGGCTGAGCTCGATGGAGGGGTTCGCAGCGCAACGCGCCATTGCCACCCTGCACAGTTTCCGCTTCTTCGGACTCGTCTTCATCCTTCCGGGCGTCGTCAGCCCCGACCTGCCCGCCAGCTTCGCCACCTTTGCCGCCTATGGCGACTTCGCAACCGGGGTGTTGGCCATGCTGGCACTGCTTACCCTAAGGATACGCCCGCTTTTCTGGCTCTTCGTCGTCACCTTCAATGTCGTCGGGACCATCGACCTCATTGTCGATTACTACCAGGCCATTCAGGCCGATCTTCCCGCCCATGCGGGATTGTTTGGCGCCACCTACGCCATCCCCGTCATCTACGTGCCGCTGCTGATGATCACACACATCGCCGCGTTCTATTTTCTGGTGCAGAATGCGACACGCGCCACGGCCGGTGATGCGGCGGCCTCCTAGGTCCTCGGAAGTCCGCGCGAACTCTCCGGCGGCCAGCAGCAGCGCGTGGCGATCGCGCGCGCCATGGCGATGAAGCCGAAGGTGCTTTTTCGACGAGCCGACATCGGCGCTCGACCCGGAACTGGTCGGCGAGGTGCTGCAGGTGATGCGCGATCTGGCCGAGAGTGGCATGACGATGGTCGTGGTCACACGAAATCGGCTTTGCCCGCGAGATCGGCGATCATCTCGTCTTCATGGATGGCGGCGTGATCGTCGAACGTGGCGCGCCGCGCGAGATGATCGCCAACCCGAAATCGCCGCGCACCCGCGAGTTTCTGTCCCGCGTTCTCCGAGTTGGGTTCAAGCGGCCAACACCGCGGCGCCGAGGCTGCGCATGATCTTGGCGAGTTCGACGCATTCGCCATGCCTTGCATTGTTGCGTCGCCAGGCAAGGCAGATCATGCGCTGCGGCATCGGCTCCTGGAACGGCACGATCTTGAGGTCCGGGATGGTGCCGGCGGGGCCGGTCGCCATTTCGGGGATCAGCGTGACGCCGAGCCCGTGCGCCACCATCTGCAACAGCGTCGTCAGACTGGTGGCGCCATAGCTGGCCATCGCCACCGGCCGCACATTGCCGCAGACCGCCAGCGCCTGTTCGCGCAGGCAATGGCCTTCCTCCAGCAGCATAAGCCTTTCCAGTGCCGGGCTCTCGGGCGGAACGGGCGGCGAGGCGAAGGCCGGGTCGCCAGCCGGGACGGCGAGGAAGAACCGGTCGGGAAACAGCGCCTCGGTGATCAGGCCTGGATGATCGAGCGGAAGCGCTGCGATAAAGGCGTCGAGCCTGCGCGAGGCGATGTCATCGACCAGCGTGGCGGTGACCGCCTCGCGCAATTCGAGCAGCAGGGCCGGGAAATGCTTCTTCAGTTCGGGCAAGGCGCGCGGCAGGAGATAGGGCGCGACGGTCGGGATGATACCCAGCCGGAAGCGTCCCTCCATGGCCGTGCGGCCGCGCCTTGCCGTCGTTTCGACATCGCGTATCTCGGCCAGGATGCGTTCGATGCGCGGCATAAGGGCGACCGCCTCGTCGGTCATGCGGACCGACTTGCCGCCGCGTTCGAAGAGCCGGCAGCTCAGCCGTTGCTCCATCTCCGCGATCTGCGAGGACAGCGCCGGCTGGCTGACACCGGCCAGTTTTGCCGCACGGCCGAAATGCAGCGTCTGCGCCAGCGCGTCGAAATAATGCATCTGGCGAACTGTCAATCCGATCATAAGAAAATCCTATCGAAATGAACAGGAAAGGCAATTTGTTTTTATCAGCAATGCGGCCTAGTCTGGAACCGTTCCAGATTGGTGCGGTCGCCGGTCGGCCCAAAATCTTGGCAAAAATCAACCTCGGCAAAATCAAACCTCGGCAAAATCGGAGCAGTGATATGGACGCGAAAACCGACGACAACAGCGCGGGCAAATGCCCGGTCGCGCACGGAGCCGTTGGCAGGACCAACCGTGACTGGTGGCCGAACCAGCTGAACGTCCAGATCCTGCACCAGCAGTCATCCCTGTCCGACCCGATGGGCGAGGCGTTCGACTATGCCGAGGAATTCAAGAGCCTCGACCTCGACGCCGTCATCAAGGATCTGCATGCGCTGATGACGGATTCGCAGGAATGGTGGCCGGCCGACTTCGGCCATTACGGGCCGCTGTTCATCCGCATGGCGTGGCACAGCGCCGGCACCTACCGCATCGCCGACGGGCGCGGCGGCGCCGGGGCTGGCCAGCAGCGTTTCGCGCCGCTGAACAGCTGGCCGGACAACGTCAACCTCGACAAGGCCCGCCGGCTGTTGTGGCCGATCAAGCAGAAGTATGGCCGCAAGATCTCCTGGGCCGACCTTCTGATCCTCACCGGCAACGTCGCGCTGGAATCGATGGGCTTCAAGACCTTTGGCTTTGCCGGCGGCCGCGCCGACGTCTGGGAGCCAGAGCAGGACGTTTACTGGGGTCCCGAAGGCAAGTGGCTGGCCGACGAGCGCTACAGCGGCGACCGTGACCTGCAGAACCCGCTCGGCGCCGTGCAGATGGGCCTGATCTACGTCAACCCGGAAGGGCCGAACGGCAATCCGGATCCGCTGGCCGCGGCGCGCGATATCAGGGACACGTTCGCACGCATGGCGATGAACGACGAGGAAACCGTAGCCCTCATCGCCGGCGGCCATACATTCGGCAAGACCCACGGGGCGGGCGATGCGAGCCTGGTGGGTGTCGAGCCGGAAGGCGCCGATATCGAGCAGCAGGGCCTTGGCTGGGCGAGCAAATTCGGCACCGGCAAGGGCGGTGACGCCATCGGCAGCGGTCTGGAAGTCATTTGGACGACGACGCCGACCAAATGGAGCAACAACTTCTTCGACAATCTGTTCGGCTTTGACTGGGAGCTGACCAAGAGCCCGGCAGGCGCGCATCAGTGGACGCCGAAGGGTGGCGCCGGCGCCGGCACGGTGCCGGACGCACACAATTCGGCCAAGCGCCACGCACCCTCCATGCTGACCACCGACCTCGCGCTGCGTTTCGATCCCTCCTACGCAACGATCTCGAAGCGCTTCCACGAGAACCCGGATCAGTTCGCCGACGCCTTCGCCCGCGCCTGGTACAAGCTGACCCACCGCGACATGGGCCCGGTCGCCCGCTATCTCGGACCGTTGGTTCCCAAGGAAGAGCTGCCCTGGCAGGACGTCATCCCGGCGGTCGATCATGTGCTGATCGACGAGCAGGATGCCGAGGCGCTCAAGGCAAAGATTCTGGCCTCCGGCCTGTCCGTATCGCAGCTGGTTTCGACGGCCTGGGCCTCGGCCTCGACCTTCCGTGGTTCCGACAAGCGCGGCGGCGCCAATGGCGCGCGCATCCGCCTCAGCCCGCAGAAGGACTGGGCCGTCAACCAGCCGGCCGAACTCGCCAAGGTGCTCGACAAGCTCCAGGCGATCGGCAAGGACTTCAATGCCGCACAGACCGGCAGCAAGAAAGTCTCGCTGGCCGACCTGATCGTTCTCGGCGGCAATGCGGCGATCGAGAAGGCTGCGAAGGCCGCCGGTCACAGCGTCGACGTTCCCTTCTGGCCAGGTCGCATGGACGCCTCGCAGGAGCAGACCGACATTCACTCCTTCGCGCCGCTCGAGCCGACTGTTGACGGCTTCCGCAACTATGTCAGCGACAAGCAGCGGCTCACCGTCGAGGAGGCGCTGGTCGACCGGGCGCAGTTGCTGACGCTGACCGCGCCGGAAATGACCGTCCTCGTCGGTGGCCTGCGCGTTCTCGGCGCCAATGCCGGGCAGTCGAAGCATGGCGTGTTCACCAAACAGCCGGAAACGCTAAGCAACGACTTTTTCGTCAACCTTCTCGACATGGGCACGGAGTGGAAGGCGACGTCTGACGCCAAGGACGTGTTCGAAGGCCGCGACCGCAAGACCGGCGCAGTGAAGTGGACCGGCACCCGTGCCGACCTGATCTTCGGTTCGCACTCGCAACTGCGCGCGCTGGCCGAAGTCTATGCGACGACGGACGCCAAGGCGAAGTTCGCGAAAGACTTCGTCGTGGCCTGGACCAAGGTGATGAACGCCGATCGTTTCGACATCGCCGGCTGATCCAGACAAAGTTCTATCCAACAAAAAAGGCGCGGGCCGTGGCCCGCGCCTTTTGCATTCAGGCTCTCGAGATCAATCCTTCTCGAAGATGCGTGCCTTGGCGACGACGCCAGCGATGGCTCCGCCGATCAGCGGCGCGACGATGAACAGCCAGAGCTGGCTGAGCGCCGCACCACCGGTGAACAGCGCCGGGCCGATGGAGCGGGCCGGATTGACCGAGGTGCCGGTGACCGGGATCATGGCGAAGTGAATGCCGGCCAGCGTCAGGCCGATGACCAGGCCGGCAAACGCCGTCGAGTGCTTTTCAGCGGTCACGCCGAGGATCACCGTGACAAAGGTGAAGGTGCCGATCAGCTCCCACAGGAAGGCCGAGCTCATGCCCCATTTCGCCACGTCCCAGCCATTGGCGCCAAAGTTGGTGATGGGTTCGCTGGTCTTGCCGGAAACGATGATCCACAGTGCCAGCGAAGCCAGGATGGCGCCGATGATCTGCGCGATCCAGTAGGGGATGACGTCCTTGGCCGGCAGCCGGCCAGCGAGGAAGACGCCGAGCGTCACTGCCGGATTGAGATGCGCGCCCGAAATCGGACCGATCGCATAGGCCGCCGCGATCAGGCCGATGCCGAATGCCAGACCGATACCTTCCTGGCCGAGCGGGAGCGCGCCGCCGAAGCCGCCCGTCACCACCGACGCCGTGCCGATGAACACCAACAGAAATGTGCCTAGAACTTCAGCCAGATAAGTCTTCATTGCCCTCTCCTCGTAGCGATCCGCCGGTCCGCGTTTTCCGCGCCGCGAATCATGGTGTGAAGAGTATTCCCAACGGAAAAACTTGGAAAGCAGAGCGGTTGCGCCACAGGCCGTGCTTGCGGTCGCCAATTGCGAACATTAGAGATCTTGCATCTATTGATTGATCTGCTGTTGCCGGCCCGCGATATTTATCGATCGGACAGATTTCAGGCTGCCTCTTCGTCGCGTCACGGAGCGGGGTTCAATCCGGACGCGAAAGGCTCTAAGAGCAGGCGATAAATCTCGATTTGATGGAATGATCAATGCGACTGGGCGGACGGCTGGCTGCGGCCATCGAAGTGCTGGAGGACATTGGCCGGCGTCACCGGCCGGTGGCCGATGCGCTGAAGGATTGGGGTCTGTCACACCGCTTCGCCGGCGGCGGTGATCGCGCGGCGATCGGCAACATCGTCTACGACGCGCTGCGCCACAAACGCTCCGCCGGCTGGCTGCTCGGTGAAGACACGCCGCGTGCCGTCGGATTCGGCGCATTGCTGCTCGAATGGGGCCACACGGCGCAGTCGCTCAACGACGCGCTCGACGGCGACAAGTTCGCACCGCCGCTGCTCAGCGCCACCGAGTTGCAGACGATCGTCGGTCGCCGGCTTGCCGACGCGCCGCCCGCGGTGCGCGCCGACATACCCGATTGGTGTGAACCGCTTTTCGAACGGGCTTTTGGCGAGGCATGGGTCGGGGAGGGCGCCGCGCTGGCGACCCGCCCGCCACTCGATATAAGGGTCAACACGCTGCAGGCCGATCGCGCCAGGGTGCTCAAGGAACTGGCCGATACAGGGGCGCAGGCCGCGCGGATCGCGCCGCTCGGCATCCGCATTCCGCCTATCGACGGCGACGGCAGGCATCCGAACGTGCAGGCCGAGCCGGCCTTCCAGAAAGGCTGGTTCGAGGTCCAGGACGAGGGCTCGCAGATAGCGGCGACGCTTGCCGGCGCCGAGGCCGGCATGCAGGTGCTCGACTTTTGCGCCGGCGCTGGCGGCAAGACGCTGGCACTGTCGGCTGCGATGGACAATCGCGGCCAGATCTTTGCCCATGATGCCGAAAAGGCGCGGCTGGCGCCAATCTTCGACCGCATCCGCCGCTCGGAAAACCGCAATGTGCAGGTCGTCACCAAGCCGGCCGAACTCGCTCCGCTCTCCAATCACATGGACATCGTGCTGGTCGACGCGCCTTGTACCGGCAGCGGCACCTGGCGGCGCCGTCCCGATGCCAAATGGCGTCTGACGCAAAGGCAGCTCGATTCCCGCAAGGGCGAGCAGTCGGCGATCCTCGATGCGGCACAAGCGTATGTCAAACCCGGCGGCCTGCTGGTCTACATCACCTGCTCGGTATTCTCTGAGGAAAATGCGGAGCAGATCGCGGCGTTTCGCGAGCGCAGCAGCGGCTTTGTTCCAGTCGACCACCGCGCACTGTGGGATAGTCATTTTCCGGGCCACGAGGCGGCCGCGCGGATCGGTTCCGCTGGCGATATCTCACTGTCGCCATTGCTGAGCGGAACCGACGGGTTTTATTTCTGCGCGTTGCGCCGGGCCAACTGAGCCAGCCGGATAGCCAATATCTCCGCATGGCGGCCAACGGGGCGGATTGTTGCAGTGCAGCAATTGCGATTGCCTGCCGCCCATCCCTCTGCAATAAGCTTTGCCAGACAAACGAAGGCAATTGCGATGGCAGCAAAGATCGTACCAGCTCCCGATTATGAGGATCGCGTCAGGGCGTCCTTCGCGCGCCAGCAGGCGATGGCGACGATCGGCGCCGAGCTGACACTGGTGACGCCCGGCATCATCGAGATCGAGATGCCCTATTCGGCGGCGCTCACCCAGCAGCACGGCTTCCTGCATGCCGGCGTCATCTCGACGGCGTTGGACTCGGCCTGTGGTTACGCGGCCTTTTCGCTCATGCCGGAAAATTCCGGCGTGCTGACCATCGAATTCAAGGTCAACCTTCTGGCGCCCGGCAGGGGCGAACGGTTCCTGTTCCGGGGCTCGGTGACCAAGCCCGGCCGCACCATCATCGTCGCCGATGGCCAAGCCTACGCCTTCGCCGCCGACGGCGAGGCCAAGCTCATCGCCACCATGACGGGAACGATGATGACGGTGGTCGGGCGTGATGGGATAGCGGGGTGATGGCCAACGTTACGAGAATTGGCGGCAAGGACGTCCTCTTCGTCATGGCGGCGCAGGCCGAATATGGCCCGCATCTGCAAAAATTGTTCACGCCGCTGATGACTGGTGTCGGCCCGGTCGAGGCAGCCGTTCGGCTGGGCGCGGAATTGTCCTGGCTGAAGTCGGAGAAGGCGTTGCCGGACCTTGTCGTCTCGCTCGGCTCGGCCGGTAGCCGGACCCTGGAACAGACGGAAATCTATCAGGCCGTCTCCGTCAGCTATCGCGACATCGATGCCTCGCCCTTGGGTTTCGAAAGGGGTGCGACCCCTTTTCTCGATCTGCCGGTCACCGTGCCGCTGCCGTTTCGTATTCCTGAAATCAGGCAAGCCACGCTGTCGACCGGCGGCGCCATCATCACCGGCGTTGCCTATGATGCAATCGCGGCCGACATGGTCGACATGGAAACCTTCGCCTGCCTGCGCGCCTGCCAGCTGTTCGATGTGCCCTTGATCGGGCTGCGCGGCATTTCCGACGGCGCGGCGGACCTCAGGCATGTCGGCGACTGGACCGAATATCTGCACGTCATCGACGAAAGGCTGGCCGACGCCGTCATGCGGCTCGAACAGGCGATCGGCTCGGGTCAGCTGCGGACGGCTCCATCCGACGACCAGGCCAGACCCCTCTGAAAGTCAGGCTTTGTAACCCATTGCATCGACTCATTTCTTTCTCTAAACGCTCGCCATGAAAACAGCCAATCATCCCGACACCGTCCTGATTGTCGATTTCGGCAGCCAGTTTACTCAGCTCATCGCCCGCCGCATCCGCGAGGCCGGCGTGTTTTCCGAGATCGTGCCGTTCCAGTCGGCCGAGGCGGCGTTCAAGCGCATCAATCCCAAAGCCGTCATCCTGTCCGGCGGCCCGGCTTCGACATCGGATATCGGCAGCCCGCGCGCGCCGCAGGTCGTCTTCGATGCCGGCGTGCCGGTGCTCGGCATCTGCTATGGCCAGATGGCCATGTGCGTGCAGATGGGCGGCGTCGCCGAAAGCTCCAACCATCGCGAGTTCGGCCGCGCTTTCGTCGAGATCGAGAAGGACAGCCCGCTGTTCGAAGGCCTGTGGGCCACCGGCCAGCGCCACCAGGTGTGGATGAGCCACGGCGACCGCGTCATCGCCCTGCCGCCGGGTTTTCAGGTTTTCGGCAAGTCGGAAAGCTCACCCTTCGCCATCTTCGGCGATGTCGAGCGCAAGATGTACGGCATCATGTTCCACCCCGAGGTGGTGCACACGCCCGATGGCGCCAGGCTGCTCAGGAACTTCGTCCACAACATTGCTGGCATCGAAGGCGACTGGACGATGCGCGCCTACCGCGAACACGCGGTCGAGGCGATCCGCAAGCAGGTCGGCAAGGGCAAGGTCATCTGCGCGCTGTCGGGCGGCGTGGATTCCTCGGTTGCCGCGTTGCTGATCCACGAGGCGGTCGGCGACCAGCTCACCTGCATCCTTGTAGACCATGGCCTGATGCGCAAGGATGAGGCGGCGGGCGTGGTGGCGATGTTCCGCCAGCATTACAATCTACCGCTGATCCTGGTCGATGCTTCGGACAAATTCATCTCGGCGCTGGAAGGCGAGGTTGACCCCGAGAAGAAGCGCAAGACCATCGGCCGGCTGTTTATCGAAGTGTTCGAGGAGGAAGCCAAAAAGCTCGGCGGCGCCGACTTCCTGGCGCAAGGCAC
Organism: Mesorhizobium sp. 43Arga; assembly: GCF_053714255.1. Classification (NCBI taxonomy): domain Bacteria; kingdom Pseudomonadati; phylum Pseudomonadota; class Alphaproteobacteria; order Hyphomicrobiales; family Phyllobacteriaceae; genus Mesorhizobium; species Mesorhizobium sp. 43Arga. Next base: position 106,333 of record NZ_JBSKBO010000009.1, read on the forward strand.
GCTCTATCCCGACGTCATCGAAAGCGTCTCCTTCACAGGCGGCCCGTCGGTGACCATCAAGTCGCACCACAATGTCGGCGGCCTGCCCGAGCGCATGAACATGCAGCTCGTCGAGCCGCTGCGCGAACTGTTCAAGGACGAGGTGAGGGCGCTCGGCAAGGAGCTCGGCCTGCCCGAAAGCTTCATCGGCCGGCATCCGTTCCCTGGTCCTGGTCTTGCCATACGCTGCCCGGGCGGCATCACCCGCGAGAAGCTGGAAATCCTGCGCGAGGCCGATGCCATCTATCTCGACGAGATCCGCAAGGCCGGTCTCTACGACGCCATCTGGCAGGCCTTCGCCGTGCTCTTGCCGGTGCAGACCGTCGGCGTGATGGGCGATGGCCGCACCTACGAATTCGTCTGTGCGCTGCGTGCCGTCACTTCGGTCGACGGCATGACGGCGGATTTCTACCACTACGACATGGCCTTCCTGGGCGCCGCCGCCACGCGCATCATCAACGAGGTCCGCGGCATCAACCGCGTCGTCTACGACGTCACGTCGAAGCCGCCTGGCACGATCGAATGGGAGTGATTCAGGCCTACACAAACGCCGCTGAATCTACGCTGCAATACGACGCAAGCCACTGAAAAAAAATCCTCTCACCGGCATTCGGTGACTATCGGCACACAGAGTTTGGCTGGCTTTGGCGGCCTGCCTGACGGACCTCAGACATATTGCTCGAACAAGTTTTTCAAGTACCGTCACGACAATCGTGCTCGTGACGGTACTTTTTTGCCTTAAGGTATTGAAAGTAAAAAGGCAATCGATACCACGAGCCCTTGAAATTGCGCTGACGGTACTTTTCAAGAGGCAATACGAATGTTGACGGACGTTGCCCTCAAGGCATTGAAACCAAAAGAAAAAATCTACAAAGTGCAGACCGCGACGGGATGTATGTTCGCGTTATGCCAAGTGGCGCGATCTCCTTCCGCCTTGATTACAGGCTCAACGGCCGCCGGGAGACCATCTATCTGGGAAGGTACGGACGCGACGGAATTTCTCTCGCCCGGGCTCGGGAGAAGTGCATCGACGCGAGGCGCGCCATGGGACTGCGCGCCTGGCGGGAACTAGGACGAGTGAGTGGCGTTTGCATGATGACGTAGTCACGGAGTGCTAAAATGCAAACCTCACTCATGAGTCCCGAGTATTTTCCGTCGCCCCCTGCCATCGTGGCCTTCGATGGCATAGTGACGGTCAGATTCTCAGACGCCATTGTTGCGTCCAGCGAGCGCGCAAAACTGCTTTACGAAGCCGGGCGAGATCCGGTCTTTTACATCCCGTTCGAGGACGTCTATTTCGAGCTGTTGGAGAAAACCAACGCCACCTCGGAGTCCGCACGGGGCACGGCCGGCTATTGGCGCGTTCATGCAGCCGGTGCATCCGCCGATAACTTCATGTGGGCCTATGAAACTCCCGAAACGGCCTTCCTGGGCATCGCTCGTCACGGCGCTTTCGACCCGCACAGGGCCCGCATCGAAGCCGATCCGGCCGAGGACAAACGGCATACGCCCCACCTCCCGGAATAGTAATGCGACGAAGGAAGTGGCGACGGAATCGTCAGCGCGCTCCTGGCAGTGATGGGAAGCGCGCACCGGCTATCCATCCTGGCCTATCTGCTCGACGAAGAGATGTCGGTGAATGTCCTCGGCAAGAAGATGAAGCTCAGCAATGCTTCCCTTTCAATCTATCTGGGCCAGTTGTGCAGGCTTGGTCTGGTGAAGGCCCGCCGGGACGGCGTTTGGATCTGCTACACATCGCGCTAGTCGGACCCGCCCGCAGACCCCAGTTCGTCGGCGGCTTCATTGATCCCGTTCGCGACCGCGCGTTCAAGCCAGAGGCGAGCTGCAACCGCGTCGCGCTCGCCGCCGAGACCCTTGAGAAGATAACGCCCAAGCATGAGTTGGGCATGGCCATGCCCACGTTCGGCAGCTGCGGCGTACCATTTCCGCGCCGCCGCTTGATCGACCGGCAGGCCTTGGCCAGCGCCGTACTGCGCGCCAAGGGCAAACATCGCCCCGGCATGACCGTCATCGGCGGCGCGCTCGAAAAGTTGCATGGCAACCTTTGGCTCACGCCGGCCCCCCCGTCCGTTGAGCAGCATCTCGGCAAGCGCCACTTGCGCATCGCGCATACCGGCCTTGGCGGCCCGGGCAAACCAAACGCGGGCCTGCGACGGGTCGGCCGCAACGCCGCGTCCCTCCAGGAGGAGGCGAGCATACATGTATTGCGCGTCGGGAACCCCTTCGGCAGCGCGCCTTAGCCATTGCGCAGCTTGTCCCTCGTCCTGACGGACCCCGACTCCGTTGGCGAAGCAGAGCCCAAGATTGAATGCCGCGATCAGGTCGCCCGATGAAGCAGCCGCTTCGAACCATCCGGACACGCTTGCACGGTCATCCGGTTCGCCTCCTCCTCCCAGGACGAGATTGGCGAGATCGACCTGTGCTTCCTGATTGCCGCTATTTGCGCAAGCGCGCAGCAAGCGCGCTCCCTCTTCAACATCCTGGGCAACGCCGTTCCCCGTCAAGTAGAGGGAGGCCAAGGCGCGGGCGGCGGTTTGATGGCCCGCATCGGCTGCGCGCCGATACCAGTTTGCGGCTTCCGCAAAATCCGACGGCTGCGTCTTCGCATAGCGATTGCCCAGAAGGTGGGCTGCCTCGATGTTGCCGGCCAGGGCAGCACGCCGCATCCACGCCTCTCCAGCAGCGACATCCTGGGCAATGAGTGCACCGTCAATCAGCGCCAATCCCAGCCGGAACTGGGCGGAGGGCAGGCCCTTCTCTGCAGCAGCCTGATAAAGTCGAGAGGCGGCCGCCATGTCGCGTGCCACGCCCAGGCCGTGCTCGGTAAGAACCGCCAGCAGGTAAGTTGCGGTGGGCAGGCCGGCGTCGGCTGCGCGCCTTACCTCTTGGGCAATCCTGACCCTGTTTTCGCGTTTGCCGCCGCGGGCCAGCGACAGGGCAAAGCCAAGGCACCCTTCGGCGCAGCCGGCAGAAGCCGACTTCTCGTACCAGCGGTGAGCCGCAACGGCATCGCGCATCGACTTGGGTCCGCTGGTAAGGATATATCCGAGGATCGCCTGTCCCGTGGCCGAGCCTGCCTGGGCCGCCTTGGTGGCAAAGTCGTAAGCGGCCGTGAAGTCTGGTTTGCCCGAGGAGTCGGGTTTGAACAATTGATTGGATTCGGCGCCCTCGCTGTAAGCTTCATGAGCCACCAGTCCGGTCAGATAAAGAGCGGCGAGGAGCGCTTGCGCCTCGGCGCTTCCGTGGTTGGCCGCCCGCAGCAGCCATCGCGCGCCTTCCGTGCGGCTTGGCGGCACACCCGAACCTTCGAGATAGCAACGCGCCACCCGGTACTCGCCTTCGACGATCCCTGCACGCGCTGCAGTCGCCATCAGCGGAAAAGCCTCTGCAGGCTTGCCGCTATCCAGAAGATGGATCGCCCTGCGCAAGGCCGCCGCCGGGGAGGCCAGACCAGTCAGTCGATCCAGGATTGTCATCGATCCGAGCCCCTGATCGCACAGTGTTCTATGGTTCGCGCATCGCTTCCTGCCCGATGGGCAGCATCACGCCGAGAATGTATTTGAGCACAGTGCGGCGGCCGACCTTTACGTCGGCGGTGACCGGCATGCCGGGGCTGACGCTGAAACCGGCGGGCACGCCGTGGAGGGCAACCTGGTCGATGGAAATGCGCGTGCGATAGAACGGCTCGGCGTCCGAGGGCAGCATGGCCAGAGAGCTGTTGGGATCGCGTGCTTGCTCCTGCGCGGAGAAGGAATCGGGACTGAGCGCCCGCACGGTGCCATGGGCGAGGCCATATTGCGAATAGGGGAATGTGTCGAACTTGATAACCACCTGGTCGCCGACATGCACGAAGCCGCTGCTTCGGCCGACGATGTTCGTCTCGATCTCAAGCGCCGCGTTGGCCGGCACCAGCGTAATCAACCGCTCGCCGGACTGCAGGACCGAACCGACCGAGACCTTTGCCACCGACTGGACGATGGCGTCGGCTTCACTTTTCAACTCGACCAATTGCTTGCGTAGCTTTGCCTTGTTGAGAAGTTCGCGGGCGTCGGACATCCGCGAACTCGCCTCGGACAGGCTCTGCGAAACATCCGCTCGCCAACCTTGAATGTAGCCGTCGCGCTCGGCGGCCACGGCCGCCTGCTGGAGCTTTGCGGCTTGCGCCGTCTGCTCGGCATTGCCGAGCGCCCGGGACATTTCCGCACGATTGTCTTCGGCGAGCAGTGTATTTAGGCGGCTGCCCACCTGCCTTGCTTCGAGTTGCTTGCGCATCTCTTCGATCGAGCCCGCAACCGCGAGCCGCTGGCGGTAGCCCTCTGCATCCGATAGCGAACGCGAGATTACGGAATTGAGCTCGTCGCGCTGGCGGTCGAAATTCTCGACCTTAGCGTCATATACCGCCTTACGACGCTCAAAGATCGATGCCTGCAAGGTCCAGCTCGGATCGAGACCGTCATAGTTGAAGACCTGGCCGTCCGCTTCCGCCTTCAACCGCGCCACCTCAGCTTCGAACGTCGAAACCTGCATCGCAAGTGCCGCCAGGTCGGCTGAGGCAAAGGTCGCATCGAGGCGAGCAAGGACCTGGCCGGCCTGGACGTGCTGTCCTTCACGAACGTCGATCGAGCGCACGATCGCGGTCTCTAGTGGCTGTACGACGATGTTGGGCGATTTCGAAACCACGAGCCCTCTGGCCGTCACCACCTGATCGACAGGTATCAGTCCTGCTAGGGCGATCAGCGCGATTACCAGACTCGCGACGATCCAGACGATGCCGCGCGCCGCCTGCGGAATAGGCGCGTTGGCAACCGCGGTCGATGGCCATTGGAACTCGAGTATGACTGGCGTTGTCGGATCCCGCTTTTCCATACGCTGCCGCCGAGCGGGGAGGGTGATGAGAGAGGTGCTACTCATGGGTTTCGGATCTCAACGGCGTATGGTCGTGGCATCGTCAAACTAACCGCGGCGGGATGGCGACCGGGCGGCCATGACGACCATCAAGGTGCCGGTTTTGCTGCGACCACAGCTGGCGATAAAGCGCGCATCGTTCAAGCAGTGACGTGTGCGGTGCGACGTCAAGAACCTTGCCCTGATCCATGACGAGAATGTTGTCGCATTCTGTCAGCGAAGACAGCCGGTGCGAAACGATGATCATGGTGCGCCCGCTGGCGATGCGCATGAGATTGGCGCTAACCACTGCCTCGCTCTCTGGGTCGAGTGCACTGGTCGCTTCGTCGAGGATGAGGATTGTCGGATCGTGTATGAGGGCGCGGGCGATCGCCAGCCGCTGCTTTTGACCGCCTGACAAATTAGGCGAACCTTCCTCGATGTAGGTGTCATAGCCATTAGGCATGCGCTCAATGAATTCCTGTGCGCCAGCGAGGTGCGCGGCACGCATGGCGTCGGAAAGCGTGAGCCCTGGGCGCCCGGCGATAATGTTATCGCGGATCGACCCGCGGAACAGAAAGTTATCCTGGAGGACTACGCCGAGCCCTTGGCGGAGATGGCGAAGGTTGATTTCCTTGAGGTCGACGCCGTCTAGCTTGAGGAAACCACTGTAGTCGCGATTGATGCCCTGCAGGAGGCGCGCGATTGTCGATTTTCCCGACCCGCTTCGCCCAACGATGCCAAACATGCTGCCAGCGGGAATGTGGAAGCTGACCCGGTCAAGCGCCGGTGTCTTGGTGGCGATATAGCTAAAGGTCAGGTCGCTGAACACGACCTCGCCGACCAGCCTGGGTCTCAGGCCGGTGGAATTCGAACTGCTCTCCAGCGGCCGGTTAAGGACCGACGCTGCCTCGCCGATCGCCGCACCGACCTCCTCGTAGTCTTCAACCAGTCGGGCCAGGCCAACCAGTGGCTGCGCCACGCGCTGGGCGATCATCATGAACGCGAACAAGCCGCCGACCATGTAGCCGGTGCGGTCGTTCATCGCGAGATAGGCGCCGATCAGCATGGTGCCGAGCACCATCACGCGTTCGATCGGCGTGACCAGGGTCTGCGGCCAACTTGCCAGCTGTCCGAAGGCGAGACGCGCCTTTCCCGCTTCCGCCACCCGCTCGTCCCAGAGCGCCTTGCGCTGCGGCTCGAGACCGAGCGCCTTCACCGTCTTGATGCCGACGACTGTTTCGCCGAGCGCCGCCGCCTTCCAGGTTTCGGCGTCGACAACCCGCTGGTATCTGCGGCGCAGTGGCCTCAGGAAGGCGAGGATGATCAGCAGGATCACCACCGCGCAGGCCAGCACGATCCAGGCGAGGGCGGCGTTGATGTAGAATATGACTGGTACCAGCACGCACAGCGTGATCAGATCCAGGAACGTGCTGAGGAGTTTTCCGGTCAGGAACTCGCGGATGCGGTAGACCTGGGCCAGGTGATACATCGTCTCGCCCGCCGGATGCCGTTCGAAATAGTCGAGCGGCAGGCGTAGCAGCCGGCTGAAGACGTGCAGTTGCAACTTGGTGTCCAGACGGGCGCCGACGACGTTGATGATCAGCCGCCGCGCATGGCCAAGCAGCGTCTCATAGGCGAAAACCACGGCGATCACCGCCGACAACAGCACCAGCGTCGAGATGCTGTTGAACTGCAGCACTTTGTTGACCACCGTCATGACGATGAGCGGCGGCAGGATGGTAAGGACGCTCAGCGTAAACGAGGCGATGGTGATATCGCGCAGGGCGTGGCTCTCGAGCCGCACCAGTTCGGCGAGCCAGCGAAGGGTGAAGGGCGCGTCCGCGGCGACATAGGATCGTGTGGCGCGCAGTAGCAGTGCCTCGCCCGTCCACACCTGCGACAGCCGTAACTCGTCGATGGCGACGGCTTCACCATCGTCGGGTGCATCCGCACTTTTGAGGAAGACGACGTTGCGCTCGGCACTCGCCCCGGTGAGGAGGGCCGCGCCGCCATCACTGAACAACAAGACAACCGGTCCGGTTTCCTGGAAGCGCAAAAGGTGGGGCCAGCGGATGCGCACGGCCCGTGACCACATGCCGGCGTCCTGCGCCCACTGCGACAGATCGGCGGCGGCCGGAACCGCGCTCGCGGCCCTGAATTCGTTCGGGTCGAGCTCGACACCGTGATAGCGGGCGGCGCGCAGCATCGCCTTGAGGCGTGGCCCGATCTTGTCGAATTCGGCGGGACCGCCAGGGACCCGGGCGGCAGCGTTCTGCGCGTCCGCGAGGTGCGTTGCAGCCTCGACTTCAGTGCCGGCACGGGTCTGGGTTTCTGCGTTTACGGGCACGTTTACCATGGACTTCTGATCCGGCACGCAGGGCGAGGGTTCAAGCCCAACTCGAATGCACAGACCTTGCGGCCACCGATCGTGCAATCCGCAGACACCCTCCACACCAATATATTAGTAAAGTCGAAAATTAGCGATTTGTAAACTTTTAAGTAGGGAATTGGTAGATTACCAAGACCGAGGCGGCAGACCTCGGTCAATATTGCGGTTCCCAACCCGCGCAAATTATTTCTGAAAATTGAGGACTTGGGGGATTCCTTTCCGTTGCTGTCATGGTCCGCGAACGATCGCCATCGCGGGGCAGTCGCGGACCTGCTGGTATGCCGGGCGGCAGCTGAGCATGATCGACAAGCCAAGCACCGCAGGATGGTGCTGCGCGAACCGCGAAGAAGAAATATCGGCGCGCGGGTCCCGCTTTCCAGCGAGGCCCGCGCGCCCGTTCTCAACACCATTCGCCCTCACTCGTGCGGCTTGAAGAGATCCTTCAGGGTCGTCTTGACGGTGTGGTCGTTGCTGGCGTAGCCGGCGCCGTGCTTGGTCTGGTCCGAGGTGAGATCCGTGCTCGCCCCAGACGGCTTGTTCTGGTTGTTGCCAGATCCGCTGATCGTCTTGAGGACGTTCAGCAGGTCTGTCGTCACCGTTGTGGCCGCAAGGCCGACCAAGTTGTGGAACGACCCATGCTTGCCGGGATCACCGTTGCCGTCAGTCGAGCCGGGTTGCAGGAACTTCGTCGTGTCCTTCAGCCCCAGCGTGCTCGCCGTGACGTTGGCGTTATTCCCGCCTTTGCCTTGGCCTCCGGAAGAGTTGCCCTGTCCCTGGTGTCCGCTGTTGTCGGCATTGTTGTGGTCGCCGGAGTTGCCCGGCGCGTCCTGCTGTCCATTGCCGTGGCCGTTATTGTCATGGTCATGGTCATGGTCATGATCATGATCATGATGATGATCACCGGTTTCACCGCCTGGGCCGGTCGCACCCGTTGACCCTGTCGGACCAGGCGAGCCTGTTGGTCCGGTCGAGCCAGTGGCTCCGGTCGATCCAGTCGGGCCGGTCGAACCAGTTGCACCAGTCGAGCCGGTTGCCCCGGTCGCACCAGTCGCTCCGGTCGAGCCCGTGGCTCCGGTCGAGCCGGTTGCGCCGGTTGCGCCGGTCGATCCAGTCGCGCCGGTTGCTCCGGTCGAGCCAGTGGCTCCGGTTGCGCCGGTTGCTCCGGTCGAGCCGGTTGCTCCCGTCGAACCAGTTGCTCCGGTCGAGCCGGTTGCTCCGGTCGAGCCAGTTGCTCCGGTCGCGCCGGTTGCTCCGGTCGCACCAGTCGCTCCGGTCGAGCCCGTGGCGCCGGTCGAGCCGGTTGCTCCGGTTGCGCCGGTCGATCCAGTCGCTCCGGTCGAGCCGGTTGCTCCGGTCGCCCCGGTTGCTCCAGTCGCCCCGGTTGCTCCAGTCGAGCCGGTCGCTCCAGTCGCACCGGTCGAGCCAGTTGCACCAGTCGAGCCGGTTGCCCCGGTCGAACCCGTCGCTCCGGTTGCGCCAGTTGCGCCGGTCGAGCCGGTTGCTCCGGTCGAGCCAGTTGCTCCGGTCGAGCCGGTTGCTCCCGTCGCACCAGTCGCTCCGGTCGAGCCAGTTGCGCCGGTCGAGCCAGTTGCACCAGTCGAACCAGTTGCTCCGGTCGAGCCGGTTGCCCCGGTCGAACCCGTCGCTCCGGTCGAGCCAGTTGCACCGGTCGAGCCGGTTGCTCCGGTCGAGCCGGTTGCGCCGGTTGCTCCGGTTGCGCCGGTTGCTCCGGTCGCTCCGGTTGCTCCAGTCGAGCCGGTTGCGCCGGTCGAGCCAGTTGCACCAGTCGAGCCAGTTGCTCCGGTCGAGCCGGTTGCTCCGGTCGAGCCAGTTGCTCCGGTCGAGCCGGTTGCTCCCGTCGCACCAGTCGCTCCGGTCGAGCCAGTTGCTCCGGTCGACCCAGTTGCTCCGGTCGCGCCGGTTGCTCCGGTCGCACCAGTCGCTCCGGTCGAGCCCGTGGCGCCGGTCGCGCCGGTTGCGCCGGTCGAGCCAGTTGCACCAGTCGAGCCAGTTGCACCAGTCGAGCCCGTTGCTCCGGTCGAGCCAGTGGCTCCGGTCGCGCCAGTTGCGCCGGTCGAGCCGGTCGATCCAGTCGCGCCGGTCGATCCAGTCGCGCCGGTCGATCCAGTCGCACCGGTCGAGCCAGTTGCTCCGGTCGAGCCAGTTGCGCCGGTCGAGCCAGTTGCACCAGTCGAACCAGTTGCTCCGGTCGAGCCGGTTGCTCCGGTCGCACCAGTCGCTCCGGTCGAACCGGTTGCCCCGGTCGAGCCAGTGGCTCCGGTCGAGCCCGTGGCGCCGGTCGAACCCGTCGCTCCCGTCGAGCCGGTTGCGCCGGTCGCGCCGGTTGCCCCGGTCGAGCCGGTTGCTCCGGTCGAGCCAGTGGCTCCGGTCGCGCCGGTTGCCCCGGTCGAGCCGGTCGATCCAGTCGCGCCGGTCGATCCAGTCGCACCGGTCGAGCCCGTGGCGCCGGTCGAGCCGGTTGCTCCGGTCGAGCCGGTCGAGCCGGTCGCCCCGGTTGCGCCGGTAGAGCCGGTTGCCCCGGTCGAACCAGTGGCTCCGGTCGAGCCCGTGGCTCCGGTCGAACCAGTCGCTCCGGTCGAGCCAGTTGCACCAGTCGAGCCCGTGGCTCCGGTCGAGCCCGTGGCGCCGGTCGAGCCGGTTGCCCCGGTCGAACCCGTCGCACCGGTAGAGCCGGTTGCGCCGGTTGAGCCGGTTGCTCCGGTCGAGCCGGTCGAGCCGGTTGCTCCGGTTGCTCCGGTCGAGCCGGTCGAGCCGGTTGCTCCGGTTGCGCCGGTTGCCCCGGTCGAACCAGTGGCTCCGGTCGAGCCAGTTGCGCCGGTCGAGCCGGTTGCCCCGGTCGAGCCAGTTGCACCAGTCGAGCCCGTGGCTCCGGTCGAACCCGTCGCTCCGGTAGAGCCAGTCGCACCGGTAGAGCCGGTTGCGCCGGTTGAGCCGGTTGCCCCGGTCGAGCCAGTGGCTCCGGTCGAGCCAGTTGCTCCGGTCGAGCCGGTTGCCCCGGTCGAACCAGTCGCACCGGTCGAGCCAGTTGCTCCGGTCGAGCCGGTTGCGCCGGTCGAGCCCGTGGCGCCGGTCGAGCCAGTTGCTCCGGTCGAGCCGGTTGCCCCGGTCGAACCAGTCGCACCGGTCGAGCCAGTTGCTCCGGTCGAGCCGGTTGCGCCGGTCGAGCCGGTTGCCCCGGTCGAACCCGTCGCTCCGGTCGAGCCAGTCGCACCGGTAGAGCCGGTTGCCCCGGTTGCCCCGGTCGCTCCGGTCGAGCCCGTGGCTCCGGTCGAGCCGGTGGCGCCGGTTGCTCCGGTCGAGCCCGTGGCGCCGGTCGAGCCGGTTGCCCCGGTCGAGCCTGTCGCTCCGGTCGAGCCAGTCGCACCGGTAGAGCCGGTTGCGCCGGTCGAACCGGTCGCTCCGGTCGATCCGGTCGCTCCGGTCGATCCAGTCGCGCCGGTCGAGCCTGTCGCACCGGTTCCCCCGGTCGAACCCGTCGCACCAGTTGCTCCGGTCGATCCAGTCGCACCCGTGGAACCTGTCGCACCAGTCGAGCCAGTCGCGCCGGTTGCTCCCGTCGCACCTGTGGCTCCGGTCGCGCCAGCCGGGCCCGTGGCGCCTGATTGCGTGAGGTTGAGAGTCGCCGGCGCATTAAATGTATTGTTGTGCGTGCCGTTAGCAGCACCGGCCGCGAAGGTATAACTAACACCAGGGACGAGGGGCGTAAGTGTACCAAATACATCAAAACTATTGTCGTAAATAGTATAACTGTGGGCCGTATTGGGAATCGTTATAGTCATAGAAAACGCAAGTGCGAGGCCGGCATTAGTAGCGTTTGGAAGTTGAAAGCTGCCAACTACTACGTTAGAACCGCCGGTTGTATCCACCAGATAATAGGTGTTGACGGAACTTGCGTTGCCGTTTCCCTGTATCGTGCCGTTGAGTGTCAGATCACCCGATGCAAGCACTCCGGCGTAACTTGCCATTCCATCTGAGGTCAGCGGCGGCAGGGGCGTGGGAGCGCTCGCGCGTGCGAATATTTGCCAGGTGCCACCGAGGGCCGCTGCGCCAACCAGCGATCTCGATGCGCAGACGTCCGCGCCGACGGCCTCTTCCAGCGCCGCCACGAACGTCTCGCCAGCATTCCCCGATGCCGTTTCGCAGCTCCACAGCCGCAGCTCGCCGTCCGCGGCAAGCGCCCGGCCGATTGCGGCAAGATCCTCAGCATCGTCTTTCAGTGTGGCGGCCGACCATTGTCCCGCCGTGAAGCTAACCCGGCCAGGCGCGCCATGCGCGATGACGTGCACCGCGTCAAGCCCTTCGTGCCCCGACAATGCGGCAGCGATCTGCTGCGCCACCGGTCGGCCGCCATCCAGAATGACCGACCTGACTTCTGGTCTCAGATTGCCGAGAACTGTCTGGAGGTCGGAGACTGAAGGATCGACAAAAAGAATTTCAGAGGCACGGGCCATGACTGGCTCCTGTTGGCTTCGAATTCAATTCAAGGGAAAACCGCCCATCGGCTGGGCCGGCGAGCGGTGGGGAGAAAGTGCTTGGGCTCGGTCATCTTCCTGACGGGCCGACGGCGCCGTCGGGACGTTCGACAGAGGGGCTCTCTACGCGGAGGAAGCTGCAGGCTTGGAAATTCCCGCCATGGTCAAACGTGCCAATCGCAAGTGAACCGGCTGCGGCCGGAACCTTGACGGTGACTGCTACGGCTAGGCTTTGCTTGACGGCTCTGGGAAGAATGACCTGGCCAACGATCGCGCTCTTGGCCGTGTCCAGAATAAAATAGGTTACATTTTCCGTCGTGTCGCCGATGGGCAAAACGCCCCTGACGGCGATTTCCATAACCGAGAACCCTGTTATGTAGCTCATCATATCCTCCCTGGTCCGCGGCCCCTGTGCCGCGCCGTCAATTTCCATTTGCTGCCGAACGCCCGCGGCCCGACTAGGTCGGCGGCATGGGCCGTTCGAATTGTCTGCGACACCGCATCATTGAAATTCGTTCTGGTCCCGCCGACGCCCACTGCGCGGCGGCCGGCGTGATTGCCTCGGTTTCCGGTCTCGGGTTTCGGAAGATCGTGCCGAGATCGGATATCGAAGGATGGATGAAAGAGAGTTTGGAAGCGCGTGGGCGAGGCGCGCCAATCAGCGCATTCGGGCGATCGGTCCTGACAACGCCTCGCAGCGATGTTCCGTGGAGACCACCCAAACAGGGGCCCGCACGGCGGTTGCTATTCTTACGCGATACGACTCGATTCACAACACCACTCCCGTTGCCGTGACGCTGACGTCTTGGCGACAACTCTCAGGGGAAGGGGAGACCGTCCGCCTCCAAAGGGGAGGGCAAAGACACGACATATCGTTGGCGCGCCCTGCGGACGCACCTTACAATCTGCGAAACGGCCTTGATAACCCAGACCCTCTAACTCAACTCCCTAGGAGCGACCTTCGCAGAAATTCGGGCATGCCGCCGTCCAACCTGCGGGGCGCCCCTCAACACCGTATTTTAGTAAATTATAAAATTAGGAAGTTGTAAACTATTAATTAAGTAACTTCTAAATTGGTTTTAAGCAGGGCAGCGGCGTTCGAGCAATACCGGCGGCGGATAGGAAAAATCGCTCTGAAATTCATATACTTACCAGTTCCGCCTCGGAGCCTGTTGACTTCAGCCTGCAGTTGAAGGTCCCCCTCGTCCCTGCAACCGCACAGGGCGATGGCGCTTACAGACGATACGGGACACGGTGGCAACGTGTCGGCGGATGTGGCCGTCTCGACTTGACGGCAGCCAGCAAATGGCGGCGGAATACACAGCGGGTGAATACGGGCAGTTGCAGTTGGACCAGGTCCTTTCGCGACAGTCGTTACTACATGCCGCCGCGACGGCTGACTGCTGACCACGATGGATAAGGCCAGGCGCGGTTTCCAGAGGATGCGCTGCACGATCCGTGAGAAGGATGATCGGATCTTTGGAAACAAGGCTGTCCCGCTGTCGGACCGGCAAGTGGGTAGCGACATAGGGGGGATGCATGAGCGATCGAAGCCTGGCAAATCCGCTCTGCCGGGTGAATTGCACGAATTGCCGTTCCACAATTTCGGGCAGGCGCGCAACGCGCGCCGCTCAGCTAAAGGAATAGCATGAGCACCATTGGCCTGTGCATGATCGTCAAGAACGAGACGAGGGTTATCCTGCAATGCCTCGCCAGCGTACTTCCCCTTGTCGACTACGTGCTCGTTGTCGACACGGGTTCCGAGGACGGCACGCAAGACCTGATCCGCGGATTCCTCGCCGATCACAATGTCCAAGGCGCTGTCATTGACGAGCCGTGGCGGGACTTCGCGTACAACCGAACCTTCGCCCTTGAACGATTGCGTAAAGTCGAGACTGTCGACTATGCAATGATCATCGACGCGGACGATGTTCTGATCCTGGACGCCGACTTCGATCCCATCGGGTTCAAGTCGCAGATGGAACACGATTTATACGACGTCGAGGTGTTACATGGCGGCATTTCGTTTTATCGCCCGCAGATCTGCCGCAACCGTCTGCCGTTCGCCTTCAAGGGCGTTCTGCACGAATATCTCGAGGCCCCTCCTGGCCATCTTACGCGGGAGACCGCCAAGGGTTTTCGCGTGGCGACGGGGCGTGGCGGAGCACGCAGTCAAAACCCGCGAAAGTACCAGGACGACTCGGCCGTTCTTGAAAATGCGCTTGCAACGGAGACCGACCCCTTCCTTGTTTCGCGATACACCTTCTATCTGGCACAGAGCTACAGGGATTCCGGCGAGCGTGAAAAATCACTGGCGACCTATCTGAAGCGCGCCGAGCTGGGTTTTTGGGACGAGGAGGTCTATGTCAGCCTGCTCGAGGCGGGCAACCTGATGGCAGCACTGGGGCGGCCATTCGACGAGGTCGTTGCGGCCTTTGAGCGCGCGGCGCAGGTCGTCCCCGCCCGCGCGGAGGCTCTACACGCCGCGAGCCTCTATTGCCGCAACCAGGGCCGGAATGCGGAAGGAACGGAATTTGCCCGTCGCGGGCTCGACCTTGTTCAACCTCCCGGACTTTTCATTCAGCCCTGGGTCTACGATTACGGAGTGCTCGACGAGTTTGCTATCAATGCCTACTGGGCAGGCGCCTACCGGGAATCGCTCGACGCCTGTCTAAAATTGCTCACCTCAGACAAATTGCCTGCGGAAATGGCGAAGCGTGTGCTGGCCAACGCGCGCTTCGCCACCGACAAGCTTCCGGTCAATGAGCCGCCGAAACTTGGGGCGTTCGGGACCGAGAGCTTGATCGACCAGCACAGGCTTGTCCGGCAACGTTCGTTGCGGTCGCGCATCGAGGGCACGCCGCGCATCCTGGTGGCAATCCTGGCAAAGCAGAAAGAGCCGGCACTGCCGCTGTACCTTGAGTGCATCGAGGCGCTCGACTACCCGAAGGCGTCGATCGTCCTGTACATCAGGACAAACAACAACACCGACAGGACCGAGCACATATTGCGCGAATGGGTGGAGCGCGTTGGTCACCTCTATGCCGCGGTTGAGTTCGATGCCTCCAACGTGGCCGACAGAGTCGAACAGTTTGGCGAACACGAATGGAACGAGACGCGCTTCAGGGTCCTTGGCCGAATCCGCAACATAAGTTTGCGGAAGACTCTCGAGCATGGCTGCGATTTCTATTTCGTTGTCGACGTCGATAATTTCGTGCGACCGGCGACGCTACGCGAGCTTGTCGCGCTCGACGTGCCGATCGTCGCTCCCCTGCTTCGCTCCATCTCTCCCGGGCAATACTATTCGAATTACCACGCTGAGATCGACGCCAACGGCTACTATATGCAGTGCGATCAATACGGATGGGTGCTCAACCGCCACGTGCGCGGCATTATCGAGATGCCGCTTGTGCACTGCACCTATCTTGTCCGCGCCGACGTACTGACCGAACTGACATACGAGGACGCCACATCGCGGTACGAGTACGTGATTTTTGCCGACAGCGCCCGCAAGGCGGGCATCGTTCAGTATATGGATAACCGACAAGTCTATGGCTACATCACTTTCGGCGATGGCCAATATTATGTGAGTGACGGGATCGAGCGCGCTCGAGCGCTGTTGCACGGTGCGGGCGATACCCCGGTATTCGCTGGCGCCACGCCCCTGGGCTCCCTACCAGATCGACATGTCGAACCCAAGGATTCGCCGAAAATACACCTGATAAACCTCGACCGCAGCGTCAATCGCTGGAACAGGTATCAAAGTAATAACTGGCATCTAACACACAATACGGTTCGGGTATCGGCCGTTGACGGCACTTCTCTCGACAGGGAGGCGCTCATAAAGGAAGGTCTGATCAGCAATGATTGCGCATACCCCCCGGGCACTTTGGGATGCGCTCTATCCCATATCAGCTTATGGAAGCTGGCGGTGTCAGATAACAAGGCGATAACCATTTTTGAAGACGACGTCCGAGCATCTTTTCGATTTATGGAGGAATCCGCCAATATTGCTGCTCAGGTACCGGCGGACTGGGACTTGATACAGTGGGGGTATGTATTCGACCCATTGTTCATCTGGCTAGATTTCGGCTTCTCCAAGGCCAAGCTTGAATTCTATGATCGCCGGTATAAGAACAAAAATTCCTTGTTTCAGATCGAAAAGTTTTCGCGATCCCTGATCAAGGTCGAGCACTCATTTGGGACACAAGCCTACACGGTTACACCAAGAGGCGCCCGCATACTTCTTGAAAAATGCCTGCCGCTACGAAGCAGACAGATACCATTTCCTGGAACTGCGGTCGTCCTTGACGACACGGGTATCGATTGCGCGATGTGTGCGGCATATGGGTCAATGAAAGCTTTCCTTTGTGTCCCACCACTCGTCATCCTAGACGACGAGCAACCTTCAGATCGGGTAGCTGCAGATGGCTTGCGGTCCAACTAGGACTCGGCACCGCATCTGCCGAACCGATCGAATTGGTCCTGCACTTGAGAGCGTGTCTGGCCGGACCGTTCCGGTGCGTGCATTCGAACGGACATACACTCTGCCGACATGGCTCACGGAAATGGAAGGGTAAAGATTTCGAACGGACGAATACAAAAGATTGCCCAGAGGTGCATTCGATGACGCAAAGCACGCCCGATGATTCCCGCGAAGCGTTCGCGCGCATTTACCAAAGCAACGAGTGGGGCTCCGCGGAATCGCGCTCCGGACTCGGTTCGGCGTACGCAACGACGCATCGTGTCCGAACCGTATTGCCGATGCTTTTGCGCGCACTGGATGTGAACTCCATGCTCGATGCGCCCTGCGGTGACTTCAACTGGATGCGCTTCGTCGATTTGGGCAAAACGCACTACATTGGCTGCGATATCGTGCCGGAGGTCATCGAAACGAACCGCATGCGATATGCGGATCGCGAATTCCTCGTGCTCGATCTAGCAGCCGAACCGCTGCCCAACGTCGACCTCATTTTTTCACGCGACTGTCTGCAGCATCTGACCGAGCCCGATATCTGGCGCGCGCTACGGAACTTCAAGAAGTGCGGCGCGCGCTGGCTGTTGACCTCAAGCCATTCGACCTCGGCTCAGGACATTGCGCGGGAGACGGGTGGATTCGGATTTCTCAACTTACAGCAACCGCCATTCTCGTTGCCGCTGCCACTCCTGGTCATGCCGGAGGAACACTACGCTTCGAAGGCGATGTGTCTGTGGGATATGGCGCAAATCGGTGCATGAGAAACCCAGTGCCATTACCGGTCCAAATGCTCGGCACCGCTGCGAAAGCATCATAGCAACTTACACACCGCCTTAAGCTTTGTTCGATGGTCATGGATTGCGGTACGCCCTACATCGGTGCCAAAAAGTAATTGCTATCCAGCGGAAAAATTTGCTGGCAGAACAATGAAGCGCATCAGCTCAAGAGAAGTGCCCAGGCCGAGAATGTTGCGGATGAGTTGCCAGCCGAGCGCGGCGAACTCGCTGTCGACGATGAGGTTGCAAATCCGATAGGTCGGGATGATCGTCGGAACGGCTGGGCCGGTTACCGTCATCGCATTGACCTGCTCCGCAGCCGTGGTTCCGGACGACGTGAGCGTTGCCCATTTGGAAATCAAGGCGTCATAATACGCCATGCTCCACCTCGTCACTGGGCCGTCGGCGCCAAGTCCCTCCATCGACAAAAATCGATGCCGCAGACCGCCGTCGTGATATCGGAGAACCGTCAATGTTTCAGAACTCGGACGACATTCAGATACTAACTGTCCCGCGTGAACCAAGGCGGTACTTGATTCTGATACGCGCCGGTTCCAAGCGCCGACCCTCCTTGTTTTCTGAGCCTCTGAGTGAGCGCCGGGAGTACGATGTCGGGATAAACTACTATGCAGACCCGCACCCAGATGACGCTTTCCGCACCGGAGCCGAGCTCATTTTCGGCGGCGGTCTTTCAAAGATGCATGGCGCCAAACGGCTATTCGAGGCGACGGGATTGCATAATATCTATGAGGGAGTTTTTTTTCTGGACGATGACGTTGAAATTTTATTTGATCCCGATGAGTTTTTCAAACTTTGCGAAGAATATTTTCTGGATATCGCACAACCGTCTCTGACCTCTGACAGTTCCTGTGTCATCCCGCTTACGCGTCATCACCCTGGTCTAATACTGCGGACAACAAATTGGGTCGAGGTGATGGCTCCATTCTTCAGGCGTGACTTTCTGCGGGAGATGCTCCATTCATTTGATTTGTCAATTTCGGGATGGGGACTCGATATATATTGGGGTCATCACCTGAAAGAGCGCTGGCGAGCAGGCATCGTTGACAATTTCCTCATCCGACATGCGAACGAATGCAAGCCGGAGTCAGGACCGTTTTACGACTATCTTAAAGGTATCGGAATTGATCCCAGTGGAGAGATGAAGTCAATTCTTACTCTCATTGATACAAACCCATATGTGGTCAGGCCGATCCAATTTATTTATCATACGTACTTTTTCCGGGCATAGTGAGGTGGTATCGGATTTTTCGACAAGGGACTAATCTTCCTGAGCCAGAAAAATCGGAAGATTGTCGCCTCGAGACATGTGATAATTTGGTGGTTCACGAGTGGCGACGGACATTTGTTAGGATGTTGTTGAGTTAGTGCCTAGGCATGTAGGTTTTCTCGCTCAGGCATGGCACTGAAGGCGAGGGTGGCCGGGCCATGATGACGGGCGAGATTTAGGGCGCTGGAACAAGAATGCTTGGTGGGATCGGCCAGCGATTTCGGATCTAGGTTGCTACCATTCTGCGCAGTGGCCATTACCGGCGCACTCGGCTGAGGACGCGGCCGTGGCTGGTTTGATGGTCGGAGCGTCAACGGCGGCCCCCCATCGCCGTCTCTGCAATCGATGCCTCGACGGTCTTTCAGTCGACACCGGCTCTTGTCGTTCCGGCGGTTCGCAGTTAAGATACCATAGCCAACATCGCGGTCGACTGTTCATTTTTAGATTGAAAATGAGAACCTAGGTTGGATATTGATAATTCAAGTACGAATGACGACGCTGATCATTCAGCCGCTATTTGCGGTGAGAGTTATTCCACATTTCTAAACACTCTCCATCTATGCCTTAAACCGAAGACGTACTTCGAGATTGGCACGCTTAGCGGCGCGACACTTCGACTGGCCAATGGCGCCAGCATAGCGGTCGACCCCCAATTCCAGATCGATGCCGACATAATGGGTGAAAAACCAAGTTGTATGCTATTTCAGCAATCTAGCGACGAGTTTTTTGCGACCCACAACGCCTCTCAATTGTTCGGCGCTCCAATCGATCTAGCGTTCCTTGATGGAATGCATCTTTTCGAATTCCTGCTACGCGATTTTATGAACACAGAAAAGCATTGCCGCAAGAATTCGATCATCCTTCTTCACGATTGCCTTCCCCCGGGGTTCTTTATGACCGTTAGAGATCGCTCTGACCCTACGTGGGCCAAATCGCGCTTTGCACAATGGTGGACAGGAGATGTATGGAAGGTCGTTCCCGTGCTTCGGAGTTACCGCCCCGATCTGTCCATAACGATGTTCGACTGCCCGCCGACAGGGCTCGTTTCCATCACTAATCTCGACCCTGCTAGCCAAGCGCTTGACGGTGCATATGTCGAGATTGTTGGTCGCTTTTCCTCAAAAGATATCGATCGAGAGGCTTACGA
Source organism: Mesorhizobium sp. 43Arga (assembly GCF_053714255.1). NCBI lineage: Bacteria > Pseudomonadati > Pseudomonadota > Alphaproteobacteria > Hyphomicrobiales > Phyllobacteriaceae > Mesorhizobium > Mesorhizobium sp. 43Arga. The sequence continues at coordinate 125,850 of NZ_JBSKBO010000009.1, forward strand.
CAACTACTGGACGACTCTATCCATTGAGAAGAGCAAAGAATTCTCCACAGCTGAGCATTTGGCGACGAAGTTTTGGATTTGATCCAGTTCCACCCGGGAGCAGCTCTCGGTCCGCGTTAAGGTCCAGGAGTCGAAATAGATGCCTCAGATCATGCCAATCTTCACTCGAGCTGCGTTGGACGGCAGAGGTTTTGACATTGGAGAATATAGCTATGGAGTTCCTACCGTCAGATGGTGGGGTGAAAAAGCATCGTTAAAGATCGGCAGATTTTGTTCTATCTCAGACGGCGTTGAAATATTTCTTGGAGGGAACCACCGCTCGGATTGGATAACAACTTATCCTTTTTCCGCCATCGCCCACTGGCCCGAGGCCGAAAATATATCCGGACACCCATCGACCAGGGGCGATGTCATTATCGGAAATGACGTTTGGATCGCGAGCCATGCCATGATCCATTCTGGTGTAAGGATCGGGGACGGAGCCGTCATAGGGGCAGGAAGCGTAGTCCGGCGTGATGTTCCGCCATACGCACTCGTTGCGGGAAATCCCGCAGAGACTGTGCGACTTCGTTTTTCCGAGAGGGAGGTCGCAACTCTACTCAAGATTCGCTGGTGGGATTGGGAGGAAGAACGAATCCGTGAGACCCTTCCCTTTCTCTTATCAGGAAATATTTCGCTGTTCTTCGATGCGTGCGGCATCCCAAAGGAGCTTGTTTCTTAGACTGCCTCGCTAGCAAGCCCGCGATTCATCACTTGGCGCTTTCGCAGGTTTGGCCGAGGTTCTTTGCCGACAAGGAGCTTGACGTGTGCACAATGCTCTGGACGTGCTGCAGAGCGTTCCCGATCTCGATGTTGTTCGCCGCATGCGCTGCGCGCTCGCGCGAAGTCGCAATACGGCTATCACCGATCGGTAGCGTGCTCGCCGCCGCTGCGAAGACACAGCAAACTTCCATAAGCGACGTTCGAGGTTGTGGGATCGCGGTACGCCCTGCGATGCGCGCCAAGAAGTGATTGTTGTCCAACGGAAAAGTTTGTTGACAGAATAGTGAAGCGCATCGCCCCAGGAGAGAGTTCCCGATGACGCTCTGGCCACACCTCGATAGAAAGGAGCACCAGCTGACGAACAGGCGAAAGTTTAGCATACTTGCTGCCGTCTCATTGGCTACTAGCTTGGCACCGGCTAGTCTGTGGAGTCACCCGCGGAAAACCTATGCAGCCATGTCTCCAAAATCTCCCTCGGCCCGCCCACGGCTAACCCTACTCACCGCGCCCATCGAGCTTACCGGCGACTGGGGCCGCATGCTGGAGGGGGCGGCTGATCAAGTCGTCGAGCGGATGCGGCATGCCTGCCTCGATGGCGTTCGCCTCGTGTCCGACCGCCAGCCGACGCGGCTGCGTGTCGACGAGCACACGTCCGGCACGCCGGCCATCTGGCTGCATCCGGACGGCAGCAGCATGGCCTGGATCATCGTTGATATCGGGGAGCGTGACTGGTCGAAGCTCGCCTACCAGTTCGGCCACGAGCTCGGCCATGTCCTTTGCAACAGCTGGCAGCCGGACGCCAGGCCGGCGCCCCCCTGCCAATGGCTCGAGGAAGCGATGGTGGAGGCCCACTCGCTGCGCGGACTCGGGCGCCTGGCGAAAAGCTGGAAGGAGGCCCCGCCCTTCGCCGGCGACAACGCCTTCGGCGATGCCATCGCCCGGTACCGCCAGGATATCATCGACCGCTATACGGCTCTCGCCGATAGCCAGGGGCTCACCCGCAACGCCGCGGCGTGGTTCACCGATCATCGCGGAGAGATCGAAATGCCCGCCCTCAATCCGTTCGCCCAGGCTATGTCGCTGACCATACTCGCCGAATACGACCGCGCGCCGGACTGTGTCGAGGCGCTTGGCGCACTCAACCGTTGGCCCGGACGCAGCGGCCTGCCCATCAGTGAATATCTGAGGCAATGGGAGGCGAGCTGTGCCGAACTGCAAGCCTCGCCCCGACTGCCGGTCCGCCTGCGCGAGCTGTTGCGGATCGCGTGATAAGCCAGGAGTGGGGGAACAGACCCGCAATGTAGCGGACGATTGGCTGTCGGCCGCGTTGATGCACACAACATGCTGTCGGCGCGCGCCGCGCTGTCGCGAGATGGCCGGCGACATGACCGTGACAAGCGGTGGTGGATCAGCACCGGCGATATGGTAGCGCGCTGGCAACTCGGAGTACTTGGTTCGCATGAGGCTTGATCCGAGCGCCTGTGCGAGTCCTCAGCCCGATCGCCATGGCAATCGCAATTTATTTCCGCAAAAGGGACATCTCACCTTCCGACCCACTTGAACTGTATGAAGCGAGCGGATCGGTCCCGTGTGGCGCTGGCAACCCGTGCCGCATTCGTAGGCATGCCATAATTGCGAAGTCGGGATGTATGGTAGCGGCAGGATTTTGAACCCCCGAGACGAAACACTTGGTTGAGAGAAATCCGGACTGCCGGGAGGCGCATTCCTGCCCCGTCTCACCAAAGATCTAAAACAATATCAATGTTAGAGAGCTATGGTGGGAGCGGGCCACTCCATCGCAGATGGCGTGCGGCGCAGAAAGCCTGTCCAGAGGCCGCGCTCCTCCGCGATCGCGGCGAAGGCTTCAGTGGACCGACTGGCATCCCCGTCGGGATGGCCGTCCCGCGGCGCTGCGTCGTTCCGCCGACTGCTTGGACGACGCTGGCCAGATCGAACGGGAATGTGCGCAGGGTTACCCAGATGTCGACGGCTACGACTGGCAAGCCAAGCGCCGCTGACGGCTTCGTTGTAAGCGCTATAGGTGTCTTTCCCGGCGCGAGAAGTGCGTGATGCCCCTGCTGCAGGCCCACAAATCGAGGTCGCGGGAGACGTACTCCGAGCCCTGATCAACGCGGATCGTCTTCGGATAGCCGATCGGTAGGCCGTCACGGGACGTTTGTGACTGCGGTTAGGAATAGCCCGGAAAGACAAAGTCTTGCGCGATATCCCTTTTGCGCTTGGCATCGCTCGGCCTGAGGAGCTTCTGCACGCCTTTGCTTGCGAATAATTTCTGAGCGATCCGCGTGACTGCGATTCCGAACGGCGTCTTTACGTGGATGAGCCGAATGAATCGAGGGCTTATACGCTTTTGCGACGCCTCAACGTACGGCCGCAACAGCCGTTCATAAGCTGCGAAGGCCTCCTGGCTGGTGGCGCGCCGTTTGATTTCGCCGGCGAGCACATAGGCGCCGACCAAGGCCAATGCGGTTCCTTCCCCGGTGAACGGCGTCGGACAATAAGATCGTCGTCAGCATCATGGTCACGATGACAAGGCAAATTTACTCTAAGTTTGGCTCTGGTTGACCAACGGGCGGTCTTCGACGGTTCACGGCCTTCGTCCTTGGGGTGCTACCAAACCATCCCACAATCATCCTTCTGGCTGGAATCTCGGCTAGATGCAGTGCGGTTGATGCGGCAAGAACTGTAAGCAGAAAGACCCCGATCGCCGTCCGCTGCGACAGGCCTTCCAGGATTAGTGGGTGCATGACAAAAAACCTGATGACGAGTTGGTGTGTCAAGTAAATGGCGAATGAAATCTCGCCAAGGAACCTCACGGGGCGGCAGGCGAGCACCTTCGCCAATGGCCCGGTGCTTGATGCGAGAATGATGAGCAGCAAGGCCGCCGGAACGACAGGGGAAAGTGTCTGGTTCGTCCAATACTGCATAGCACCCGAGCTCATGAAGGGCTGTAGGATCGCGTTGATCCAGCCAGATCCCCAGATCAGCAGCAGGACGCCGATCAACTCGAAGGCGGCCCATGTGCCAAATCGAAGATGGGCGAGACGGTCGCGGAAACGCGTCCACAGCAACGCCGCCGTCATGCCGAGGCAAAATTCGAAGACTCTTGCGACCGGGTTGACCATCACGATGCCCTGGATGACGGCATCTTTTCCGCCACTGTAAAAAGGCAGTCCGAGTTGCCAGGCAAGGAGACCCATCGCTGAGGAGGCGACGAAGCATGCGGCGAGTTTCCAAGGCCATGCCGATTCGAAATTGCGGATCAGAAACGGGAAAACGAGATAAAAACTCATCTCGGTCGAGATGCTCCAGCTGACCGCATTGTAGCTGAAAAAGTAATCGCCGGTTGGAATCCAGCTTTGCAGCAACAAACCATTTGCGAGGAAGTACGGAGTCGCGAATGGCACGCCTAGCGCGACTGCCGTCAGCAGTGTGACAAGATGAGCGGGCAAGATCCTGGCAATTCTACCGATATAGAACTGACGTGTTTCGCCCGACTTATTGAGAGCAGGATGGGAATAGGTCAGTACGAACCCTGACAAAACAAAAAAAACGGTGACGCCGCTAGCAAGGTTCCAGCCTTGAAACGCGGTGGTCGACACACCGAAGCTCCCCCGGATGTGATGGAGTACAATGGCAAAAGCGGCGAAGAACCGCAGTCCAGTAAGTGGAAAGATCAACCCCTTTGAATGTATTTGTCCGCCCATACGTGCTCGCGTCAAGTTGTCTGGAGGGTTCGAACGGACAGCGGCGCCGTCACCGGTCGGTTTTGCAGTGCGAGAACATCATGGTGGTTATCCCACGCTCGCTCACTCATCAAGACGAGGCGAGTGCCTTCTAGCCGTTCCGCCAGCGAAGTCGCCCAACTTGGCTTAGACAGCGAGATTCCATATGCGTCCCGGCCGGGATAATCGGCGTACCCGTATCCTTCTTCAAGATACCGTCTCGCGATTTCCTCCCACCCAGGGCCAACGCCATAATAGTTGAACTCGGGGCCTCGGAAATGGACGAAACGCCCATGCAGGCTGACGATGAGGATTCCGTCGGGTCGCAGCCATGAGAGCAGCTTCCTGACCAGACGCTCGGAGATGCTTGCGGACAGGTGCGTCAGAACCGAGCCGACCCAGATCAGGTCGTACTGCGAGGGAGTGGCTAGGCCGTCCACATCGATGCCGGACAGCCACGTCCGCGCACCAAACTCGCGTGCACAGAATTCGAGATCCTCAGAGCGCATGTCTGTCGCCGAAATCTCGGCGCCCACGTAAGCAACCCGCAGCCAGCGGGTGACGCGTCCGGCACCCGACCCGAAATCGAGGATTTCGCTTGGCTCAATTCCGGCCAGGCCGACCGCTGCGGCGATAACGTTTAACGCCGATCCCCCGCACGATAGGTAGTGCCGGCTATTCCCATGAAACATCGCATCGTTCTCATGAAGGTTCAGCGACACCAATTCATGCAGTGTGGAAGCGAAACCGCTGAAAGCAGCATGGTCCTGTCGGTCCAAGGTTTTCATTTTTGTCGTGAAATCATCGCTCTTCATTACCGGTTACGGCATAGCACGCGAAACACCGAGCATCTATATCAGCAAACCATAAACAACCTGCCCGCAACGGCGATGCGGGCGATGCCCACGTCACCCAACGCGCTGACAAGCGGTCAACACGGACTATGGACAAGGCGGATACCTAGTTCCTCGCCGCGCACGCGAACGACTCAATCCGGCGCTTCAGCCCAGCGCATTGCTCTGGCCAGTGGGCGGCAAAACTCGTCATCAATGGCGCCGCCGAACAAGGGCTGAGCGCCATATCAATACCATCATTCTGTCAACCCGATATGCTTTGACGCAATGGCGAAGTCAGAGTACGGATCTGCTTGGGAATTGCGGTTCACTATTCTGGTTCCCACAACCGCAGTCAACCGTATTCGGGAGCGGCCGAGCACATCCGGATGTCATCTAAGGCAGAAAAATCCGAGATCGTCGAACGACATCTGATTCTTGGTGGAAGCGGTTTTATTGGCCGACATGTTGCTGCAATCTTGGTGCAAAGCGGGTGTGGGGTCGTTTTGGCCGGGCGCTCACTTTCGAAGCCGACATTTACTCCCGCACTTGACGAGCGAGTCACATGGCGTAGTTTCGATCTTGCCAACGCGCAATGGGATAGCCTGATCGATGGGGTCACGGTCATTCACCATTATGCATGGTCATCCATTCCTGCCAGTGCCAACAATGATCCAGCCCTTGATCTGTCGACCAATGTCGCGCCAACGCTGGCTTTGCTAGATGCGCTTCGAAAAAAAGGCGCGCAGGCACCAAGACTGATCTTCGCTTCGTCCGGCGGTACGGTTTACGGCAAACTGCTGCGCGTGCCGGTGCATGAAGATCACCGTTTAAACCCGATTACCGCCTACGGCGCTGGTAAAGCCGCTGTTGAACTGTATCTAGGTACCTATCGGGCTCTCTACGGGCTCGATTGTCGTGTGGCGCGGCTGGCCAATCCTTTTGGAGCAGGGCAGAATTTGGCAAAAGGCCAAGGTGTGGTAACGACGTTCCTGCACCACGCATTGTCGCAACGGCCAATAATCGTCTGGGGCGATGGCGAAATCGTACGTGATTTCATCCACATTTCCGATGCCGCGGCAGGCTTGGTCGCACTGGCACGCGCAGCGCCGCTCGACGGCCATCAGGTTTTCAATATCGGGAGTGGCGAGGGCGTCAGCCTTAACGGGGTCATTGCCGAACTTGAATCAAAACTCTCCCAAAGACTGGACGTTCGCTATGAGCGCGGTCGGAAATTTGATGTTCCAGTGAGCGTGCTCGATATTTCGCTCATTCGAGAGGCGCTGGGGTGGAGACCAGCTCTCTCTTTTTCTGAAGGCTTGGGCCAAACACTCGCGGATCTTGGTGGTAGCGTAACGCATCGTGAGAGATCAGCGGTCAGTGGCCCCCCGCATTAGACCACTGAGAGGAATTGGCGACGATCAAATGGGAGAAATATTCGAACGGGTCCTGCCGCGGCAAGCACTGGAATGGACGGGCGAACGGCTGACAACCGCTACGGCGGGTCAAGTGGAGATCGAGCACCTTCATCGCTATTTTCTCGCCCGGGCTCTTTGCCGCGACCTGGATGTTGTCGATGTCGCATCTGGCGAGGGCTACGGCTCCGCTCTCCTGGCCCAAGTCGCGCGATCGGTTGTTGGCATCGAGTTGTCCGAGGAGGCGGTAGCGCACGCCCAGGGAGGCTATGTCGCTCCCAACCTTCGCTATCTGCAAGGAGACGCTCGCAGTTTGCCTTTGGAAGATGCGAGTGTCGACGTGGTCGTATCGTTCGAAACGCTTGAGCATTTTTTTGAACATGATCTGTTCATCGCAGAGGTTCAGCGCGTTTTGCGGCCAGCCGGTTTTCTCATCCTTTCGTCTCCTGAACGAGATGTCTATTCTCCGCCCGGAAGCCCTGCCAATCCCTATCACGTGCACGAGCTCTCGCGTGTGGAGTTCGAGACGCTGCTGAAGGGAGTGTTCCGCAATGTCTTGATACTCCTTCAAAGACCGCTACTCGGATCAACGCTTATCGCAGATGACGAGGCTGGAATATCGAGAACGCTGACGTTCGAGCGACGAGGAGAAACGCATTACGAGGGCAGTCACAGCTTGCCTCGACCGTCTTACAATATTGCGGTTGCGTCGGAAGCAGAACTCCCAAGTATTCCTAATTCGTTGTTCATCGAAACGAGCGAGATCGGTGAAATACTGGCCCAGGCAAAGAGTGCCGCTGCGGCTCATGCAGAGCTTCGCAATCACATGCAGCAGACGGAATTGCTGGCTTCCGGTCTCCGCCGGGAAATCGAAACGGCTAGTGAAACCATCAAGGCTCAAGTCGAACGGGCCGAAAAAGCCGAAGCCGCTTTGGCCTTGGCTCAGTCCGGGACGCATGCCGCTCACGCAGATCTTCGAAGTCACATGGAGCAGACGGAACTGCTGGCTTCCGGGTTCCGTCGCGAAATTGAAACGGCTAGTGAAACCATCAAGGCTCAAGTCGAACGGGCCGAAAAAGCCGAAGCCGCTTTGGCCCTGGCTCAGCAGTATCCGACCGGGACCTCTGATTCGACGGCAACCGATATTCCGCTTCCGGCGTCCGAACGTTCGGCTGAACTCGACGCGCTGCGATCCGAGTTGGCTCAAGTGCGCGCCGAACTCGCCGCGGCATGTTTGCAGCGGGACGTGCTGAGAACGTCTTTCCGGGGCCACGCGAACCTTCTTGCGGAATCGCGTCTCAGACAAGCCGCCGAGGCCCAAGAACTGCGGCAGCGAAATGCCGAATGCGAGGGCCGGGCTGCGGATCTAGAGCGCCAGGCTGCCGAATGGGAGCAACGCTACCTGGGCCTGCGCCGCCGCCTCGAGGCCATTCTGAAACGATTTGGTATACTTGGCGCGGCCCGGCTCTTTCCCCGCTCGCTCCGCGCCTTTGTCCGTAATCGTGTCCTTGGACCGGGACGCACATGATGGATAGTCGCGAGAGCATATTGGCTGATGAAATTCGCCGTGAATTCGTCGCTATCCTGGAAGCAGCGCGGTTTGTCGATGCCGACTACTACCGTTCCGCCCTTAACCGGCCGGAACTGCGGGATCCAGCAGGACACTATGCCGAAATTGGCTGGCGGATCGGATTGGAGCCAAATGCGCGATTCAACGGCGATTTCTTGCGTCCCTTCTACGAGACGGCAGGGATGTTCAAGCCGCCTGCTTATGTCTGGTTAGAACTTTCGGCTCTGGTGGGACATCTGCCCGCGAATAGGCAAGAAGCTGAAGATCTTGCTGCAGCCTTGCGTGTCTCACCGTACTTCGATGCTGAGTTTTACGCCCACCGTTTGCCGGCCGGTATGGATCCGGCGTTGCACTATGCGGTGGTTGGTGAGCCGATGGGCTGGCGCGCCTCGCCTCTTTTTGATTCAGCTTATTATCGGGAACGTTATCCAGATGTCGCGAGCGCCGGGATTTCGCCGTTACTGCATTACCAGGACCATGGCAGGCGCGAAGGTAGGCGAGGAGCTTCAGTCGTTGATAGATTAGAGTTTTCGCCCTTGCCGCAGTCCGAAAAGCCTGTCGTGCTTCTGATTTCGCACGAGGCTTCGAGAACAGGCGCGCCGATGCTGGGCTGGAACCTTGTCCGGGAACTGGCAAAAACGGCAACGGTGGTTTCCCTGATGTTGCGCGGTGGAGAACTGGAAAAAGACTTCATCGCCGTTGCCGCCTCGTCCGTTGGACCGTTGACATGGGAGGACTGGAACTGGGTGGATGCGACCCGGCTAGCCAAGCGGATTACGGAGGAATACAGGCCACTTTATGCCATCGCCAACAGCATAGAGACGCAGATCATGGTGCCTGCCTTGGCCTCCTTTGGGGTGCCGAGCGTTGCCTTGGTGCATGAGTTTGCCGCCTATACGCGCCCCCTAGCCAAGATGCGTAACGTTTTTGACTGGGCGCAGCATGTCGTATTTCCAGCGAAGATCGTTGCCCAATCTTCGTACGAGGCCTTTCCTGACCTCAAAAGACGCCCCGGAATTCATATCCAGGCTCAGGGGCGCAGTGATCCGCCGCCAGCTTCCTCAGCCCATGAGCTTGCTGACAAAGAAAGGGCCGAGTTCCTGCATCGTTTGCGGCCCGAAGGTGAGGAGGCTTCCTTTCTGGTGCTTGGCGCCGGCTGGGTGCAAATTCGTAAAGGCGTTGATCTTTTCATAAGCACAGCTGCGACAGCAAAACGGTTGCGGCCGGATGTTCGCTTTCGATTTGTATGGATCGGTCATGGGTACGATCCAGAGCATGACAGTGGCTACTCGGCCTATCTCGCCTACCAGATAGAACAGTCGGATCTGGGAGATAGCCTGGTGATGCTTGATCCGGTATCGGATCTGGAACCTGCATATGCCATTGCAGACGCCTTTCTTCTCAGTTCTCGCCTCGATCCGCAGCCAAACGTAGCGATCGATACGGTTGTGCGCGGCATCCCGACCGTGTGCTTCCAAGGAGCCTGTGGAACGGCGGAAATCCTAGGGGCCGATGCGGCTACGCGTTCTCTCATCGCACCTCACCTCGATACCCATGCCGCAGCCGTCATCTTGTGCGGGCTGGCGGACGACCGCGACAAGGCAAAGGCCCTGGGAGCGGAAGTGGCGCGAGTAGGACACGCGGCCTACAACATGAGCGCCTATGTTCAACAAATCGAGGAGTGGGGCAAAGCATCGGCGGCAGCACTTCATGACGAGGATCTTGCCACCCTGATGGTGGCTGCTGCTGTCGATCGCGATATGGTTCTTCCTCCAGGGATAGCACCCGTTGAGGAGTTGGAAGCCGAGCGGCGCACGCTCCAGCAATGGAGCATCATGGGCCTTTCGGGCGATTCGACAGCCAATCCAGAGTTCCGTCGTCCTTGTGCGGGCTTCAATCCGCAAAGCTATGCACAAGCCAATCCAGACGAGTGCGGCCCGGGAAAAGCCCATCCCTTAGCCCATTGGCTCCGCGCCGGGCGCCCCGTCGGCCCTTGGTGCCGGGACGTTTTCAATCCTGTCAACGGCATTTACCGGTCGTCGGAAGATATGCAGCGTGTGGCCCTTCATGCCCATTTTTACTATGAAGATCTGGCTGATGATCTGGCTTTCCGGCTCAAGCGTAACCGCACGCGCTGCGATTTGTTCCTGTCCACGGACACCGACGCGAAATCCAGACATCTTCGAGCAGTCTTTGATGACCACCACGGTTCCGTCGAAATGGCAATCGTTCCCAACAGGGGGCGCGATGTCGGACCGCTTCTTACTGAATTCTTGCCGCGGTTGCTTGATGGTCGCTACGATCTAATCGGCCACGTGCACGCCAAGAGGAGCGTGGGCACGGACGCGGCAATGGGTGAGGCATGGCGCCACTTCCTTTGGGAGAATCTGGTTGGTGGTGACCACGCGATGCTCGACCTTGCAGCCGCAGTCTTCGCATCGAAACCGGCGATTGGCCTTTTGATGGCGGAGGATCCGCACCTCGTCGGTTGGAACGACAACAGGGAAATCGCTGAGGACTTGGCGAGACGGATTGGTATCGCCACGCCCCTGGCGGACTTTTTCGATTTCCCGCTGGGAACCATGTTCTGGTGCCGACCAAAGGTGTTGCTGCCGCTACGCGATCTGGGCCTGGATTGGAATGATTACCCATCGGAGCCCGTTCCTTATGACGGCACTCTCCTCCACGCGATGGAGCGCTTGATGCCGTTTGTTGCGCACAAGGCCGGATTCGATACCGCTGGTTTGCGGGCAGCCGGGACGAGTTGGTGACAGGCGAGGCGTGCTCACATGTTCGATGCAGGCGAGAATGAGGGGAGTGCCCCGGTTTGTATTCTGAGGTCGGATAGCGTTCCGGTGGAGTAGATTGGATCAACCCTCAAAGTCATGCCGGCAAAGTCCACGGGGAAAACAAACCAGAAGTCGCGCGCTCCCGGCGCATCGGTGAGCATCAACGAGAACCCTTCGAAGTATGGCCCGTTCTGATTGACCTGGTCTCTGATTGGCAGGTAGACATAGGTGTTCTGTCTTGCCGGAGTCTCGAACGAGATCCGGACGCAGGGCCTGCCATGCTCCGCCAATCGTATGAGAATCTGGGGATCGACCCCCGCGGTGAAGTCGCCCGACGACTGTTTGCTCAGGTTCTCGAATTTCAGCCCATCTTTCGCAGCGTCCGACATTTTGCACCCGCGAGCCACCTTCGCGTTGGCGTCCAGAAGCGCCTGGCCGAGCACCCCTGTCCAGGACAGCTCACCGTAGAGAATTCGCGACAGCATGTTCCGCTCGACGGAGTTCACCAGGACATACTTCGGGGACTTCGCCAATGCATTGCGGACTTCTGGTTCGATATTCTCGTTCCCGTAGGATACAAAATGAGGATTGAGGAAGACATGCTTTAGCAAATCATAGCTTACGCCATAAAATGAGTCGTGAAGTATAAATGCATCTGCGATCCGTTGATCGCTATCGTCCGGAAACGTTCGAGATACGTAGTCATCATAGACGCCTTCGGCTTCTTTGTAGTCGATTCTCATTAGCCTGTTTGGCATGTCGGTGGCATGCATGACTTGGCTGCTTGAGAGAATCTGGCCGTCCACTTTTCTGCCCGTCAACGTGAAGACGAGTTGCCCGACGGCTTTGAGTTTCCCCAGCTCGTTCCAGTGGGTATCCGTTCTGTAGTAGAGCAGGTCATCGGTTGTGTCGTGACCCATCACATCGAAATGGTCTATTATGCTCGATTTACTGGTCTTTGCGATGCGGCGCCACATTCGCGATGAGAGGATCTTACAGCCGGCAGCGGCTTCAGCGGCAGGCCCAAGTTTCTCGGGGTACACAACCTCCTTGTCTGGTGAGACGGACATACGAAAGTCTATGCCGATCCCCTTCGCTATCGTACGCAACGCTTCAACATGCGCCAGCATGACGCCAATATCGTGCCCTGACATACATGCGCCGTTCTGGAACCCAGGCTTGTAAAACAGCCATCCATCAGCGCCGGAGATGACTTGGGATGTATTGACGAAGCCGAACACCTTAAAATCCAGGGCATTCTTCGCGCGGATGGCGTCCATTCCGACTGGAGAATTGCTAACAAGCCTTCTGGCTACGTCGTTCCGGTACCCCTCGTCATTTGGCGTCAGCAGTTTAGCCGACGTGAGTTCGGTCAAGGTGATAGCTCGTTCGGCGGTCGGGTCGAGTCCCATCAGCACCAGGCTGCCGACGGGCGCAGCGAGAAAGGCTGCGAAGGCTCCGATGGTCGCGATATTCGCCAATTTCATACTCAGAACCTGAAATAGAGGAACGGTGAGAAGGCCTGAGGTACGATGTAGATCGCGCAGATGACTGCTGCGACGCTGACGAAGACAAGCCGGGCGACGCACGCGGCACGGCCCGCTGCTCCGGCTACCACCACACCCAAGGGACTTACCTGCCCCTGAATGACTATGAGGAGGCAGGCTGATAGCATAGCCATTTTGCCCTGGGGCGAAAGCGCGAGCTCCATCGACCCGGGCAACCCGAAGGCCCCGTCTGCCAGCGGCAACAGCATGGCGCGTACATGGCTGGCGAAGGCTGATAGGTCGTTTGCGCGGAACAGAACCCATCCGAAAATCACGACGGGAAAGAAATAGATCATCCGAACGATCTGAGATGAAAACGCCCTTCCTCCAAGGATCAGGCGTTCTGCTATAAGAAAGGTTCCGTGGTATGCGCCCCACAGGACGAACGTCCATGCCGCCCCATGCCATGTCCCGGTCGCAAGGAACACGATCATCAGGTTCGCGTAAGTTCGCGCCGGGCCTGCCCTGTTTCCCCCAAGGGGGATATAGAGATAGTCGCGGAACCAGCCCGACAGCGAGATGTGCCACCGACGCCAAAACTCGGTGATCGTAGACGCAGCGTAGGGGTGGTTGAAGTTTTCCTTGAACCGAATTCCGAACATCATAGCGAGACCGATCGCCATGTCCGAATAGCCAGAAAAGTCGAAATAGATCTGGATCGAATAGGCGATTGCCCCGAGCCACGCAGAGGCAAAGGTTTGCTCGGTGCCGGCAAGGGCAAAGGACGCGTCTGCGACGCCCGCGACACTGTCGGCGATAAGGACCTTTTTGCAAAGGCCTACCATGAACCGACCGGCCCCGGCGGCAAAGATATCCGCATTGAGATCAGGATGGTGGAAGTCCTTCTCGACGTCCCGATACCGTACGATCGGGCCGGCAATCAGCTGCGGGAAGAAGGCCTTGTAGGCGCCAAACACCATCAAGTTGCGCTCGGCCTTTACCTCCCCACGCCACACGTCGATGACATAGGAGATGCCCTGGAAGGTGAAAAACGAGATTCCTATCGGGAGAATGATGGTTTGCGCGAAATGTTGCAAAATCTCGGACCGGAGGAATCCGACAGAGCCAAGAATGAAGGCCGTATACTTATAGTAACAGAGGATCAGCACGTTCATTGTGACAACAGGGGTGACCACAAGTTTGTGATGCCAGCGCTCCACAGCGATCGCGCCCACGAAATTCAGCGCAATGCTAAAGAGCAGCAGCAGAATGTAAAGTCCTGAAGACCAGTAGAAGAAGATGAGGCTGAATACTAGGATGAACGGCGAGAAAAATCTCGTTCGACTTAGCAGTGAGCCAAGAAATAGTGTGACCGGTAGGTAAAGGAAGAGAAATGCCTGGTCGGAAAATACCATTTCGCGCCGATCGGTTTTACCCACTTGTCCTTCGGATCGCAAATGGACGGATTGAAGTCAATACGCAGGACTTGGCCTGGATTCCTTCCCGAACCAGCGCCGCGCTCCTCTGTGACAACAGGCTGTGAATTGAGTTCGGCAAGTTGGCCGGCGCCGCTGGGAACCCTCACTGGGCGGAATCAGGTCCACCCAGCAAGAAAATAGTGATTGCTGGTGCAGCGCATGGCGATTTCGTGCCGAAGCACCAGAACCACACCTCGGACATTGCAGCGGATTCGGAAAACCACACCGGGCATGATGGCGATAGCCTGGTCCCTTGGCGAACTGCTACTATCATTCGTCTGGCCCTCTGTGCGAATGCCCTGAATACGTGTCTTATGGAGGATCCCCTTGTTGGTGTGCACAGTTTGCGGGAATGATGAATTCCGAGACACCAATGTTCTTTGGCCTCGGCTGATCGCCGAGTGGAATTTATCGTCGGCCGAGGTTGCCTATGTTGACCGGCAGCAAGGCACGCAATGCACTCGTTGCGGCTCAAATCTAAGAGGGATTGCACTGGCCAACGCAATTCGCGAAGTTGTCGCTACAACCAAGACGTTGGTGGAGTTTGTCAATACAGGTGAAGCGCGCCGCCTCCGTATTCTCGATATCAACGGCTCGTCATTGTCTGCGGCACTCTCGGTTCTCCCACTGTATACCCGTGCCGACTACCCATTGGTAGATATGCAGTCCATGCCCTATGGAGATAATCAGTTTGATCTCGTCATTCATTCCGATACGCTGGAACACGTGCCATTTCCGATTCAAGCTCTGCGGGAATGCGGACGGGTTCTCTCAGAAGATGGATGCCTATGTTATACTGTCCCAACAATTGTCGGTCGTTTGACGCGCGACAGAGAGGGGCTTCCGCCAAGTTACCACGGGGATTCGAACCAAGCGGGACATGACTTCATGGTGCACACCGAGTTTGGGGCCGACGCTTGGACATTTCCAATTCGAGCTGGCTTCGCATCGGTCAATATAAATACGGTTTCATACCCAGATGCCACGGCAATAGCTGCTCGCAAAAGGCTATTTACGGCATAATATTACTTCCAGATTCGTACGCCAAGATCGGCCTGACCCTGTGGCAGCGAAGACGGGCCGCCGCGCGGGGCGCCGGCGTCGCGTTCCTCATGCGACGCATGAGGTTTGTACAGCAAGCTCCTTAATTGAGCTTGCTGACGACATAAAGGTCTTGGTGTCCCCACCAAAACGCCTGCTGGAAGCGGATCAGCTCGGCTCCTTCGATGTCAGACACGGCTTCTTGAACATAACCAAGGGAAACGGCGCTGGTCCCATAGTCACGAGCGTCCAAGTCGCGCTGGTCGCTCCTGGAGTTCCAATAAAATCCGCTGTCATCAAATTCCGCACGCACCCCCCCAGCCCTTATATTTCGGAGAGTAACGGCTCCATGCGTTGTGAAAATAAAGATGCCCCCCGGCTTCACCGCAGTGAAAACGCGAGAAAGCCACGGCGCGAAGGTGGCGTCCGGCATATGTGAGAAAAACGATAGGGCGAAGACGGCATCAAACTGGTTGTCGATGGCCCAGTCCTCCGGTTTTGTGGACGAGAGGTGTGCCCTAACGCCGATCTTGTTTGATAGGAATTCGATGGCATTTGGGTGAACGTCGCTGCAAACCCATGCTGCATCCGGCAGAACGCGCATCGCGTAGCGCGCGACGCGGCCATAGCCCGAAGCGAACTCAAGGACGCTAGACGGGCCAGATGAAAGGTGCTCGCGGCAAAGTTTGGCGAAGCGAATGGCGCAATCTTCTCCCCCAGTGAAATAGGCTTCGATCGCTTTGCGGTGATCTGTCGGAAAGACGGCCCGGACGAAGAAATCGAGCAGCATGTCATCCTTGCTGATCTCATGGACGACCTTTTTCGCTTCGGCGATCGACCGGGCGAGTGGTTCATGCTCTGCCAGTATGCCCGCAATATCGATATCTGACATCGGTTCTCTCTGAGCAACTCTCTGCCGCCAACCACAAGCCGTCTGCCATCAACTTACAATCTGGAGACAATTAGACAACCAGCGGCGTGCCTTTTAGGTCACGTTTGTTCATGGAATTCTTCGTCGACGACGTTCAACACCTTGAAGCCCCGGTCAGAAGTTCAAGCTCCAGCGATGGTTTGTTACTTGTGGCCAGCCATGGGCGTTCCATCGGGCTTCCGGGCAGAAGAAGAAGTATCGTGTATGCACGCCACATGGAAGCTGCCGCCGCTTGGTCTTGTGCCGATCAATCGAGTTCCGCTTCGTCCGCTGCGTCGGCCACCCACTCGTCGCTCGACACGATATGCATCGCGTGGCGCTGTGCGCTGGGCGCCGCATGCCGGGCGCGGAGGAACTCCGACACGAATTCGCGTCGCGGCGAGTTCTGGTCATCCAAACGCTTCGGAGATCGCTTTTTCGGTAAAACGGAAAGCGAGAACGGACAGGAGCGTTGACCGTTGCTCAACCAGGCCGACTAGGCGTAGGAATAGAGAAACAGGTCGTCCATAGAGCTCGCACTCATGCCCGGGGCAATCCTTCATATCGGCCTCGCCAAGACTGGAACCACGTTCCTGCAGAACTGGCTCCGATACAACAGTCTCATCCTGCGACAGGCCGGCTTCCATGTCGCTCCTGACATGGCCTCTCATCAAGTTGCGGCAAGTCTCGTCCAGGACGTGTCGCGGCGCGCCTTGGACGATATCAGGGGTCTCGCTAACCTTCCTGACGAGAAGGAGACGCTGTACTCGTCCGACCCCGATTTGGTGTCGATCATATCGTCAGAATACTTCCATATCTGCGACCCGCTGCATGTGGCGGAATATTTCAGGCAGGAGAATGTGGACGTCGTCATGATCGTCTGTGTCCTGAGGCGGCAGGACATCCTGTCAGCTAGCGGCTATGCGCAGGACATCAAGTCACTCCGGCGCAGCGATATTGTAGACGGCGCCCAATATCTTCCCCATCTTGATTGGAATTGCCTCTATGAGAACTGGGCCGGCGCATTTCCCGATGCCGGCATGCGGATGATCAACTATAGCCCGCGTTCGCTGCTGAGCGCGTTCAAGGTGCGGCTGGGGATTTGCATCGACACGATCGATCAGGTGCAGGAAATTCACGCGAACCGGAGCCTTAACGCCGAAATGACCGAGGTTGCCCGAATGCTCAACGAGAGAGGTCTGCCTCCGATGTCAGAAGCGCTTTTGGCTCTTCAACGACACCTGCCAGGGCCTCCGTTCGGGTTGCCGACCTATGTCGTAAGACAGTTTGAAGACGCCTATCTCGTTTCCAATCGCAGGCTGGCCGACCGGCTGCGGGATCCTGAATTTGAGGAAATGTCACGGCCCGGATGGCGTACGGACGGAGTCTGCATGGCCGGACAGATTGACGACGCCAGATTCGCCGAAATCATCAAACTGGCAGGGCGGGAAGCCGCCGGCATCGGGCATCTCGCAGCATCATCTTGATATTTCCGCTGTCTTCAGCTTCAGGAAACAAGTCTTCCAATATTCTATTGATTCCCGCCGACCCCGCGATGGTCCGGAGCACCGTCGAGCGCTATCTTTAGGTCCGTCGTCCGCCCCGGATGCTGGCTTTATCGAAGGAATTTGGAAATATCTCGACCCAACGCGTTCCTGTTCCTCACCTCCAACGATGCCAGCTATTTCACCGATGCGACCATTGTCGTCGACGGCGGGCTGTGCTGCTGGTGGGCACCGATTTCCGGCTCTTGCCGCCCTGATCCTAGGGCCTGTTGTACCCCGATCTGATGTCGCCAGGCGATTTGCCGCTATGCGGGAACGCGCCGCTGAGGAACAGATGCTCGTTGCCGTCCTCGGACGATTGCGCGAGCGTGTCCTGGGTGCATCCACCGACACGCTCGGCGAGCAACCGGACCTTGTCACGGCGGCTCGAGAGGCTTGGACGCGCACCTCGGACCCGCAGCTATGGCCAGAATTCAGGCTGTTCCTTGCCGTCTACGGACGCGCTCTTCGGGCCCCGCGGCAGTTCGAGGGTTTCTTGAGCGCGTGGTCGCCGACTGGATGAACATCCTGCGTGACGCCCAGGGGCCTTACGTCGACCAAGCGTCGGCCACGCGCAGGGCCACACTGGTGATTGCGACCATTCGCGGGCTGCTGCTCGACCTGCTGGCTACCGGCGACCGAGACCGGGTACAGGACGCAGCCGAGAGCTTCCTCGCTGCTCTCGAACAAGGAGCGCAAAACGCCCCTGCCGACAAGGACATCCATCATCAACGATGAAATGGCTCAACCCCGGCACTTCGATCTGCCGCCGATCAGCTCAGCTAGTGCGCATCGGCTAATCCTCGACCTTCTGTGGGTGGGGCGGATGGGGGCGGACCAAGGGCGCCTACGCCGGCGACTCGTACGTGCCGGGGCTGTTGGGCGTTGCGCGCCACGCGGGCTGACGTTCGGCGCTCGCCTCGGCGAGCGCGCGCCGGACGCCTTTGACGTCATAGTCCTTGAGATAACCGGGTGAGCCCGGCTGCTGACGCCATGACTCCGCGATGGTGCCCGCGTCCACGGCGTCGAAGCCGATCCCGTCGACCAGCGCCATGGCCTTGGACTTGGTCCTGGCATCATCGCCCGCCACCGCCAGAGCGATACGGTCCGCAGAGCCGGCCGGCTTGGCGCCCGGTTGAAGATGGGTCGCTTCTATAGTGTTGAAGGCTTTGATCACCGGACGCCCAAGGTGCTGCTCGACCCATTCGCTTTCGGTGCTCCCGTTCTCAATTCCGTCCAGATGACCATCGCGCTGTTGTGGGTAGTAGTTGGTCGTGTCGATTACGGCGACGTCGGCGGACGTGGCCGCGAAAAGTTCGCGGGGCAGAGTAGGGATTTTGTTTGTAGGAACGGCGACAACCACGACCTCCTGGCCGCGGACAGCATCTTCGATCGCAGCTGCCCGCGCGCCGGTTTCCGCCGACAGGTCCGCCAAAGATTCTGGTCCGCGCGAATTGGCGATCGTGACCTCGTGCCCTGCGGCCCGGAGGAGACGGGTGAGTGCGCTGCCGATATTGCCAGCGCCAACAATGCCGATTTTCATGTTTGTGCCTTTCGAAGATGTCCAAGGGTGGGGAAGCCATAGTGACAACCTAAATGCACCCTTGCGCACTATCGATAAATAGCGTCATGAAGCCGGCTCTCCCAACTAGGAGTGTGGAATGGATCGTCTCGCCAGCATGGCCGCATTCGTAAAGGCGGCAGAAAGCGGCTCCTTTGCAACGGCGGCATCGGCGCTCGGCATCTCACCGCAGATGGTGGCCAAGCACGTCACTTATCTGGAGGCACGCTTGGGGGCACGCCTGCTCAACCGTACAACCCGAAAGCAAAGTCTGACGGTGATCGGCAAGTCCTATTACGATCGGTGCAAAGTGGCGCTGGCCGAGGTCGACTGGGCGGATGCAATTGCTGATGAGGCCAGGGGCAAACCGCGAGGGCTCTTGCGCGTCAACGCGCCGGTTTCATTCGGAGCTCACTGCGTGACACCTATGGTCGCACGATATTTGAGCAGCCAACCCAGTGTCGATGTCGACCTGGTTCTCAACGACCGCTTTGTCGATCTTATCGACGACGGGTTTGAGGCGGTGTTCCGGATCGGTCCTCTCGGAGAATCTAACCTCGGAGCGATCGAACTCGCACCCTTTCAGACTATCGCCTGCGGGTCGCCTGCATACCTAAAAGAGCGAGGGATGCCATCGACTGTATCGGATCTGGCCAATCATGAATGCCTGCTCTTCGGCAACTGGCCCGAGCCAACGTTCAGCGACTGGCTCTTGGTACAGGACGGTCTCACGTCAAAGGCCCTGGTTCACGGCCGTCTCAAGGTCAACAGCCCCGCTTCGTTGCTGGAGGCGGCGCTCGCAGGGTTCGGCTTGGCGCTCCTCGGGGAGGAGTCGGTGCGCTCTCACCTCGCGACCGGGAGGCTCGTCCGAGTATTGCCGAACTATGAAACGCCTCCGCGTCCCATTCATCTGCTCTTCCACCCTGATCGGCGACAAACCCCGAAGCTGAAGAGCTTCATCGAGATGGTGGTGGAACAGCTGGGCAAGGCAGCTGTCCACGGACAACAGCCCTAGCTAGCTGTGAGCTTTCGGGAGGTTGTCATTCGGACCGGACCTGGGAGACTGGAGTTACCAGGCTTCAGCACTCACCGGAGGGGCCGAGTGAACATCCACAAGAATGCCCGTCTCACGCCGCTGCGTCGAGAGGAGATGGGGCGCTTTTTCCAAAGCCCATGCGGCGCGCGTCTATGGCGTGTCGGCCAAGATCGTGGCGCGCTGGGTCGAACGCTATAAGGCCGAAGGCCGGCCCGGCACGGTCGACCGTTCCTCGCGGCCCGCCCATATGCCACAGGCCACCGCTACGTCGATCGTCGAACGCGTCGTGGCGCTGCGGCGGCAACGTTGGACCGGCAAGCACATCGCCCATGAGGTCGGCGTCTCGCCCGCCACCGTTAGCCGCGTTCTCAAGCGTGCTGGGCTATCGCGGCTCAAGGATATCGAACCGGCCGAACCGGTCCGGCGCTACGAGCGCGGGTTTTACTGGTCTAGTGACTTTCACCAACTGATCAGGGGCGATTTGCGCAGCCACGTATCCGCAGTGAGTTGCTGAACGACGAAATCGGCGACATCGGCCCGGGCGATCGTCCCGCCATGGACGCCTGCAAGGTCGGTCAACGTTTTGATGTGGCCACGCGCCGGCTTGTCGTTGAGGACCATCGGCCGAACGATGGTCCAGTCGAGCGTGCTGCCTCGGATGGCATCTTCCTGGCGATCCTTGTCTTCATAGACCTTCCGCAGCATCACGGGCAGGAGCAGTCGGTCGAAGAAGAAGCCGCCATGGCCGCGGCTGTCGCCGGCGCCGAGGCCAGTGATGCACACCAACCGGCGGATGTTCTGCTGCTCCATGACGCCGACCAGCGCGCGCGTCGCCGTCGAGAGCAGGGTCACCTCGCGGAATGGGCTCATGGCAGTGCCCAATGAACTGACGACGGCATCACAACCCGCGATAGCGCGGGTCAGCGCGGCAGCATCGCGGGCGTCGCCTTCGATGAGTTCGGCGCCGGCGAGGTCCCCCGCCTTTGCCTTGGAGCGAACGAGGGCTACAACTTCATGTCCCTCCGCAAGAGCCTTGCTGACAATCAGCCGGCCGGTTGCGCCGGTGGCGCCCAGTACCAGAATTTTCATTTCAAGCCTCCGAATGTGTGCTGATGGACGAGGAAGCACCGATGAGTCGCTGGCGCAGGAAGTTACCGATGGCGTCTACCGACTGCTCTGCCGCGAGAAAGCGGCCGAGGGAAGATTGGAAGACGTGCGGCATGCCCTCCCACTCCGACAGGGTCACCTCCACGCCTGCCGCCCTCGCACGGTCGGCGTAGCGGACGGAGTCCGCGAGCAGCACTTCGTCGTCTCCGACATCGATGCGGATCGGCGGCAGGCCGTTGAGTTCCGCATGGAGCGGAGAGGCTTTGGGGTTCGTGGCATCCTGGCCTTGAAGATACATGTCCGCGAAGCCCTGGAGTACGCCGCGCGTGAAGATCGGATCCGCCTCGGCCCTGGTCTCGAAGCTGTAGCCGGTGAGGGCAAGGTCGGTCCACGGCGACATTACCGCCGCCCCGACCGGTTGCGCCAAGCCCTTCGCTTTGTCGGCAGCGAGGATCGACAGCAGTGCCAGCGTTAGACCGCCGCCTGCGGAGTCGCCCACAACCACGATCCGTTCGGCACCCTCCGCTACGAGCCCGCGATAGGCGGCGACCGCATCGTCGATCGCTGCCGGGAAGGGGTGCTCGGGCGCAAGCCGGTAATCGGGCACGAAGGTGTCGGCTCCGACGCGTGCGGCGATCTGGCCCGCGAAATTGGTGAGTGCTCCGGCTGAGCCCAGCACATAGCCGCCACCATGAAGATAGAGGATGCGCTTACCCGGTCGTGTAGTCGTCGGCCGAAGCCAGAAGCTCGCAATGCCGCCGACGGTCGCGACCGCGACCCGGACATCCGCGGCAGCGGGCGTGGCGGCAAACATGGCGTCGAACATCGGCCGCGCCTCAGGCCCGAGCTTTTCACCCTTGTGGGCCGAGGCGGCCTGTCGCATCGCGGCCACCGCTGGAGCGTCTTCAGGCGAAAGGGGATGGATCGTCATCATCGCAGGTCTCCTTGGTTGGGCGGTAAACGTGGGCTCAGCCGTTCGCCCACTGGGCGGCGGCATCCCTGGCAAAAGCGGCATAGGAGCGGGGGGCGTGGCCGAGGAGCTTAGTCAGATGCGCAATGTCGTTCGTGGTCGCCACCGCGCCTTCCGTCTGATAGCGGCTGAACATCAGGCGCAGGTCGAGCGCGTGCCAGGCGGGCAGCATCGTCTTCGTGCGCTGCTCCATGACGACGAGATCGTCGCCGCCATGACGGATCGCGCGGCCGAGAGCCTCGCTCCAGATGGCGGCGATACCTTCGCCAGTCAGGCTGTCCGGACCAACCAGGGCATAGGTCTCGCGGCCGAGCGGCGTCGCGGCCTGCTCACGGCGAACGAGTTCGATCGCGGCGGCCTCGCCGATGTCTCTGATATCGACCATCGAGATACCCTTCGAGCCGATCGGCGCGCCATAAACGCCGGCATTCAGCAGGACGTCTTTTTGACGAAGATCGTTCTGGATGAAGTAGGCGGGGCGCAGGATCGTCCCGGGCAGGTCGAGCGCCTCGATCATGCGCTCGACTGTGTACTTACCCGCAAAATGCGGCACGTCGGCATAGGCATCGCCGCCGAACACCGAGAGGTAGACGATGCCCTTGATGCCGGCCTCGCGGGCGACCGTCAGCGCAAGCATGGCCTGTGTCAATTCGTCGGCGACATTCGGCGCGAGCAGGAACAATGTGGTGACGCCTTCCAGCGCCGATCGCAGCGAATCCGGGTCGGCAAGATCGCCGCGGACCGCCTTTACGCCCAAGGGCAGTTGCGCCGTCTCCGGGGAACGCGTCAGGGCGCGAACCTCGACGTTGCGTCCCTGCAGATGAGCCAGGACCTGGGAGCCGATCGTGCCGGTGCTGCCGGTTACCAAAATAGCCATTGAAAAAACTCCTTGTGATTTCTGTTCTGTCCACGAGGAAGATAGACGTTCCAATATTGAGCGGGAGATGGCATGATCGAGACAGCCCGTCTCAATATTGGAACACAATGATGAATTTAGAGGCCCTGGCAGACTTCAACCTCGTTGTCGCCCATGGTGGTTTCGGCCGTGCCGGTCGCGTTTCCGGGCGATCCAAGGCGACGTTGTCTCGCCATGTGAGCGAGCTCGAACATAATCTTGGTGTGAGGCTGATCGAGCGTGGATCCCAGAGTCTGCGACTGACAGACGAAGGCCGAGCACTGCACGAGCGCACAGATGGCTTGCTGTCGGAAATCGCGGAGGCGGGGGAGGCGATTGTCCTAGGTGCCTCCACCCCGAAAGGCAGACTGCGGGTGAGCGCTCCCGTGGTTTTCGCGCATGTGGCGCTGCCCAGGATCGCCACCCGTTTTGCGCTCGCCTATCCGGAGGTCAAGCTTGAGATCGTTGCCGAGGACCGCAAGGTCGATCCGGTCGAGGATGGCTATGACCTTGTTATCCGAATCGACCCTTCACCCGATGAACGTCTCATCGGACGTCGTTTTCTCAATGACGAGCGCCTGATCGTTGCCTCACCGGATATGCCGCGTCCTCAGCCGGTGCCGGGGGGTGACGCGAATGCCGTAAAGGCGGTCTTGCTGAGCGCAACGTCGCTGAACGTGGTTTGGCGCATGAAATCCGATCTTGAGGACGAAATCCTTTTGAAGCCCGAACCGATCCTGCGCTTCTCGTCTCTGCTGATGGTGCGCGATGCCGTTCTGGCAGGCGCGGGCGCGGCATTGCTTCCGAAGCTTCTTGTCGCAGATGATATCGAGGCAGGCCAGCTCGTTTGCTGGGGAATTCAAGCAGGTCCGCCTGTCGAAATCTGGGCACTGCAAAGTTCGCGACGTCTTGTCGGCGCGAAGGTTCGCGCTTTCCTGGATGTGATGGAGAGGGCGTTTCCCAGCAAAGTTTTCGTTCCTGCACCCTGAACAAGAACCTTCTTGCCGGCCAGGCGCCTCCCTGTTTAGGGTGAAGAAGGTTTCCCGGCACGTCCATATTGGCGTGGTGTACAGCCCATAACCCTCTTAATGGCTGTGCTAAAAGCGCTTTTGGTTTCGTAGCGTGCGATCTGGCAATGACGGAGGTCGGATCGCTGGAATTCTCCAACCTGTACCCCCGCCAGCGGCATCCGCCAGCGGGTCAGATATTCCGTGGCTGTCTCCCCGGTCGTTGCCTTGAATTTCAAAGCAAAGGCCGAGCGAGACATGCCGGCACGCTCCCCAGCTCCTGCAGGGTCCAACGATGGGCTGGATCGTCGTGCATGGCATTGGTTGCAGCGCTGGTGTGTTCGTCTGCTAGGGCGAAGAACCGCCCAACGCCACTTCTTGGCCCCTCCGCCAAATGCAGCCGCAGGGCTTGAACCAGCATCATGTGGGCGAGGTGTTGTGCCTCCAGAAGCCCGCCCGGTTGGCGCTCGCGCAACACCTGTATCATTTGCTCCTCCGACCAATGCAGGGAAGCTTGGTCAATTCCTGTCGGATGTGCACAATCGGCGGCAGCATTTCCAACAATGCGACCGCATGAATGCAGCTCATAGCGGCTGCCGACAATAAAGAAATCCCCGCCACCAATATACGAGACGACGCCACCGGTCCGGGCGGGAGGAAATACCGTCTTGGATGCAATAGGCGCCAAGGTCAGGTCGCTGGCGAGGCGGGAGGGCCGCCCGCTCGGTAGCACAAAGCAGTCCCCCATCTCTAGGCCCACCGGGTCGGGAACACCCTGCGCGCTGATGAAAAAATTGGCGGTCTGGATCCACAGCGTTGTGACTTTGCCTTCAGGTGGCGCGGAAGCGGTCGACCCTGAAATCGCCGAGCGGCGTTTCACAATGGCCGGTCGTGATGAGTTCTGCCATGGCGTCGCCCACGCCCGGACCGAGCTGGAAGCCATGTCCGCTGAAGCCGAAGGCGTGGAACAGGCCTGGCGTCGTCGCCGAGCGTCCCATGACCGGCAGCATGTCCCTGACATAACCTTCGCAGCCGGACCAGGTGCGGATGATCGCGACCCGCGCGATTGCCGGCAGCAGTCGCGCGACCGCGCGCAATTGCAACGGAAGGCGTGTGGGATCGGCGACCGCATGACCTGGATCGAGGTCCACCGGTACCCTTTCGGCCGCGCCGCCGAAGACGATGTTGCCCCGCTCGACCTGACGCAGATAGGCACCGTGGTCCTTATCGCGGGTCCAGATACCCACCACCGGCAGAATCCGATGAGGCAGCGGCTCGGTTACGCCCATTTGCGGGCCACGGGCGTCGAGCGGGACCTTTTCGCCGAACTGCGCGGCGATGCGCGCGCCCCAGGCCCCGGCCGAATTGACTAGGCATTCGGCAGCGAAAGCGCCTCTTGAACTGCTGACAAGGAAACCGGTTTCGGTCCGCTCGATCTTCTCGATCCTGGCATCCTCGACGATCGTCGCGCCAAGCTTGCGGGCGGCTTCGGCGAAGGCCGGCGCGATCAACCTCGGATTGCCGCTGCCGTCATTCGGCGAGAATGACGCTGCGATCGCGTCGGGAGCCAGGCCGGGAAAACGGGCGCGTATCTCGCTCTTTCCCAGTTCCTCCAGCTCGAGCCCCAGGGGCCGCGCCGCCTCGGCATAAGCCCGCATGTCGGCAAGACTACCTTCATCAAAGATCAGCCGGATATGACCGGTGGCGCGGAATTCCACGTCATGGCCCAGCATCTGATCGGCCTCTCGCCACAGTTCGAGCGAGCGGTGGGCCAGCGGAAGCTGGGACAGATGACGCCCCGTGCGCCGGATGTTGCCGAAGGAAGCGACGGTCGCTCCGGTGCCGACCCGGTTCCGCTCGATCAGCGTCACGCGCGCACCGCGCCGGGCAAGGAAATAGGCCGAAGCCGTTCCCATCAGTCCACCGCCCAGCACGATCACATCCATGGTTGTTCCCTGCGCGGAGCGCATGATCCTGAAGGCGCCGATCTTGTCGGCACCGCTTCATTGCGTCAAAGATGGGTTTGGACAACAGCCATAAGCTTGACCTATGGAGTGGCAATGCGGGCCCGTCAGCTCGAAGTGTTCATCGCCGTCATGCGCGCGGGCACCGTGACCGCCGCGGCGCGGATGCTGAACATCTCCCAACCCGCACTCAGCCAGATCCTGCTCCACACCGAGGACGAACTCGCCTTCACACTGTTCGAGCGGGTGAAGGGTCGGCTGCGGCCAACCCCGGAGGCGCTCGAGATATTCGCCGATGCCGAGCGTCTGTCGGCCGGGTTGGAGGGCTTGCGCCGCAAGACCACTGATCTGCGTTTGGGCCGGACGGGGCTGGTCCGCGTCGCGGCCTCGCCGCCGCCGGCCCTGGCGATCTTGCCGCGCGCTTTCACCACCTTCCGGGAACGGCATCCCGATATTCTGCTGCGCTCCCACATGGCGCCGATCGCCGCCATCATCGACATGCTGCGCGCCGGCGATGCCAGCCTTGGCGTGGCCTTGGACGACCGCCTGCCTCCCGACATCGAGGCGGAGGTGCTCGGCAGCGTCGGCTTCGCCTGCCTGCTGCCCACCGGGCATGCGTTGGCCGGGAAAACCGAGCTGACGCTCGCCGATCTCGCCGGCGAGGAATTGATATCCTATCGCGGAACCACCCGCCCCGCCGACGAACTGGCCCATGCCGCGCGCGCACAAAGTGTGGCGCTTTCGCCGTCGCTCGAGATCGATGTCTCCATCTCGGCGGTTGGCTTCGTCCAGGCCGGTCTGGGTATCGCCCTCGTCGATGCGCTGCTGCCCTGGCACCAGTTTGCCGGGCTTGCCATCCGGCCTCTCGCGAATGGGCCGGAATTCCCGATCGCGCTGCTCACCTCGCGCACACGGGCTCTTTCGCGAGCCGATGAAATGATGCGCGACCAGATCCGCGCGGCCTGTTACGTCGTGCTGGGCAGTGACAGGACAAGGGCATAAGCAAAACTTATATTGTTCCTTGTCATACGTCTTGGACCCCGGCCATCCTGTCGTGTCAGCTTCGGTTGGCAGACAGGAAGGGACGTATCATGGATGGTGCCATCGGGGCGGACGAGGCGCGGAACCAAGCCGACTGGAAGGTCGGCGTCGATATCGGCGGCACATTCATCGATTTCTGCGCGCTCGAAGCAAATTCCGGGCGCGTCGCCTCGCTGAAGGTGCTGACGACGCCAGAGGATCCGGGCGCCGAGCTTATGACGGGCCTCACGCTTCTTGCCGAGCGCGAAGGCTTTGACCCCACCCGTATGACGCGCTTCGTGCACGGCACGACCGTCGGCATCAACACCATCATCCAGCGCAAGGGCGCGCCGCTCGCGCTGTTCACCAATGCCGGCTTCGAGGACGTGATCGAGCTCGCTCGGCTGCGCATGCCGGACATGTATTCGCTGTTCTGCGCGCGGCCCGACCCGCTGATCGCGCGAGACTTGGTGTTCGGCATTCCGGTTCGCATGCGCGCCGATGGCAGCGAATCCCAGGCGCCTGATATGGTGGCGGTGGAGAGGGCGGCGGCCGCGGCGAAAGCGAACGGCGCGCTAGGCATCATCGTCTGTTTTCTCCATGCCTGGCGCAACGCCGCGCAGGAAGCCTCGGTCAAGGCGGCCATCGGCCGTCTTGCGCCTGATCTCTTCGTCTTCTCTTCGGCCGAGGTGTGGCCGGTCATCCGCGAATATGAGCGCAGCTCGACAGCCATTCTCAATGGCTATGTCCACCCGCGCGTCTCGGGCTATCTGACGGCGCTGGCAGAGCGGCTGAAGGACCGCGGCGTGCCGGCCCGCCCCATGCTGACGAAGTCGAATGGCGGGCTGATGAACGCCGCCGAAGGCAAGCGCGCCTGCGTCAACATGCTTTTGTCGGGAACGGCCTCCGGCGTCATCGGCGCCTCGTGGCTGGCGCGCCAGGCTGGTGAAAACAGGATCCTTACCCTGGACATTGGAGGGACCTCGGCCGACTTTGCGCTCATCATCGACGGAGAGCCGCAGTTCGGGACAGGTGAGCTTATCGGCGAATTCCCGCTCCATATCCCGTCCGTGTCGGTCAGCTCGATCGGTGTCGGCGGCGGCTCGATCGCCAGTGTCGATGCTCAAACGGTGCTGCGGGTCGGGCCGGAGTCGGCCGGTTCGACGCCTGGGCCAGCCTGCTATGGCCGTGGCGGCGAACGTGCGACGGTGACGGACGCCATGGTGGTGTGCGGATGGCTCGGCCACAGCGAGATGGCCTATGGCCAGCTCAGGATCGATACCCAACTAGCGCATCGCGCGATTGGCGACCTTGCCGCCCGGCTCGGCCGCACGGTCGAGCAGACGGCGCAGGCGATCCTCGATATCGCGGTGTCGGAAATGTTCGTCGAGGTCGAGAAGCTCGCTTCGCGCGCCGGCGTCGATTTGCGCGATTTCACGCTGATGCCCTTTGGTGGCGGCGGCCCGATGCTCGGCGCCTTCCTTGCCCGCGAACTCGGTATGAAGCGCGTCATGGCGCCGCGCCGCCCGGGTGTGGTGTCGGCGCTGGGCGGACTGGTGG
Source organism: Mesorhizobium sp. 43Arga (assembly GCF_053714255.1). Classification (NCBI taxonomy): domain Bacteria; kingdom Pseudomonadati; phylum Pseudomonadota; class Alphaproteobacteria; order Hyphomicrobiales; family Phyllobacteriaceae; genus Mesorhizobium; species Mesorhizobium sp. 43Arga. The sequence goes on from NZ_JBSKBO010000009.1 coordinate 154,542, forward strand.
CGAATCTGCGCGGAGACTTCATCCGCACCGTCTTCAGCCCGCTGTCGACCGCGTCGCTTCCCGTCATCCGCGAAGCCTTCGCGGCGCTGGCGCAGGAGGGCCGCGACTGGCTTGCGGCGCAGGGCCACGATGCGGCCGCCGAGCTCAATCTCTCCTGCGACATGCGCTATCTCGGGCAAAGCTATGAGATCGAGGTCGTGCTGTCGCCGGAATGGCTGGCGGACGGCAACGCTGCCGCCATCGCGCAAGCCTTCCACCGCACCCATGAGCGGCTCTACGACTTCCACGACCCGGACGGCGAGATCGAACTTGTGAATGTCCGGCTATCCGCCGTAGGCGCGGGGCCGAAACTCTCCTTCCCGGAGATCGACGAGATTGGCGCCGCCGCCATTCCGGCGCGCCAGCTCCCGGTCTACACGGGCGTGAGTGTCGAGACTGTCGACCTCCACGACCGGCAGTCCCTGGTGCCGGGCAGCACGTTCCGCGGGCCTGCCGTGGTCGTTCAGGAAGACACCACCTTCGCCATTCCTGCGGGAGCCCAGGCAAGGGTCGACCGTCATCTCAACCTTCTGCTGACCTTCCCGGAGTAAAGCCATGTTTGACCGCACAAACCTGCAGGTTCTGGCGAACCACGCCCGCGCGGCGGCCGAGAACATGGCCCACACGCTTCACCGCACCGCGCACTCCGCCTTCGTCAAGGAGACGCAGGACTTCACGGTGATGCTGATGGACCGTTCAGGGGCAACCTTCGCCGTGCCGATGGACCTCGGCGCCACCTGGTACCCGGGGCTTTCGTATCACCGCGCTATCGCGATGGTCGACGACTACCGGCCGGGCGACGTCGCATTCACCAACGATCCCTATTCCGGCTATGTCGCCACCCACGCGCCCGACACGCATCTGTGGAAGCCGGTCTTCGTCGGCGGCGAGATCGTCGCCTGGACCGGAGGGCACATCCACAACACCGACATGGGCGGGGCCGTGCCGGCTTCGCTCAGTCGGGCGCTGACCGAAATCCATCAGGAAGGCATCCGCTTTCCGCCGATGAAGCTGGTGAACGAGGGCGTCTTCGACGAGATGATCCTGCGGATCATGAGCACCAATGTGCGCAAGCCCGACCTCAACATCGGCGACATCAAGGCGCTGGTCGGCGCGCTCAATACCGGCGAGCGCAAGATCCAGGCAATGGTAAGGAAGTTCGGCAAGGTCGGCTTCGTCGAAGGCGTTTCAGCTCTTCTTGACCATGCCGAAGCGCAGGCGCGCGACGTGCTGCGCTCCATACCCGACGGCATATGGGAATTCGCGGATTATGCCGACGAGGATTCGGTCGAGGCCAATCCCTGCCGGCTGAAGCTGACGCTGACGATCAAGGGCGACGAGGCGGTGCTCGATTTCACTGGCTCCGATCCGCAGCTCGGCTCTTCGCTCAACGTGCCTTCAGGCGGCGACCCGCGACACACCATGCTGCTGGTGGGCGTCTATTACGTGCTCTACACGCTCAATCCCAAGATCCTGCTCAATACGGGTCTAACCCGGCCGTTTACCTGTATCGCACCCACGGGTTCGGTGCTGAACCCGGTACATCCCGCCGCCGTGGGCATGCGCTCGCTCACCTGCGCCCGGCTGCGGTCGGTCATCTTCGGCGCCTTCTCGCAAGCGGTGCCGGCGCGCCTGCCCGCGGCTCCGGCCGGCAACAACTGCATCATCAATGTCATGACCACGGACGAGCGCACCAGCCGCACCGTCATCGCGGCGGTGAACCCCGTGGTGGGCGGCGGGGGCGCGATGCCGCATCGCGACGGGACCAACGGATCGGGCGCCGATGCCGCCTATCTCAAGAACACGCCGATCGAGATCACCGAGACCGAAATCCCGGTCGAATTCGTGAAATACGGGCTCGCCAGGGACAGCGGCGGTGCGGGTCGTTGGCGCGGCGGGTTGGCGACCGAGATGGCGTTCCGCGTCTTTGCCCCCGATTCCCGGATCACGGCGCGCAACCGCGACCGCAGCTTCTTTCGCCCCTGGGGCGTGCTGGGCGGCAAGGCGGCCGGCCTGTCGGACATGGTCGTCAATCCAGGGACCGGGCACGAGCGGCGGCTGGGCAACATCGATACGGCGGTCCTGCAGCCCGGCGACGTACTGGAGATCCGCTCCGCTGGCGGCGGCGGGCGCGGCGATCCGCTGCAGCGCGAGCCTTGGCGGGTCGCACAGGATGTCCGGCGCGGCTATCTCTCGACGGCCGCGGCCGAGCGCGACTATGGCATCGTCATCAACGACGGCGAGGTCGACGAGCAGGCGACGGAGCGGCTGCGCGCAGGGCGCAAGCCGGCCGTGGCCCATTTCCATTTCGGCTCGGAGCGCGACGGTTACGAGGCGCAATGGACGCCGGCGGCCTATGACCGGCTTCACGAAGTGCTGAACGCCTTGCCGATCCACTGGCGCTTTTTCGCCAAGACGGAAATCTTCCGCCGCATGAAAGGGCGCTCCGGGCCGGAAGGTGTTCAGACGGCGTTCGATGCGGTCTGCGAACGCTTCCCCGAGTTGCCGCGTCCTCGCTCCCTGCAAGAGGCAGCGGAATGAACAATGCCGGCCGCATCGTCCGGCTGGCCGAGCGCGACCGGGCGGAAGTACAGTTCGTTCTCGACGGGCATAAGCGTTCCGCTCTTGCTGGCGACACCGTGCTGACCGCCATGCTGGCGTCGGGACATGTCTTGCGCAGCTCGGAGTTCGGCCCAGAGCCGCGCGCCGGCTTCTGCCTCATGGGCGCCTGCCAGGATTGCTGGATATGGCAGAAGGAAGGACCGCGTCTGCGGGCATGTTCGACGCCGGTCACTGAAGGCATGCGGCTGTGCACGACGCCGCCGGAGAGCTGGCCGTGAGCGAGACCTCACCGCGACGGATCGTGATCGTCGGCGCCGGCCCCGCAGGGATAAGGGCCGCAGCCATGCTGGTCGAAGCCGGGCTTCATCCGCTGGTGATCGATGAAGGACATCGCGCCGGCGGGCAGATCTATCGCCGTCCGCCGGCCGGGTTTGTCCGCACGCCGGAGCAGCTCTATGGGGCGGAAGCCGCGAAGGCGCGCGCGTTGCATGGGCTGTTCGACCGGCTGGTCGACGAGGGGCGGCTTACTCATTGCGCGGGCAGTTCGGTCATCGCCATCCACGACGGGCAGCTCCAGGTGCTGGGGGAGGGCGGCATCAAGGCGATCTCCTATGACGGGCTGATCCTTGCCACCGGCGCGTCCGACCGCGTCGCACCTATCCCCGGTTGGCAGAACGCCGGTGTCTACAGCCTGGGCGCGGCGCAGATCGCGCTGAAGACGCAGGGCGTGGCGCTTGGGCGGCGCGTCGCGCTTGCTGGGTCGGGGCCTCTGCTGACGCTGGTCGGCGCACAGCTCCTCAAGGCCGGAGCGGATGTGGCCGCGGTTCTGGATACGTCGTCCTGGCGGCAGCAGATGCGTGGATTCTCGGGCCTTGCCGCCCGGCCGTTGGTCGCGCTGCGTGGCATGGCTCTGCGGGCGAAGCTCGGCCGCCGCTATCATGCGGGCGTGACGCCGGAGCGGATCGAGGCTGACGAGCAAGGTGTCGTTGCCTTGCGCTGGCGCGATGCCGGCGGCCGGCAACGGCATACTGCTTGCCACATGGTCGGCATGGGCTGGCACTTGCGGGCCGAGACCCATCTGGCCGATCTGGCGGGATGCGCCTTCATCTATGACGAGCAGTGGCTGCAATGGCTGCCGAAGACCGACGAAATGGGCCGGGCCGGCAACGGTGTCTACCTCGCGGGCGATGGGGTCCGTCTCATCGGCGCGGACGGTGCGGAGGTCTCGGGGCGCCTGGCGGCGGCGGCATGTCTTGCCGATCTCGGCTATCCGGCGCCGCCCGCCGGCGCCGATCTGCACAGGCTCGCACGGCTCGAGCGCTTTGCCAGTGGTCTGGCTCGCGCCTTTCCCTGGCCGGCGGCGATGGTGCGGACGCTTCCCGGCGATGCGATCGTCTGCCGCTGCGAGAACGTCACTGCCGCGGCCGTGCGCGAGGGCACGGATTTCGGTGGTGGCGAGGCAAACCGGGTGAAGTCGCTCTCACGGGTCGGCATGGGACGCTGCCAGGGACGCTATTGCCAGTTGGCCGCCGTCGAACTCGTCGCGGCGCAAGCCGGCTGCGCGCCTGATGTCGTCGGCCGGTTTCGCGGGCAAGCCCCTGTCCGGCCGGCGCCTATCGGCGCCTTTCTCCGGGAGGACTGATGCGATTGCCAAAGCCGCGCCTGGATATCGGCAGGGATGACATCTCAGAAATCGGCGACCTTGCCCCAGGCCGAACCATCGAAGCGGCGCGGGTCGTAGGATGTCGCATCGACGATCGGTTCCGATCCGGTCACCAGATCGGCGACCAGATGCCCGGCACCGGGTCCGATGCCGAAGCCGTGTCCCGAAAAGCCGGCGGCGAGGAAGAAACCCGGAACGCTTTGGATCTCGCCGATGGCGGGCACACCGTCCGGCGTGCTGTCGATGTAGCCGGCCCAGGCAGCGCTGATCCTGGTGTTTTGAAGGCTGGGCAGAAGTTCGAGCGCCCGGGCATGGGTCAGGCGGATGGTTGCCCGGTCCGGGATCGGATCGAGAATGCGCATCCGCTCCATCGGCGTCGGCTGGTCGAGCCGCCAGTGCCGGAGCGTCTCGTGACCCGAGCGAGCGCCTTGCAGCCCGCCGGGCGCGAGGCTTCGCCACCGCTTCAGGAACATGGGCAGGAACTGCGAGGAGAAGCGCAATTGCTGCGGCGTCACGTCCACGCGGCCGCGTCCACTTATGGCGAGCGTGTAGCCGCCGTCGCCGCGACGCGTGGCCGAGATCCTCGCCGTGTGCAGCGCATCCGGCAGACCCTCCGCGCCAGGCGAGACGGACAGGATGGAGGAGCGGATCGACGCCTGCGGAAAGCGGAAGCCAAACTGCCGGCAAAAGGACGAGACCCAGGCGCCGCCGGCCAGCACCGCCACCGTCGTCCTGATGGTTCCGCTTTCGGTGACCACCCCGCTAAGGCGGCCGCCTTCGGTCTCGATACCGCGCGCGGCGCAATTCTGATGCACGGTGCTGCCGAGCTTGAGGATGGCCCGGGCGACCGCGGGTGCTGCTCGCGACGGGTCGGCGGTGCCGTCGGTCGGTGAGAAGACGCCGCCCTTCCAGGCCCGGCCCGTGGCGCGGCCGCGCTCGCTGGCCTCGGCGCCGTCGAGCATGTGTGTGCTGACACCGGCCATTTTGGCGAAGTCACGCCAGCGTGCCCAGCCGGCCAGTTCCGCCTCGTCATTGCTGAGATAGAGCAGGCCGCAGCGGCGAAAGCCGGTTTCTTCGCCGGTTTCCGCAGCAAAACTGTCCCACAAATCGAGGCTGCGGGTCGCCATCGGCAACTCGCGGGCGTCGCGGTTCTGCTGGCGGCACCACCCCCAGTTCCTGGAGGACTGCTCGGCGCCGATGCGCCCTTTTTCGACAAGCGCGACCTTCATACCGCGCCTCGCCAGGTAATAGGCCGCGAAGACACCCACGATGCCGCCGCCGATCACCACCGCGTCCGCGGATCGCGGCAGTTCGCCAGATGTCTCGATTTGCTGTAGCGGCGCGCGCATGGTCTCTCTGCCTCGAAGAGCCAATCTACCGTGTTGCGCAGGCAGCCGCTGCCGCAGTTGAAGCCGAAGCAGAATTTTATTCCGATAGCGCGGTCAAAATCGGGAGTCACTGCGTTTCAAAGCGCTGTCCACTTGGATGGACAGGCCAAGGGGCTGTGGTAGTGTCAACGTCTGTAAGCAAGGCAGCATTTTGTGCTGTGGCATGCGTTCTGCGGAGACGACCATGAAACTGGATCGGATCGATATCAAGATTCTTCACGAATTGCAGAAGAACGGCCGCATCACCAATGTGGAATTGGCCGATCTGGTGCATCTGTCGCCGAGCCCGTGCCTGATGCGGGTCAAGAAATTGCAGTCGGAGGGCTACATCGAGGGCTATTCCGCACAGGTGAATATCGGCAAGCTTGGCCAGACGCTGACCGTGTTCACCGAAATCACCTTGAAGAACCACCGCCAGGTCGACTTCGCCCGCTTTCTCGCCGTGGTGGAGAAGATCGATCAGGTCATCGAATGCCATCTCGTGTCGGGTGGCTACGACTATTTGATGAAATTCGTGACCGCCGGCATAGCCGAGTACCAGACGATCATGGAGCGGCTGACCGACATGGATATCGGCATCGACAAGTATTTCAGCTTCGTCGTGCTGAAGTCGCCCATCGTCAAGGCGCACATGCCGCTACCGAGCCTGTTTCCGAGGTAGGACTCCGCGCTTCGTCGCGCTGGGGATCCGTTCCAAAGCAATTCCGGACGGAAAAGCGCACAGGCCTTTCTGGAATTGCTCTTAGCGATGGCCGTACTGGCTGACCAACTCGGGATCGCGGACGAGGCCGTCGAGCCACGTCGGATCGAGCTTCGGCACGGAGGAGAACAAAAGCTTGGAATAAGGGTGGGTGGGCGCCTTCAGTCTGTCGGCTGTGATCTGCTCGACCCGCTCGCCATTGTACATGACCATGATCTCGTCGCAGATCGCTTCGACGACGGAAAGGTCGTGGCTGATGAAAATGTAGGAAAGGCCCAACTCGCGCTGCAGCTCCTTGAGCAGTTCGATCACGGCGGCCGCCACCACGGTGTCGAGCGCCGAGGTGATTTCGTCGCAGATAATGAGCTTCGGTCCGGCCGCCAGGGCGCGCGCGAAGTTCACCCGCTGCTTCTGGCCGCCCGAGAGCTCCGACGGGCGACGGTAGCGCAGCGTCCTGGGCAGGCGAACCATATCGAGCAGTTCGTCGACGCGCTTCGAGCGCGCCTGCTTGTCGAGGCCGTGATAGAAGGCCAGCGGGCGGGAGATGATATCCTCCACCGGTTTGGCCGGATTGAGCGCGGTATCGGCATACTGGAACACGATCTGCATCTCGCGCAGTTGGTCCTGGCTGCGTTTCCCTGCGGCCCGCTGCAGTTCCTTGCCGTCGAATATGATGTCGCCAGTCGCCGCCGGATGGATGCCGGCGATGACGCGCGCCAGCGTCGATTTTCCGCAGCCGGATTCGCCGATAATGCCGAGGTTGCGTCCCTTCTCGACGACCAGGCTGACGGCATCGACGGCGCGGATGAATGGCAGCCCGTTATCTCGCACCGCGCCATAGCCGGCGGTCACATTGTCGATACGCAGCAACGGCTTCGCGCTGGCATCCGCGTCAGCATGCACTTGCCGTGGCTTCGGCTCGAAGGCAGCCAGCAGTTCGCGCGTATAGGGATGCTGGGCGGCGGAAAGAATCTGAGCCGTGGTGCCGGTCTCCTGCACTTCGCCGCCCTTCAGCACCACGATGTGGTCGGCGATCTGGGCGACGACGGCCAGGTCGTGGGAAACATAGACACCCGCTATCCCACCCGCCCGCATGACCGACTTGAATGCTTTCAGCACGTCGATCTGCGTGGTCACGTCGAGCGCGGTGGTCGGCTCGTCGAAGATAACCAGCCTGGGATCGCCGATAAGCGCCATGGCCGCTGACAGCCGCTGCAACTGCCCGCCCGAAACCTGGTGCGGGTAGCGCGCGCCAATCCCTTCCGGATCCGGCAGCGACAAGGCTCGAAACAGTTCGACCGCGCGCTTTCGCGCCTGCTCGGGCGGCATCAGGCCGTGGATCCGCGTGACCTCGATCACTTGCTCCATGATCGTTGACGAGGGGTTGAAGGAGGCGGCGGCACTTTGCGGAACATAAGCAATATCGGTGCCGCGCAACCTGGCCCGCTGCTTTTCCGACAGTGCCGCCATGTTCTTGCCGTTCACATTGATCTCGCCGCCGGTGATCCGGCAGCCGGGCCGCGCATAGCCCATGAGCGAGAGCGCCACCGTCGTTTTGCCGGATCCGCTCTCGCCGATCAGGGCGAGCATCTCGCCATCGGCGATGTCGAGGCTGACGCCCTTGATGATTTCGACGATGCGTCCGGCATCCGTCGTCGCCTCGATCCTCAGGTTCCTGACCTCGACAAGATTGGTCATGCGTCCCTGTCCCTGATCTTTTGCGGCAGGTTGTCGATCAGCAGGTTGACGCTGATGGTGAGGCTGGCGATCGCCAGCGAGGGGATGATGACGGCGGGAGCCGCGAAGGGCAGGCCGCCGATGTTCTCGCGTACCAGGGCGCCCCAGTCGGCGAGCGGCGGCTGCAGGCCGAGTCCAAGGAAAGACAGGCCGGAGAGCAGCAGAACGATGAAGACGAAGCGCAGGCCGAAGTCGGCCAGCACGGGACGGATGATATTGGGCAGGATCTCGGACCCGATGAGATAGGCGGTGCTTTCGCCGCGGACGCGGGCGACGGTCATAAAGTCCATGGTATTGATGTTGACGGCGAGCGCCCGCGCGAAGCGGTAGGCGCCCGGTATATAGATGACGGCGAGCGTCAGGATCAGCGCTGGTATCGACGAGCCGACCGCGGCCACGACCACAAGGCCGAACAGCTTGCTGGGGATGGAATTCATGGCATCCAGGAAGCGGCTGAGGCAGGTGTCGAACCAGCCGCCGATGACGGCTGCGGTCATCCCCAGCACCACGCCCGAGAAGCAGGCGATGGCAACGGCGGCGAGCGATATGCCGACGGTGTAGCGCGCGCCCATCAGCACCCGCGAGAGCATGTCGCGCCCCAGATAATCCGAGCCGAGCCATAGTCCCTGACGCATCGGGCCGAAATAATCGTCGTCGACGATGTCGCCGATGGAATGGGGAATGATGGTGGGCGCGAAGATGGCGATCAGCGTCCACGCCAGGATGACCAGCGAGGCCACGATGCCCACGAGATTGTAGCTGTGGCCCAGGAAGGACCGTCGGGAGGCTGCCATGCGCGCCATCGTCATCTGATCCTCGGGTTGGACATGATGGCGATGATGTCGGCGACCGTGATGAGCAAGAGGTAGCCGAGGCAGAAGATCATCGCGCAACTCTGGATCAGCGGCAGGTCGCGGGTCGCTACCGCATCGACCATCAGCTTGGCGATGCCGGGATAGTTGAAGATCGTCTCCACGATGATGACGCCGCCGACCAGATAGGACAGCGAGAGCGCGACCGCGTTGACGATCGGCCCGAGCGCATTGGGAAGCGCGTGCTTGAGCACCATGCGGCTGCGTGAGGCGCCTTTGAGAAGCGCCATCTCGACATAAGGCGTGGAAAGCGTTTCGATCACCGCGGCACGGGTCATGCGGATCATCTGTGCGGAGATGACGAAGGTGAGCGTAATCACGGGCATTGCATAGATGCGCACGAGATCGGTCAACGTATGCGCCTCATTGACCGAGGACAGGGCCGGCAGCCATTTGAGGTAAACGGCGAAAAGCAGGACCGCGAGGGTTGCGACCATGAATTCCGGCACCGAGATCACGCCGATCGAAAGGACGGTGACGGTGCGGTCGTAGAGGGAGCCGCGCAACATGGCGGCGGTGATGCCCAGCGTCAGCGCCAGCGGCACCGAGAGCAGCGTGGTGATGCCGGCGAGTTCCATGGTGTTCACGAAGCGTCCGCCGATCAGCGCCGCGACAGGCATCTCATTGGCATAGGAGGTGCCGAGATCGCCGTGGAGAAGGCCAAAAAGCCAGCGCAGGAAGCGAAGGATTGCCGGATCGTTGAGGTGCATGGCTTCGCGCAGGCCGGCGACGGCTTCCGGAGTCGCCGCCTGGCCGAGCAGGATCGACGCGGTGTCGCCAGGCAGCATGCTGGTGGCGAAAAACACTGCGAACAGGACGATCATAAGCGTGACGACCGCGATCGCGAGCCGCTTCAGCACGAGGTTTAGAACCCCAGACGTCATGGAAGCGCTCCTGCGGTTGCGTTCGGCCAAGCCATGTTGCGCAATAGGTGCCAGGGGCCGGCTGTCCGGTCCCTGGCAGGCGCCTCTCAGGCTTCGAGCCAGAGATACTCCGCCATTGCGTAGCCCATCATGCCACCGAGCGGGTTCGCCTCCAAACCCTTCACCTTGCTGGAGAGGGCATCCACGTTGGAAATGTAGGCCGGGATGATGGTGCCGGCCTCCTCGGAGACCATGACCTGCATTTGGTTGTAGATTTCCTTGCGCTTGGCCTGATCGAGCGAGCCGCGCGCCTCGACGAGCAGCTTGTCGAACTTCTCGGACTTGTACTGGCTTTCGTTCCAGGGCGCGTTGGAAGCGTAGAGGAGCGAAAACAGGATGTCGGGCGTCGGCCGCGGATTGATGTTGCCAAAATGGATCGGCGCCTTGAGCCAGTAATTGTCCCAATAGCCGTCGGCGGGGACACGCTGGACATCGAGCTTCATGCCGATATCTGCGCCGGCTGCCTGGATGATTACCGCCATGTCGATCGACGAGGTGGCGGCGTCCGAAGCGATCACCGGGATGGACTGGCCGAGTAAACCTGACTTCTGGAAGTGGAACTTCGCCTTGTCCGGGTCGAAAGCCTTCGGCTTGATGTCGGGATTGTGGAAGATATTCGCCGGCGAGACGGGCTGGTCGTTGCCGATTTCGCCGAGACCCCGCAGTGCCGATTTGACGATCTGCTCGCGATTGACGAGATACTTCATGCCGGCCACGAAGTCGGCCTTGCTGCCCGGGTCCATGTCGAGCCGGATGTTGAGGTCCGTGTAGTTGCCCGAGGTCGTCTTCGACAGCTCGAAGCCCTGCTGGCCGCCGATAAGCTTCATCGCGCGCGGATTGATGGAAGCCGCAAAATTGATGTCACCGGAAAGCAGGGCGTTGACGCGGGCGCTGTCGTCGCTGATGGCGATGAACTCGAAGGAGTCGAGGTAGGGCTTGCCCGATTTCCAGTAGTTCTTGTTCTTGGTGACGACCGACCGCACACCCGGCTCGAACGTTTGCAGCACGAAGGCGCCAGTGCCGTTGCCCTTGGAGAAGTCCGTAGTGCCGTCCTGGACAATCATGAAGTGGTGCAGCGCCAGGATGGTCGGAAGGTCGGCATTCGGGTCGGCCAGCGTGATTTCCACCGTCGACTTGTCGACTGCCTTGAAGCCGGTCATCTGCGCGGCGATCTTGGCGACCTTGGAACCAACCGATTTGTCGAGATGGCGCTTCAGCGAGTAGACGACATCGTCGGTGGTGAGGTCCTTGCCGTCGTGGAAGGTGACGCCCTTGCGCAGTTTCACGGTCCAGGTCTTGGCGTCCTTGCTGTCGAAGCTTTCGGCCAGTTCCATCTGCGTGACGCCGTCCTTGTCGAGGAAAGTCAGGCGGTTATAGAGCGAGCAGCAACGGACATAGTCGGTGGAGAGCGACGCCTTTGCCGGATCGAGCGTGTCGGCGGTCGAGGACGACCAGCCGGCGGCCTTGAACGCTCCACCGGAAACCGGCGTGGCGGCGACGGCATTGGTGGCGCGGCCAAGCACCAGGCTGCCAGCGGCAACCGCGGCGCCGCCGGCCAGCAGCATCTTGAGGAGTTCGCGGCGGCTCGCGCCCCGCCGGATGGCATTTTCGACCATGGCATCGTCTGCGCTGGTCCAGTTCGTGATCTTGTCGGTCATATCATTCCCCTTTCTGTTTGTTTTCCGGCTTGCTCGTCTTGCTGCGGCTTTCCGGGTTTGAGCTCAGATTCTTTCCTTCAGGCTTTCCCGCACGGCCGCGGCAAGGGCCGCCATCGACGTGAAGTGGTAGTCCGGCGCGGTGAAGCGCTCGGGCTCGATCGTGCCGCCATAGCCCTTCTGGGCGTGCCGGCGCTCGATCCAGCAATTGGTCAGGCCGAGCGCCCGCGATATGCCGATGTCGTGATATTGGCTCTGCGCGACGTGCAGGATGTCGTCCTTGCTGTCGCCCCGGGAAGACACGAAATCGAAGACCGTCTGGAAGAACGCCGGGTCCGGTTTTTCCGTGCCTGTATCGTCGGCCGTGAAGGTGGCGAAGAAAGGCGATCCCAGTTGCTTCTCGAAATGGTCAAGCGCCCAGCGCCGGGCATTGGTCATGGCGATCAGTTTGTGGGATTTCGCAAGCTCGGCCAATGCCGCCGCGCTGTCGGCGAAGCCTTGCCAGACGCCGGCCGAATCCCGCAGCCGGACGCCGTATTTCTCCTCGGCTGGCAGGCCGAGCCGCGGCGCGATGACCATGTAGACACGCACCAGATCGTCAGGAAACAGGCCCGCATCAGGCATGTAGCGGGCCTGCCGGTACAGAGCCAGCGCGGCTTCGCCATCGATGGAGACGCCAGTGTCGGCGGCAATCCCGGCCAGGCAGGTCGTAATACCGCCTTCGAAGTCGATCAGCGTGCCGACGACGTCGAAGGTCATGTATTTGAATTCGCTAAAGTCCCTGGCCAACACTGGCTCTCCTCTGCGCGCGGCCGAATTGCATGGTGCTGAACAGAACAAAATTCCGTGCTGTCCGGGGCGTCGGCCTTTTCGAAGGCCCGGAAATCCGGGCTTCCTGGCCTTGTCTTATGAGCAGTCTGGCACTTCCCCCGCGCTGGATTCGCCGAAAAGGCGGGAAGGGGCGGCACAAAATTGCGAAATCGTCTGCTCCGGCGATATTTCGAGACACGACATATTTCGCCGCCGTCATGCCAGTGCCCTGCGGATATCAGGATCGTCCAGTGTCTGGTCCAGCGTTCGGCGCGTGCGCTCGATGATCGCGTCGATATCGGCGTCGGTGCAGCAGAGCGGCGGTGCGTAGCCGAGAACCCCGTTAGCAAAAGCGCGGATGATCAGCCCGTTGTCCCACGCCCTGTCGAAGACCCGCCGCGCCGGCATCGCCGACACCGGAAGCGGCGTCTTCTTCTGCTTGTCGACCACCAGCTCGATCGCTGCGAGCATGCCGCGGCCGCGCACGTCGCCGACGAGCGGGTGGTCTCTCAGACCCTCCAGACCCGCCATCAGTCGAGCGCCGGCCTTGACGCCGTTTTCCAGCAGGCCGCCGTCCTCGTAGAGCTTCAGCACCTCGAGCGCGACGGCGGCGCTGACGGGATGGGCGGAATAGGTGTAGCCGTGGCCGACGGCCGAGTTGCCAGCGCCATCGGCGATGACGTCATAGACATGATCGGCCATGAACACAGCGCCCATGGGAACATAGCCCGAGGTCAGCCCCTTCGCCGTCGTGATGAAGTCGGGAACAATCTCTTCTTCCGTGCAGGCGAACAGGGGTCCCGTGCGGCCGAAGCCGGTGATCACCTCGTCGGCGATGAACAGGATGCCATGCTCCTGGCAGAGCTCGCGCATCGCCCTGATCCAGCCTTTCGGCGGGACGATGACGCCGCCCGAGCCCTGGATCGGCTCGGCGTAGAAGGCGGCGACCCGCCCCGGCCCGATCGCCTCGATCTTGGCCTTCAGCGCGGCGAGCGACGCGGCGATGATCGCGTTGCCATCTTCGCCGACCGGGTTGCGATAGGGATAGGGGGAGGGGATCTTGTGCTGCCATTCGAAGGGAATGCCGAAGCCGGCGTGAAAGGCGGGGAGGGCGGTCAGGCCCGCGCCAACCACCGACGAACCGTGATAACCCTGTTCGATTGAAATGAACTGGTCGCGTTTCGGCTCGCCCCTGGCATTCCAGTAGTAGCGAACGAAACGGACCGTGCTGTCGACCGCGTCGGACCCGCCAAGCGTGAAAAAGACATGGTTGAGATCCCCGGGCGCGCGCTCGGCCAGCTCCGAGGCGAGCCGGATGGCCGGCTCCGAGCCGAGGTCGAAATAGGCGGTGGCGTAGGGAAGCTCGCGCATCTGCCGGGCCGCGGCCTCGACGATGCTGTCGTGGCCGTAACCGGCATTGACGCACCACAGCCCTGCGAAGCCGTCGACGAGTTGCCGGCCGGACGCTTCGGTCACGGTCGCGCCCTTCGCCGATTTCAGGACACGCACGCCGAGCGCCTCATGGCCGCGATATGAGGCGACCGGATGAATGAGGTGGGCGCGGTCGAGTTCGATCAGGGAATTGGCGAGCATTGTTATCCTCCGGACTAGCCGAGCGCCTGGTTGGCGAGTGCGTAAACTTTCGGCCTGGCCTGTTCCGCACTCTTACCGGGCGGACGGTCCATGGTCACGCCGCCGCCGACATGGGCGAGGCCGATTTCCTCGAGCCAGCCAGCGATACCCGTTCTGCTGTCGGTATCCACCCGCAGGAAGGCGCCGGGGCGCGAAGCGGCGAAGAAGCGGATCAGGGTCCTGGCATCCTCGGCATTTCCGGCGATGACCGGGCCGATCACCTCGCCGCGCCCAAACGGGCGGATCGCGGCATAGGCCTCGATGGCGCCGTTGCGGCGGATGATCGCGAATTGCCCCCGCTCGGCCAGCGCATCGACCAGGGCTTCACGGTCGGCGCCATAGGCATCGCGGTCCAGCGCCTTGATTTCAGATAGATCGTCGATGCCTGCGGCTTCCACGCCACCGGGCGCACCAAGGTCCGCAACCTTGCCCTGATGCTGCAGGATGGTGCCGGAGGGCACAAAGCCCAGCTTCTCATAAAGAGGCATCCCGCCCAGCGTCGCGACAAGCCGCAGCGGACGATCATCGGACAGGGCGAAGGCCCGTTCCATCAGCCGGCGTCCGAGCCCCTTGCCGCGTACATTCCTGTCGACGATCACCATGTTGATCATGGCGCAGTCGACGCCATAGGGCGTGACCAGGATGGTTCCGGCAACCTGGCCGTGACTGTCGAGCGCGACGACGCCCCTGGAGAGCTGCAGCGCCATCTGCCAGTCCTGCGGGCGATGCGGCCAGTTCTCCTGGCGGGAAAGCGTCACCGCGCCCTCGATATGGTCAGGTTCGAAGGCCCGAAGTTCTATCTCGTCCTGCTGCATGAGGCATCCTTCCGTCTGCCATAAGTCTCGACCATCGGCGCGCCGCAGATCGTCTGAAGGCGCCGGTCTGGGCGGTATCTTTCGCCGTAGCGCGAGGCGTGCGCCGCATCTTGTGCTGGCGCCGCCTGCAGCGGATGCGTTTCAACCCGCGGAAGGCGGCCTCATTGGCCGCCCGGATGCTACAGCGTGCCAAACCGTATGGCGGATACGGAACTTTCTGCTTTCAGAAGGGCGATTTCGGTCAGGTGGGTCGCTGCCTGCCGTCCTATGATGAAATACATCCCAATGCGGATGTGCTTCCACCGGAGATCGACGGACATGGCTTCCTTCAGGCCCAAATACATCACCTTCGACTGCTACGGCACGTTGACCCATTTCCAGATGGCGGAAGCGGCGCGCGACCTCTACGGGAGCCGGCTCGACGAACCGCGCATGCAGGAGTTCATCAAGAACTTCGCGGCTTATCGGCTTGACGAGATCATGGGCGACTGGAAGCCCTATGCCGACGTCGTCCACAACGCGCTCGAGCGCTCCTGCAAGCGCAACGGCGTCGCCTTCAGCGCCGACGACGCCAGCATGGTCTATGACCGCGTCCCGACCTGGGGACCCCACGCGGATGTTCCGGCCGGCCTGGCGAAGGTCGCCAGGGAAATTCCGCTGGTCATCCTGTCCAACGCCATGAACGCGCAGATCATGTCCAATGTCGAGAAGCTCGGCGCGCCCTTCCATGCCGTCTACACGGCCGAGCAGGCGCAGGCCTACAAGCCCCGCTTCCAGGCTTTCGAATACATGCTCGACATGCTGGGCTGCGGTCCGGAAGACATTCTTCACTGCTCGTCTTCGTTCCGTTACGACCTGATGTCGGCGCACGATCTCGGGATCAAGAACAAGGTCTGGGTCAATCGCGGGCACGAACCGGCCAACCCGTATTACGGCTATGTCGAGATCGCGGATATTTCCGGTCTCGCGGGCGTGGTTGGACTCTGAAACGGGCGGATTGCCGATGAAGCTGCACTCCTATTGGCACGACACCGCCCCGATGTTTTCCGGGGGGGCTCAAGGCCCCGTCGAGGGGCACTATGACGTCGCCATCGTCGGCGGCGGCTTCACCGGTCTCGCCGCCGCCCGTCAGCTGGCGAAGGCCGGTGCCAAGGTGGCGGTGCTGGAGGCGCAACGGGTCGGCTGGGGCGCATCCGGCCGCAATGGCGGCCACCTCAACAACGGCCTCGCCCACAGCTACCTCTCGGCCAGGTCCGAGCTCGGCAAGGACCGCGCAATCGCGCTTTACCGGGCGCTCGACAGTTCCGTCGATACCATCGAGGCGTTGGTCGCCGAAGAAGGCATCGACTGCAATTTTCGCCGTGCCGGCAAGCTGAAGCTCGCCTCCAAGCCTCAGCATTTCGAAGCGATCACACGCAATTTCGAAGCCCTCCATGCGGAGGTGGATCCGGACACGGCGCTGCTGTCGGCGGCCGACCTCAAATCCGAGATTGGCTCGCCCTTCCATGGCGCGATGTTGTCGAAGAAGAGCGCCATGATGCATATGGGTCGCTATGTGATGGGTCTCGCCACCGCCGCCACCCGTCATGGCGCCGTCATCCATGAGAACACGGTGGTAACGGATCGCAAGCAGGTCGGCAGCAGGCATGAGCTGACCACTTCGCGTGGCCGCATCAGCGCCGACAATGTGCTGGTGGCGACCGGCGCCTACACCACGCCGAATTTCGATTATTTCCGTCGCAGGATCATCGCCGTCGGCAGCTTCATCATCGCCACGCGGCCGTTGAGCGACGCCGAGATCGCAGCGACCATGCCCGGCAACCGGACATGCGTGACCTCGATGAACATCGGCAATTACTTCCGCCTGTCGCCTGATAACCGGCTGATTTTCGGCGGCCGCGCACGCTTCTCGGCGACATCGGACCAGCGCTCCGACGCCAGAAGCGGGCAGATCTTGCGGGCAGGCCTCGCGGCGATCTTCCCACAGCTCGCCAAGGTCGAGATCGACTATTGCTGGGGCGGGCTGGTAGACATGACCAAGGACCGCTTCCCGCGCGCCGGTTACCATGACGGTGTCTGGTTCGCGATGGGCTATTCCGGCCACGGTGCGCAGCTCTCCACCCATCTCGGCATGATCCTGGCCGATGCCATGCTCGGCCGTGAGGACCGCAATCCGCTGAAAGGACTCGAATGGCCATCTATCCCTGGCTATTCCGGCAAACCCTGGTTCCTGCCGATGGTCGGGCTCTACTACAAGGCGCTCGACCGGATTCAGTGATCGCCGCTCTGGCCCTGTCGGGGCTTCGGCGAAATTGCCTCAGCCCAGCCCGCCAATGTGGAAGCTTTTCATCTCGAGATATTCCTCGATGCCGGCCTGCGCGCCCTCGCGCCCGAGGCCGGATTGCTTGACGCCGCCGAAGGGAGCCACCTCCATCGAGACCGAACCCGTGTTCAAGCCCACCATGCCGAACTCCAGCGCCTCGCCGACGCGCCAGGCGCGTTTCAAATTCTCGGTGTAGAAGTAGGAGGCAAGCCCGTAGGGCGTGCCATTGGCCAGCGCGATCGCCTCCTCTTCCGTCTCGAAACGGAAAAGCGGCGCAACCGGGCCGAACGTCTCTTCGCCGGCGAGTTGCATGTCCTTTGTGGCGCCGCTCAGCACCAGCGGCGCGACATACTGGCGACCCTCCGGCAGTACCGGCATCTCGGTGATGATCGCAGCACCCTTAGCGAGCGCGTCCTCGACGTGGCGGTTGATCTTCGCGATCGCAGCCATGTTGATCATCGGCCCGATGGCGACGCCGGGCTGCGTGCCGGGTCCGACCGTCATGGCGTTGACGCGGGCGGAAAGCTTGGCGGCGAAGGTTTCATAGACCCCGGCCTGGACGAGGATGCGGTTGGCGCAGACGCAGGTCTGGCCGCCATTGCGGAACTTCGAGACAAGCGCGCCCTCGACGGCAAGGTCGAGGTCGGCGTCGTCGAAGATGATGAAGGGCGCGTTGCCGCCGAGTTCGAGGCTGAGCCGCTTCACGCCGTCGGCAGCGCCACGCATCAGCAGCGAGCCGACGCGCGTCGAGCCGGTGAAAGAGATCTTGCGAACGGTCTCGTTGGCCATGATCTCGTTGCCGATGTCGGTCGGCATGCCAGTGACGATGTTGATGACACCGGCTGGGATGCCGGCCCGTTCGGCAAGCACGCCGAGCGCCAGCGCCGAATAGGGCGTGAACTCGGACGGTTTGATCACCACCGTGCAGCCGGCGGCCAATGCCGGCGCGACCTTCCGTGTGATCATGGCATTCGGAAAATTCCATGGCGTGATGATGCCGCAGACGCCGACCGGTTCCTTCAGCACGATGATGCGGCGGTCTTGCGTGGGCGAGGGGATAGTGTGGCCGTTGATGCGGCGTGCTTCCTCCGCGAACCATTTGACGAAGGACGCGCCGTAGCGGATCTCGCCCTTGGCTTCGTCCAGCGGCTTGCCCTGTTCCGTGGTCAGGATCAGTGCCAGATCGTCCAGATGCGCGAGCATCAGACCATGCCAGGCTTCGAGCAGTGCCGCGCGCTCGGCATTGGTCTTCTTCTTCCAGTCGCCATGGGCGGAAGTGGCGGCCTCTATGGCCGCACGGGTCTCCGCACCGGCCATGTCGGGCACTGTGCCGATCGTGGCCTGGGTCGCCGGATCGATCACGTCGACCGTCTTGCCGGACCCGGCAGTGACCCATTCACCGCCGATCAGGCCGGCTTCGCGGAAGAGGCTTTTTTCCTTCAGGTTTTTCATCGAACGACCTTCAAATCAGGTGAGCGCCGCAACGACCGCGGCCGTGATGGCGTCCGTGCGGTCCTTGCCGGGAATGGTGCCTATGCCTCTGGCGGTTGCGGCTTCGACCGCCTTCATGACGCGGACCGCCGCGGCCTTTTCGCCGAGGTGATCGAGCATCATGGCGCCGGACCAGATGGTGGCGATCGGATTGGCGATGCCCAGATGTGCGATGTCGGGTGCGGAGCCGTGCACCGGCTCGAACATGGACGGCGCCGAGCGGTCGGGATTGATGTTGGCCGAGGCTGCGTAGCCGAGCCCGCCCTGGATTGCCGCGCCGATGTCGGTGAGGATATCGCCAAACAGGTTGGAGGCGACGACCACGTCGAGGCTCGCCGGCGCCATGATCATGCGCGCGGCGAGCGCGTCGACATGATAGCTGGTCACAGCGACGTCGGAGTACTCCGCGGCCAGCTTGCGGGTGATCTCGTCCCAGAACACCATCGAGTATTTCTGCGCGTTGGACTTGGTGACGGAAGCCAGCTTGCCGTTACGTGTCCGCGCCTGCTCGAAGCCGAAGCGCAGGATGCGCTCGACGCCCGCACGGGTGAAGATCGAGGTCTCCACGGCGACCTCGTCCAGCGTGCCTTGATGCACGCGCCCGCCGGCGCCCGAATATTCGCCTTCGGTGTTCTCGCGGATGCACAATATGTCGAAACCTTCCGCCCGCAGCGGCCCTGTCACGCCCGGCAGCAGGCGGTGCGGCCGGATGTTGGCGTACTGCACGAATGCCTTGCGAATCGGCAGCAGCAGACCGTGCAGCGAAACGGAATCCGGCACTTCCGCTGGCCAGCCGACGGCGCCCAGTAGAATGGCGTCGAAGCCGCGCAAGGTCTCGATGCCGTCCTGCGGCATCATGCGGCCGGTATCCTTGTAGAATTTGCAGGACCAGGGGAACTCGGTTCCGGTCAAGGCAAAGCCGGATTGTCCGGCTGCCGTTTCCAGCACCGTCCAGGCGGCCGAGGTGACATCGCGGCCAATGCCGTCACCGGGGATCAGGGCGATCGAATAAGACTTCATCGGCTTCTCTTCACAGGCTGATCAGGACGCTCTTGGTCCTGCGGTTGGCGAGATAGGCCTCGCGGCCAAGGTCCTTGCCGATGCCGGAGCGCTTGTAGCCGCCGGTCGGCAGGATATGGTCGCGCGAGCGGCTGTAACGGTTGACCCAGACCGTGCCCGCTTCAAGCTTTCGCCCGAAACGGATGGTGCGGGACAGGTCGGAGGTGAACAGGCCGGATGCCAGTCCGTAGATCGGGTGACTGGACAGCGCCAGCGCCTCTTCCTCGGTCTCGAAGGTCTGGACGGTCAGGACCGGACCGAAGATTTCCTCGACGATCGCCGGATTGGCCTGGTCGACATCCGTGATCAGCGTCGGCTCGTAGAAATAGCCTGGGCTGTCCATGATGGCGCCGCCAGTCAGGCATTGGCCGCCGGCTTCGACCGCGGCCCGCACGATGCCGTCGACACGCGCCCGCTGCCGTTCCGAGATAACAGGCGAATACTGTGTCGCCTCGTCCCAGGTCGGGCCGGGCCGCACCGCCTTCATCTTCTCCAGAATCGTGGCCGTCAGCCTGTCGGCCACGCTCTTCTCGACGATCAGGCGCGTGCCAGCCACACAGGCCTGGCCGGCATTGAAGGTGACGCTGCCGGCGATCGCCGTCGCTGCCTTCTCTAGATCGGCATCGGCAAAGACGATCTGCGGGCTCTTGCCGCCGAGTTCCAGCGTCATCGGCTTGACGCCGGTGCGAGCGACGTTCTCCATGATGGCCGAACCGGCGCGGGTTGAGCCGGTGAAGCTGACCTTGGCGATCTCGGGATGGCCGGTCAGCGCCGTTCCAGTCGTTGGGCCGTCTCCCAGGACCACGTTTATAAGCCCGGCCGGCAAGCCTGCCCTCACGGCGAGTTGTGCCATGCAGACTGCGGAAAAGGGCGTCATTTCCGACGGCTTCAGCACGACCGCATTGCCCGCGGCCAGTGCCGGACCGAGCTTCCAGCCAGCCATCGAGACGGGGAAGTTCCACGGCGTGATCGCACCGACCACGCCATAAGGTTCGCTCATAATCATGCCGAGACTGGCGTCGTCGGTCGGCACCAGCTCGCTGCCTTCCTTGTCGGCGAATTCGGCAAAGAAGCGGATCTGCTCCGCGGTTATGGCGATGTCGCCGGCTACGAGCTGGCCAACGGGCCGGGTGGAGCACAGAGCCTCGATCCTGGCCAGCGTTTCTGCTTTCGCCTCGATCAGATCGGCCCAGGCCTGAAGTGCCCTGGTGCGCTCGCGTGGCCGGACGCCACCCCAGTTGCTGGCCTTCAGCGCCGCCTTGGCGCTTGCCACCGCCCGATCGACCGTATCGACGTCGGCCAGGGCGCTGGCGGCGTATGCTTTCCCATCCGACGGTCGGCGCATCTCGATGGCACCCTGGGCCGCGATGAGTTCTCCACCGATAAAATGGCCGACGGGAAGGGTGACGGTGTCCGGGTCGAAGCTCAGGCCCATGGGTGCCTACTTTCAGTTGCTCTGGACGAACCTAGCGCGGGCAGGAGCGCAGCATGCGCCGTTCGGCGATCGGTCGCGGATGATTGTTGCGTGCTGGCAATGAGGGACGGCAAAATCTGTGGCCGAGGCCAGCGCCTCAGGCGGAGCCATCATCCTACCGTGACGTAGATCTTGCGCACCGTCTCGATGGTCTTCCAGACACCGGTGAAGCCGGGCTTCATCACGAAACTGTCTCCGGCGCGGTAGGTCACCGCCTCGCCGTCGTCGGGTGTGATCTCGATCACGCCGGTGAGGATATGGCAGAATTCGAAAGTCTCGCCCTTGATCGAGCGCGTCTCGCCGGGCGTCGCTTCCCAGACGCCGGTATGGACGAGATCGCCCTTGGCGGCGTCCTGCGCCCAGGTCTTGAAGGCGGGGTTGCCGGCAATCAGCCGTTCGGGAAGTGCCCTGGATTCGCGCGGCGGGAAGGCAGGACTGGTATCGACGGTCTTGAGCAGGGACAAGGGATGACCTTTCAGATTGGACTCAATAGCCGCGCGACCGGTCGACGAGCCCGATGGGATCGAGGCCGGCGCGGTGGCGTCGGATGTTTTCGATGACGGCGCGCGCGGCGGTCGCGGGCTGGGTGACGCTGGCGACATGCGGGGTCAGGATGATCTTCGGATGCCGCCAGAAAGGATGACTGGTCGGCAGCGGTTCGGGATCGGTCACGTCGATCATCGCCGCCGAAAGGCGGCCGTGGTCGAGCGCCGCGACAAGCGCCTCGTGATCGAGCTGCGGCCCTCGGCCGGTGTGGACGAGGGCCGCGCCCCTGGGCAGCTTCGCAAACAGGTCGGCATTGAGGAAACCGCGTGTATCCTCGGTCAATGGCAACAGGCAGATCACTATGTCGCTGACCGCGAGCATCCCCTCCAACCCTGGCTCGCCATGATGGCAGGTCACGCCGTCGATCTGCCGCGGCGATCTGCTCCATCCTGCGAGCGGGAAGCCGAAGAGCTTCAGCCGGTCGAGGACGGCTTGGCCGAGCTGCCCGAGGCCGAGCACGCCAATCCGGCGCGACCCGGCCTGCAACTGCGGGATATCGCGCCATTCGCCTGCGCGCTGCTGCGCCATGTAGGCCGGTAGGTTGCGGTGGAGCGCGAGCACGGCAAGCGTCGCATATTCCTGCATCATGCGCACGATGCCTTCCTCAATCGTACGCACGATCTTCACCTGCTCCGGTAAGCTATCGAGGCGAAACTGGTCCACGCCGGCGCCAATCGAAAACAGGATCTCCAGGTTCCTGTAGCGCGCGAGGTTATCTGGTGCGGTCCAGGTAATGAGATACCGCACCGCGTCGGGGTCGACCGTTGCGGCATCCATCGTGAAGGGGACGTCCGGCAGTTCTCGCGCGAACGCCTCGGCGAAGATCGCCCCGCGGCGCGCATCGGAATTGAACAGGAATGTCATCCGCTCTCTTCAAGCCGCGCAACGGGCGCCCAGCGCCTCGATCAATCGCCGGCAGGCGGCGAGTTCGCTGGAGACTATGTACTCATCCGGCTTGTGGGCGCGATCGATGTTGCCCGGTCCGCAGATGATCGCATCGATCCCGGCGGCCTGGTAAAGTCCGGCCTCCGTGCCGTAGCTGACGGCGGCAAGCGGCACCTCGCCTGTCAACTCGCGCAGCAGTCCCGCCAGTGCCGCGTCTTGCGGCAGTGACAGCGCCGGATAGGCACTCATCGGCGTCCACTCGACCCGAAAGCCTTGGGCCGCAAGCGCATCTGCCCGCGCCTTTACCGGTGCAAGCAGGCTGGCCGGGTCAACCCCGGGTATGGCGCGAGCCTCCAGATCCAGCGTGCAGGTGTCGGGGATGATGTTGACCGACTGTCCGCCCGCCACAACGCCCGCTTGCAGTGAGGAGTAGGGCGGCTCGAAGGCAGGGTCGCACGGACCGTTCGTCAGCCGCTCGGCTTCGCTCACGGCCGCGCTCAGCGCACCGGCCATGGCGTGGATGGCGTTGAGCCCGAGATCGGGCCGCGAGGAATGGCCGGAGCGCCCTTTGATCGTCACGCGGGCGGCGGCCTTGCCCTTGTGGCCGCGCACGGCGCGCATGCCGCTCGGCTCGCCGACGATGACGCCGAGCGGCTTCGCGCAGAGGTCGGGAAGGCGGGCGATCAAATGCGGCACGCCGCGGCATCCCACCTCCTCGTCATAGGAGAAGGCGAGGTGGATTGGCCTGGCAAGGCGCAGTCCAGCCAGCGCAGGCACGGCCGCGAGCACTGCAGCCAGAAATCCCTTCATGTCCGTGGTGCCGCGTCCATAGAGCCGTTCGCCATCCCGGCGCAGTCCGAAAGGGGCCGAACTCCATTGCGGCTCGCCGGCGGGGACGACGTCCATGTGACCGGATAGGATGTAGCCCGGAATATCGGCGGGCCCGATTGTGGCGAAAAGATTGGAACGATCGCCTTCTGGCCCTGGAAGCACTCTGACCAGAGTTCCGTGTTCCGCGAGATAGGCCGCGATCCAGCCGGCGATATCGCCATTCGGCTCGCCGGCGACCGATCGAAAGGCGACGAGACGGTCGAGGATGTCGAAGACGTCCATTCCAGCCCTCAAGGCATTTGGAGATTTGGCATTCCGGGTTCGCCGGACCGGTAACGTCGAGGATGTAGGCGTTCATTCGCGATTGCGTGCCGAAAGCGGAAATGTTTCAGTTGAATCTTGCGTTGGCGCGCTGCATTCGAACAGATCATCTTGTCGTGACTGTTTAGCGTGCGCAGGTCCAGGGGGCATTGGGTGTCCCTCCACCACGGAAATCGTTCAAGGGCATGAACTTGAAGCCGTCCGAAAGCCTTAAAATTGATGCCTTCTCGATGCAGGTAGGCGACATTGAAGATGTCGAGCTGGACCGGTTGCATGCGCTCTCCCTGTCCGTGGGATGGCCGCATCGCGCCGAGGACTGGCAATTTCTGCGTGAACTGGGGCAGGGATTCGTGGCGCTCGATGAGATTGGCCGGGTGCTCGGCTCGGCCATGTGGTTCGAGCATGGCGATGGTCTGTCCACCGTGGGGATGGTCATCACGTCGCCGCGACTTCAGACGCTGGGGGCGGGGCAATGGCTGATGAAGCGGGTCTTTGAGAACGTCGCCGGGCGCGATCTGCGCCTGAATGCAACCCGCGCGGCACGGCGGCTCTATCTCTCCCTCGACTTCCAACCGGAAAAGACGGTCTATCAATGCCAGGGCATCGCCCGCGCCGAGACGATGGGCAGGCCGGCGGATTTTCGGGGCGATGTCCGAAGACTGGACGCAAGGGATATTCCGGCAGCGATCGCGCTCGACGCGGCAGGATTTGGCGTGAGACGGGCCGCACTCATCGAAAAGCTTTTCGTGCACTCGGCCGGCTACGGTCTTTTCAAGGATGACAAGCTGAACGCGTTCGCGCTCTGTCGGCCGTTCGGGCGGGGCCACGTCGTGGGCCCGGTGGTGGCGGAAAGCGACGCCGATGCCGTCGCTGTCGTCCGGCCGCACGTGGCCGACAATTCGGGGTCATTCCTTAGGATCGACACCCATATGGCCAATGGCGATTTTGCAGCGTTTCTGTCGCACAGCGGAATGACTATTTTCGACACGGTGCTCACCATGTCGATGGGCAAACGCCTCGCCGATTTTGCCGTCGACGGCGCGGTTGCACCGGTGACCTATGCCCTCGCAAGTCAAACTCTCGGGTAGTTGAGTTCAGGTCGCGGCTGCCATGGCCTGCCGGGTAGTGTCTCAGTTTTAGACACTACCGCCGGCCGTAACCGCTCGCCAAGCAAGGGCAAGTGCTCTATGCTCCTATTTTCTGCGGTATCGAGATAGGTTGTCCTGGTGGGGGCGTTCCATGTTCGAAGGCGTCGCATTCTGTCGAAAAGTGCGAGTGAAGGCCGCAGTCTTTCGCCTGGCCCTTGCCGCGCTGCTGGGCTTGCTGGTCTTCGAACCGCACGCCGCCAACGCCGCGCCGAACTGGACGCTCGATCCTGACGCCTCGGTGCTCACCTATCAGTCGGTCAAGAAGAACACGATCGTCGAGACCAACAAGATCAGGAATATCACCGGCACGCTCAGCGCTGCGGGTGATGCCAAGGTCAGCTTCGACCTCAATTCGGTTGATACGGGCGTCGACTTGCGCAATGTGCGCATGCGCTTCCTGTTCTTCGAAACATTCAAGTATCCGACGGCCGAGCTGACGGCGAAGGTGGACCCGACCGCCTTTGCCGACTTGCCGGCCAAACGCCGGATCAAGGCAACCCTACCGTTCCGGCTGAGCCTGCATGGCGTCGACAAGGATCTGGAGGCGAGCGTCGTTGTAACCATGATCAGCGACGCTCAGGTTTCAGTCGCGTCAGAGGCTCCCGTCGCCGTGCATGTCGAGGATTTCGGCCTGCTGCCGAACGTCGACAAGCTGCAGCAGGCCGCCAATGTGACGAACATCGTGCCTACCGCCTCGGTGTCCTTCGACTTCGTCTTTGTCGCCGACGGCAGCAAGCCGGCCGCTGTGCAGACGGTCGCTGCCGGCGCCGCCGATGTCGGTCCCGTGGCCACCGACGCCGCGAAGGCCAATTTCAGCGACGAAGAGTGCCTCAACCGGTTTGCGGTGTTGTCGCGCACCGGCGCCATCTACTTTCGCCCGGCCAGCGCCCGTCTCGATGCCAAGAGCCGTCCGCTGCTCGCCGAAGTTGAAGGTGTCGTCGGCAAATGCCCGGCCTTGAAGGTGGAGGTGTCCGGCTACACGGACTCGGACGGCTCGCCCGAGGCAAACAAAGCGCTCTCCGAACGGCGCGCGCAGGCCGTTGCCGATGCGTTGGTCGCCGATGGCGTGCCGCGTCAGCAGATCAGTGCCGCCGGCCATGGCGAGGAGAGCCCGGTTGCCGCCAACGACACGCCGAAGAACAAGGCGCTCAACCGGCGGATCGAATTCTCCGCCACGAAACTCGCGAACTGAGGTCGGGGTGGGCTCCCGTACAATCGCCTTTTGCGCGGTCTTGCTTCGCGGCGCCGGCCTTGTCGGGCTTGTCCTGCTTTTGACTTTGACGGCCGCCAGTGCCGAGCGCCGTATCGCGCTGGTGCTCGGCAACTCGCAATATCAGCACGCCGCGCCGCTGGCCAATCCGGCACGCGATGCCCAGGCGATGGCCGAGCGCCTGCAGAACCTTGGTTTCGAGGTGGTCTCTGGCTTCGACCTCACCAAGCAGCAGACACAGACGACGGTCGCCCAGTTCGCCAAGCAGGTGCGCGGCGCCGATGTGGCGCTTTTCTTCTATGCCGGCCATGGCCTGCAGGTTTCGGGCAAGAACTATCTGCTTCCGGTGGATGCCGCGCTCGAAGACGAGACCTCGCTCGACTTTGAGGCCGTGTCGGTCGATTTCATTTTGCGGCAGATGTCTCGCGAGACGAGCATAAGGCTGGTGTTTCTGGACGCATGCCGGGACAATCCCCTGGCGGATGTGCTGGCAAAGACCGCCGGCATCAAGGGTGCAAGCAGCGGCCTTGCGGAAATTCCGATCGAGAATGGCGGCGCTGGAACGCTCGTCGCCTTTGCCGCCAGTCCCAACCAGCTCGCCTATGACGGGTCTGGCGACCACTCGCCCTTCACGACGGCATTGCTTCAGCACATTGGGGAATCCAATGTCTCCATCACCGAGGCAATGAACAGGGTGACCAGCGACGTCTTCAAGGCGACCGCCGGCAAGCAACGCCCCTGGATCAATGTCTCTTTGACCACCGAGGTCGTCCTGCACAAGGTCGATCTCAACGCGCCGCTGA
Organism: Mesorhizobium sp. 43Arga; assembly: GCF_053714255.1. Taxonomy (NCBI): domain Bacteria; kingdom Pseudomonadati; phylum Pseudomonadota; class Alphaproteobacteria; order Hyphomicrobiales; family Phyllobacteriaceae; genus Mesorhizobium; species Mesorhizobium sp. 43Arga. The sequence continues at coordinate 181,429 of NZ_JBSKBO010000009.1, forward strand.
TCGTCGGCGAGGCGAGCACCCCGCCGGCTCAAGCCGACTCTGGCACGCGCAACACCCGCGCTTCGTCAGGCCGGAATGACGACCAGCTTGCGCTTGACACTCTGCGCGCGAAAATCCCGAAGCTGGCTACCGACGGCCCTATCCTTTTCGATCGTCCCGTCAAGTTCGGCGACCCGGCGATCGACGGCAAGAGCATCGCCCAACTAATCAAGGGCGAACCGCTTTTCAGTCCGGTGGAAGGCCTCGACAAGTCGGTCTGGGAAGGCAAGCACTGCAACACCTGCCATCAGTGGAATGAGGCCCGGCTTTGCGAACAGGCGAAGAATTTCGCAGCCAACGACGTCTCGGTCCTGCGCCTGCAGCATCCGCTCGGTACCCGCTTCAAGGTCGCGCTGGCCAGATGGGCGCAAGGCGGCTGCCAATAATGCCGGCTGATGCCAGCGATGACGGACGGCGCGCAGGGATCGGCGAATGCCGTTACGCCTCCATCTCCACCATCTGAATGCCCATGTCGACAAAGGCTGAAAGCACGGCAAACCGGTCCGCCAGCGAGGCGCGGGCCAGTCCGGCCAGAATTCCGGCATTGACAGCATGGGCGGCAGGAAACCCGGTCGACACCATGTCGAGGGTCGGGTCGCGCCATACCGCTGCCAGAGCGATCCAGGCGGCAGGCGTCGCCGGCGGCAGGTCCAGGGAATTGCTTAAGACTGCTTGATGGTGGGGATTGTCAGGTTCGCCGACGCGGTCGTGGACAAGCGCCAGCAATTCGAGATCCCGGTCCGCGAGGAGCTCGGCGAGATTGCTCAGGCATTGATGTCCCCACCAGACGGCGGCTCGCTCGGGCAGGAGGTAGGCGCAGAACGTGACTGCTTCCTCCGGCACGCGCCCGGCAAGCAGGGCTCGGCAAAAATCAAGCGGCGGCTGACCGGTGGCCAGCGATTTCATGTCCCTGGCGATGGCGGGACAAGCAAGAAACAGATCCCGTGCCGTTCTGTATCCGAGTTCATTGGCCATGGCTGCCACACCCCAAGAACCACCAGAACAGCACTCAAGCCTGTGGCCGGGCGCCGGTCAAGCGTCAGTCGTTGGCACGCGGCCAAGGGCGGCATGCGTTTGTTCACAGACAATCGCTTCCCGATTTGTTATGATACCCGCCAGCGAAATCCTCTTACACAGGAGTGACGGTCATGCGATGGGGCAGTTCAGCCTTGGCATTGGCGGCCATGCTTCTTGCAACGCAGGTCTTTGCCGATCCGCTTCAGAAATCGGAAGATATCGTGAAGTTCTTCGCCGGACAGACCGGCAATCTGGGTGCTGCCCGCGGCATTTGCGTCGGCACGGAGGAAGAGTGCAAGAGCAAGGCCGAGAAGACTGGCCCGGCTGCACAAAAGACCGGTCTCGACATGATGATCAATTTCGCCCTTGATTCCGCGCAACTCGACCAGACGGCGCGCACCGAACTCGACGAGTTCGCCAAGGCGCTGAAGGACAATCGGCTGAGCACGTTCAGTTTTGTCGTTGAAGGTCATACCGATGCAACCGGCCCGGATCGCTACAACCAGGACCTGTCGCAGCGGAGGGCCCAGTCGGTGGCCGCTTTCCTCGAAGCGAACGGCGTTGAATCGGCGCGGCTTGAGGCAATAGGCCTTGGCAAGTCGCACCCGCGAGTCGCCAATCCTTACGATCCGGTCAACCGGCGCGTGGAAATGCGCATCAGGACCGAGTAGGCGGCCGCCGCCAGGCGTCAACAGCGATAGTGGCAAAAGGGAACTCGTCCAACGCGGGTTCCGCTTTGGCTGCCCATGATCAATATCTCATCGCGCCGCCGATCACGACGCCGCTGCCGAAGATCAGCGCCTTGGTCAGGAAGTCATTGGTGTCTCTCCGTGGCGGCTCGTCGCGCATCACAATCTCCCTGTTGCGCCAGCGCTCGACGATCTGCTGTTTTCGTGGTTTCCGCTGCGCCACCGGTTTCAGCGTGCGGGTCTTTCGCACGACCTGTTTCTTCGGTGGTGCGGTGCGGACCTGGTCGGCGGTCGAGGTACGAACGGCCGAGCCGGGATTCGCGCTCTCATTCGTGTCGAGCGCCGCGACCTGCTTACCCGCCGTCGGTTCGTTCAACTCGTCGATGTTGAGCTTCGCCACCGTGGCGAAACGGCCGTTCGGGAACTGGTCGAGATAGGCCTCGTAGTAGGGAATGGCATTCTTCTTCGAAGCCTCGTCCCAAAGCCGCTGCTCAACCTCCCAGGACGGCGGATCGCTGGCCATCGGCGCGGGGGCGGGCGAGGCCGTCGTCCCGGCTGCATCGGCGATCGGCGCCCCCGCGGCTTGTGCCGCCGGCTTGCCGAGGAAAACCTCGCGCCCCAGCGATGCGTTGTGCCATGGGCGCTGCCGGCCCTGCGTAGCTTCCGTCACGTCGCCGCGTACACGCGTCAGCGCACTCTGAATCTCGACACCGGGTTCGGTCAGGTGCTTGGCCAGCGCCAGAGAGTAGGGGCTGTCGACGCCGTCGCCGTCGAAAGCGATAGCGCCGGGATCGGTTGCGTAGGCGATCAAGACGCCGCCGGCGCCGACGCTGTCTGCCCTTGCATCCACCGGCGCGAGGCCGGCGCCAAGCGAGCGGCTCTTGGGCAGTGCCGCTGCCAGCGTGCGACCCAGCGGATTGTCGCGGCAGGCATCGAGAATGATGATGCCGACGGCGGGATCGGCAGGCAGCGCCGCCATGAACTCGTCGATCTGAACCGTGCGGGTCTTGAGATAGGCGGGCGAGGTCAGATCGGCATCGACCGGTATGAGATAGTTCTTGCCGTCGACCTGCATGCCATGGCCGGCGTAGAAGATGACCGCGAGGTCGGCGTTGTAGGATTCTTCGGTGAATTTGCTGATCAGGCCATGCATGCCGGCATTGTCCTGGTCGACGCCTTCGATCACGTCGAAGCCGGCGTTGCGCAGCGTCGACGCAATCAGGTGGGCATCGTTCGCCGGGTTGGGCAAGGCAACCGCGTTGACATATTTGCTGTTGCCGATGACCAGCGCGACACGCTTGCTCTCGGCTGTCGCGGCCTGGGCGCCGAAGGCGGCAAGGATGGAAAGGACAAGTCCGCTCAAAAGGATGGCAAACAGCTTCATGGATCAGCCCTCCGGCCCATCGGGGCACGCTATGGATCTCTGCGCATGCTCAATTCGTCAGCGACGAAGTCGCTTCGGCCAAAAAATGGCTCTCAGGCTTGAGTAGCTCCGGCGGCAGCTTAGGTTCACCGGATGCACCTGGCCTCTGCAAATATTTGCCGATATGCCAGCCGCCAGGGTTCAAAACCGATCGTCCAGGCGATCGTTGTGCCGCCCTTGAGCCGGGACGGTCATTAGCCCGGCTCAAGCGTCTCCTGGAATGAATTGAGCAGCGCGGTTATCGCCTGCTTGTATTTCTCGAACTCCGGCGACGTCTGCCGGACCTCGGTCGTGGTTGTCGCCGGCTGGCTCTGATCGGTCACCGCGCGCGGCACTTTCTGCCCCATTTTCCGCTCGGCCCAATCGATGACGTAGCCGACGGTCTTGCCGGTCAGGAACGGGTTGGCCTGGATCACGGCAGCGCCCAGAACGGCGCTCAATTGCGATGAGCCGGACGCGGCCAGCACCTGGTGCGCTCCTTCCATGCCAAGGAAGTGGCAGAGATAAAGACGCCCTGCCGTGATCTGGTGGCCGCGGGCGCGCAGATAGGCCTCCCCTTCGCGCGCCAGGTTTCGCACCATTTCGCGCGACAGCGTCGCGTCATAGCGAAGCGCGAGCAGGTCGGCGGTCGAAAGCGATCGGGCAAGGTCGGGACGATAGGTGTTCATCATCCGGATCCAGGTCTTGGTAATGAACTGGCCGGCGCCAGTTGCCGACGAGTTAGGGTTCTTGGCGCGGGCGCTGCCGCCACTTTCGACATGGACGATCCGGTCGGTCAGCGTTTCGACCGCGGAATCGCCAGGCCCGCCGGAACTGACGGAAACGGCGGTGGCGACCGTGGTGACAGTCCCCAGCGGGTCGATCGCCTCGCCGTTCTCGTAGAGCTCGAAATGCAGATGCGGGCCGGTCGAAAGCCCCGTGGTGCCGATATAGCCGATGACGTCGCCGGCCTTCACCTTGGTGCCGACGCTGCTGGCGATGGCGAATTTTTGCATATGCGCGTAGCGCGTCTCGCGGCCGTTGGCATGCGTGATCTTCACCAGATTGCCATAGCTGCCGCCATCGCCCTGGAAGGAAATCTCGCCGTCGAAAGCGGCCATGACCGGCGTCCCGACCGGAGCCGCCCAGTCGACACCCTTGTGGATCCGAACCGTGCCGAGGATCGGATGCTTGCGCGGGCCGAAGGTCGACGTCATCACCCCGGCGACCGGCGTGACCATGCCGTTGGTGACGGTCAGCGAACGAACCTGATCGTCGCCGGTCACGCAGGCATACTGGCCGTCGCTTTGCTGGAAGACGAAGCAGTCGAGGTTCTTGTCCTTGCCCAGGACGCCGACGTAAAGCACCCGTCCCGAGATCTCGCCCTGGCCGCGCGGCGTCTGCGAGTAGATCATCACCAGGCGCTGGTCCTCGCTGGCGAAAGCGTCGAGGTCCTGTCCTCTCGACAGATACATGATCGCTTCGCCGATCACGCTGGTCGGTACCTTGTTGCGTGCAGCGGTCGAGTAGATTGCGTCGAGCAGCCGGTACTGCCGTTTGGGTCCGCCCTGGTCCGAGGCACCGGAATAATTGAAGAGGTCCTCGCGAACCCAGGGGTCGACGCCTGAAACGAAGGCGCCCGCTGCGTTGCGCGTAAGCGTGCCGACATAGACGTTCCTTGCGTAGACCGAGACCTGCATCAGCGACATGGTCGTCGTCTCGCGGTTCGGCCGGAAGCCGCGCATGGCGACCACAAAACCGGCCTCGAGCCCGTCGCGCTTGAACAGCGCCTTGAGCGCCTCGCCGGCAAGCCTGGCGTCGTCCGCGGAGAAATGCGCGTCGAGCGCCACGCTATCCAGGCTACGGTCGTTGAGGATTTTCACGAAAGTATCCTCCGTCGCCGCGAAGCGCTGATATTCGCTGGTGACGGTCGCGACGGTGGTGTTGTTCTCGATCGCGGTTTTCTTGAAGGCGGGGAGCGCTGCCTCGCCCTGGTCGATGGTTTCGCCCCAGCCGGCCTCGGGGTCGTCTGCGTCGGCCTTGGGCGCCGAACCGGCGGGGGGTTCGCCCGCGTCCGGCGGCGCCTGCAGGTCGTTCGCCAGATCGCCCGACTGGTCGTTGGGCGCCGCGGGAGCAGCTGCGGGCGAGGTCGGTTGTTGATCGTCTGGCGCTGCAGTTGAAGGCTTTGGAGCAGTCTGCCGCTGCGCCTTGAAGAAGGCAAAATCCTCCTGCGTCGAGGGGATCGTCGTCATGAACTTCTCGCTGGCGCTCAGCATCACGTCGGACAGAATCTCGATCTGTGGCGAGGCCCCGGAACTGTCGAGTTCGGCCGGGCGCGCAACCGTGTGACCCTTCGTGGCGGCGTCCGCATCGGGAGCCAGCGTGATCCACATCGGGTCACCGGCAAGGTCGATGATGGCCGGCACATAGACCGAGGCGTCGGACGGCACGTCTTCCATGCCTTCGACAGGATGCAGTTCCTCATCCTCGTCGCCGAACGACCAGTTGTCCCTGGTAAGATAGAAGCCGGTGGCGATCGCGATGACGGTGAGCGTAGCGACGCCAGCAACAGCGCGACGCCAGAGTTTGCGTCTGCGCTCGGCCAGGCGCGCCAGTTTCTTCTGTTTGAAGCTCGTGTCGATGCTGTGCGTCACGGGCTGTTTCCAGTCAGGAAATAAGTCCAGCGCACCTGCTCCAGCGTATCGACCTCGACGAAACGCGCCGCGATATGACCGCGCTGCCAGCACTCCTCGATGCCACGGATGGAGAAGCGGCGCCGATCAACGCACATCTCGGTCGATCCGTTGAGGATCGTATGGCCGAACACGTCGGTCGCGTAGAGGTAGATGTAGCGGTTGGCCAGTTCCTCGCGGATGACGTTCACGCACTGGTTGGCGCCGATGGTCCACCAGCCGTCGGTCTGGTCGGCATTGTCGACCTTCTGTCCGACGGCGAGGTTGACGACGTCGAGCGTCTGGTTGCAGACGGTGAACTCGGCATGTGCGCTTTTGGTCGAGAAGACAACGAGCAGCGCCGCGCCGAACAGCACGGAAAACGCCAAGGGACCGGGGAAGTCCGGCAGTAATCGAAACCAGCTACGCTTTGTGCGTGACGAAGGCTGGCAAAATGAATGCGAGGGGCGAAGGTCCATCGGCGTTCATATCTATCCGCCGAGCTGGAAATATTTGGCGGTGGCGGAGAACCGCGAGCCGTCGGCGCCGATCTCCTCGAGGATCTTTGGCAAAAGCTCGGAGACCGGTGTCGGTCTCGAGAACATCGCGGCCTGGATGTCCTTTGGTCCGGTGATCACCAGCATGATCTGCGGCAGGGGTTTGCCTGCCGCCTTGTCGGCGGCGCCTAGACCGACCGGGATGTTGAAGGTCGCCTTGTCGGTCTGCGCCACGATGCGATCATCGAGGTTGAAGGCGATGCCCCTGTGGTCGATCAGCATGACGTTGGAAATGAGCCCGCCACGCGTTACCAGCGTGCCCCTGATCGGTGCGCCATCCGGCACCGATGTCCGGTCGAGAACGAGCTGCGGACTTTCCACACGGTTCCGGTCGAGGAAGCGCAGGAAGTTGGTCACTTCACACTGGGGCTGCTCGATGAGACGGACATTGATGTCCGGCTCGAGATGGAACGTCGAGCGAAAATCATTGAGCATCTGCTCGAAGGGCTGCACGGCTGTTGCGAAGCCTTCGATGGCGGCGGCGCGGGCGGTTTGCGATGTCAGCGATGCATAGAAACAGTCGCCGCCGCTGAAGTCGCGCACCCATGAAGCGCGTTGCGCCGCCTCGTCGACCGGCTTCGCCGGCGGAATCGCCGGCTTTGGCACATTGATTGCGACTTCGGTATTTTCGGACCGTGTGGTTACCGGCGGCTGCGGTTGCTGGGACGGCTGCGCTGTTTGCGTCGGCCCTGATGGCGAGGTTGGTGGTGTCGGCTGGCTGGCCGCCGGGGGCGGGGTCGCCGGTTTGACCGGCGGGCTGGGCGGCTGTGCCGGCAACCGGCTCTCCGAGGCCGGCGGCGAGGAAGCCTCCGGCTTGGCCAGCTTGGAAAGGATCTCGACCAGGTCCGTTGCGCTGGGTTCTGCCGCCGGCGGATTTGCCTGCTGCGCCGGCTTGCCCTCTGCCTCCGCCTGGCTTGGCGCGGACGTCTTCGGCGGGCTCGCGGTCGGCTTTTGGGCAGGCTTGATCTCGACCGGGGGCACTTGCGCCTGGTTGTTGGCCGTGGCTTCGGGCTGGACCGCAGGCGGCGCTGGCTTGCCGACGGGCGGTGCTATTGGCGCCTGCTCGGCGGGTTGCCGTGCTTCTGCTGCCGGCGCCACCCCGGGCCTGGGGGGCGTCGTGAGGATTTCGGTTGGCTTGGCCGGCTGCGGTTTCTGCTCGCCCGCAGCGTCCGCCTGGTTCTCAGCCGGCTGCACCGGTGGCTGAGGGTTCGAGCCTTCCGGCTGAAGTGTCTGAACCACCGGCTTTGAGGGTTCTACAACGGGTTTGGGTGCCGGCTTCGCGACCAGCGGTTTGACTTTCTCTTCGGCCGGCGGGGGCGCCAGGATCCCGCTGAAGTAAAGGCCGCCCCCCAACAGGACCGCCAGCGTCACGAGGCCGCCAGCGACAGCCGGCATCCGCGACGGCCTTCGCGGCGCAGCCGGCACGGGCGTGCTGGCCGGCGCGGGCGCTGGCGCAGGCCGCGGTTGTGACAGATGCGCTGGTCGCACATGTTCAACGAAGTGCTTTTCGCCTGCGGGCGCCGAAGGCTGCGGCCCGGACTCGGCCAGCGCCGTCCAGCCGGCGCGGGGCAAGCCCGCGCGGTCACGCGGACCATACGATGCCGGCGGCAATGTCACGTCGACATCCTCGCCACGCGTTGCCCTGGCGATCTCGGCCATGCTGGCCGGCCGATCGCGCGGATCCGGCTGCAGCATCGCGCCAATGAGCTCCTGGAAATCGGGATCGATGTCAGACAGGTCCGGCACGGTCCGGCGTTTCTCGATCACCTCGTATTGCGAGCCGCTCATATCGAGCGGCTTTCCGCGCAATGCCGCGGCGAGCACCAATCCGAGGCTATAGATATCGGACTGCTCGCTGACCTCACCGCCATAGAGGCCGAGCTGTTCGGGCGAGACATAATTGTATTTGCCAGCGAACTTCCCGCCGATCAGCGTTTCACCACCTGCGGCCGCTGACCGGGCGATGCCGAAATCGATGATTTTGGCGGCTTCCACCTGCCCGCCAGGCAGGATGATGTTGTCCGGCGAGAGGTCGCGATGAACCGCGCCCGCCCGGTGCACCGCGGCGAGCCCCGACGTCAGGCGATGGCAAAGCCGCCGCACTTCTTCCGCCGGCATCGGTCCGCGACGCATCACGTCGAATAGCGATTGGCCGTCCACGAACTCCATCGCCAGATAGGGGCGGCCGATCCTCGGATCGATGGTGAAGACGTGATAGCGCACCACCGCGTCATGCGACAGGTGATTGAGGATAGACGCTTCCTTGCGGAACAGCGACAGGATCGTCTGATCGCGGGCGAACTCGGGCAGTACGATCTTGATCGCCACATGGTCGCCGGTTTGGATGTTGTGTCCGCGATAGACTTCTCCCATGCCGCCTGAGGCGATCCTCTCGTCGAGTTCGTAAATGCCGCTGAGCTGCGTGCCGACGCCGGCATAGATGTCGTTCGTCGATATCCGGGTCTTGTCGTCGTCGCTCATCTCGCCAGGCTCTCCGCTCCGGACCGATCCGAATGGAGCGCGCCGTTGCGCCCGCCGCCGATCTTCACGAGTACGATGGTGACATTGTCGGTTCCGCCGCGCGCCAGCACCGTCTCCAGCAGGCTTCGGCACGCCGCCTGAGGCGTTGCGGATATCACCGTGGCTTCGATCTCGGCGTCGCTGACATGCGCCGTCAGTCCGTCGGTGCTCAGCACGAAGACATCCCCCGGCATCAGCTCCCCCTGCTGGAAATCGATCTCGAGCTCATCGCTGACGCCGACGGCATGGGTGATGACGTGGCGACGCGGCCAGTTAAGCGCTTCCTCCGCGCTGATCATGCCGCGGTCCAGCAGTTCCTGGACCTCGGTGTGATCCTTCGAGACCTGAAAGATCTCGCCGTTGCGGACCAGATAGATGCGGCTGTCGCCGGCCCACAGGCCAGCGAAGCGTCCGTCCATGGCAAGCAAGGCTGCGAAGGTGGAGCCGATGGTGATGCCGCGCGATCGGGAGATGTCGCGGATCTCGGAATTGGCGCGGCTAAGCCGGTCCTCGAAGCGCGCGCGAAGGTCCGGCGCTGAGCTCGCAATGCCGATCGTCGCCAGATGATCGACGATGCTGGCCGACGCGACCTCGCCGGCCTCGTGCCCGCCCATGCCATCGGCCACCACCCACAGGCCGGTCTGCGGCTCTATCAGGTAGTTGTCCTCATTGTGGTCGCGCACGCAGCCCTTATGGCTCACGCCGAAACTTTCGATGGGAAGGGCGACAGAGCTCAATTTGCCACCAAGCGCTTCGCGAGCGTCCTCTGTGACCAAGAATGGGCAGGGTGCCCGGGCCACTTTGCCACAAGCGCATACGTTAGAGTACCGAAATGAGGGCTGCGGCCGGCGGTGCGCAGGAACACAGCCATATCAGAACGCCTTCGGACAGCTGAAGCCGGACAGGGCCGGCAGCAGGAAGGGATTGGCCCCCGGCCCGGTCTGCATAGTGTAAGCGACGTCTCGTCCGCCGATCACGAAGCGGGCTTCGGTGTTGGCGCCATTGGCGCTGATGGTCGCCTTGTCCAACAGACGCTTCAGGGCCCACGGTCCTTCGAATTTGAGAGCGGAGTCACGGCCCGGCATTTCCGGCATCAGGCTGAGACTGGCGGAACCAGAGGCAGTGCCGTTTGGCCAGGTCACAGTGCTTGGCGCATTCCCCGTTTGGCTGCTCTGCACGGTCTGGCCGTCAATGTTGAGAACTGCGTTGTCGGCGTCGCTATTGAGCGAAAAAGGCGTGAGGGTGATCGACACTGACGGCACCGAGCCACCGGAAGGGAAGAAGGCGCTGCGGATTTCGGCGGCCGACTGAAATGATTTCAAGGTCGACTTCGCCAGGTCGCGGCTGGAGCGCGCATCCTGTCTCCAGGTCCATTCCTGGCCAGTCATGTCGATCAGCGGCGCAAGGTTCTGCGCGAAGAAGCGGTCCATCAGCCCGCCCGGCGCGAAAAGCTTGGCGAAATCCGCTATCGAGATCTCTTGCGTGCCATCACTGGCAAAGGGATAGCGACCGTTGACCGCCTCCTCGCAGGCTCGTGTGACCGTCTGGTCGAGGTCCTGGTTGAGGTTGGCCACCGAGGCTTCGGCGACATTGCCTTCAAACTCGTCCGCTGCCGCGTTGACCATGCGCGCAAGCGGCTTGGGAAGGCGCGAGGCGTTGGCGCGCAGCGTGGAGATCTGCAGCTGCAGGTTGGCGTTGACGCGTTCGGTCTGTGAAGGGACATCGGCCGAAAGCTTGAGGCTTTGAAAGATGTCGCGGAAATTCCGCGTCAACGCATCGAGCGGCCGCCGTCCACTGGCGCCGCTGACCAGGGCCTGGAACGGTCGAAACTGTGCCTCGACGCTCGCGCCGGCATTCTGCGCGACGGCCGAACCCGGTCCGGCTCGGCTCTGCGACTTGCCGCCGGCGATCTGCAGTCCGATGCGTGCCAGACCCTTGGCCATGCTGGCGGGCTCCTCTCGCGCCGCGACGCTCTCGCCCTCGGCGGTGGCGATCTGCTTCGTCAATGCAGTCTCATCGGCGATCGCCGTGAACAGCTGATCGAGAGGCGAGTCCGGCGCGGCGAGGGCGGAAAGCGCGAGATATTGCGGCTTGTCCTTGAGCAACGCCTTGAACTTCAGCTGGTCGAGTACGCGGTTCCATGCGGAGGAAAATTCCTCGCCGTAGCGGTCGATCAGTTCTGGCCCGAGCTTGGGCAGGTCCTGGTCGATGCCGCCCTGTTCGCCGCCTCCGCCGAGCACCCACTGGTCGTTGACCAGCATTTGCGCGATACGCGAAAGCTGCGGCAGGAAGAAGCGGTTGAAACCGGCGCGCGTGTAAAGTCCAGGAACGTTGAGATCGGCGAGGTCGCTGCCGTCCATGCGTTCGAACAGCAGCTGCGCCTCAGGGCCGGCTTTCGCGGCGACGGAGAGGTCCTCCAGCCTTGCGGCGTAGACCGCAGACTTGATCAGCGCCGAAGCGCGGTCGGCAAGGCTCATGCGCCCAAGCGAGCGTTGCGCGGCTTCGATCAGCGGCTGGTTGAGCTCAAAGACGGGATCGTAGGCGTCGTCGAGCGCGAGCATGGCGCGCAGATGCTTTTCGAGCTGCGCGCGGCCCTCGCGGTTGTTCTCGCCGGGATAGCGGTTCTCTTCCCAATCCTGCCTCATCCAGGAGACAATCAACTCGTCATCGACCTTCGGAGCCTTGCCGCCCAGCATCAGGTAGATCTTCAGCGGCTCGTAGAGTGCGATCGGATCGGCCATCTTGGCCTGGATGGTGCGCTCGGCCTGCACCAGCAGCCGGGAGCGGAATGTCCGCTCGAGCGCTTGCCGGTAGGCAGTCCTGGAGGCCGACAGCAGCCTCTCGCGCTGGCTGAGCCCGAACGTCTCCTCGATCGGCTTTGCCTGGTCGCCGTTCTCGAAGCCGGCCGGCAGGTTGCGCAGCTGATTGAGCGGGCCGATGACGTTTTCCAGATCGACGTCGGTCACCGTCGTGCTCTTGAGCAGCGAATCGGCGCTGTCGCGATACTGTGCCATCGCCTGCCTGGTGGAGGCGATCAGCGATTTGTTGGCGAAGAAACTGAGGCCAAGTACGCCGAGAGCCGCCAAGGCCGCCAGCGCAATGGCGGCGAGGCCGCCAAATCTCGCGAGCCTGGCGCGTCGTTCGGCCGCTCGGTCGAAGGATACCCAGCCCGATTCCGGGAAGATCACATCGGTCAGCAGATCGTGCAGGAAGAAGCTCTTGCCGGTGCCGGAAAGATGCGCCTGCGAGGTGCTGCCGAAGCTGCGGCCGATTGCGCCCAGCACCTGATCGAACGGTGTTCCTTCCTGAGTACCAGAAGAGAAATAGAGGCCCCGCAGGCTGACATTGACATGCGATCGAGACGCATCGAACAAGCTGGCGATGAAATGCGCTACCCGGGTCTTGAGGGCACCGAACTGCGCCGGGAAGCCGAAGATGGCGATGCGCGCCACCGGGTCGGCCTCTTCCTGCAGGCGATCGACAACTTCTTCCGCCAAGCGCTTCGCCAGACCGTCGAATTCGGCTGGCGCCTCGCCGGCCATGTTCCTTGTGCGATCGGCGGTCTGGAAGGTCGCGCCCCACACCTTGCGCCTGCGGGCTTCGTCGAATTGACCGAAATAATCCATGAAGCCGGAGACGAGATCGGCCTTGGTGAAAAGCAGATAGACGGGAAACTGGATCTTCAGCGTCTCGTGCAATTCGCGCAGGCGGCTTCTTATCTCGGTCACATGCGCCTCGATCTGCTGGTCTTCGAGGCCGATGAGATCGGCGAGGCTGATGGCCAGGATCACCCCGTTGATCGGTTGCCTTACCCGATTTTTCTTGAGCAATCCGAGAAAAGCAAGCCAGCTTGCCTTGTCGCGCTCGCGGTCCGATTCCTGCGTCGTGTAGCGACCGGCCGTGTCGATCAGCACCGCCTCATCGGTAAACCACCAGTCGCATGACCGCGTGCCGCCGACACCGGCCACCGGCTGGGCATTGCCGGAGCCCGCAAGCGGAAATTTCAGCCCGGAATTGACCAGAGCCGTCGTCTTGCCGGCGCCTGGCGGGCCGATGATGATGTACCAGGGAATATCATAGAGGAAGTTGCGCTTGCCGCTCGTCCGCTTCAGCGTCGCAATGGCTTCGCTCATGCGCGCTTCGAGCACCTGTGCATCGTCGTTGCGCTCGTCACTGCGCACGATGGCCGCCTCGAGCGCCTTTTGCGCCTTGCGCCTTTGCCAGAAGCCAATGCCGTAGAACAACGCCAGCACGGCTACCGTCACCCCGATGATGAGCGCCCTGAGCCACACGGATCCAAGCGGGCGGGTATCGGCGAAGCGGATCAACGGTCCGGCATACCAGACGGCGGCCGAGAAGCCGGCCAGGGCGAGCACGCTGAATATCCGCAGCACCCACCGCATCAGTTGCCGTTCTCCGCCGAGCCGGTCTGCAAGGTTTCCTGTTTCGGGATCATCACGTCGACGCGGCGGTTCCTGGCGCGGCCTTCGGCCGTCGCGTTGTCGGCGATGGGTTCGTCTTCGCCCTTGCCGTCTATGCTCAGACGCGATGGATCCTTCAATTGCTTGGCGATCATCGCCTGCACGGCCTTCGCGCGGGCGACTGAGAGATCGAAATTCGATTTGAACGCGCTCGACGTCTTCGGCTTCACATTGTCGGTGTGGCCGACGATCCTGATCGGTCCGGGTTCGGCGTCGAGCGTCGTGGCGATATCCGCCGCGATCGGCTGGAACTGCGCCTTCAACTCAGCCTGGCCGGATGCGAACAGAAGCTGGTTGCTGATCTCGACAACGATGAAGTCGCCCTTCGTGCCGACGTTCAGTCCGCCGGCGCCGATCTCCCGGGCGAGTGCGGCGCGGATGCGGTCGATCTGCGTGGTTTCCGGGGGAGCGGGTGGCGGCGGTTTGGCCTGCACCGGTTCGGCGGGTGCCGCCACGCCGGCGCGTTCAATGGTAAGCTGGGTGGAGGGATTGAGCGCCAGCAGCGCGCCGGCCGTTGCATCGCCTTCATCGGTGATCAATATCCGCAGCCCGAAAAAGGCTGCTGTCACAAGGGTCGCCGCGGCGGCTGCGATCGTCCACAGAGGCAGCCGCCCTCCTGGCCTGGCCATCGCCGCCGCCATGCCTTGCCACCGGGGCGAAATGTCCTCGGCGGCGCGCGGCCTGAAATAGCGCAGCGTGTCGTAGACGTCGCGCCGGACGCGCTCGAGCGCGTTCCGTTCCCCGGACAATCCCCGATACTGGCCCTCGAACCCCAGCGACAAGCAGGCATGCATCAATTCGAGCAGGTTGTAATGCGCTTCAGGCTTGGCGAGGATATTGTTCAGCGCTTCGTAGAAGCCCGTGCCTATCGGTCGTGTGTGGAAGAACTGCGCCACCAGGCTGTGCTCAAGCCAGGTTTCTTTGTTCGGCCAGGGCAGGTTGCCGACGAGATCGTCGGCGGTTTCGCAAAGCGCAAATTTCGCGATCCGTGCGTCTTCTTCCCCGATACCGGCTTTGGCGATGGTATGGTCGAAGGTCTCGATGGCGTCTGCGATATGCTCCGCCAAGGCTGCGGCTTGCCGTTCGACCGGCATCAGCCGCAGCTGACCGAACAGCATGAGCAAGGGGGCTGCGGCGACTAGGATGGGATTTGTCGCGGCATACTTCACGCCGGCGGTGGCGTTGAGCAAGGCGTCCTGCTCCAACGCCGGTGCGGCTTCCGGCACAGCTCCGTGGCTGGCCCCCTGAAAGACCACGGTTCCGGACGACCAGCCGGGGGGCATTTGTCGGCCGAGGCCGGGGTCGAACACCGTCGATTCCCTGGTGGGTGATGGAGCACCGGAACCATTGGGAGCCGCGCGCGGCTTTTGCCTTGGCCGTGGCGCGCGGATCACGGTTTTGTCCGGCGGCTCGGAGGGATCGTCCTTCGAGCTCATCGGCGCACCACCGTCGAGGTGCTATCGAGATATTCCAGGCGGGACGAGAGGCGCGTAACAGGCTGGGTATCAACAGCGAGCCGGATGGAATGACTGATCTTGCCGAAACATGACATTCCTGCACACGCCCCAAGCCACGCCGCTTTGCCAGCCAGGCAAGCACCCATGTACTATCCTAATCTCACCGCAAGCCGATTGAAACCGGGAAGCGGGGTGATCAAGGAAGCGGCTTCTTCCACGGGTCCCTCACACAGCCCGTAGGAGCTTTGCCGACGACATTTGCCGAGCGCGGCTATTTCTGCTTGCCTGCCTTGGCGTAGGCTTCGGCGAAATAGGCGAGGAAGACATCCAGCATGCCGTTTTCGTGCTTGTCCTCCATCGTCCGCCACGTTGCGACGAGCGCATCCCAGGCCTGGCTTTTCCTGGATGAAAAGGAAGCAGGCGGGATTCTTTTGGCGATCGCCTCCGGCGACAGGTCGTCGAGCAGCCTCGAGAGCGCGGCCTGCATGGCGGCGTAGGTTGCGATTTCGTGGGTCTTCAGGTCGCGGAATGCATCCTCGATGCTGTGCCTGGCATCGAGATAGCCGGCCCGGCGCTTGGCAAACATGATCTCGAGTATGTCGTCGGTGCCCGGCACGAATTTCAGTGGGTTGTTGTCCTCGGCGCCGATCATCGTGCGGTGCGCGCTCTTGGCGAGCACCTTGGCCGCCGCGCGCGCCTTGAGCAGCAAGGACAGTTGCTCGACCGTAGCTCTCAACACCGCACCGATCTCGGCAGCGACGTCATGCGGGTCGCGCGACTGCAGCAACTCAGGCGACAGGCCGGCCGCCCTGGCGATGTCGCGCAGTACCTCGTCCGCTTCCACTGGCTGCTTGGCCGGGACATTCGGGCTGGGCTGCAGCGCCGAAGACGTCGAAACAGGCATTACTTCGGCCGGGCGCTGCTCCGCCGGATTGTGGAGCAATGCGCTGCCGGGTTCCAGCGGCGTTCCCGTCGAGGGCGGCAACTCGCGTTGCGTCGAACCGGTCCTGGTTTGCGGATGACCGGTGGCAACGTGCTCTTCGTCGACCGAAACGGCGACGACATAACGGCCGATCAGCAGCCGGTCGCCTTGGGCCAGCCGATGCGGCGCATTCATGCGCTGGCGAGACCCGTTGACGAAAGTGCCGTTGCGCGAGACGTCATGAAGCCAGAACGAGCCCGCCTGATAGCGGACTTCGCAATGCCGGCCCGAGATGAACTTGTCGGGATCGGACAGCGTCCACTCGCAATTTTCGCGCCCGATTTCGAAGCTGCGGTCGCGGGCAGCATAGCTCGTCGCGATGCCTGGCGGCAGCCTGTCAACATTGCTGATCTGGAGTGAAATGAACATGCGGAGCCTGGTAAACCTGAAATCCTAGTCATTCTAGCACCTTACCAGCGCAGTGGGAGAGGTGCGCCTCACATGAATGCACGCTACGGTTTAGACATTGCTTCTGTTTGGCCTCCATCAAACATATGCTAGGCTTGCAGCGGTCCGATGCGGTGAATTCGAATACCTTCCGAACGTGTTGCAATTTACGGAGCGGGGGCTTCAATCCATCACACTGGCGGCCGCGTCCAGGAGGGGCACGCCCCATGCCGAACGAACGTGCCACGATTGTACACACGCCCGTCGGTGGCGATGTGCTGACCTTCACCCATCTCGTCGGTCGCGATGAGATCAGCCGAAGTTTTGCCTATACTGTCGGGTTCGTCAGCAAGAGTCGTGACGTCGATCCGCTGAAGATGCTGGGCGGCGTGGTTTCGGTCGAAGGTGAATCCGATCCAAAGCGTTGGTTCAGCGGCCTGGTGTCGGATTTCAAGCTTACGCGCATAGAGGACCGGCTGGCCTATTACGAGGCCACCGTCAGGCCATGGCTCTGGTTCCTCGGCAACACCACCGACTGCCGCATTTTCCAGAACATGACCGCTGTAGAGATCGTCGAAAAGATCTTTGCGAAATACGGCATCGCAAAATTCGAGAAGCGGCTGCAGGGCTCCTACCCGTCGCGCGAATACTGTGTGCAGTATGACGAGAGTGACCTCGATTTCGTGCAGCGGTTGTTCGAGCACGAAGGCATCTTCTATTTCTTCGAGCATGATGAGGACAAGCATACGCTGGTGCTGTGCGATGCGATGAGCAAGCTGAAGCCGGCTCCAGGCTACGAGAAGGTACTTTATAATTCCGAGGGCTATGGCTCGCGACGCGACGTCGAATACATCACCGAGTGGATCCCGGGCAGTGCGGTGCGGCCGGGCGCCTACGCCCATACGGACTATGATTTCGAGAAGCCCGGCGCCGATCTGATGGCGAAGTCCGCCCAGCCTTTCAGCCACAAGGAGGCTTCGGGCGAAAACTACCGCCAGCCCGGAGCGCATCTCGATGTCGGGCGCGGCGACACGATTGCAGGGCTCCGCCGCGAGGAACTTCAGGCAGTACATCAGCGCAACACCGCCGTCGGTACGGTGCGTGGCCTTTTTTCCGGCTGCAAGTTCACGCTCGAAAGCTTTCCGCGCGACGACCAGAATACGGAATATCTGGTTGTGAGCGCCGAATACCGCCTGTTCGATCCGGGCTACCGGACCCAGAACGAGGCCCACAGCGAGAATTTCAAGGTGGTGCTGGGCGTAGCGCCGACGAAATTGCCCTATCGGCCACCGCGCATCACGCCAAGACCGATCATGCGCGGCCCGCAGACGGCAACGGTGGTCGGACCTTCGGGAGAGGAGATATTCACCGACAAATACGCGCGGGTGAAGGTGCAGTTCCACTGGGACCGCCTCGGCAAGAAGGATCAGAACTCGTCCTGCTTCGTGCGCGTGTCTCAGACCTGGGCCGGCAGCGGCTGGGGCTTCATCCAGATCCCGCGCATCGGCCAGGAGGTCATCGTCGATTTCATCGAGGGCGATCCGGACCTGCCGCTCATCACCGGCCGCGTCTACAATGCCTCCGAGATGCCGCCTTACGCGCTGCCGGGCAACGCCACGCAATCGGGCTGGAAGTCCAATTCCTCGAAAGGCGGTGGCGGTTACAACGAGCTGATGTTCGAGGACAAGGCCGGTTCCGAACTGGTCAATTTCCAGGCGCAGAAGGACCACCATCTGCTGATCAAGCACGACCGCAACAAGACGGTGCAGCACGACCAGTCCGACCGCATCGACCACGACGCCAAGCACTCCGTCGGCCATAACCTCGATGAAGACGTCGGCAACAACAAGACCGTCAAGGTCGGCGTCGACCAGACGACGAACATCGGGTCGAACGATACTGAGACCGTGGGCGCGAACCGGTCGTTGACCGTCCAGGCGAACGAGACAATCCACGTCGTCGCCAATTCGACCGAAAACATCGACGCCAACCATTCGCAGACCGTGGGACTGGTTCAGACGGTCACTGTGGGCGCGGCGCGCGTCGATACGGTTGGGGCTGCCGAGACCCGAACTGTGGGCGGCGTTCAGACCAACACCATTGGTGCAGCCCGCTCGGTCACGGTCGGCATCAGCCAGAGCCACGATATTGGCGCGTCGGACAGTTGGAACGTCGGAACAAGCCAAAGCATACAGATCGGGTCTGATCAGGGCGTCAAGATCGGCGGGGCCCAGGACACGCAGATCAGCAAAACGCATATTATCAAGGTCGGCGAGGATGCCTCAACTCAAGTTAATGGGGCGCACGAGCTCAAGATCGGGAAAAAGAGCCTTATCCAGGTCGGCGAGGACGCGGGCATGGTGGTCGGCAAGAACCTGACCATCGAGGCCAAGGAGTCCGTCACGATCAAAACAGGAAGTGCCGAAATTATTATGAAAAAGGATGGGACGATCACGATCAAGGGCAAAGACATCACCATCAAGGGGTCAGGAAAGATAGACGTCAATGCTTCGAGCGACATCATCATGAAAGGCTCGGAGATAAAGCAGAACTGAGGACGCACCCATGAACGATATTGACGAACGGATTGATGGAGTGGTGATTGGTTTGCTGCTTGGATTCGACCAAGGAGCGCCACTCGTGGTGTTTCCCGGGAATCGGGAGGAGGTAGCCCTGCAGGCGCGAAGTCTGACCGAACTGTCGTCTGACATGATCGGGTCAGAAGTCGCACTGCTGTTCGAAAATGCCGATCCGCTGAAACCGCTGATCGTGGGGCGCATTGTCGATCCTGCAAAACGACCGACAAACAGCCGGGACAACAGTCATGTAGTGCGCGACGGTGAAACGGTAAAAATCAGTTCGAGCGAGCGGCTTGAGCTGAGGTGCGGCAAGTCGGTCATCATTATGGAAAAGGATGGCCATCTCACCATACGAGGCACCAACCTGGTCAGCCACGCCAGCGCCTCCAACCGTATCCGTGGCGGCTCCGTGAATCTGAACTGATGCCCAAGCCGCCGATACTCGAACACATCGTACGTCAGCACGCGGAAATGGCGGCCTTCCTCTGGACGGTCTACGACCACCATCTACTGCATCCCGGCGAAAACCCAGAAATGGACGAGGAGCGCGTGGAGCGGCTCATGGAGCGGCTTGAAGCACATCTGCTTGGCCTGCGCATTGCGGGTGTCGAAGGCAAGCGTATCGCAAAGGAGCGTTTCGACGAATTTTCGGAAGCTGGGGAGCTTTTTGTGGTCCGGATGCTGGAAGCGACCAGTCCTCTCCCTCTCAAGCAGTTGAACCTCGACCAGGTGCGCAAATACCTGGCTGCCAAGTTGCCAGCGGCCGATATCTGAAGAATTTCTATATGACCTTCCCGCTGCTACTTACGACAAAGTGTAAGTAACTTCGCCCCAATCGTCTTCATCCAGCTTGTAGATTTGATGCGGGGCGAACGCGGCCAGGAATCCGGCATAGCTCGAAACGTTTATGAAACTTTCGTCAACGCTAGGCAGCGACGGTTCGAACGGCTCCATCTCGCCGGTCCACCGGAAAAGTGTGCCGTCGAAGTACACAAGGATCCCTTGTTCTGTTCTTTTTATATCCCAAAACGACTTCTTCTTGCCGAACGCGAATACGTCGTTGAATTCCTGGAAATCGGGTGTCGAGACAATGCGTCCATTGGTTGTGAAAATCTCGATGGATCTGCCTGCCTCCAGCATCTCGACGACAGTTCCGGGATGATCAAAGTCCGCTTGGCTCCACGAACCGTCGTATGCCCCAACCACAGCTTTATCCGGTACCTTCGCCGCCAAGATGGCACGCGCGAGACGCCGGCCATCGCCGGCTTGGCTCGCAGCATCAATCTCCGCTGTGCTCCTGAAACGCTTCGTCTCCGTTCCGCCAAAATACAGTCGGCCTTTGTGTGCAACGGCGCAGAAGTAGACCAGGTTTGTTGACCCGTCATCGCTGCCTTTCGGGCCCGCGAGAAATCTCCAGCCCTCCGAAGGCGTCCGCATGTAGACTTGCCCCCCATAGCCGAGCGCCAACAGTCGATTGCCGATCTGCAGTATCTTTGTCATGCGGCCGAACTTCATCGCATCCTCGGAGGCGAATCCGGCTCCGGGTATCTGCTCACGTTGACTGACGGCTTCGAAGAAATACACCACTTTTCCCTCTCCAGTCAGTCCAACGGCTTGGGCTTCGAAGGGCGGCTGCAAGGCCGTGAAAGAGATCAGGTCCGCGACCTCCTCTCGAGGCCGAAGCACAACCGAACCATCGGCAACGCGACCGGAGGCGACGAGCCGGTCATCGTCTTCTCCCGCCGTCGCTTTGAACAGGATGTAGAGGGTCCTGTCCACGCACACGACACCTCCTGTAATCTCTGGTTTTCGCCTCATTGGTTGCTCAATACTCCCTTGGCATCGATCTCATGCCGTTGGCAGATGCTGCCTGTTCAGCACGCCCTTGGCGGCAGGACTCATATTGCTGGAACTCTTCTCCGCACGAGCATACTTGTCCTTGATTGGCTCTGTTTGCTCGGTCACCTTTTCACACGCCACTTCAAAGCAGTCTGCGGACACAGGATCATCGACCAGTTCAGCAAGAGCAGCCAAACATTGGTCTCTTATTTTATCTACCTTCTCGACGCCGCGCGGGTTGGCTCTTGTTGTGACTTGCTCGCCGAGTTCGGTCAAAGCATTGTCCAGGTGATGGTGCACCGTGACGTCCTCGCCTGTCGGCGGCCGAGCCGCCGAGTGGTTCACGCGAGGGATGCAGATGCAAATGCCTTGGTCCCTGCTGGGAAACGGCGGGTTCGCCATTCGATCTTCGCTATTGACGCGAAAACAGCGGTCCGGAACGATATGGTGAGCTTGGTGAGCTACACCTTGCGTACCCGGCTTAGCCAACGGATCAGTAGGGTCCTTTTTCGCGTTACACTTTTCGTGAATGTCCTCGAAGCTGCCGACCATGCAGTCTTCATCGCCAGGAATTCCGAATGCCGGCTTTCCAACGATCACCATTGGGGGCGCATCGCCGGGATCGGTCCCGTGATTGCTGGTGGCCATGTCGCCGAGTCGAACGACACCCTTACTCTCGACCTTGACGTCTGACGACCAGCCGTGTGCGTAGACCTTGCCGGTATTTTTTGAGGTGATTATTCCTTTTTTTGCCGCCGCCCCGGCCTCATCGCCGCTGCATTTGCTGTAGCAGCTACTATTTTCCTGGCTGATGGGCTTGTTGCCAATCTTCACGGTTCCGCTACCCGACGTCAGATCGGAATCGACCCCGAAATCAGGGTACGGGACGGGCACGCCCGGCGGGGTTGCCGGATTCTCGGGCGGGGTGAAACATGTGTCGGGGAAATCTGCAATGACCTTGCAGCCTTGCGCCTCTGCCGAAATCTCTCGCCCGTTCGCGAAGACAGTCATCTTGCCTCCACCACGGCAGCGCCGCATGCGCCATCATCGCCCGAGGCCTCGATCAGGATCGGCCCCGATGGCGCGTAGCCACCTTGTATCGCCGACAGCGCCCACCCCAGCATCACCGGGACAGCGGCCGCCCCGACATTCCCCAAGCTCGCGCCCAGCGCCCATATTGGCCGCACCTCCGAGTGCTCGCGTTGTGTGCGCAGCATGGCGAGGGCACATTGCTGGAACCAGTACGTTTCGCCGACGAAATCTCCCATCTTGAGAATGATATCTGAATGGAGGCGCCCTGACCCAGCAAACGCTTCCTTGTAAGCGGTTGTCATTGCTTCCCCTCGGAAGGGAATATCCATCTCGTTGTAAATATGAGCTTCTTCACGTGCCAGGCCGAGCCCTGTGAGATGCATGGTGCCGCCTGTGCGCGCGCAGAGAATCGCAGCAGCGGCCTCCCCCGGAATGAAGCCGTTCGAGTTTTGTGGCGTGAGCAACCGCTCACGGGCTAGATAATGGTTGATGGTTTGGGAGGTCAGATAGCTGTCCACCCCGACAATTATCACAAAAGGAGCAGTATTGGAGGCGAGCAGGCGACGGGCTGCCTCTAACGCAACGTGGCCGGACGGACGGCCATGCGCGACGACGCGCGCGGCAATGGGACCAACGATATCTGTGATCTGCTCGATCTGGGTAAGCAGGTGCCGGCTGTCAGGCGCCGGACGTCCGGGACGGTCCTCTTCAGCCAGGCAAAGAACGAGGGCCGTCCTGCCCCGGGCCTCGGGCATCGCGTCGAACGCTTCGACAATTGCTGCGGCGGCCATATGAGCGAGGCGCTTTGCGCCCATCCAGTTGCGCGGCAGCGGCACGGGCGCACCGATCAGCCACTCGCCGGCGGCGCCAAGGAAACGCGTTTCCTGGAAACCGTCGAGACGGGCGCGCATCGCGGCGCAACTTGATGGCGCGTCGAGGCCGACTGCCGTCACCATGCCCGCCGAGACGATGTCGAGGTCAGCGTCCATTCATGCGGCCTCGTCTTCTTCATCGCGAAGCGGAGTGTTGAACTTGCGGATGTAACGTTTGCGCTTGGCATAGGCGCGTTGCATGCCGGGTGTTGGCGGCCCGATCCAGCATTCCGAAAAATCGAGGATCGTGCGCTGGAGGCGCTGCTGCACCCGCCAGACGAGCGAAAACCGCCGCCTCTCCGGATCGAACAGCACCGTATCCGGCAGAAGCTCGCCCACGAACGCTTTTTCGCGACCTTTGAACAGCGTCAGCGGCAACGCTGTCGTTGGCATGCGGAAACTTTCCCTGCCTGCCGGAGTCAAATTTATCAGCTGCACGTCCTCGCCGCCCCTTGGATGGTCGATCTGCTGGTCCGGTGGCGCCATTTGGAAATAGCGTTCATCGAAATCCGGCGGCAGGAACGGAAAAATATTGTCGATCCAGTTCTGGTCGTAGGTGCCGCCATATTCGATGCGTCCCGGCCAGCCGCGCCCCATCGGCCCGAAACTCATCGGCCTGTAGTCGCCAAAGGGTGAGCGCACGTCCTCGCCGACCGCCTGCGTGTTGGGCAGGCGCAGGCCTGGGACCAGGCGCTGGTTCTTGGTGCGCGACCATCCGGTTCCGACCGGGTTGTATTTATAGCTGGCGGGAAGCTTGTCCTCTGGATCCAGCCTGTCGACGCCACCCCAGGCAACGTCATAGGAGATAGGCAGTTTCAGGAAGGGTTGCGGCGCGGTCGCGGTAAAGACCGGACCGATGGAGCGCCATTCCCGATGGCCGACGACCTCGAACAGTTTCGACCAATTTCCAACCTTGATGCCGACCGGAACCCGCTCCACCGGGCGCCCACCCGGTGCGTAGGCGAAGCCATTGGCGACCACATCGCAGCGCGGCTTGCGGAAGGCGAAGTCTGTCTCCCACAGTGTCGCCGAATAGCCCGGCACGCCGGTCTGGGTGTCGGCCATGACCAGTGGCGCCTGCTCGGTCGATTTCTGCACCAGCCCGCCAGGCTTCGTCGGAAAATCGAAGGTGCCCTTGACCACGACCACGATCCATTCGTGGCCGGCCTTGTCCATGCCCATGGTGAACTGATGCGGATAGCCCATCTGGTTCCAGATCTGCATCAGCTGGTCTCCCAGCTTGCGGCGAAGATCTGCTCCAAGGTCGGCTGCGGCGCCTGCTGATCGACGTCGAAAATATCCGTGTGCGCCGTCCAGGCCACGAACTCGTCGATGAGATCGCCCTCGCCATCGATAAGCGGAACGGGCAGGGTGGCCAATGCCGTGTCGAGTTCATCGGGCGTCAACTCGCCTCGCTGCGCGGCCAAGGCGAAGGTTTCGATGCTTTCGAACCATGCATCCGCAAAAGCCAGCTTAAGGGGCGCCTCCGGGAGCCTTGCGACGACGCTCAATGGAAATTGCCGGCCGACCCTGTCGGCGCTTTGCAGTAGGATGCCGGCCGAGGCGCCGAAGGAACCAGGCCCACTGAGGAAACGCAACGCCATGCCCTGCGGCCAGGTTTCCATCCCGAACAGCGGCACGATGTGCTGCGCCAGCCAGCGGTCCCATATGCGCACGAAATCCGCCGGCAGCCGCCGGGTCACGAAATCGCCGGTGGCGGGCATCTTGCCATAGAAACCGGGCACTATCAGATCTGCGGCGGACATGTGAACTTCTTGAACATTTCGAGCGTGTAGGGGTTCTCGACGCTGGCGGCTTTGAGTTCGAAATCGGCCCACATCCCCTTCGTGCCGAGCCGCAGGCTGTAGACGTCGGTGAGCTTGGTCGCGGCGAAGCGGCCGCCGCGCAGCATTCTGAGCCACGCCCAGCTGCCGGTCTCGTTGAGCATCACTTCGGGAGAGCCGTCGACCGGCTGGAAGGCGAGCGAGATCACCCCGGTGCCATCCTTGCCGGGCCACGTCATCGGCTGCGGCCTGGTTGCGTTGTTATAGTAGACGAGGTTCTGGCCATCGAGGTTGAGCGTGACCCGCGTCACGTTGGGGGAGAGGTCCTTGGGTTCCAGCGTGAAGTTCATCACCGGGCCGGTACCGCCCGGAAACAGATCGTCGCGGATGTGCCTCGCCTGCTCGAACGCTGCGAGCGCCGCTGGGTCGAGGCCGAAATCGGCACGCCATTTCCACGGCTCGCTGGCGGTGTCGACATAGTTGATCAAATGGTCGTTGGTGAAGGCATCGATCAGGCCGGTCGGCCCGAACAGACGTTGAAAGTCGCGCACATTGACATCGACCGCGCTGTCCGGGCTGAATGGATAGCGGTTGCTGAGCGCCGCCTGGCAGAAAGGGAGTATGTCGGCCCGCCAGATGGCGTTCAGTTCGTTGGTCACGGCCTTCTGCGACAGGCCGCTGGTGTCGCCGGCAATGCCGCCCAGCCACTCGTTGATCGGCGAAGGCAGGATCTGCGCCTGCCTGGCGACCGCGCCCGTCAGTTCGGCCAGGCCGCCCTGCTTTTTGATCGCATCCTGCGGGTTGGGATTGGCGGTCACCGTCTGCAACACATTCGACAATGCCGTCAGCGCCACGACGGCGGCGTCGAGCGCCGGCGGCTGGCCGTCGACCTGGGCGATGGTGCCTTTGAGCGGCTTGAAATGATCGGCAACCAAGCTGCCGGTCATGTCCACCTGGTTGGCGGAGCCGGCGCGCGGCAGGAGCTTCGCGCCCGAGGTCACCACCTTACCCAGTTTGCCGAGTTTGCTGAGCAGCTTGGAGCCGGTCTTGGCGGCCGCGTCGGCCGGCGCATCGTCGGAGCGGGTGAGGTCGGTCTCCTGCACCACTGCCGTCAACAGGCGCTTCAGCGCGGAGTCGGCGCTGGAGAGATCCTTGAGGTTTTCGCTGGCGATGTTGAGATCGGTTAGCGGGGCAAGCCTCATGTCACGCAGGAAAGAGTCCCACTGGGCGATATAGTCGTCATAGTAGAGCTTCAAGATGTCCTGCGAGAGCGCCGAAACCGATGTCTCGGAATTCTCCGAGCAGCCGCCGGCGAACACCGCGCGATCGAGGGCCGCCTGTCCTGCTACATCCTCGACCCGATCGAGGATCGCGTTGTGGAAGCCGGCATAGGTGTAGGGGCCAGGAACACCGACTCGCAGCGTCTTGTCGGAGCGGCGCGCGAACACCTTGGCTCCGTTCGGCCCGGCGAAATTGGCCGGCACCCATTCCTTGAGGGCGGCTACTTCCGGGTCGGCCAGGAGCTGCTTGTAGGCGCGCTCCGGCAGCGAGATCGTGCATACAGTCTTCAGCGCCTCCGCGACCAGTGCCTTGTCCGGGGCGATGTAGCTGTCGTCGACGGCCATGCGGCGGATGGCGGCGAGCTGGTGCTCTTCGGCGTCGGTCGTGGGGAAAGGCGGAGCCGGCGCGAATTGCGGCAGGCTGTTCACCCACCAGTTCTGGACGAAATCGGTGTCCATCTGCGACAGGCCGGTCATCATCCGGTAGGTCTTCAGCGCGCCGAGCATGAAATCCGGATCGCGGATTTGCCGCCACATCGTGGCCTCGAGCAGGGCGACCATATGCGGCTCGAGCACGTTGCGCAGCGCATGGTCGTAGGTATCGGTCTGTGCGCGCAGCAGCTCCGGCGATGCGGTCGGGCCGAGCAGGTTATGGGCGGCGTCTGGCGGCGGCGTTCGGGCGGTCGCCACCGCGTCCATCGCCGCCAGCGCGCCATCCATGGTCGGCTGCTCGACCGCGGCGGGCGTGGCGGCGATTTGGGTCAGCGGCCCTTGCAGGGCTTCGAACTGGCCGGCCTGTTCAGTGATCGCATTGCGGTTGTCGAGGTAGGACCAGGTGAACAGCCCGCCGGCCAGCAGGGCCGCGAGCGCACAGGCGGCGGCGGCTCCGCGCCAGATCCAGGCGCGGCGGCGCTTCGCCAGCGGATCGAATGTGCCAAGGCCGGCCTCCTTGAAGATCACTTCGGTGAGAAGGTTCCTGAGGAAGAAGCTGCGCTTCTCGACGCGCGCCGCCGGCATGGCGCGGCGCGGCGGCAGCCCGAACGAAGATGATAACGCCGCGGTCAGGCGGTCGATGGGGGCTCCTTCCTGTGTCGCCGATGTCAGATAAAGGCCACGCAGCCACGCGGCCTCCTCGTAACGGCTTTCGCCGAACATCGCCTCGATCAGCACCTGGATCGGCCCGCAGAGGCTCGCCAACTGCGCCGGAAAGCGAAAGATCTCGGCGCGTGAGCCAAGCTTGTCTTCGTCCTCGAGGCGCGGCACCAGCCTTCGCTCCAGCTCGGTGCCAAGCCTGGCCAGTTCCGCCTGGATCAAGCCGGCGTTGACGCGGGCATCCAGCGCAAAGGTGGTTCCCCACACCTGCTCGCGCGCGCTCGTCGACAAGCCGCCGAAGAAGGCTTCGAACCCTTTGATCAGGTCGGCCTTCGTCAGCATCAGGTAAACAGGCAGACGAATCTCCAGTCGATCGTTGAGCTCCGCCAGCCGGCGGCGGATCTTGCGGCCGTGCGCCTTGATCGCCTCGTCGCCTTCCGAGAGCGCATCGATCGACAGCGCGACAATGACGCCGTTGAGCGCGCGGCGACCCCGGTGCTTTTTCAGAAGGTCGAGGAAGCCCAGCCATTCCGCGGCATCGACGTCCGGTTGGCTCTCCTGCTGGACGTAGCGGCCCGCTGTGTCGATCAGCACCGCGTTCTCGGAGAAAAACCAGTCGCAGTTGCGCGTGCCACCGACGCCCTGCAGATCATCGGTCAGATCGATCGGAAAATTGAGGCCCGACTGGCGTAACGCCGTGGTCTTGCCGGTGGCCGGAGGCCCGACGATCACATACCACGGCATCTCGCGCAGAAACTTCCGCCCGCCGAGCTTGCGCCGCTTGAGTTCGGCCATCACCTCGCTGAACTTCGCGCCGACGGCTGCAACGCTCTCCTCGCCGGGAGTGAGCTGCTTTTCGGCCACGGGTGCCGCGATCTCGGCGACGAACATGCGGTTGGCGCGGATCGCGCGCCGTTGCGCGATGATCAGCCAGATCAGCCACAGGATGATCAGCCCCGCGATGATGGCGATGCGCACATTGTCGGATTCGAATGGCGCGTACGGGCCGACCTGGACGATCGGGCCGAACACCCAGATCAAAAGCGAAAGCAGCGCAAGGCCGATCAGCGTCCAGAGAAAGCGCGAGGTGATGACCGCCCAGAGGAAGCGCAGGATGAACATCTCAGAGCCTTTTCTCGACCAGGACCTCGACGCGCCGGTTGAGCGCGCGGCCCTCGCGCGTCGAGTTGTCGGCCACCGGATCGGAGTCGGCGCGGCCTTCGGAATGGATGCGCTCCTGCGGCACGCCAGCCTGCACCAGGAGGTCCGCTATGGTTTGGGCGCGTGCCTCCGAGAGCCGCTGGTTGCTCGCGAGCGGATTGGACCGTTGCAGGCGCACATTGTCGGTATGGCCGACTATCGTGATGTTTCCGATAAGTTCCTGATTGGCGAGGATCACCTTGGCGATCGACTGGATCAGGGGCTCATAGCCTTGCGACAGCGTCGGCCGCGAAGATTGGAAGAGTTCCGGGTTGGAGGACTGGATGATCAGCTTGGCCAGCGAGACGCTCTCGGTGCCGCTGAGCGCGTCCTTGAGGCTCGCCGGCGCTTCGGCCTTGAACGCGGGCAGCAGCGCGAAATCGACCGGCTGTGGCGGTTCAGGTTCGGGCGCATCCTGCTTGGGCGCGGCGCGGGTAACGTCCGCGCGTGAGGCTGGCGGCAGCGTGCGCACGAGGGCGGAGAGTTCGACCGCCTGATTGCTCAAGCCCATCGACAGACCGATATAAACGAGAGCCGCGACGACAACCGCGGCAAGTGCCATCACCCAGATCGGAACGATGAAGCGCTGCGGCTCGTCGGAAGCGATCACGCCTTTCCAGTTCGGCGACAGCGGCGCGTCCTCGGCGTCCGCATTGCGCAGGAAGCGAGCCGCTGCCACACGCACGGCATTGAGCGAGCGGTCGCCGGCGCGGCCGGGCACCCGATACTTGCCGCGGAAGCCGAGCGCCAGGCAGTAATACTGAAGCTCAAGCATCTCGCGGTCACGGTTGGGATGGCGCTCCAGCTCGTCAAGGCGGGTGAAAAACTGGGTGCCGGCATCGACGTCACCACGCAGCATGACCACCAGCGGCTGGCGCGGCCAGGCGCTGGCGCCGCCCCACGGCGTGTTCAGCGCGAGGTCGTCGAGCAATGCCGCCACGGCCCAGGCCGCCTGGTCGGCGCGCTCCAGCGAAGAGCCCGCTGCCATCGCGGCGTCGCGCGCCTGAACCAACTCGTCGAGCAGGCGCGTGCGCATCGCTTCCGGGTTCTCCGGCGCCAGCGCGCTTTCGAGCTCCGGCGCGAATTCGAGCAACGGCGCGAAGATATTGATGAGCGTGTTGGGATGGGCGCGCGCCCTTTTGACCGGCGTGCCTGGTGCCAGCGGCGCCATCGGCCGTGGCGCGGCGCCCGCCAGCCTGATGCGTGTGCGTTCGCGATCCTCCGACAGTCCGAAAGGATCATCCCGGCTCATGGCCTCACCTGTTCACTGAGTAGCAGTCGACCTGCGGCTCGCTCGGCAGGACACCGGACACGCCGATGACGAAGCCGGGGGCGTCGAGCAACGAGGCCCAATGCTCGCTCTTCTGGTCAAGCTCCAGGCACAGCCGGTCGCCATCATAGGGAATCTCGCGTGGCTGCGAATGAAGCGGTTTCAGCGGAATGCCCGGCAGGCGCGACTTCCAAAGACCTTCGAACTGGTCAGCGGCGCCGACTGTCGCCTGGTTGACGAAGATCTTGCGCAGCGCGTCTTCCGACAGTTCCGATCCGACGCGGATGACGATGCGGCTGGCGACCAAGAGCTTCGGGTTGTCGATGCGTACTTTCCAGACATTGGTCGCGTGCCGCATGACCGGCAGCGCGCGCGATTTCGGCTCGATGTAGCGCAGGCTGAGGATGAGCGAGCGCAGGGCGTCGGCCAGCGCCATATAGGCGGGGCCGGGCGCCATGTGATCGTAGGCCGGCAATTCGCCGAGCCGCCGCGAGCTCGAGCCGTAGGTTGCCATCTCGCCGGCCAGTCCGGCCAGTTCGAGATAGAGTTCGGCCGGATGAAAGACATCCTGCGCCAGCATATGGGCAAGCCGCGGACGAGCGGCATTGGCGAGGTGCAGCATCAATAGGTCTTCGACGCTGCGGCCAGCACCGCCCATTACCATCTTGCCATGCGCTTCGGCGATCTGGTCGAGGCCGGTGACGACCTCCTGCAGCAATTGCCGGTACCAGTGGACCGCGCCGGTGATCAGCGTCGGCGGCAGGAACGTCTCATCGAGCGAGATGCCGCCGTCGGCGCGCACACCCTTTATGTCGGCGATCGGCAAGGCGGTATAACCGCCGACCGACTTGCCGGGCGCAAGCAGGGCGGCTTGCGGGCGGGCGATCTCGATCTCTTCCGCATCGGCACCGCTCTGGACGGCGTCGCGCACCGAAACGATCTTGCCGTGGTAGCGCGCGCCCGTCGATGCCGCATGCGCCGGATCGAACCCGACGCCACCGGGCGGCTCGAGCGGCAGTGCCACCAGCACCGGACCGGCGCCGGTGTCGGCCGTGACCGGCAGCGGCTTTGGCGCATCCATCAGTTCCGGGATGGAGAAAGGTGTGCCGTCCGGGAAAATGCCCCGGGCGGAGACGATCGAGACCTGGCCGGCATCGAGCAGCGACTGGTCGAGGGTCAGTTGCTGGAAGCCGAAAGTATGGAGTTGGCCGGCCTGCAATGCGCTGCGCACCATGCCCTCGAAGAACCGATCCTGCTGCTGGAAGTGCTGGGTCCTGAGAAACAGGCCCTCCGACCACAGCACCCTGTTTGCATCGCTCATGCCACTACTTTCTGCACACAACCATCCGCGGCCCTGTCGCTAGGCGGAAATGCCGCCCTTGCCGAGGCTGACATTGATAGTAAATTTCGACCCTGGCGATACCGATTTAGTCGTGCGCCAGTTGCGTCCGCCTGGCTCGCGGATCAGCGCCACGAAGCCGAGCGCCGTGGCGTTCGGCTCGACCGTGATGGTCTTGGCCGCCGTCTTGCCCGGCGCGACCGAGATCGTGTCGGAGCCGATGAGGTCGGCACCGAGCGCCGAGCCAGCGTCGCCCTGCAGCGCGAAATAGTCGGCCGAGTTGAACTTGCCGGTGCTGGCAAGCCGCATCACCAGTACCGTCACCGGCCGGTCGCCGCCGCCCGGTCCTGGATTCATACCGGCGCCCCCGGTGACGTTGACCGAGATAACCGATGGTTTCGGCGGGCCGCTCTGGCAAGCCGCAAGCAGCCCCGTGGCACCGAGGGCAACGACGAATTCGCGTCTGTCGATCATGTCCTACTCCTCCTCTTCGTATGCGTCCCTGAAGTCTGCGCCGATCTCGCCCAGGAAACTCGATTCCGCGCTCTGGGCGATGTCGCGATGGCGTTTCTGGTAGAGCTCCCACAGCTTGGCATTGCGTCCGCCGGAGAGCAGATTGCTGATGGCGGAATTGGACTTGAGCTCTTCCTCGATCGCGGCCGGATCGAAACGGTCGATCATGCGCCGAAGCGCCGCCTGAACGCCGCGCCAAGCGCGTACGTGATGCTGTGCAAGGTCCTTTACCGCGTCGTCGATCGCAGCCTCGCCGGAGAGAAAGCCCGGACTGCGTTCCGAGATGATGGTGACGATGACATCCTCTGCCGTCGGCAGGAATTTAAGCGGGTTGACCTCGGAAGCGCCGACCACCGTCTGGGCGACGCGCGCGCTTCCCTTCTCCTCGGCGCGCTTGCGCAGGAGTTGCATCAAGCCATCCAGCATCAGCCGGTATTCACGCCCGAATTTTTCCATTTCGGCGATCGGATCGCGGCCGGGAAAATCGGCCTCCTCGACGCCCATGCCGCGCAGGAACGCGGCACGAAGCGCCATGTCGCTGGGTGCGGCCTGCGCCGGGCGCGCCGCCCTGGGCGTTGGAGCGGCGCGTCGCGGCGGCGGTGGCTCGGCTGCCTGCACCGGCCCATCCCAGGGACGCCCCGCTCGCGGTTTTTCAGCCTGATGCTGCACACGTCCTGACGGGTCGGCGCCGTTTGCGAGAGGCGGGGTCGCGGCCGGGCCAAAGCTGAAATCGTCATCGAAACTGGCCGGCTTTGCCGCATGCCCGGACGCATCGTTGCGCGAAGGCATTTCGCCGAACCCGAACGGATCTGGCTGACCTGGAGCGCCGACATCACTGGATTGCGGCGTCGCCACCGGGTCGAGGCTGAACGGGTCGTCAAAGGCAGGCGAACTGCGTTGGTTCGATGGCCGATCATAAGCCCTGGCAACAGGCTGCTCGAACGGGTTCGGCAGGTCCGCCGGGCGTGGCGGACGTGGTTCTTCCTCGACCTTGGCCGAGAAGAAGTCGTCGCCGCCGATGCTGGCAGGCGTTCGCGCTCCCGGCGATGGCCACGCAGGCGCGGGATGGCCGGCGACAGGGGCTGGGCCAACCGACGTCCGGTTCGCTTTGGATTGAACCTCGACGTGGATCACATAATCACCCATGCGCAGCCTCATGCCGCTCTGCAGCCGCATCGACCTGCCGGGTCCCAGGGGGCTGTCGGAGTCATCGACGAACAATCCGCTGCTCGACGTGTCGGTGACGAAATAGCCGTCCCGGTCGCCGCTGATCTTGCAATGCGCGCGCGAGACGAACATGTCCGGGTCGTCGATCTGCCAGCCGGCATCGGCGCTGCGCCCGATCACCAATTCGCCCTCGTCCAACCGGGCCTGCCGGACCACTTGCGAGCGCGGGCTTTGTTCCAGCGTCAGCAGCAGGCTCATGCGGCCGCCTCCGCCATTTGAGGCCGCCAGCCGACGATGGTGTGCAATCTGAGGTCGTCGGCGTCACCCTTTTCCGCGGGACGTGCCAGCCAGGCCGTCCGGCCAAGCTGGACGGTCCCGACCCGTGGCGGTGGCACGGCGTCGCGCGCGAGCACGATGCGCAAATCGACGTCGAGCGTCTCGCCGATCATGTCGCGCACCGCCTTCTTGAACAGGCCAAGACGCCGTTCGCCGGGCAGGAACGACTTGAAGTCGTCGAGGCCCAGCGGGCCCACGCGCAATTCGATCCTGCTCTGGCGGCTGAAGACCCGCGGCCCAATCGTCGCGCCGCGTCCGAGGCCGGCATAGACCTTGCCGAGACGCGTCTGCAGTGCCGCCGGAATGGTGATCCAGGCGGCGACGAATTCCTTGATCTGCACCGGGACCTTGAAGGCGGTGGCGAGAAACAGCGTCAGCCGCTCCACGCCGTCGACCTGGTTGGCGAGCGACCCAGCCTGCCGCAGCCGCACAGTGTCGAGTTCGGGATCCTGCGTGCCGGGGAGACCGATCCCGGACATTGCCTCCATCATGGCGCGAACACGCCCGCCGACGGACCGCTCGACCTGCACCGCCGGATGCGCGTCAGCCCAGGCGCGATAGTAAAGGGCCATCATGCGGTGCTGCAGGATGTTGACGAAATCGACGAAGGTCGTGTCGCTGGTCTGCTCGGCATCGGCCCCGGTGAACCAGCGCTGCGACAGCCGGTCGAGCACCCAGCGTGTCAGATGCAATGGCATAGGTCCTTCCGGTCCAAGCAGCCCGAGATTGGCGACGGTCACCCGCGCGGGGATCTTGTCCCCGGCGTCCTGGAGCTTGACGACGTCGCGGGCCGAGAAGCTCAGGCGCACATGCTGGCCAAGTCTCGCCGGCTCGCGGTCGGCCGTTCCGGAATGGCCGAACAATCCACGGCGCTGCTCCAGGCGCCGCAGCAGCTCGAAAAAGTCGAAGCTCTCCAGCAACGGTTCGGCCGCAACCGGTGCGGATTCCGCTAGATCAGGTAGCGATTGCCGGGCGTCATCGGCCATGGCACATCCTCCTGCTTCTGCAGCAACCGTGTGCGGGTCCGCACAAATCCGTTTATCCCTGCATGGCGGGCGAACAGCCGCGAAAGCAGGGCCGAAAGCAGCAGCGAACTTTGACCCGCCAGCACGGACTGGTCGACATGCAGTGTCACTTCGGTGCCGCGTCCGAAACACATTGGCCCGTCGATCTGGAGCCGCTCGATCACCGGCCGTGAATCGATGCGCACGATCGAATGCACGTTGCGGGCGAGGCTGGGATCGCCGCGATCGGCATAGAGGTCGAGCAGGGCATGCAGCGGGTCGACGCCACGGCCTTCCTGGGCAAGGCTGAGGAAGTTGAGAGAGAGCTGCGCCACCAGCCGCCAGGCGAGATTGTCGGCGCGGGATTCGCCTGCCGCGCTGGCCGGGAGGGAAGCCGGGATTGCCGGCTGCGGCGCCCGCAGTGCTCCAAGCAAGCGCACCGTTTCGACCGGATCGGCCGTCTCCAGCGTCAGCGTCGGCGTGTCGTCCAGGATCGGCAGGTCGCGGTTGGTGCACAGCGCCGTGATGTCGAGACGCTTGAGCGGCCGGTTTGGCAAGCTTCCTGCGGGCCGCGAGACGGCGATAAAGACGTCGTCGCCCGTGTAGGAGGTGCGGGTCAGGCCCTCGCGCCGCTCGTCTTCGGTGGCTCGGCGCGGACGTCGCTCCGTCGAATAGACCCAGCCGCTGCCGCGGTTCTGCCCCAGGCTGAACAATTCGGGAATTGTCGCCTCGCCGCTCTCCGCATCGGCGTCCTCGACCCGGGTGACCCGGAAGATCTCGAAATCCCGCGCCCGGGTGCGGTCGGCGTGCAGCACCTGACGCGTTTTGCGCGGATCGATCTCGATGACGTTGCATTCGCGCTCGAAGAGATTGATGACCGGCGTCACGAACAGCTCGAAATCGGCAACCGTCACGTCGGCGAGCTCGGGCACCGGACGCCGGAACAGGAAGATGATTTCGATCCCCCCATCGCACTTGCGCACCACCGGCTGGAGGCCGGCGACCCGCACATAGTGGAAGCGCTCCGGGATCATGAAATATTCTCGCAGCAGCCGGTATCCCTCGAAGGTCGGACGGGTGCGCGGCATCAGCGCTTCGTCGTCGCGGATGCCGATCATTTCAGGCTCGGGCAGCGCCGTCAGCGGATTGGTCTTGCCTTCCGCCCGTGCGCCGAGAGCCGAGCAGGCACCGAAGATTGCGTCGAAGAGCAACGGCGCCCTGGCACGCCCGGCGAAATACAGGTCGAGACGGTCGAGCGACAGTTCGCTGAGCTTGCCTTTTCCCGTCCGGGCGAGGGTGACGCGAAACGCCGCCTCGCCGCGCGCGCCGCCGATCGGCGCGATTCCGGCGGCGGCGAGCGCGCTGCGGTCCTGGAAGTAGCTGACCGATGTGATAGCGATCGGCCAGAGCGTGACCTCCTGCGCGGTGGTGAAGGTCGAGCGCGTCGAAAGTCCTGGATTGAGGCCGGAGACCAGTCGCGTGCCGCGCGCGACGGCGTGGCCGGCAATCATCGACTGCACTTGTTGGCCGGGTTTGAGGACAGCCATTGCCGTCGCCGGCGCCGGCGTCACCAGATCCGGGTAAAGCACATCGAGCACGGCGCGCGAGAAGCGCGAGCGCTCCGCGTCGACCTTGAGACGGGTGCGCGCGGCCAGGAAGGCCACGCCGTCGAGCAGCCGTTCCACATACGGGTCGGGACATGGCACCGTGTCGAGGGAAAGATTACGGGCAACCGCCGGATGCATGTCGGCGAATTCCGCGGCCAACGCCCGGATATGGGTCAGTTCTTCTTCGTAATACTCCACGAAGACCCGATCCATCTCAGGTCTCCCGGAATTCGGTTCGTGCCAGGCCGTTGTCGAGATTGATCGTGGTGCGCAGCCGCATACGCTCCGGCGTCGGGGCCATGATCAGCACCGCGTCGATCTCGATCTTGAGGCCGACGTTCTTGTCGCCGAGCGTGACGTTGACGGTCGTGGCGCTCTCCTTCAGGCGCGGCTCGAAGGTGGCAAGCACCGCGCGGATTTCGCGCGCCAGCGCATCGCGGTCGAAATCCCGCGACGAGCGGCCGGAAAAGGACGGCACGCCATAATTGACAACGCTGCGGCGCACCTCGGGAAAGTCAGCCAGCGACGGCAGTTCGTCCAGAGGCTGTTCATGTTCGGCATCGGAGAGCATCGGTACGGATTCGAAGCGCTCGGTGTTGAACAGCGCCTCGATGTCGCGCCGCACGGCTTCTCTCAACACGCGTGCCGAAACCACCACGCCGCGGCTTTCGATCTCGGCGCGATGCTCGGTCTGGAAGACCAGCCGGTGCAGGCGCCGTTTCTGCTCGGGCGTGAGTTCGGCGTCGGCATCGATGGCGCGGGCGCTACCGGCAAGGAGAGCCTCGACGCGCTCGGCGCCGAGCTCCTCATCAAGCAGACGGCGCAGCCCATCGATCTCCGAGGCCAGCCCCGGCAAGTCGTTGACGAGGCGGTCCCAGAGCGACGGCTGGACCGCCTCGCGCTTTGCCCGCGAACTGCCGGCAAGCTGCGGCTTCGCGCCAGGCCGCTTGGCCTCACTTGCCGACATAGACATCCATTTCGATCTCG
Organism: Mesorhizobium sp. 43Arga; assembly: GCF_053714255.1. Classification (NCBI taxonomy): domain Bacteria; kingdom Pseudomonadati; phylum Pseudomonadota; class Alphaproteobacteria; order Hyphomicrobiales; family Phyllobacteriaceae; genus Mesorhizobium; species Mesorhizobium sp. 43Arga. The sequence goes on from NZ_JBSKBO010000009.1 coordinate 217,533, forward strand.
TCGTCTTTGTTGTAGACGAACTTGATCTTCTTGTAGGCGAAGCTGACTTCTTCCTCGATAAGATCGGCCTCGTCGGCGGCCTGCCGCATATCGTATTCCATCACCGAGGCGTCGGTGAGCGTCACGACCAGATAGTCGCTGGTCTCGCCGTCAATGGTTCGGCGAGCCGAAAACACCACCTCGTCGAGCGCCTTGTTCTCGAACAGTGCCTTCTTCAGATATGGCGACGACTTGTCGTAGTGCTTGGAGAATTTGATCATTCCCATCGACACACGGCCGCGTCGCGAAAGCGAATTCGGGTCGTAGGGCGCGATCATCTTGTAATCGACGCCATGCACTTCGATCTCGTCTTCATGGCCGTCGCGCTTGCTCGGGCCCTTGATGTCCGGAACTTTCAAAAAACCATCGATCTTCATTGAAGGAGCCTCGTCTCTCTCTGGCATTGTCTTTCTCCACCGCTTTCAAATGAAACAAGATGACTTCGCTGCGATTTCAGCCCTTCACTGACGGCAGTTCCGACACCAACCGGAGGGAGGCATTGATGCCTTCCAACTGGTAGTGCGGACGCAGGTAGAAACGGGCATTGTAGTAACCGGGTCGGCCTTCGACGCTGTCGACCTGAACCTCGGCCGCGGCAAGCGGCCGCTTGGCCCGCGCCTTGTCGTCGGCGAAGGCCGGATTGGCCAGCACGTACCGGTTGATCCATTCGGTCAACCAGATCTCCATATCGGTCCGTTCCTTGAACGATCCGATCTTGTCGCGCGCGATCGCCTTGAGATAATGCGCGAAACGCGACACCGGGAAGAGGTAGGGCAGATTGGCGCTCAGCCGTTCGTTCGACTGGGCGTCGGGGTCGACCAGGCGCCCGGCGCGCGTCTCGTCATCCTGAAGCGAGTGCGCGCCGATGAAGGCCGCGAGATCGGTGTTCTTGCGGTGCAAGATCGGCATCAGGCCGAGCTTCGCCAGTTCCGCCTCGCGCCGGTCGTCGATGGCGACCTCGGTCGGGCATTTCATTGCGATCGAACCGTCGTCCGTCGGGAATGCGTGCACCGGCAGGTTGAGCACCGTGCCGCCATTCTCGACGCCGCGGATTTGCGTTCCCCAGCCATAGAGCTTGTGGCTGCGGTTGATGTTTACACCCATCGGGAAGGCGGCGTTCATCCAGACATATTTGTTGTGGTCGCCGCCCACCTCTTCCTCGAAAGTGAAGCCCTTTACCGGAACCGTTTCCGAGCCGTAAGGCAGCCGTGCCAGCACGCGCGGCATGGTGAGCCCGATATAGCGGGCATCTTCGCTCTCGCGCAGCGATTGCCATGAGGCATAGGCCGGGTTGTTCACGATCATCTGCAGGTCTTGCGGGTTCGGCAGTTCCTGCCAGCTGTCCATGCGGAACAGCCGCGGCGAGGCAGCCGCGATGAATGGCGTATGAGCCGAGGCACAGACACCCGAGATGTTTCGCAGCAGGCCGACGTCGCGCGGATGGTTGGAGAACTCGTAGGCGCCGATGATGCAGCCGATCGGCTCACCGCCCAGCATCGAATACTCGTCCGTGTAGACTTTCTTGAAGATCGGGCTCTGGTCCCACATCTGGCCTTCATAGTCTTCGAGCGTGTCGGCCAACTGCTCCTTGGAGATGTTCATCACCCGGATCTTAAGCTTAGTGTCCGTCTCGGTGTTGTTGATGAGATACCAAAGGCCCCGCCAGGTGCCTTCCATCTCCCGCACTTCCGGGGCATGCAGGATCTCGTTGACCTGCGTCGTGAGCATCTTGTCGATACCCGCGATCAGCGACTTGATCGACTTGATCGCGTTGGACGAGATGGTCGTCGTCTCGGAACGGGATTGAGCGGCCAGCGCCAGGTTGCGCACCAACTGCTGCAGTTTCTCGCTGTCGTCCTTCTTGACCTTGAAATCCTTTTCAAGGAGGCCGCTGAATTCGCCAAGATCGATGGCTTCGGCCTCGGCGGTAGCGGCTGCGGTTTTTTGCTGTTCGGCCATGACTTACTCCTCGCCCTTGCCGTCAGACATCGCCTGGCTGGCGATCCTGCTCAGCAGCGGCTCGTTGTTCAGAAGCTGCGCGATGCGCTTTTCAGCGTCGACTCGGCCGTCCATGAAGCCCAGCAGTTCCTCGAGTTGCCGCCGCATCTTGAGGATCTCGGCCAGTTGCGGCACCTGCTCGGCGATCTTGTCCGGCGCGAAATCACCCATTTTGGAGAAGGTGAGATCGATCGCCAATTCCTCGTCCCGCTCGGCGCCTTCGGCTTGCGGCAACGTGTTCTTCACGCGCGCCTTCACGCGCGGTCCCATCGCTTCCATGAATTTGGGGAAGCGGTTGGCGTCGGTTTCGACGAAATTGCGGTCCAGAACCGACTTCGACGCCTCCTTGGTCTGCGAAGCGCCGGAAAGGTCGGCCATGACGGCCATGACGAACGGCAACTCGATCGTCGTGGGGCTGCCGTAGGTTTCGACATCGTAGGCGATCTGCACGCGCGGGGCGCGGTTTCTTTCGATGACCTTGGCTTTGCTCTCTGCTGGCATGCTGGTTACCTTTCATCCTTCTGGGCCGGCTTCTTGGGATCGGCGACACCGGCAAGCAGCCGGAATTCCTTCAGCCCCGACGGGGCGAGATCTTCCATCAGTTCCACGAAATCCATGTGCACCATCCTGCGCACGCGCCGGGCGAGATGCGGGATAGGGCTGGAGGGTTCGGTACGGTCGTAGAAGGCAACCACGAGATCGAGGCATTTGACGACCTCGTCGCGCGAGTTGATCCGGTCGGGCAGGCCGGCGCCGGGTTCCACAGAGCTTGCCACACTTGCCATCGTCTCGGCTCCATGACCGTTTTGGTTGGGCGTCGATGCCGGTTGGGCCGGATGCGGGGCGGGCTTTGCCGCACCGTTGGCCATGGCGCCGGCGCTGGAATTCCGCTCCAGCGTCGTCAACAAGCGCTGCAGGAACTTCTTCAAATCGGGAACCGCCGCGCCGTTACCGTCGATGCGGGCATTGAGCGCGGTATCCACCGCTTCCAGCGCCGAAATCGCGGCGCGCGCATCGGCCAAAAGTGTCGTGACAGCGTCCGCGGCCTGGTCGATCTGCGCCGCGCATCCTGTGCGTACCCGGTTCAACAACTGGTTGTGGGCGGCCGTCAGCGCCGCTTTTTCGGCGGTTCCCAGGCCGGAGGCAGCTTCCTGGAGCATGATGCGCTCGTCGAGCGCTGCCTGTTCCAGGTCTCGCCCGCTGATCGGCCCGATGGCGCGCGGTGAGAAGAAGACGGTCTGCCTGAGGTTCGCCAGCAGGCCTTCCTGGCCGTTCTGGAGGTCAAGCAGCGCATTTATGCGTCGCAGCGCCGCGTCGCGGGGCGTGGCACCCGTCCGCAAAGCAGGATGCATCGTATCCCAGTACTGGTCGAAACTCCTTGCGATCAGGGTCAGCCCCTGGGTGAGGCCGGCGAGCTTCTCTTCATTGGCCAGCGCGCGCGTGACGATGACCAGAAGGCGCAAATCCCGGCCGCGCGACTGCAGCTCTTCCGATTTTTCGAGGACGGCCGCCCAGTCGACGGAGCTGGTTGACTGCGAAGCCTTGTTGCCGCCGTCGTGGACGACCTTGAGCTGGGCTTCCGTGAGCCGCTCCAGCTCGTGAAAAGCCGGGTCGTTGCGTAAATCCTCTCCCGACGGGTTCGCACCGTCCAGAGGATTCAGCCAGAGTGCGAGATCAATCACACCTACCCCCAGCAAAGGGCCCTGTGACCCATGTGACGCAACGTTATCATCGGTCCCATGCCACGACAATTGAGCACTTCCTCAAAAACTAACAGAAGCTGAATCTCCGGTAGTCTTTCGACCAAACCCATTGCGCGATTGGCGGCCGGGCATGCGAAATGGCTCGCATGGTTCGGACCACAATCCGGGTTTGTTGCGGGAGTTTGCAGGGCTTGTGTAACCACGAGGTGCCGCCCGAACCGGGTCAGAAGGCCTCGTTCGTCACACGGCTTTGTCAAGCGGCCGCTTCTATGGCAGGGTACGGTCAGCAGATTTCGGGGGCAGGTTCAATGGAACAGCGCCGATCGTCGCAGAGTTTCAAGCGCAAGGAACTGGTTGCAAAGCTCAATCCCACGGGGGTGCGCGCCTTCAAGGCTGCCGCGGACACGGCCAAGATGCGCGGCAACCCCTATGTCGAGCTCGTTCATTTCGTCCAGCAGCTGGTGCTGTCAGAGCGCTCGGATGTGCAGATGATCGTCGCCGATGCCGGGCTGGATGTCAGCCGGCTGACGGCCGATATGACCCGCGCCATCGACAAGCTGCCCTACGGGGCGACCTCGGTGGAGGAATTCTCCGATCACATCTTCCATGCCATACAGGAAGGCTGGAGCCTGGCCACACTGGAATTCGGTGTCGAGGAGGTGCGCAGTGCGCACATTCTTCTCGCCTGCCTGAAGATCCCTGTGCTGGAAGGGCTGGTTTCGAAAATCAGCGCCGAATTCGACAAGATCGATGCGGACGGGGTCATTGCCCGCTTCGCCGACGTCACCGAGGGCTCGCTCGAAGCCGGCTCACCTCCTGCCGCAGCGGCCGAAACACCGATGAGACGCGGCCCGGGCGGGGATTCTGCACTTGCCAAATACGCCACCGACCTGACCCAGCGTGCCCGCGATGGCAAGATCGATCCGGTCGTTGGCCGCGATCCTGAAATCCGCCAGATTGTCGATATCCTGATGCGGCGCCGGCAAAACAACCCGATCCTGACCGGCGAGGCGGGTGTCGGAAAGACGGCGGTCGTCGAGGGCTTTGCCTTGCGCATCGCCGAGGGCGACGTGCCGCCGACGCTTCAGAATGTCAGCGTACGCATGCTCGATGTCGGGCTGATGCAGGCGGGCGCCAGCGTCAAGGGCGAGTTCGAAAAGCGGCTGAAGGCCGTCATCGACGAAGTCCAGGCCTCGGAGACGCCGATCATCCTCTTCATCGACGAGGCGCACACGCTGATCGGCGCCGGCGGCGCGGCGGGAACCGGCGATGCGGCCAATCTCCTCAAGCCCGCGCTCGCGCGCGGCGAGCTTCGCACCATCGCCGCCACGACGTGGGCCGAATACAAGCAGCATATCGAGAAGGATCCGGCGCTGACCCGTCGGTTCCAGGTGGTCAAGATCGAAGAGCCTTCCGAGACGGTGGCCGTGCTGATGCTGCGCGGTGTCGCCGGTGTTCTCGAGCAGCACCACAAGGTGCAGATCCTTGACGAGGCGATCGAGGCTTCGGTTTCGCTTTCGCACCGCTACATTCCAGCCAGGCAGCTGCCGGACAAGGCGGTCAGCCTCCTCGACACCGCCTGTGCCCGCGTTGCCGTTTCGCAGCACGCTACGCCGGCGGAGGTAGAGGACATTCTGCGCCGCCGTCAGGCGCTCGAGGTCGAGGAAGGCATCATCGGCCGTGAGGCAGCAATCGGGATCGAAGTGGCCGACAGACAGGCTCGCGTGGAGGCCGGGTTGGCGGAAACCGAGACCACGCTTGCGGCAGCGCAAGCGCGCTGGGATCGGGAAAAGGCGCTAGTCGCCGAGATTCTCGACATGCGCGCCAAACTCCGAGGCGAGGGCGTGCCGCTTGACGCGGTGGAGGGCGGGGAGGCCGCTTCGGGCGAGGCCGTCGGTGCGCCAGCTGCCGAGGCGCGCGAAAGCAAGGCACCTGAGGCCAAAACGCCGAAACCCGAGACCGCTGAACCCAAGGGCTCGAAGAGCAAGTCCACGAAGGCAAAGGCGGCAAGGATGGACGCCGCTGCTGCGCACGAGCCTGTTGCTGTGCCGGATTCCACTGCCGATCTGGCACGACTGCGTGAATTGATGGCGGAACTTGCCGAGGCGCAGGGCGAGACCCCGCTGATCCTGCCGTCGGTCGATCGCAATGCGGTGGCTGCCGTTGTCCAGGACTGGACCGGCATCCCGACGGGACGGATGCTGTCCAGCCAGACCGAGAAGGCGCTCAAGCTCGCCGCCACTTTGTCTGAGCGGGTTGTCGGTCAGGACCATGCGATGGAGATGATCGCGAGACGCGTGCAGACCAGCCGCGCCGGCCTCGGCGCGCCGGAGAAGCCGGTCGGCGTGTTCCTGCTTTGCGGCCCCTCGGGGGTCGGCAAGACCGAGACAGCCCTGGCGCTTGCCGAAACGCTTTATGGCGGCGAGCAGAACCTGATTTCGATCAACATGTCCGAATTCCAGGAGGCGCACACGGTCTCGACGCTGAAGGGCGCGCCGCCCGGCTATGTCGGCTATGGCAAGGGCGGCATCCTGACCGAGGCCGTTCGGCGCAAGCCCTATTCGGTGATCCTGCTCGACGAGGTCGAGAAGGCGCATCCGGACGTACACGAGATCTTCTTCCAGGTCTTCGACAAGGGCATGATGGACGACAGCGAAGGGCGCCGGATCGATTTCAAGAACACTCTGATCCTTCTTACCTCGAATGTCGGCTCCGAGGTTATCATGGACCGCACGAAGAACGGCGCCTTGCGCACCGGCATGGATGATCTGGACACCGCCTTGCGCAGCCCGTTGCTGAGAGTGTTTCCGGCCGCTTTCCTCGGCCGCGTGGTGACAATCCCTTACTATCCGCTCTCGGACGCGATGATCGAGGCGATCACCAGGCACCATTTCGGCAAGATCGCGCGGCGCCTCAAGGCAACCAACGATGCCGAGCTGGTGATCGGCGACGGTGTCATGGACATGGTCAAGGCGCGCTGCACCGAAATCGAATCCGGAGGACGCATGATCGACGCCATCCTCACCAACACGCTGCTGCCGGAACTCAGCCGCGGCGTGCTCAATCGCTCGCTGGAGGGCAAGAAGATGACAAAAGTCACCGTCGGTGCCTCGTCGGAAGGATTTACCTACTCTTTTGAATAGAGCTCGTCGGGGTTCGCCGTTCGTGCCTTCGCACCGACCGAACCGCTCCACGGGCGATGCGGAAAAGCCGCGCGGTGACCGGCAGGTGTGACAGCTTTCCTACTCCGTTGTGCCAGCTTTTTTTCTGCGCCGATTGGTGTGCGACTGCGCGACGGCCATTCTTAACTCGGGTGTGATCTCCAGCGGCGCACTCTCTGCCTCGTGTGGGTTTTGTGGCCCCTGGATGTGGACGGTCGGGAATGGGAGTTCGATGCCCTGCTCCTTGAAGGCTTGGCGGAGGCGTAGGAAGAATCTGCCTTTCATGCTAAAGGCACCTCCCGGTCTGGTTGTGACTTTGAGTCTCAAGACAATGCCGTATTCGCCGAACTCCTGTACGCCCTGCATTTTGATCGGTTCGAGCACCCAATGTTTGAATTCGGGATCTTCCGCCAGTTCGAGGCCTATCCGCTTGATCAGCTTGCGCGCGAGCTCGATATCGGTGTCATAGCCAACGGTGACGTTGAATTTGTCGGTGACCCAGTCGCGGCTCTGGTTCTGGACCGCCCCGAGTTCACCGAAAGGTATTGTGAACAGCGGGCCACGATGGTGGCGCAGCTTCACCGAGCGCAGCGAAAAGCTCTCCACCGTACCCCTGTAGCTGCCCGATAAAATGTATTCGCCGACACGAAAAGCATCGTCGAGCAGATAAAACACGCCTGAGATCACATCCTTGACGATGGTTTGTGCGCCAAAACCCACGGCGACGCCGACGACGCCGGCGCCGGCGATCAGGGGGGCGATCTGGATGCCGATTGAGGCGAGCATCATCAGCACCGCCATCACGACGATCACCGCGAGCAGAATGTTCTGGATGATGGGCAAGAGCGTGCGCAGCCGCGCCTGCTGCGGATCGAGGGTCAGAATGTCCTCCTCGCCGATCACCGCGTGCGGCGTTTGGATGCCCAGCTTTCGTTCGATCAAGGCTTTGATGATCGACCAGCCGAAATCGGCGGCAAGCGCAATGACCACGACATTGATCAGGCCGCGCAATATGAGCGTTGTGGTCGTATCGCCGTCGCGCATGGATTGCATGTCCAGGCCCAGGACACGCGCGAGAAAGTAAGCTGCCGCGAGGATAAAAATCATCCTGATACCGCGATCGACGACTGCTACCGTCACCGCCGGAATCGTCGGCCGGCCAGCATCTTCCGAACCCGGCCGCAGGACGAAATTTACCCCGCGCTCCGCCAGCACGATTGCCAAGGGCAGGAAGAATGCGGCGAAGGTGAACCAGAAGAAGGTGTAGAGGCCGGCGATGCGCTCCAGCAACAGAACGACGAAATAAGCAGTCAAAAACCATGTCACTCCGATGTGACCGCCGTGGCGCGCACCGTCTCGCTGCGTTCTTGGCCGGCGCCAAATGGCCAGCAGGAAGAGCAGCAGCATGATGAAATCGGCGCCGACCGACAGGACCATCATTCCGTCCTGGTCGATGCCGAGACCTGGCAAGAGGTTGAAGGCGGCGGCGAAGAAGGCGAAGACGCCGACGATCCGCGGTAGCCAATAGAACCAATGGTCGGCCGTTTCGTTGGTGATCGGCAAGGCACGAACCTCGACGGCATTCTCGACATGCATGAAGGAAGGGACGAGCATGGCTAAAACGTAAGTGCGCACACCCCATGTGAAGACTGCGGCCATCAGAAATGTCAGCACAATCTCGCGGATAAGCATCGGCCAGTCGAACAGCATGAACGCGCCGGCGCTGCCCAGCGCGAACGAGACGATCAGCAGGCTGGAATAAAGTAGGCGGCCACCAATCTTCTTGGCTCGCCCGATGGGCGTATCCTTCGATTGCGCGATAATCCAAAGACGAAATGGGCGGGTGAGCTTGTACGTCGCCCAGGTCACCGCCAGACCGGCAGCGATGAACATTGCAACCAGCAAAAATACCCCCGCTGCCCCCCTGCTGGACATATCCTCCATGGTCGCTTCCCGAACGCGCGCAAACTGGCCGGGCAGCGAGGGCACGGTTCGCATGATCCGCTCGATATGATGCTTGATCCGATCGAGCGTCGAGGATGCCATCGTATTCATCTGGCCTGGTGCGGCCATGGCGTCGGACGGTGCGTCGGCCGGCGAAGCTCCCGCCGCGGCAGGCGCTCCCTTTGACCCGGCGTCCTGATTCCGTTGTTCGGCCACCCAAGCCTTCACTGACGGATCGTTGAGAAGCTCGAATAGCTGTTTGACCTTTTCAGGCGCGACGGTCGTTGGCGCCTGCGCCTGTGCCGGGCCAGCCAACCAGAGGGCGATCCCCAAGACGAGAAGCCTGGCAATCAGGACAAACATCCCAGTCGGATTTCCGAGCCGTCTTGCCGGGCGCGCCAGAGCTCCGGTTCCCAATCGTCGAATCATCGGTAGCATCGTCCTGTAACCTTCCGGTCAAATCGGTAAGCAACGACGTCTATGTCCGCCGTTACTCGTATTGAAGAAACCGATGTTGTAGTGCAAGGCTTCATCGTTCCGAGCTGGACCGTTGTGCAGAGTGCTTTGCGGTGATTGTTGCCGGGGGCAGGGCATCCCGACCTCGGCTAGGTCTCCGGCCGTTCTATGAACTGGGTAACCGTCATGCTGCGCGTAGAACGCCCGGCACTAGGATCCTGGGCCTATTATACAAGTGGGTCGACCATTGTGAAGCCAGTCTCGTCGTGCATCTCCAGCGCGAGTTCGTCACCCTGGCCTGGATTGGCCCGCAGCGTCAAAGGTGCGAATGGCAGCTTCGCGCCGCATGCACGAATCCGCTTCGCGGGAGGGGCACCTCGTTGTGAGATGGCGTGACCGGCATTGGTCTTGAGCGAAGCTGCGATCTGATCATGGAGTTCCTTCAACGAGAGGAACTCACCATGGATACCCTCTCGACCGATGCGCCCATCACGCCGCTTCGCCAGCGTATGCAACAAGACATGCTCATGCGGAGCCTGGCTCCCACACCCAGCAGGAAGCGGCGCGGCTGCTCGAAGCAGCACCTGGCATCAAGTACAAGGCCGCGCTCGGTGTCGCCTATGGCGCGGGCCTGCGCGTATCGTAGGTCGCGCAGCTAATGCGATAGACGGTTGCATCACCCTCTACACCTCGAAGAGGCGCGTCAAAAGCCACGACACCATGGCCGGCAAGCATTTCGCGAACCCCGGGCGCGGAATAGAGCGCCTCGGAAATGCAGACCTGTCCGGCTTCTGCCAAGGACTGCACGCGCGCGGCGACATTCACGGTCTGGCCGAAATAGTCGAGGTTGTCGTTGAGCGTCACGGCGATCGACGGTCCGCAGTGGGCACCGATCTTGAGGATGATCCCCGGCCCGTCATGGTCGCCGTTGAAGCGATCAATTTCTTCAAAAATGTGGAGTGCGGCAGAAATCGCATCCGACGGCTGCGAGAACACAGCCATCACCGCATCCCCAATCGTCTTGACCACCGCTCCGGAATGTTGCTGAACCGCCGCGTTCACCAGAGCGAAATGCTCGCGGACCAAAGCATAGGCGTTGAGGTCGCCCAGGCGCTCATACATGGCGGTCGAGCCCTTGAGGTCGGTGAACAGGAAGGTGATCTGCCGGATGCCAAGCCCCTCCTTCTCGTCGACACGTTCGGACCGGAAGAGTTGGCGGAAGGTTTGCCGCGCAAGCAGCGCTCCACCGGAAACATAAGGGTCGAAATCGAGCGCCGGCTTGGTCGTCAGCGCGACAAGCTCGGGCGGCCAGTTGATGACAAGCAACGAACCTCGCACTGGCCCCCTATTCGCTATTTCAAGGACAATCGGACCAGGTGGCACGGCGGGCAACGCCGGCAAGAAGCGTTTCCCGTCATAGTCGATCTTCAGAAGTGTCGGCGCCAACACCGGATCGCCTGATATTGGCACGGCGAATGCGGCCTGCGTCTGCACGTTGACGCCCGAAAGGGCGCCCGGTCCTAGGTCGGCGCGGAGCATTGTCGTGGTGCCGGGCGGCAGAAACGTCATGCCCCGAACGAAGCCGCGCAGAACGTCAAGAAAGCGAACGTCTTGGCCAGGCAGCCGCCCGTCATGTCCGAAGTGGAGCTTCCAGTGAAAATCCTCAACGGGGAGCGTCTCGGGATTGTGGTACGGCAGGCGCCGCAACTTCGGTGATATCGAGAAGGTGACCTCGATAAAGTCGTCGAGGTCGGTGTCGCCCGATACGTCGCACAGGCCACAGACGTAGTGGGTCTTCAGCGTGCGCAGGGCGCCGAAACTGTCGAGCACCATCCCGGACTGGGGGCAAAGCACATCCCAGCTCATGTCGAACAAGCCATAGCGGGCGGCATGAAGGAAGAGGTCGATAGCTTCAGGCTCGGCGATTGCACGTTCGCGAGCGAAGGCCAGCGGATTGACACGATAGAGTGAGTGGTCGTCGCCGCTCCTGATCAGCGTCTCGAATTTCGAGATGACGCGAGGGCTCCAGGCTCGCGCCTGCTCCACCTTGGTCATCCTGCTCTCGAGAAGACGATCGTCGACTACCGTCACGCCGGACCTCAACCTTGCCGCCCATCGCGCGACAGCCTACTAAGAAACCAGCGCGATACGAATGGATTGCCTTTGAAAGCGCCTGCCGGCACAGCAGAGATGCTTATGCTCCTGCTCGTCTAGCCGCCCATCCAAGGCATATCGATCGCCCCGAGCGATACAATGATCCCAAGGGCCACCAAAGCAACGCCCAAACTACCCTCGAAGCGGCGGCCACGAGGCAGCAGCTTCTCGACGAAGACGAGCAGCGTCAAAAGCAACATCCAGGCGACGCTCATGACACCGGTTGCGACCAGCACGGCAAACAGCGCCCAGCAACAGCCAAAGCAATAGAGACCGTGGCGCAGTCCCATCTTGAGCGCGCCAACATACCCGTCGCGCCAGTGCTGCGCAACGAAAGCGAGTGGCGAACGGCAATGGCTGAGGCAAATGTGCTTGAGGGTCGTGAATTGGTAGAGTCCGGCGACGCCAAGCGTGGCACCGAGTGCGAGCGGCGCCCATTTCGAACGCTGGGGCGGATCGAGGCTCGTTGCAACGTCGCTGCCGAGCTGGACCAGGACATATACGACAAGGCCCGCCGCTGCCCAGACGAGCATATAGCCCGCGACGAAGGTCCACGTCGGGACGGCCACATGTTGTTCGCGCCTGGCTTGCGCCGCCGCGAACATAAATATCATGGGCGCTGCAGCTGGCAGCATCATGGCGGCCATCATCACGGTCCAAACAGCGACAAAAGCGGCGGCGCCGGCAAATGACCAGCCGTCGGCGGCAATTCCGGCCATCGCCATGCCGGCCATGCCTTCCATACCCTCCATACCGCCGCGCACGGCAATGCCCATGGGCACATCCATGCTGAAGGTCCGGTAGAGGGTGAGCGCCCACGCCACTGCCGTCAGCGCGGCGAGCGATGCGAGTAGACCGAGCGGGATGCCGCGCAGATTCCGGGTGGACCGCCGCGAATTTCTAAGGAACCCGTCAGTCATTGTCATGCCCTAGTTCGGGCCGGTCCAGTCGAACGGGATGTGCTTGCTCGAGCGGGCCGTGCCGGTCCAGTCGAGCCCGAAGCCTTTGGTGCTCACCTCGACAGAACGCCCCCAGGTGGCAACCTGGCCGGGGCCGACCTCCGAACCCGGCGGATTGACCGTCTGCACCCGCTTGCCAGGTGGTGTGGTAGGGCCGGAAAGCGCCTCTGCGCGCCCAACAACGAGGCCAGGAATTTCGACCCGCCAAGTGGCCAGGTCGCCCGCCACCTCGAAAATGATCGGCACGAACTCCATGCCACGCACCTCGCCGATATTGGCGGCAAAGCCCGCGGGCCAGCCGCCGGCGCGGCCGCCGAAGATCGCCCGCAGGGCTTCGCGCTGCGCATCATCCGCCTTCTCGTCGAGATACATGCCCATCATAGCCTTTGCCTCGCCGGCCCATAGATTGCCTTCGAACTCGCCGAGCGCCACCACCGTCAGGCCGTCGAGCTTCACGCCCCCATACCGACCCTCACGCACATGCCAGGCGAGCACGCCCTGGCAGTGATTGCCGGTTGGCCGCTGGGCGAACTCGCAAGGGCAAGGGATGTCGCAGCTGCAGATGTCGAACCAGTCGCCTGCGAGCCGCCATTGAGGCACTGCATTCATGGCGTGTCCTCCGGAGATCGGGCCTGATTATACGTCGAAGTCTGGTCGCGCTCCAGCAGTTCGTGCGTGGATCGCTGACTTGATGGAAATGCCCCAATATTGGTGATCGAGCGGTGCAAACCCACCGGGCCACTTCATATCCCGATGTCGGCGACGACCGTTCCGGAGACAGGATCGGTCACGCCGAGGTCGTCGCCGAGATCCTCCAGCATATCGCGCATCGTATCCAGAAGGCCGATCATCTGCGGCCGCGCCGCAACCAGGCTGTCCATGTCGTTTCATTCTGGTCGTCGGCGCTCTTGATCAGTGTCTCGAATTTCGAGATGACGCGTGGGCTCCAGGCTCGCGCCTGCTCCACCTTGGTCATCCTGCTTTCGAGAAGTCGATCGTTGACTACCGCCTCACGCCGCATCCTCAATCTTGCCTCGTGACAGCCTACTAGAAAATAAGCGCGATGCGAATGGATTGAATTCCTTGGTAGCGGGCAAACCGGGGCCGCCATCGTCGTTTGAGCCGCCCATGCGTGTCGGCGCACCCACCGGCTAGCCGCACCATGTAGTTCCAGCCGCTCACCATCGTCAGGCAATTGGCAACCTTGCCGTCGCATCTCCTCTGACGATACGCCACTGCGGTCCGGAACTGCACGTCTAGTACGGTCAAGCCGTCGGTACCGCGCCGCGCCGCTCGAGCGCGGTCTTGCGGATGATTTCCGCTATCTCCGGGCTGCTGCCGCACAGCATCTGGAAATCCGCCGAGTGCAGCGACAGGAGTGAGACCGCCGTTACGGCGCTGACCGTCGCCGAACGCGGTTCGCCGCTGAGCAGCGCCATCTCGCCGAAGAAAGCGCCAGGGCCAAGCTCCACCGGATTCGGCGTCGCGACGCTGACGCGTCCCTCCACGACGAAAAACATCTGATCACCGGGCTCGCCAAGGCGGCAGATCACGGCGCCCGCCGGCACCGTGCGGGCTCTTAACGCGCGCACGATCTCGACCAGCACGGCCGGGCCGAGCTTCTGAAACAACGGCACGGCGGCGACCAATTGCCAATTGCGGACGAAATCCCCGCGACGGACTTCTTGATAAAAGCCGGTGGCAAGAATGCCGGCCCAGAGCCCGAAGATGCCGATGCCACTCATCATGACCGCCCCGGCAAGGAGGCGGCCGGCGAAGCTTTGCGGGATAGTGTCCCCATAGCCGGTGGTGGACAGCGTGACCACCGCCCACCACATTGCCTGGGGGATGCTGCCGAACTTTTCCGGTTGGATGTCGCGCTCGATGACATAGGCCGCGAGCGCGACACCGAACAGAACGACGCCAAAGAGCGTGGTGACGCCGATCAGATTGCGCGCTTCGTTGGCCAGGACCCTGCCCAGCACCGGGAAGAAAGTCGAGTCGCGCAGCGGTTTCAGCAGCCAGACAGCACAGTAGAGGCTCCGGTCAGGCGTGCCGACGAGCAGAAATGCGGCGAGTGGAACCAAGACCGCGAGCACATCGATGGCGATTTTGGGCGTCCTGTCCCGTACGTCTCCCGCTCGGCGCTTGAGCAACGTCGCGGCCAATTGCAGGAGATAGGCGCTCCAGATGACAGCGAGCAGGGCAGCCAGAGCCAGTCTGCTTCGTCCGGACATGTCCGGAGTCGTGAGCGCAGCCACTGCCAGCAACCCAGGCGCAGCCAGCACCGCGTTGAGCGGCGCATAAATTCTTAAGAAAGGCAGTACCGACATTCTGTGCCCACGGGCGGCTACTACCCTTCAAAATAGGATGCCTTCAAGGCAAGCGTAAAGGTGCGTTTGCCAACGGTGCACTCAGATGTCCGGCTTGCTTCGTGACCGGACGTGAACATATAGGCCATCGCGACGGAAAACTGAAATGTCGGAACGTCGCTTCACTCGAGCCCGATCCACACAAAACCGTCCTGCTTTCGGCAGGGATATACAATCAGCTTTGCGCGGTTTTTCGAAATGTCACCCAAAATCTCAAAGCCCGCACTGGTGCCGTCGTGCTGCAACTTCGCCCACCCCCTGATTTCGCCAGTAGACAGGTCGAAACAACTCTGATGCCAGCGGCAGACCAAGCCAAGATCCGAGGTGATCGTACTTTCCGTGTGTGGGAGCTTCAGCACTTCGGCCTGAGCGGAACTTCGGCGTTCGTAGAGCGGCAGATGAAGGTGCGGGCAGGCATTGTTGAACGCGCAATAGCTGTCGGATCCGCGAATGACGACGATATCGTAGTTCTCAAAATCGAGGATCCGGCGTTCGTAGGGCTGAAGCTCGTCTTCGGCAAAAGCGCGAATCCACCTCCTGCCGCCGTGACGGATGGTTTCGCGAAGCCCCTTGGCATTCAACTCCGCGTCAATTTCGGGCTTCAGCCTGACGATTTCGAACAGGCTCGTGCGCTCGACGGTACCGCGAAGGCGTACCCTGACGAAGTCGGCGATTTCCACCTTGTCGGCGATCTGGTCGCGGAGGGCCTCGGATATCAGCAGTCGCGTACCGGCATCCTTGTTGGCCGCCTCGATCCAGCTGGCCAGATTCACCACGTCGCCGATTGCCGTGAGACGTTCGTTTCCGGCAAAACCCAATGTGCCGATGACGGCTTCGCCATAGTTGAGGCCGATTCGAATATCGAAATCGATGCCATACATCGAGGCAAAGAACGGCTTCAGACGATCGACTGTGGCAAGGGTCTGAAGCGCGGCGTTCACGGCGCGGAGCGGAGCGTCGGGCTGGTCGTCGATACCGAATATTGCCATGAGCCCATCGCCGATGAGCTTGTCGACGAAACCACCATTCTGCTCGATGCTGTCGCCGACCTGGGCGAAGTAGCGATTGAGCAGATACATCACGTCGTAGGGCGAAAGCCGCTCAGACAGCGCCGTGAAATCGACAATGTCGCTGAAGAAGACCGCAACATGCTTTGCTTCACCGCAACGCGTCGCGGCGGAACCGCCAAGCTGGCTGGTGATCATCATGTCGGTTTCGTCCAGCACCAGGCGTCGGACGCGAAGCTCGCCTTCCGGCCTGAGCTGACAGGCCAGCCGAACCTCATCCGCCAATCTCAACCGGTCCGCCATCGAAGTCTCATCGGAATTCCGGTCCGGGCAGGCCTTCAGGCCATCGAGCACCCAGACGCGGCATGTCGAGCATTTCGCCCGACCGCCGCAGGCATGTGCGAACGGCACACCCGATCTGAGAGCCGCCTCGAGCAAGGTCTCGTCGGCGGCCACGTCAAAATCGATCTGGTCAGGTAGAGCGGTTACTTTGGTCATATTCTTGAACAGGAGTCCGCAGCGTTGGCTGGCTTGCCAGTGTAGCACCAATCGGCCCAGGCAATCGAATCATGCAATATTCGGGCGCCGACGAGCCGGGATGGCTTCGTCGCGGGGACCAGACATACGACCATTTGTATCGGCATCGACCGCTTGCCGGGCGGACAACGAAGGTTCAGGCGAGTTGACCGTGGCGCCTGCCGATAGTGCATCAGCTTGAAATTTCGAATCGTTGAATCGATGGAGGCGACCCCGTTGCCGAAATTCTTGGTGGGCTGTTATGAAGGACGTATGAGAAAACCCGACCGGCTAATGATGAGAAGCGCTCTGATCGCGCTTGAGCTTGCCAGCATCCCCCTGGTTGCCTATTCCCTCTGGACCGGCAGGATCAATTTTAAGGATCGCATCGTAGACCGGGTCCATGACCCAAATACCTATTGGGTCGAGTGGGCCTTGATTGTATTCGCTATCGCCGCCCTGGATGCTCTATAGGGAACGACGAAAGGGCTAAGCGGCTCCATGCCCCCTGCTGCAAGTCGGACAAGTTGGTAGACCCAAGACGGTTTCGAAGCCTGCGGGGGGCGCCCACCGTCGTCAAGGCGAGAATTCTAAAAGACGTTCAACAATGACCCATCACGCACAAAATGCTAGAATTCTCATGTACAGCCACGACACGTTCGGGCTCGGCCACTTGCAGCGGTGCCGGACGATCGCGCATTCGTTGGTCGAGGATTTTCGCGGACTTCACGTGCTTATCATTTCGGGCGCGACGATCGCTGGCGCCTTCAATTACCGCGCCCGCGTCGACTTCGTGAAGATCCCTAGCGTCATCAAGTTGCGCAACGGCGAATACACCTCGCTGGAAAAGGATATCGATCTGCATGAGACGCTAAGGATGCGCCAGTCGATCATCCGACATACAGCCGAGACGTTCCGGCCGGATATCTTCATCGTCGACAAGGAGCCACTCGGCCTGCACGGTGAGATTGAGGAAACGCTGTCCTACCTCAAAACGCACGGCACCACGCTCGTGCTTGGCCTGCGCGAGGTGATGGATGCGCCGCATCTGCTCGAGGCAGAGTGGGAACGCAAGGATGTGATGCGCAAGATAGCCCTGTTCTACGACAAGATCTGGGCCTATGGTCCGCCGGATTTCTACGATCCGTTGACCGGCTTGGATGTGCCGCAGGCTGTCAGGGCAAAGATGAGGTTCGTCGGTTTCCTACAACGGAGCCTGCAGCGGAGCGAGTTGCCCGGCCACCGGCCCGAGGGCGACTATATCCTCGTTACCACCGGTGGCGGGGGTGACGGTTCCGAACTGATTCACGACGTCATCGATGCCTATCAGCAGGATCCGCAATTGCAGCACAGAGCGCTGATCGTGCTTGGACCTTACATGCCGGCGCGCAAGCGCAACAAGCTGCTCAAGAAGGGGGCCAAGATCCCCTACATTAAGATCATCGAGTTCGACAACCGCATGGAAGACCTGATTGCCGGCGCCAAGGCGGTAGTGGCGATGGGCGGTTACAACACCTATTGCGAGATACTGTCTTTCGACAAGCCGGCGCTGATCGTGCCGCGCGTCAAGCCCCGCGAGGAGCAGCTGATCCGCGCTCGCCGCGCGGCCGAACTCGGCCTGATCGAGATGCTTTTGCCCGAAGAAGCCAAGGATTCCCAGCGGTTTGCCGATGCACTGGTGGCGCTGCCGCACCGGCCCAGCCCATCACAGAGCAACCCGCATCTGACGCTGGAAGGGCTGCCTCATATTTCCGAAATCGTCGCGGAACTGCTCGATCGGCGGGCCGGCCATCACCTTTCCGTCATTGAAGGAATGAACTGAGTTGCAACGTCGCAAGATCGTCGTGGTTCTGAAGGGCTATCCGCGGCTGTCGGAGACATTCATCGCGCAGGAACTGCTCGGTCTGGAGCGTGCGGGGTTCGACCTGATACTCGTCGCGCTCAGGCGGCCGACCGACGCAAAACGCCACCCCGTGCATGACGAGATCAAAGCGCCCGTCCATTATCTGCCGGAATATTTGCATGAAGAGCCGCTGCGCGTGGTTCGCTCGCTGCTTGCTTGTCTGCCGCGGCCGGGCTTCTGGCGCGCGCTCCGATCGCTGGCTACCGATATCTTCCGCGACTTTACGCGCAATCGCATGCGCCGCTTCGGGCAAGCGCTCGTGCTAGCGGCCGAATGGCCGGAAGACGCGGGATGGTTGCATGCACATTTCGCGCACACGCCGGCATCAGTGACGCGCTACGCCAGCCAGCTTCGTAACCTGCCTTGGAGTTGCTCAGCCCATGCCAAGGACATCTGGACTTCGGCGGACTGGGACCTGGCTGGCAAGCTTTCCTCGGCGCGCTGGACAGTCACTTGCTCGAAATCGGGCTTCGACCGTCTGAAAGAACTCGCCAGCGGCAACTCGTCTGTGCATCTGAGCTATCATGGGCTCGACCTCGATCGCTTCGGCAGTTTCGGCGAGGCGCGAGAGCAGCACAACGGCTCGGCGCCGGATGGACCGGTTATCGTTCTGAGCGTCGGGCGCGCCGTTGAAAAGAAAGGTTACGATACCTTGCTGGAGGCTCTTGCCCTTCTGCCTGACGATTTGGCCTGGCGTTTCGAGCATATCGGCGGCGGCGAGGAACTCGAACGGCTCAAGGCGCTGGCGCAAAAGCTCGGACTGGATGGTCGCATCTCTTGGAAAGGCGCGCTTGCGCAGGAAGAGGTGCTTGAGCACTACCGCCGCGCCGACATCTTCGCCCTGGCCTGCAGGATCACCGCAAATGGCGACCGGGACGGTCTGCCGAATGTTCTGGTGGAGGCGGCCAGCCAGCGGCTTGCCTGCGTGTCGACCAATGTTTCCGGCGTGCCGGAGCTTTTGTCGCCGGATGAAACCGGGCTGCTGGTTCCGGCCGAAAGCCCAATTGCCCTGGCCCAGGCGCTGGAGCGCCTGATCCGAGATCCTGTGCTGCGCGCCCGCCTCGGCGAGGCCGCAGAGCGGCGCGTGCGAAGCAATTTCGATCATATGGCAAGCATTGGGCAGCTCAAGGAACTGTTCCAGCAGGAGTGGCAGGCTGCCGAATGAAGCGGCTGCGCGCTTTCTTCTATGTCCAGCACCTGCTCGGCATCGGCCATCTGGCGCGCGCCAGCCGTATTGCGGCGGCTCTGGCCGATGACGGGTTTGACGTCACCGTCGCAACCGGCGGGACGCCGGTCGCGGGGTTTCCCGGACCGGGGGTGAAATCTGTAACCCTGCCGCCTGTCACCTCCGGTGACGAAGGATTTTCCGGACTTGTCGACCTGCAGGGCAAACCCATCGACGACGATTTCAAGAAACGGCGTTCCGAGATGCTGCTGCAGGCATTCCGGGATTGCAAGCCTGAGATCGTCATTGTCGAGGCGTTTCCATTTGGACGCCGGCAGATGCTTTTCGAACTTCTGCCGCTGATCGAGGCCATCGAAGCGACTTCGCCCAGACCGATGCTGGCGACATCCGTCCGCGATATCCTGCAGGAGCGCGTCAAGCCGGGCCGGAACGAGGAAACGGTCGATCTCATCAACGGACATTTCGACCTTGTCATGGTCCACGGCGACCCGGCTTTCGCAACTATCGACAAGACATTTCCACTGGCTGGGGCGATCAGGGCCGAGATCGCCTACACAGGGCTCGTTGCCGCGCCGCCATCGCTCGCGGCCGAAGAGCGCTTCGACGTTCTGGTGTCGGTTGGCGGCGGGGCTGCCGGAAAGAGCCTTGTCAGTTCCACCATCGCAGCGGCGCGCAATGCCAACGACGGTTGGAAATGGTGTTTGATCACCGGCCCAAACCTGCCAAAAGCCGAGTTTGACGCGATCGCGGGCGATACCACGCCGGGCCTGTCGATTTTCAGGTTCCGCGAGGATTTCGCCGGCCTCCTGGCCGGTGCCCGCGTGTCAGTCTCACAGGCGGGTTACAACACGGTCTGCGATGTCCTGCGCGCGGGTTGCCGCTCCCTGCTCGTTCCATTTGCAGCTGGCGGGGAAACCGAACAAACGGTTCGCGCCCTGATGCTCGAAGAACTCGGCCTTGCAACCGTGCTGATGGAAAGGGACCTAACGCCTGAGAATTTGGCGCAGGCGATCGAACAGGCGGTTGGGGCGTCGACGCCGTCAGCGCATCGTCTCGATCTGGAAGGCGCGCGTCACTCGGCGCAAATCCTGCGCGAGCGGTATCGAACATGGTGCCTAAAAAATGGAGCGCGGTTTCGCAAAAATATATGATCGAACAGAAGATGGACCCCAGTCTAAACAGTCCCAATCAGCATGAAGCGCGTATA
The DNA here is from genome assembly GCF_053714255.1 of Mesorhizobium sp. 43Arga. Classification (NCBI taxonomy): domain Bacteria; kingdom Pseudomonadati; phylum Pseudomonadota; class Alphaproteobacteria; order Hyphomicrobiales; family Phyllobacteriaceae; genus Mesorhizobium; species Mesorhizobium sp. 43Arga. The sequence goes on from NZ_JBSKBO010000009.1 coordinate 238,138, forward strand.
TTTCGTCGTCGCCAGTTCCCCGGAGAACCGTATCTCCTTTAACGCCGCCATTGCTTCGAAGGCTGCCAGCGATGCCACGCAGTTGATGTGCGTCGGCTCGCTGAAATAATCGTTGGATTGCAGCAGTACATTCGTGCCCCGCGGAAGCAGAGCAAGCCAGGCGCGCAGATCGGCTATGTGTTCGCAGCTCGTATTGACGATCAGGTCGAACGGCCCGGCCGCATAGTCGAGTGCGTACATATCTGCAGTCAGCGCCCGGAACCGGTCGCCGACTTCCCGGTTGAGCGTCCGCGCGACCGGCGCGACTTCGGGATCGATGTCGATGCTGTCGACCGCCGCGATGTCGAAGCGGGCGTCGTTGAAAAGCATTGCCGGCAATACGCCGTACCATCCACCGAGAACCCAAATGCGCCCGAACCGGCCGCCGCAGCTTTCGAATAGGCTGTCCAGCGCCCACAGCTTGCAGGCGACCTGCTTGTGGTTGAAGGCATTGGCGATATTGGCCCCTGGATGCTTGGCAACGACGCGCGCCAGCCCTGCCACGAGAGGGTGGTTGACATACGCGGCGATTCCCCGCGTAAGGTCCAGGGCCTGCTCGTGCCCATCCGCGCCGACATTGCGTGGTTGCGTGACATCCATCATATTCGCCTTGTATGTTGGGATTTCGGGCGACACAACGCAATCTTGTCCCGCAAGCCACCTCGCAGGCTTCGAATGTGTCGCCGGCGATGATTGCCGATGCGCCGTTCACCAGCCGGCGCTCTTACTTTTGTTCTGCAAACTGAAGGTCCGCAGTCGCATATGGAACCCCGCCTAGCCCGCTATATCTGGACACACACCAAGAAGCAGCAAGTCGGGATAGTGTTGATCGTCCTGCTTTCGATGATCCCGTATTTCATGTCATTCGACCTGCCGAAGCTGATCGTCAATGGCCCGATCCAAGGTCGCGGCTTCGAGCAAGCGGGCGCGACCCGGCCATTCCTGAAGCTACACTATGATCTGCCGTTCGTTGGAGAGGTCCAGTTCTTTTCCGGTTTTCAGCTCGACCGCAAGGAGACGCTGTTTGCCCTTAGCTTTGTGTTCCTCTTGCTGGTCGTTATCAACGGCCTGTTCAAACTCTACATCAACACCTACAAGGGCCGCCTCGGCGAGCGCATGCTGCGGCGTATCCGCTTCGATCTGGTCGATCGTGTGCTGCGGTTCCCGCCGAGTTACTTCAGACGAGTGAAATCCGCCGAAGTGGCGACCATGGTGAAGGACGAGGTCGAGCCGCTGGGCGGCTTCATCGGCGATGCCTTCCTTCAGCCGGTGCTGCTCGGCGGCCAGGCGTTGACGGCCATGCTGTTCATTATGGTTCAGAATGTCTGGCTCGGGATGATAGCGCTCGTCATCGTGGCGATCCAGATCGTGCTCATCCCGCGAATGCGGCGGCGGCTGATCGTGCTCGGGCGCGAACGGCAGCTGACGGCGCGCGCGCTTTCGGGCCGGGTCGGCGAAATCGTCGACGGCATTGGCACGGTTCACGTCCACGATACATCAAACTACGAGCGCGCCGACATAGCTGCCCGGCTCGGGCTCATCTTCAAGATCCGCTTTGATCTTTACCAATGGAAATTCATGGTGAAGTTCCTCAACAATTTCCTCGCCCAGGTCACGCCCTTTCTGTTCTACATGATCGGCGGGTATCTGGTCCTCCAGGGGAGGTTGGACGTCGGCCAGCTCGTGGCCGTGATCAGCGCCTACAAGGACCTGCCGGGGCCGATGAAGGAACTGATCGACTGGGATCAGGCGCGGCAGGATGTCCAGGTCAAGTATCAGCAGGTCGTTGAACAGTTCACCGTCGAGGGTGTCATCTCGCCGAAAATCGGGGCCTTGACGGTCGACGATCCCGGTCCGATGACCGAGCCGCTCTCGGCTATCAGTCTGTCGATGACGGACGATGGCGGTGCAATGCTTCTCGACCGCATTTCACTTCAGGTCAAGCGGGGCGAGACGGTGGCGTTGGTCAGCACCGCAACGGGTGGAGCGGAGGCGCTTGCAGAAGCCTTCGCGCGGCTGAACTGGCCCAACAGCGGAAGGGTCGCTTCGGGCGCCAACGACTTGCTTGAACTCCCTGAAGCAGTGACCGGCCGGCGCATGTCCTATGCGTCGTCGGACGTTTTCCTGTTCCAGGCAAGCCTCCGCGATAACCTGCTCTACGGGTTGAAGCACGCGCCGCTGACCTCGGTGACTTATGACGGTGCGGCGGCAGACCAGCGCCGCTGGAACATCAACGAGGCGCGCCGATCCGGCAATACGGATCTCGATATCCACAGCGACTGGATCGACTATGCTTCCGCCGGCGTTACCGGCCCGCACGACCTCTTCGAGGCCGTGCGCCGGGTGCTCGACGCGGTTGTTCTGTCGCGCGACATCCTGGATCTTGGCTTGCGCTCTTCGGCCGATCTGACGCGTCACACCGCGCTTGCCAGCCGGATCGTCGAACTGCGTGCGGCGCTGCGAACGCGGCTGGAACACGAAGGGCTGAGCGGACTGGTGGTTCCTTTCGAACCGGGCACCTACAACAGGGAAGCGACGATCGGTCAAAACCTGCTCTTCGGCGCTGCCGCCGGCCCTGAACTGGCCGACAGGGCTCTGGCGGCCAATCCCTATTTTGCTTCCGTGCTGAGGCAAGCCGGCCTCGACCGCACGCTCTACGAAATGGGCATGGAGATCGCCGAACAGACGATCGAGCTGTTTGCCGACCTGCCGCCCGATCACCAGTTCTTCCAGCAACTGGCCTTCATGAGCGCCGAGGAGATACCTGCCTACGAAACCTTGCTGCAACGGCTCAAGAACCGTCCCTACGAGGCGGTTTCGGAGAACGACCGCGCCATGATCGTCACCTTGAGCTTTGCCTATATCGAGCCCAGGCACCGCTTCGGCCTGCTGAGCGATGAACTGATGAGCAAGATCGTCGCTGCACGCAACCAGTTCTATGAAAGCCTGCCGCCCGAACTGCAAAATGCGGTCGAACGGTATGATCCCGCCAAATACATTTCCGCGGCTACCGTCATGGACAATGTCCTGTTCGGGCGCGTGGGCAACAACCATCCCGACGCGCCGGACCGTATACGCTCCATCGTCTACGACATTCTTGACGAACTGGGGCTTTACGCCGAGCTTCTGGATGTTGGCCTGGACTTCAACGTCGGCGCCGGCGGCAGGCGGCTGACCGGTGGACAGCGGCAGAAACTGGATGTTGCCCGGGCCCTGCTCAAGCGTCCCGATTTTCTCATTCTCAACCGGCCGCTGTCCGCGCTCGACCAGCGCGTGCAGCATAAGGTGCTGCAAAACGTGCTGGAGGAAGCCAGACGCGACGGCCATTCGCCGGCAATTGTGTGGGTCGTGACGAATCCGGCAATGGGGATGATGTTTGATCGCGTCGTCGTCTTCGACTCGGGTCGTTTGGTGGAGGACGGAACACACGAGACACTTTTGGCAGGAAACGGCACTTTCAAGGAACTGCTCTCATAGAGCATTGGACAAAGGATGGGATCATTCCGCCGATGGAACTTGCTACAAAGTCAAGAGATTCAGGTTTTCGGCTGACCGGCTTGTCGCCTTTCGCGTGGTTCGTCTCGCAATGCGGAAACAGAATAGATTCCATCTGGGTGTCGTTTGTTCTAGTCTCACGGATGTGAGTTTTGGGAAGGTTTGCGACAATGCTGCTCAAGGATGAGGTTGGAATGCTGCAACGCGTTCCCTTGTTCTCCGGCATAGAGCCGACAAAGCTCAAGCTGCTTGCGTTCACATCCGATCGCGTGAGCTACAGCGCCGGCCAGATCCTTTTCCGGCAGGGCGACGAGGGAGACGCCGCCTATGTCATCCTTTCAGGCAGGGCGGATATTCTGGTCGATTCCGAAGGCGGACCGATAAAGGTTGCCGAAATGGTGCCAAATTCGATTGTTGGCGAGATCGCCATATTGTGCAACAGCTCCCGCACGGCCACCGTCAGAGCGGCAAGCCCGTTGGAAGCCCTGAGAATCCCCAAGGACCATTTCCTGAGGCTTATGAAGGAGTTCCCGGAAATGACCATCGAGATATTGCGGGTTCTTGCCGATCGCCTAAGCCATACGACCGCGGATCTGATCGACGCACGAAGCGCCAGATAGTGAATGATAGGCGCTCAATCCTCGCCGTCGTGATCACACCGGCCTCTTGCTGAGAACGTCACCGGAGAAAACCTGTCTCGCCTAGCAGCAGTTGTTTGGCTACGATGGGCGACGGGACTGCAAAGGGTTAGCATGGACGACGACGTTTTCCTGGTCAGGTTTTGGGGTGTGCGCGGCAGCATTTCGGTATCGGGGCCAGAATTCTCTCGCTATGGCGGCAACACAATCTGCGTTGAGATGCGTTGCGGTAAGCATACGCTTCTGTTCGACGCAGGCTCTGGCCTGCGGCCTGCCGGCGGGGCGCTTCGGGCGTCGGGCGTGACCGATTTCGACCTGCTTTTCACCCATTGCCATTACGATCACATTATCGGGCTGCCGTTTTTTTCGCCGATCTATGACCGGAGCGTCAAGATTAGGCTTTGGTCCGGACATCTTGCAGGACGCATGACGACCCGGCAGATGGTCGATGAGTTCATGCAGCCGCCGTGGTTTCCGGTGAGATTGGAGATCTGCAAGGCAAGCCTCGACTGCCGCGATTTCGTATCCGGAGACGTGCTTCGGCCGCGCGAAGGGGTGGTGGTCCGAACCGGCAGTCTTGTCCATCCGGACGGATGCATCGGCTACCGGGTCGAATGGGGCGGCCGCGTTGTGGCGGTGATCACAGACACCGAGCATGAGCCGGGCAAACTCGATCAGGCGGTGCTCGGTCTGATCGAGGATGCCGACCTCGTCATTTACGATTGCACCTACACCGAGGAGGAGATGGAACGTCGCCGCGGTCACGGGCATTCGACATGGCAACAGGGCGTCAAGCTCTGTGAGGCGGCCGGTGCGCGGGGGCTTGCGCTGTTTCACCACGATCCGACACGCACCGACGAGGAACTGGACGAGATCGAGAAACTGGCTAAAGACAGGTTTGCCGGCGCTTTTGCCGCGCGCGATGGCCAGACGCTCAAATTTCCAGTCTCACTGCACAAAAAACGCTGAGCTATTTTGCTCTACCAGCGCTGCGCCCGATCAATGTCCTGATCGGAAGCCATGCGCAGGCTTCAGTCCGTGCGGTGACTGCGAACAGCCGCTCGAGGAAAAGCCAGGCCGATTCATCATGTACGAGATGGTGGGTGAGCAGGCCGACCGGCTCGGCATGCTGCAATTGCGCGATGATAGCCTGAACCAATAGGCCATGATCGCGGCAACCGCGCGTGCCATGCCAATCCATGATGTCGACATTGCTGTTGACGACCGCCAGCGAAGCCGGCTTCGGCGGCCCATAGACCGACAATGCCGCAAACCCTATCGATCCAAGGTCGGATACCAAGCCGGCGTCGATCCTATTCCAGGGGGGCACCAGCATCGGAACGGCACGTGCGCCGTGCAGGCCGGTTACGTGCGACAGCCCGCGAGCCAGATCATCCAGCACCGCCTCGCGTTGCCGATGCGCGCCGAGCTCCTGCTTTTTCTGGTCCTCGGGCGCGTGATTTCGGTGCGCCCAGCCATGGATGGCGACCGTGGCATGCGGCGCCTCGTCAAGCCGGACGACAAGCTTCTCATCAGTCAGGGCCGGAATGACGGCCAAAGTGACCGGAACCGCGAATTCGCCGGTGAGGTCGAGCAGCCGATCAAGCGCAGGCGTCGGGTCCACCGCGTCATCGTCGCGCAGCCAGAACTCTGCCTTACGGTCCGCCCGTTGCCGGCACGCCAGTTCTTCCACCAAGGGTTGCCAGATCGGATCGGATGTCATGAAGTCGGGATCTTCGCAAGAAGTTCGGCCAGACGCGCCGCCGCAGCATCGAGGGAGCGTTCTTCGAGGACGAAACGTCTGGCTTCTGCGGCCATGATGGTTCTTTCGTCGTTACGAGCCAGAAGCCTTTCAACGGCGGAAGCGAACGCCGCCACATCGCCTGGCGGGGTGAGAAACCCGGCCTTGCCATCCCGCACGACCTCCGGCACGCCGGCGATGTCCTGGGCCACCACCGGAAGGCCGGCGGCCTGTGCTTCAAGATAGGCAACGCCGTAGGCCTCGCCGAAACCCGGCCAGACGTAAATTCCTCCACTGTAGAGGACATTTGGCACGGCGGCCGGCTCAATCGCGCCAAGCCATTCGATACGGTCGGCGGGCAAGTCGGCGAATTGCGCCTTGACCTCTTCATGGGCAGGCCCGTCGCCTACGACCGACATGGTCCAGGGCAGGTGACCAATCGAACAGAGCGCTTGCGCCAGCATGCGATAGCTTTCGATTTTGTCGCCTGGGCGCATCATGGCGACGGTAACCAGGCGCGTCGGGCAACCCCGTGCCGGCGTTTCCCGGAATAACGATGTGTCGATGAAGGGCGAAAGCATGCCGAGAGCGGCGCCGGGCATCGCATCTGCCAGTCCTTGACGATCCCTTTGCGTGAAGCAGATGTTCAGTGCCGCTTGTTCGACGGCTCGCGCCACCAACGTTTGCGTGTCGGCCCACAAACCGGCGTTGCGCCGCCTCGAATAGGAGGCTTCCGCTGTCACATAGGGGACAGCAAAGGCCGAAGCCAGCTCAGGCCCGATCAGGTCTGGCGCCTTGTAATAGGGATGATAGGAGAACCAGAGATCGGGCTTGCCGTCACGATCCCAGAGCTTTGCCAGCCGCGCGGCTTCCTCTCGGGCTTCGATCTTGAGCGCATCGAAACTTTTCGACTCCGGTTGGCGTAGATAGAAGCGCAATTCGGATGCCAGTTCGACGCTATGCCCCCCAAGCTCAAGCGCCTTGACCAGCATCCGTGCCATCTGACGGTCGCCGGAGACAACGGGATGATTGGGCGACTTCAGCGGCGCGTGGAAGGCAATTCGCATCGCCAAATCCTATCATCGGAAAGCTTGCTCAAGTCAATTTCGAAGCATGATCGACTTCACCCTCCCGCAGTGGAATGTGCTATCTGATGCTCATGGAAATAGCTGCCGCGTCCGACCCGTTCGTCGCTTCCTTGCCGGTCTTCGCAAAGTTCGAAAGCGTTGCCGATATCGACAACTATCGGCCCTTGCCCGATGGCTGGGCGCTGGCCACCGCCGACATCGTCGGCTCGACCAAGGCGATCGAGGCTGGGCGCTATAAAACCGTCAATATGGCCGGCGCCAGCGTCATTTCGGCGCTGCTCAATTCACTGGGTCGGCAGGATCTTCCCTTTGTCTTCGGCGGCGACGGTGCGCTGGTGGCGTTTCCCGGCTCGGCGCTGGAGATCACCCGCAACGCGCTGGCGGCTGTCCAGAGGTGGGTGGCGGACGAACTGGACCTGACCTTGCGTGCCGCAATCGTGCCGATAAGGGATATAAGAGCGCAAGGCCTCGACGTTCGCGTGGCGAGGTTCCAGGCCTCCGAAGCAGTCTTCTATGCCATGTTCGCCGGCGGCGGCGGCAGTTGGGCGGAAGCCGAGATGAAAGCCGGGCGCTACCGCATCGATCCTGCGCCGGCCGGCGCGCGGCCTGATCTGACCGGCCTCTCCTGCCGCTGGAATCCGATCGAAGCCCGGCATGGCGAAATCGTCTCGATCATAGCCATACCGGGGGCGTCGCGCGACTTGCGCGGTTTTCAGTTTCTGGCTTCCGACATCATCGCCCTTGCCGGCAGGCAGGAACGCGATGGCCACCCGGTGCCGGTGAACGGGCCGGCCTACAGTTTGCTGCCCGCCGGCCTCGATATCGAGGCGCGGGCCATGGCGCCGGCAGGAAGGCGATGGCTGTCGAAGCTGTGGATAGTGTTCCTGATGACGCTTACCGCTGTAACCGATAGATATGGCTGGACGATCGGCCGTTTCGATCCGAAGATCTACAAACGCGACGTGGCCAGCAATTCGGATTTCCGCAAGTTCGACGATGGCTTGAAGATGACCATCGACGTCGATGGGGATGTGTTGCAGAGGATCGAGAACCGGCTGAAACAGGCGGAACAGGCGGGCATCTGCACCTATGGCCTGCACCGCCAGAAATCGGCCTTGATGACATGCCTCGTCGCCTCGCCCCTGCAGCGCGATCACCTTCATTTCATCGATGGCGCCGCCGGCGGCTATGCGATGGCTGCCGCAAGCCTGAAGGCGAAGCTGCCGGTCCGATAACGGCTTGCGGAAATCGATCTTCCGCAATATGCCTCGGCCATGGGAGCGGACAGCCTGTCCGAATTGACGGGAAAGCAGATTTTTGGACGCCTCACGATCGACATATGACCGCCTTCTGAACCGGATTTCGACGCGCGCCGCGCAAGCCGGCGTGATCGGGCTGGGCTATGTCGGGTTGCCGCTGGCAGTCGCCATCGCACGCGCCGGCTTCCCGGTTTGCGGCTTCGACATCGAAGCCCTGAAGGTCGAGAGCCTGAACAACGGCCAATCCTATATCGAGGCCGTGACGTCGACAGCCCTTGCCGGCCAGGTGGCGAGCGGACGGTTCCGCGCCACCGCGGATTTTGCCGAACTGGCCGGCTGCGATGTCATCATCATCTGCGTTCCGACACCGCTGACGAAACATCGTGAGCCGGACCTCTCCTTTGTCACGAACACGGCAGGCAGCATCGCCAAGCATCTGCGTCTCGGCCAACTGATCGTGCTGGAATCGACCACCTATCCCGGCACCACCGACGATGTGATCAAGCCCATACTGGAAGAAACCGGCTTGCGGTCGAAGATTGACTTCTTCCTCGGCTTCTCTCCCGAACGCGAGGATCCCGGGAACCGCAGCTTTGAAGTCGCGACGATCCCCAAGGTCGTGGCGGGCGACGGCATTGAAGCGGCGACGCTCGTGCAGGCTTTCTACCAGGGCGTGGTCAAGACCGTCGTTCCGGTTTCCACCACGGCGACCGCCGAGGCGGTCAAGCTGACGGAAAACATCTTCCGCTCGGTCAACATAGCTCTCGTCAACGAGTTGAAGGTCGTGCTCGGTGCGATGGGCATCGACATCTGGGAGGTGATCGAGGCGGCAAAGAGCAAGCCCTTCGGCTATATGCCTTTCTATCCTGGCCCCGGACTTGGCGGGCACTGCGTTCCGATCGATCCCTTCTACCTGACGTGGAAGGCGCGCGAATACGAACTGCCGACCCGCTTCATCGAGCTGGCGGCAGAGATCAACACGGCCATGCCGCGTCGTGTCGTCGATGAACTTGCGAAGGCGCTGGACCGGCGCTGCGGCAAGGCGCTCAGCCGCTCGCACATTCTCATCATCGGGCTCGCCTATAAGAAGAATGTGCCCGACATCCGCGAAAGCCCCTCATTGCGGCTCATTGAACTCATCGAGGAATGGGGTGGGAGGGCGGAGTTCCACGATCCGCATGTCACCGAGATTCCGACCACACGGGAGCACATGGCGATCAAGGGGCGTCGCTCGGTCGAATTGACCGAGGCGGCCTTGAAGGATTTCGATGCGGTCGTCGTTGCAACCGACCACGACGCGATCGACTATCAGGCGATCGCCGATCACGCTCTTCTGATCGTCGACACGCGCAATGTTTTTGGCCGCCTCGGGCTGGCCGGAGAGACGGTGGTGAAGGCCTGACGGTGTCTGAGCGGCGAATTTTTTACCGGATGTCAGGATCGTGGTTGCACTCCGCCGGCAGCCTCGCCACATGATGCCCCAGATGCAGTTACCCCCGCTCCTTGCCTGCAAGGCCAGTCATTCGGGAATTTTTCGCCGGCTTTTGCCGCCGAAGCCGGCTTCATTGACTTCAAGGGTCTTAGCTTTGGGTCGTTGGTGGACTGTGTTGTGGCGGATCAAGGGAGTGGCTCGACTTCGACTGGAGATAGCATGAGCACAGCGCAAGCAGAAATTTCCGCCATTCTCGTGGACAGGGTTGCCGATTGGCTGGCCCAATCGGCGCTGGCGGGCAACGACCTGGAAACATTGGTAAAAGGCTTTTGTGAGCGGTTGGCTGCTGCCGGCCTGCCGCTGAAGCGGGTGCATTTGAGCTTTTCGATGCTTCATCCGCTTTATGACGCGCTTGGCTTCACCTGGTTTCGCGGCCAGGGCATGGAAGTCGAAGGCTTCCGCAAGAAGGCCGGCGTGCCGTCTGACAGGTTTCTGACCAGTCCATACTACCATCTGCTCAGCAACAAGCTCGACCATCTGCGGCGCCGGTTCGACCCGTCGGTGCCGTCGGAGTTTCCTGTTTTCGATGAACTCAGGCTTATGGGTGTCACCGATTACCTGGCGTTCGTCCAACCCTTCAGCGGCAACACCAGTCAGGGCATGATGGGATCTTGGTCCACCGACAGTGCTGCAGGCTTCAGCGATAGCATGATTTCGGCGTTGCTGCGCATCCAGAGCCATCTCGCTATCGCAGCCAAGATGGCGGTGCTCACCAAGCTCGCCGACAACATGATGACTACTTATCTCGGCGGCGACGCGGGCAGGCGCGTGCTGGACGGCCAGATCAAGCGCGGCGAGGGCGATACAATCCGGGCCGCACTGGTCATGGCCGATATGCGCGGGTCGTCAAGGCTTGCCGAAACGTCCGGCCGCGAGATCTATATCGATACGCTGAACCAGTTTTTCGACGCCGTTGCTGCACCTTTCAATCGCAAAGGCGGGCAGATCATGAGTTTCATAGGTGATGGCTTCATTGCCGTCTACCCTTGCGAAAGGCACCGCTCGCAGTCCGAGATCGCCTGCCAGGCTGCTCTTGCGGCAGCGCAAAAGGCCACCGAACGCATGATGGATCTCAATCTGCGCAGAAAGGAGCAGGGGTTGGGCGACATAGGCTTTGGTATCGGCCTGCATGTCGGCAATGTGATGTTCGGCAATGTCGGGCTTACCGACCGGCTCACATTCTCTGTCTTCGGCTCGGCTGTAAACGAGGTCCAGCGCCTCCAGACCCTGACCAAGAAATATCCGCACAGCGTTCTCGCCAGCAAAGACTTCGCCAGCTATTGCGGCGCCAACAACTGGCTGACGCTTGGCAACGAGGAACTGGCGGGCATCAAGAAGCTGACGGTGCTTTCACCCGATCTGTCGGGTGCTCTCGCAGTCGACGAAGACGGTGCGATGGAGCCGATTTACGACCGGATGTCGGACGCCGAGCAGGTCATGCTGCTTCATCGCGATGCCGCGAGGCTGTCGGCGGGCGACCGGAGTAAGCTCCAGTAGCCGCCACGATCTGGTCCGAACGCCTTTGGTATGCAGTCCAGTCACCGGTTCCGCCAGGGAACTGGCGACCGATTCGAATCCAAGTTGCTCTAGGCTGGCAATGCGCTAGTCTTGCTTTCTGGGCCTGCCGCCTGGGAGGCCGCCAGAGTGGGGCTGGTGTGAGAATGAATTCGGGTATGAATTCGGGTGTTGACCTGTTGCGGATCGAAGATGTTGGCATCTCTTTTGCCATTATCGGGGGGCCGCTGCATGCCGTCAGGCGCGCAAATCTTCGCGTCCTGCCCGGCAAGGTTACCGCGCTTGTGGGCGAGTCAGGTTCCGGAAAATCGGTTCTCAGCCAGGCAGTGATGGGCATTTTGCCGAGGACAGCCCATGTTCGCGGCCGTATCCTTTTTTCCGACCCTGAAAAACCCGGCACGACGCGGGATATCCTGCAGATGCCGCGTGATGGACCCGAAATCCGGGCGTTGAGAGGCAGCCGCATAGGCAAGATATTTCAGGAGCCGATGACGTCGTTGTCGCCGCTGCATACGATCGGCAACCAGGTCAGCGAATCCCTGCAGATTCATACGCCCATGGCTCGGGCGGAGCGCAAGGGGCGGACCGAGGAAATGCTCAGCCTTGTCGGCTTTCCCAATCCGAAGCGCGCCTATGACATGTATCCCTTTGAACTCTCGGGAGGATTGCGTCAGCGCGCCATGATCGCCATGGCGCTTATCTGCCGGCCCGCCCTGTTGATCGCCGACGAGCCGACGACGGCGTTGGACGTCACCATCCAGGCGCAGATCCTGCAATTGCTGCGCGGGCTTCAGACCAAGCTGAACATGGCGATGCTGCTGATCACCCACGACCTCGGCGTGGTCGCCAATGTCGCCGATGAGGTGGTGGTCATGTATCATGGCGAGATCATGGAGGCGGGACCTGTCGAGGCGATATTCCGCCGGCCAGGTCACCCTTACCTGAAGGGCCTGATGGCAGCCGTTCCGCATTTCGACCTCAAGCCTGGCGAAAGGCTAAAGGCGCTCCGCGAGGTGCCGGTGAATGTCGGGAATTTGCTCGGCAAGCAGACGGCGCCGACATCGAAGGGGCCGGACGACACCCTGCTGTCGGTCACGGATTTGGAAAAGACCTTCACCATCCACAAGTCCGGATGGTTCGGCGGGGGTCATCAAGCCTCTATTCGTGCCGTGGACGGGGTAAGCTTCGATATCAGGCGGGGTGAGTGTCTGGGTCTGGTCGGCGAAAGCGGCTCCGGCAAAACCACCGTCAGCAAGATCCTGATGCGGGCTGTCACCCCTAGCGGCGGCTCTGTGATCTTCAACGGCCGCGATGGACCAATCGACGTCTTGGAGGCCGAGGGAGAGGCCCTGCGCACGCTGCGTGCGAAAATCCAGATGGTCTTCCAGGATCCGGTTTCGTCGCTTTCACCTCGCATGACGGTGGAGAACATCTTGAGCGAGCCGCTGGAAATCCATCAACGTGGCAATGCCGCGTCCCGACTCGCCACGGTCAAGAGCCTGATGCAGGCAATCGGGCTCGACCCGCGCTTCATCAAGCGTTATCCGCACAGTTTCTCCGGCGGGCAGCGTCAGCGTATAGGCATCGCGCGCGCATTGGCTCTGGGGCCTGAACTGCTGATCTGCGACGAGCCAGTTTCGGCGCTCGATGTCTCTGTACAGGCGCAGATACTGAACCTTCTGAAGGACCTGCAGAAGGAACTGGGCCTGACCTACCTGTTCATATCCCACAACCTGGCGGTGGTGGACTACATGGCAGACCGCATCGCGGTGATGTGCGGCGGGCGTATCGTCGAGCTTGCGCCGCGCGAAATTCTGCTTAGGAAACCGGTCCACCCCTACACACGCTCACTGGTCGCCGCAGTACCTTTCCCCGATCTCGACAGGCCGATGGATTTCAAGACGCTGAAGCTCAGCGGCGCTTCCGACACCAGCGCATGGGGACCGCAATTCCGCGACGAGGGCGAGGAGGATACGCTGTCGCCGCTCGATCTTGGCGGCGGCCACCTCGTGCTGGCCCGAGGTTCGGCCGATGTCAGCGAGCTACGCCATTGATCAGCCGGCGCACTGTCCTTGGGTTCATGGCTTCGGCATTTCTGCCGGGCACGTTGCATGCCGCCGATCTGGAGCCGGAATTTCTTCAGCCGCAGCTGAAGGCCTTGGCGCTGCCGGCACTCGCCGAACGCCTGCCCAAGAGCCCGCGCGCGGTGAATCTCGCTGCGATGGGCCGGCAGCCCGGCCAGTATGGCGGCACGCTGCGTACGATCATCGGCAGCCAGAAAGATATCCGGATGATGACGATCTATGGGTATGCTCGCCTGGTCGGCTATGACGAAAAGCTTAACCTGCAAGCCGACATTCTCGAAAGTTTCGACGTAGCGGATGGTCGCGTCTTCACGTTCAAGATACGGGAAGGACATAAATGGTCCGACGGTAGCCTGCTGACGCCGGAGGATTTTCGCTACTGTTGGGAAGATGTCTGGCTGAACGATGAGCTTTCGGAAGGCGGGCTCGCCCCGGCCCTGCTGGCGGACGGCAAGCCGCCTCGCTTCGAGATCGTCGATCCGTCGAGGGTCCGCTATAGTTGGGATGCGCCCAATCCCGACTTCCTGCCCAAGCTCGCCGCTGCTTCACCGCTGCCGCTTGTTCTGCCGGCCGCCTATCTCAAGCAGTTCCACAAGAAATACCAGGATCCATTCCGGCTCGCCGGCCTGATGAAGGAGTACCGAGCCAAGAAATGGACGCTCTTGCATATCCGCATGTCGCGGCAGTATCGCCCGGAGAACCCGGATCTGCCGACGCTGGACCCCTGGCAGAACCGGACCAAGCCGCCTGCTGAGCAGTTCGTTTTCGAGCGCAACCCATTCTTTCATCGAGTAGACGAGAATGGCCGGCAACTGCCCTATGTTGACCGGATTGTCATGAATGTCAGCTCGTCGGCGATCATTTCCGCCAAGACAGGTGCGGGCGAGAGCGACCTGCAAAGCATGGGAATTGACTTCGCCGATTACTCCTTCCTGAAGGACACGGAGAAGCGCTACCCGGTGAAGATGCATCTGTGGAAGCGCACACAGGGTTCGCGGCTGGCGCTGCTGCCCAATCTGAATTGCGCCGACCAGGTGTGGCGTGGCCTCTTCCGTGACGTGCGCGTGCGCCGGGCACTTTCGCTCGCTGTGGACAGGCGCGAGATCAATATGGCCGTGTTCTACGGATTGGCGCAGGAAAGTGCCGATACGGTCCTGCCGGAGAGCCCGCTCTACCGGCCGGAATTCGCGAAAGCCTGGGTCGCCCATGATCCCGACCAGGCCAATGCCCTGCTCGACGAGGCCGGGCTTCAGACGCGTGACGCTGACGGCCTGCGGATACTTCCCGACGGACGCCCGGCGCAGCTCATCGTGGAAACGGCCGGCGAAAGCACATTGGAAACCGACGCGCTCGAACTCATCACCGATCACTGGCGCAAGATCGGCATCGCCCTGTTCATCCGGACTTCGCAGCGCGACGTCTTCCGCAGCCGCGCGCTTGGTGGCCAGATCATGATGTCGATGTGGTCGGGCATCGACAATGGCGTGCCGACCGCCGACATGAACCCGTACCAACTTGCCCCCACCCTCGACGACCAGCTGCAATGGCCGCTCTGGGGTGCTCACTACTTGTCTCATGGCACGGTTGGCGAAGCGCCCGATCTTCCGCCTGTGGTCGAGCTAATGACTTTGCTCAAGCGCTGGAACGCATCGACCCAAGCCACTGAACGCGCCGAAATCTGGAATTCAATGCTGTCGATCTACACCGATCAGGTGTTTTCGATAGGCACGGTGAACGGAACGTATCAGCCGGTTCTGGCGTCCTCGAGGCTGCGCAACCTGCCGGACAAGGCGCTCTACGGCTACGACCCGACTGCCTATTTCGGTGTCTACATGCCGGATACATTCTGGCTCGGAGAGTCCTGAACGTGCTTCGATATATTGTCTGGCGCATCGCCGTGATGGTTCCAACGCTGCTGATCATATCGGCGCTGGTGTTCACGATCATCGAACTTCCCCCAGGCGACTATTTCGACAGCTATGTTGCCGAGCTTCGGGCTCAGGGCGAGGCGGTGGATTCGGATCGCATCCAGATGATGCGCAAGGAATATGGTTTCGATAAGCCGCCGATCATCCGCTACTTCTACTGGGTCGGAGGGATGCTGCACGGCGATTTCGGCTATTCCTTCGAATATGAGCTGCCGGTTCGCGACGTCATCGGGGACCGAATGTGGCTGACCGTGCTGGTTTCCTTCGTCACGATCATCGTCACCTGGCTCATCGCCTTTCCGATCGGCATGTACTCCGCCACGCATCAATACAGCTGGGGCGACTACGGCCTGACTTTCTTCGGCCTTCTCGGCCTTGCCATTCCGAACTTCATGCTGGCGCTGATCCTGATGTATTTCGCTAACATCTGGTTCGGCACGTCCATCGGCCATCTCATGGACCCGCAATATCTTAGCGAGCCGATGAGCTGGGCCAAGGCGAAGTCGATCCTCGCCCATCTCTGGATCCCGGTCTTGATCATCGGCACTGGGGGCACGGCAAGCATGATCCGGCGGCTGCGCGCCAATCTGCTCGATGAACTACACAAGCAATATGTCGTGACCGCGCGCGCCAAAGGCCTTCATCCCTTCAAGGCGCTGGTCAAATATCCGCTGCGCATGGCGCTCAATTTCTTCATTTCCGACATCGGCTCTATCCTGCCGGCCATCATCTCCGGCGCCGAAATCACCGCGATCGTGCTGTCTTTGGAAACAACAGGGCCGATGTTGATCAGGGCCCTGCAAAGCCAGGACATGTATCTGGCAGGGTCGTTCCTGATGTTCCTCGCCTTCCTGACCGTCATAGGTGTCCTGATTTCCGACCTGGCGCTGGCGCTGCTTGATCCACGAATTCGTTTGCAGGGTGGCAGCACCAAATGAACACGCCTTCGCCGCTGCCCGCTCCGGGTGCTCCACTGCAACACTACGTTTCCATCGCGCCCTTTGACCTGCAGTCGGTCGAGGCGATGACGCCGGAGCAGTCGAAGGTCTTTCAGGCGTCGCAGTTGCGGCTGATGTGGTGGAAATTCCGAAGGCACCGGCTTGCCGTTGTATCCGGCATATTCCTGGCAGCGCTTTATTTCGGGATACTGATCTGCGAGTTCCTGGCGCCCTACAATCTGCACACGCGCAACATGGACTACATCTATTCGCCGCCGCAGCGGGTGCGCCTGTTCCACAACGGTCAGTTCGTCGGGCCGTTCGTCTATGGCCGCCAGATGACGCTGGATATGGACACGCTCAAGCGGAACTACATCGAGAACCAGGATGATGTTCAGCGGATACGTTTCTTCTGCAAGGGCGACAGTTACCGGTTCTGGGGGCTTATCGAAGGTAACAGGCATCTTTTCTGCCCTGCCGAAAACGGCCAGCTCTTTCTGGCCGGCACTGACAGGCTGGGGCGCGATGTGCTCTCGCGCATCATCTTTGGCGCACGCATTTCGCTGACAATCGGTCTCGTGGGCATCAGTTTCAGCTTCCTGCTCGGAATTGTCATCGGCGGACTGGCCGGCTATCACGGCGGTATCCTCGACCTCATCGTTCAACGGATAATCGAAGTTCTGCAATCGATCCCGAGCATTCCGCTATGGCTGGCTCTGGCGGCGATCATGCCGATAACCTGGAGTCCGATCCTCATCTATTTCGGCATCACGGTCATCCTCGGGCTGCTACACTGGACCGGACTGGCGCGGGCCGTGCGTTCAAAGCTTCTAGCCTTGCGCGAGGAGGATTACGTTCTGGCCGCGCAGCTGATGGGCGCCAGCAGCAGCCGTATCATCGGGCGGCACCTCATTCCTGGTTTCATGTCGCATCTGATCGCGACGGCGACAATCTCCATTCCCGGCATGATCCTGGGCGAGACGGCGCTGAGCTTCCTCGGGCTCGGCCTGAGGCCGCCGATAACCAGTTGGGGTATCCTGCTAACCGAGGCACGCAGCGTCAGCGTAATCGCGTTCTATCCATGGCTGCTTTTGCCGATGCTCCCCGTTATTCTCGTCATCATGGCGTTCAACTTCCTCGGCGACGGCTTGCGGGACGCTGCAGACCCCTACAAGTGAAATCATTGTTCCGCCGCGCGCCGTGCCGCCGACTCCACCCGGTCTTCTCGGCAGCCTGTTCGGTTATTGCAATGTCCATCGTTCGCCTCTATATGCGGCAAAACTCGATCGAGGTTAACACGTCGCCTTCGGGTTTCAGCCGCGAACCGGCCTGGTTGCGGGCATCGCCGATTTCGCGGATTGGTTCAGGATATTCAATCGCATATGAGTCGCCTCGAGAGTTTCATCCGCAGAATGACCGCACAGCGCGACATTCTCGATCAAGTCTGCGCCGAGGTGGCGAAGATTGAGGGGCCTGTGCTCGAGTTCGGCCTCGGCAATGGCCGGACGTTCCACCATCTGCGCGAGCGCCTGCCTGGACGCCGGATCGTGGCGTTCGACCGTGCACTTGCCGCACACGAGGGCTCAATTCCCGAGGCTGAAAACCTCGTGCTCGGCGAAATACGCGAGACGGCGACCAGGTTCATTGGCAGCGACGCTGCTCTTGTGCATTCCGACATTGGCACCGGCCATGAAGATCGCGATGTAGTGACCCTTGCCTGGCTTCCCGATCTGATCGCGCGTCTGCTTCGCGTCGGCGGCATCACGGTCAGTGGCACACCGCTCGATCACCCGCAGTTGCAACGCCTCTCGCCACCGCCTTCGGTGCCCAACGACCGGTACTTTATCTACAGGCGCGTGTGAGGGACGAGACGACCCAAGTCTTCAGGGGATCGTATATACTGCTATCTCTCGCTCGATGCCGCGCAGCGAGACCTCGTGAGGCACGGGCGTCAGCGCGTTCCTGTGCAACAGTTCCGCGGTGAGATTGTCGTCGACCACCGCACGAGTGGCGAAGATCGCCTGTGCGTTGGCAAGGTTCTGGACCCGCGAAGCAATGTTGACCGTCTGGCCGAAATAGTCCTGCCGCTCGTTCATAGACACGGCGATGCAAGGGCCGGCATGGACTCCGATCTTGAGCAGCAGATCCTCGCGCCCGCTCTTGTCGTTGAGCGCACGCATGGCATCGCGCATCCTGAGCGCCGCGGCAATCGCACGATCAGGCGTCGCGAAGGTCGCCATCACCGCATCACCGATCGTCTTCACCACCGCGCCTGCCTCCGCCGCGACGATCTCGTGCAGAACCTGGAAATGCGCGCGTACGAGGTCAAAGGCCGAAAGGTCGCCCACTCGCTCGTAAAGCGCGGTCGATCCGCGCAGGTCGGTGAACAGGAAGGTCAGGCTGGTGATCTTCAGGCGCTGGTTGATGTCGAGCGTATCCGTGCGATAGAGATCGCGGAACGTCTGGTTGGTGAGCAGGCGCTTGGCCGTGAGGAAGGGCCGGCGTTTGCCCAGGATATCATGCAATGCCTGGCCGGCGATGAAGACCACCGGCAGCACGCGGGTGTCGGTCCTGTTTTCCAGCGAAATGCGCAACGGGCCGGGTTGCATCTCCAGCGTCTGGTTCTGGACATGGTCGCGGTCGAAGACCAAAGAGAGGCTTCGGCGCTCCTTCGTTGGTTCGCCCTTCACGTCGATGAACTGCGCTGAATGGGTGACCGGCTCGAAGATGATGATGAATTCGGACGGAAGCTGTATGGGCAGAACCGCCTTTTCACCGGGCGCAAGCTCGATATCCTCCAGCGAGAACGCTTCCATCTTTTTCACGAAATCCTCATCCGGCAGATCGACGCCGGACGCCCAGTAGATCTGCCGGAAATATTCCAACAACGGCAGTTCGTGTGGATTGTGTGCGGCAATCCTGCGCATGCGAGGACTGATGGTGAATGTCACCTCGACCATCTCGTCGAGGGTCGGTGAATAGCCCTCGGCGCACAGCGCGCAGGTGTATTCGTCCTTCTGCAGGGTTTTTAGAGTGGTGTTGGTGTCAAGCACGCCGCCGCAGCCGGGGCACAGAACGTTCCAGGAAATGTCGAACATGCCCACCCGAGCCGCATGGAGAAAGGCGCTTATGGTGCGCTCCTCGTCGAGGCCATGCTTGCGGGCGAAGGCTGGCGCATTGATGCGGCAAAGTTCGCGGTCTTCGCCCTCCGCGATGGTTCGCTTGATCGCGTCGATTGCCTGTGGATCGACATCGGTCGATTGCCGCAGAAGCGAGAACAGATCCTGAGCTTCGTTCATCCTGCAGGCTCCGGAAAATGCGCCTCCCGAGGCGTGTTGACCGGACCGCTTCCTGGTCCGAATGCTGCATTTTACTTCGAAACGGACCGTACGGCCATTCGAATAGATAAGCCTGGTGACAGTTCAGTTCCGGCGGATTTTCACCGGCCGCAAGCGGCACTATGATGGTGCATGGGGCATTCAGCCTTGGGGCTTTCTCCCATGCCGACATACGACAACCCACCATTTCCAGCAGCCCTGCGCATTTTCTCCGCCGGGGTCATCATCGTCCTGATCGTGGGCGCCGGCCTGTTTTTCGCGCCGGCACTGGTCAAGCCGCACTGGCCCTGGCCCGTTACGCCATTCAGTGCCCGCTTCCTCGGCGGCTTCTACACCGCCGAAATGGTCGTGATGGCGGCGCTGCTGTTCTGGAATCGCTGGTCGCCCGGCAGGCTCGTGCTCGTCATGGCCTTCATATTCACCGTCATCGTGTCGGCGGTTTCGTTGACCAATCTCGGCTATTTCAACTTCGAGCGAAAAGCGACCTGGCTCTGGTTCCTGGTCTATCTTGCCTCGGCCGCGGTATCCGGGCTGTTCTTGTGGCGGGCCAGGGCCCGTCCTTCTGCAAAAGGCGTGACCTTAAACCCCGCATGGCGCGGCTACATGTTGGCGGAAACGGCGATCCTTGGGCTCTATGGCCTCGGCATGCTGATATTTCCCCTGGTGGTCAGCAGCACCTGGCCATGGCCGGTCGATCCCTTCCACGCCCAGGTCTACAGCGCCATCTTCCTCGCCGGCGCTGGCGGCGTATATCTCATCTGGAGAAGCGCGCCGCGCGAGGAACTGCTGGTGCTCGGCTTGGCGCAGTTTCTGGTTGGCCTGCTCGCCATCCTTGGCCTCGTCATCACCGACGCTGCGGTGCACCGGATCGACTGGACGGCGACCAGGACATTGTGCTGGCTCGCCCTTTTCGGCTGGATCGGCATCAGCGGCGTCTTCAAACTCTACACCGCCTCCCGGTATTTCAGCTCGCAATCGGCATCATAGGTTGCAGGGACGGCTGGATTTTCAGGTGGTGTCCGGTGCATCGTGCCGGGCAGATTGCCTTCGCCGGGAACGCCATGACCAGCACGACCTCGCCATCCTCCGAGAAAATCCAGCCGCAGCTCCGGTCCGTCCGGCCAAGCGATGCGGAGGCGCTTTGCGCTATCTTCAACATGCCGGGCTTCCGCTGGGGCACGCTCAGGATGCCCTTCGAGATGGTGGAGCAGGTGGAGCGGCGCATTGCCAAGTCCGGTCAGGAGACCACCTGGATCGTCGCGGAGTTGGACGGCAAGGTCGTCGGCCATGGCAACCTGGTCGTGCAGGGTTCGCCGCGCCGTTCGCATATCGGCGAGATCAATATCGGCCTTGACGATGCCTTTGTCGGCAAGGGCATCGGCTCTGCCATACTTGGCGCGCTGCTTGACGTGGCCGACAACTGGCGCGCCCTGAAGCGGGTCGAATTGACCGTCTATGCCGACAATGAACCGGCCGTCCGTCTCTACAAAAGCCACGGCTTCGAGGTCGAAGGCCGGCATGTGAAGGCCGGTTTTACCGACGGGCAGTACCACGACCTCCTGAGCATGGCCCGGCTGCGGTTCTGAGATCGGCTGCTTGGCCTCAACTGTTTAGCCAATCTCACAATTCGTGCCGACAAGTCTCCCTTGGCGTTTGCAGCGCAAGCAGCTAGACGGGACCAATGACCGCCGTCTTTGACCCGACCCCTGCACCTCCGACGGAAATTCTGGCTGTGCTGTCGCTGCTCTGCCCGGAAGTCGTGCGTGACATCGAGCAGAACTGGAATGCACCAGTTTCCGATTACGCCAGCCATCTGTGGCGGCCGGTGGCAAGGCCGGCATCGGGCCCGGCCATCGCTGCCCGTTCGATCCTGCGCGAAGTCCTGCATCATCGACTTGATGCGGTCATGCGGCCTGAAGAGATCGGCAAGGTCCTCGAAGAGTTCGAGCACAGACCGGTGATCCAGTCCGGCCTGCACTGCCTGCTGCTGATGGACCGGATCACCTTCGATGCCATGCTGCTTGCCTGGCTCGGCGCGGTCGAAAACGGGTTGTCGGCCTTCGTCGGCTTCATGGGAACGACGATGACCATGGAGACAATTGGCCGGGAGGGGCCGGGATGGCTCGATGTCGGCGACGACAAAGTCAACCTGTTTGGCATGGGGCGCCACAAACTGTGCCGCAAAAGCACCTGCGTGGCCGGTCCCGTCTCCCTCAACAAGCGCGCACTGGAAGCGGTGGGTGATGAAACGGATGCCAGCCGCTGGCTGGGCACACTGCTTGCCAGTCAGGACAAGGTGTTTGAAACCGCCGCCGATGCGCTGACAGCCATCAACGAGGATCTGGTCGCCAACTGGGATCGTTCCGGTACGGCCCTGCCGGTTTTCATCGACGATCGGCTCGCCGCGGCCGCCATGGCGCGGCATCTGGAATCCGACGACAGCCTTCTTGCCAAGCTTCTCGTTGAACCGGCAAGACGCCAGCGTCTCGACCATGCCTTGCAAGAGGCCGCATCGGGCCCATTTGGCAGATTCCTGCCCAATACCACGGCCTATTTCTGGGGCATTCGCGAGGAGCGCGTGCGCAAGCTCGTCCTCGAGAACGGCCACCTGATCGAGCCTGACAGGCCGCATGGTCTTTCCATCCCCTTCGAGCGGCCGCATCTCAAGCAGGCGCTGCTGGACGGCATGCTGCTGCCGAACCTGTTCCTGATGTTCCTCATCCTCGCCATATTGCCGCGGGTTCGGGTTGTGGGCGGCCTGAGACAGATTGGCTATGTAGCGCTTTTTCACTCGATCCTGCTGGCCGTGCTGGACGAAAACGCGCCGGAGGAGCGCGATCTGGCTGCCGAGCTGCAGGTTCGGGAAAATTCCTGGGGCATGCGGGTCATCGACGAAAAGATCTCGGTCCGCGAGCAGCTGGCCGGCCTTCCGGAAGGAGCGGTCTTCCCCGAGCTGCGGCGGCAATACCGATCACGGACATTTGCCGAGGCGACCGAAGACCTGAAACTGGTTCGCGAAAACGCCCGATGGCGCAAGATCGGCCGGGCACTGATCGAGGCGACGTGAGGCGCACTTCAAGCCTTTGATTTTCCAGAGCGCAAAACCGAAAGCGACGGCGGCTATCGGTGAGCTTCCGGGCGACTGATCCGGCTGCTCATTCGAGCGCGGCCTCAACTTTTGCAGCAAAGTCATCAAGCGAGCGATCCCCGCGAATCTCGATGCGCGGGAGGTCGATGGGATCGCTATCGAGGCCAGCCGGCCCGTGTCTGCCGCCGAAGCCGATCCGGTAGCCACACTCCCTGGCCAGCCGGCCAAGCCGTCGGTCAGTGACCGCGTAGGGTGCCGCGAACGCCGTAGTTGGCCGACCGGTCCATTGTTCGATGAACATACGAGAGCGCAGGAGTTCGGCGGCCAGGTCAGAGCTTGATAGACCATCGATCGCGCGATGCGTCGCCAGATGGCTTCCGAAGAACGCGCCTTCGCAGGCGAAGCGTCGCACCGTCCCGGCGTCCATAAGCTGCGTCCGCGAACCATTGACGGCGTCCCACCGCGCCGTTTCACCCACCAAATCCGTCACCAGGAACACTTCTGCGGTCAGGTCGTTCTTGCGCAAGATCGGCCAGGCATGGTCGGCAAAGTCCTGGAAGCCATCATCGAACGTGATGTGCACCGGGCGGCCGGCGAAAGGGCGACGGTTGACGATGAACCATTCCAGCTGCTCGGACGTAATCGCATGAAAGCCATTGGCGCGCAGCCATGCCATCTGGCTGCCGAATGCGGCGGGCGTGCACCGAAAGCGGGCGAGCGCGGCTGGACCATCATCGCAGACGCTGTGATACATGAGGACAGGGATACGTTGCCGCCGCTCGCTGCGCGCCACGTCGCGGCGCAAGGCCCGCGCCCCGCCCCAGACGATCTTTCGCGCCACCCCCATGTCGACGGGCGCTCGGATCGGGACATGATCGATCATCGGTTCCGTCGCGACGTCGCCTGGTGACAGGCGGCGGAAGCGGTCTATGCGATAGAGCTCGGTCTGGATGGATCGCTCGAGGACGAGGCCCTCGGACGCTGCCAGCGTCTCTGCGATCGCTTGCGCACCGAATGTGTTCCAGTCGAAGCCGGTCCTTGCAGGATTGTCACCCAGCGCGAACGGGTGCGCGCTGACGAAACTGCCGCCTGGCGCCAGCGCGTCGACGAGTTTCTTGGCGACGCGCCGCAACTCTGCGAGATCATCCAGGTAGTAGAGCGCTTCCGAACAGACGATCAGATCCATCTCGCCCGGGAGCGTGTCCACGGAGAAATCCAGCACGCCCAACTCGACATTCGGCTGATCGCTGCATCGCGCGCGCGCCCGCTCCACGGCTACGGCGGAGATGTCGGCTGCGGTCAAACGGCCCACTCGCGGCGCCAGCTGCCGCGTGAAGTGGCCCTCGGCGCACGCCAGCTCAAGCGCCCGTCCGATGGGACCGGCAGGCAGAATTTCGAGCTGCCGTTGATATTTTTCCTGCTCATAGGGCGAACCGTAGTTCCAGGGATCCTCGGTCGCGAAATGGCGGTTCCAGAACGCCGTGCGATCATTGTCACGCCGATCCGCGGCCGCTCCGCGGCGCGGCGCAGCAACAGCTTCCACGGTTTCGGCGCTCGACCGAACCAGCTCCTGCGCTTCCGCGGCCAATCGCGCGAGTTTGCCGAAATGGCTGTCCCGATCAGACCGGCGCCCCGCTTTGGACAACAATCCGTCGGCTGCAAACATGTTTGACCCGCCGCCCTTTTGCGGTGCAAACCGCTCATGGGGTACGAAATCCAGCGCTAGTTGGATCCAATGAGGCCTTGTCACCTTGCCGAGCACGCCGAACTGCACGCGGGCCTCGATCTGGCCGTCCATCATCAGATAGGCATAAATCTGATCGACTCCTTCCGGAATTTCGATCGCGGCCGGATTTCGAACGTCGACGCGAATTCCGAGTGTCCGCCCCAGTCTGCGCGGCGCGGCAAGGTCGTCGAGGTCGAGAAGCATTTGCTCAAGGTGATACTGGGCGCGGCGGCCAGCTACCGGATTGTCCCAGACCTTGCCGAGTTCGATGATCAAATCGCCGAGGGCACCGCCGAACCTGTCCCACCTGGCAGCCAATTGCGCCGGCCCCGACAGGCTTCCTGCCATGAGGCCGTCGAAAACCGCCTTGGCGACCTCCCGCGCCCACTTACGCCCCACAGGGAGCGCGCGCAGGGACTGCCGGTTGATCGGGAGCGAGCCGGAGCCGCAATCCAAGGCGGCGTTCCACAACGCAAACCACGCGAGTGCCTCGGCGGCGGTGCAGCCGTTCGCCTCGATCGCTCCATTGGCGTGAGCCGATGCCGGGTGTTTGACCCTGTGATCAGGCGAAAAGCCCCGGGCGATCACCATTTCCGCATCCGCTAGCACCTGCGTCGAATTGCGGGAGAGCGCGTTGAGGCGCATCCGATAGAAAGCAAGCGGTTCGTCGACCATCACCCAACGTTTGCCCAGGCGTGCGAGGCGCTGCCACAGGTCCCAATCCTCGCAGGTGCGCAACGACACGTCGAAACCGCCCAACTCGACAATAGTCTGCCGATCGACCAGCAGCGCGTGCGTGCGAATGGCACACCGTCGGGCGAAAGTTTCGAAGGGCTGGATCGCGACCTCCGTCGAGATGCTCGACGGGGTGAGTTCGCCATCGGGCGTCACACACCGAGACCCGCAATAGGCAGCCACCGCATCGGGAGCGGTTTGCAGTGCGGCCAGCATTTTCGCAAGGAAACTGGCATCCACCCAATCGTGCGAATCCAGAAACATCAGCCAGCGGCCGCGCGCGGCCGAAATTCCGCTGTTGCGCGCGCCGGAGGCGCTATACGCGCAAGACGTCAACGTCCGAAATCGGGCATCGCGCTCCAAATAACCGGCGATGATCGTGCTGGTACGGTCCGTGGAGGCGCCGTCGACAATGATCGCCTCCCAATCCGCAAATTCTTGATCGAGAAGGCCATCGAGCGCGCGCGCTAGCGTCGCCTCCGCGTTGTGCACGGGAACCACGACTGAGACCAAGGGACTATACACCACGCCGTCTTACCCACGTCCGGTTCGCTCGGCACTGATCACCGGTACCACAGCGCCTGCGGCAGCATTGTCCTGGATCATCAAGCTTTCGTTTTCGTCGGCAAATGTCAAAGAGCGGATGAGGGCATCGGATGGCAGCAATGCTCTTGTCAAGATAGGGACGAACTGAAAGCAGGCAAAAAGGACTCGAAGACAGGTCTGAACGGCAAGCGCTCATGCACGACGGCCTGGAGCTGAGGTCGATGCGCCTGGGCTTGCGCTTCCCGCTCATGGGTCCGCCTCCTCATCTCCGTGATGGCAGGAAGACGGGGGCGAGAGGGAACTTTCGCAAAGGACGGCCAGCAGCCGCCCGAATCGACACCGCCGTGCCCCACACCGAGCGCTCGATGCCGATTTGCGCTGCCGCTTGCCGGTCGACGGCTAACGGTTCATCCTTGTGAATACCCTGGCCGTGACGTGCGTAGCGAGATCACGCCGTCGCGGCAGCTAGTGAGGTCTTGTCGATGGACTGCTCGGGCTGCGGTTTCGAGGTTGAGAGCGGATACGCTTTCTGTCCGAGGTGCGGCAAGCGCCAGCCTGTGCCATGCGCCAGTTGCGGCTACCCTTGCGCACCTGATTTCGAGTTCTGTCCGAAATGTGGGGCAAGCGTCGGTGCGCCCGCAAAAGCCGTCGAACGGCCTGCTCCGGCACCAAGCCGGACCATTGTGCCGCCTTCTCGAACGCCGTCGCTGCTTGCCAACATCGAAAGCGATGAAGGGCTGCATCCCGTTTCCGACGCCGATCGCAGGACGGTAACGGTCCTGTTCGCCGACCTTTGCGGCTTCACGACACTTAGCGAGCAGCTCGACCCCGAGGTCATGCAAGCGCTGCAGAACGAACTGTTCAAGGAATTGACGGCGGCCGTGCGAAACTTCGGTGGTTTCGTCGACAAATTCATCGGCGATGCACTGCTCGCTCTGTTCGGGGCGCCCGTCGCGCATGAGGACGATCCGGAACGTGCGCTTCGCGCCGCTCTCGACATGATCGCACGGACGGCGCGGCTGGGCGAAAGCGCCCCCAACTCCGGCTCGCCCCTGTTGCTCCACATCGGCATAAACACCGGCCCGGTCGTCACTGGCGGATTGGGCATCGGCACCGCCAAATCCTATTCGGTGACCGGCGATACGGTGAATACGGCGCAACGCCTGCAATCGTTGGCCGCACCGGGTGAGGTGCTTGTAGGCGAGCTCACTCACAGGCTGACCCGGCATGCCTTCTCCTACGAGCCGCTGGGCGATGTCGTGCTTCGCGGCAAGGCTGGCAGTGTGCTCGTCCATCGGCTGTATGCACCGCTTGCGGCGCCGCGTGCGGCACGTGGGCTCGATGCACTCGGCCTCAGCGCGCCGATGATAGGTCGTGAAGCGGAGCTCCATAGAATGCTGGCGAGCCTTGACCAGGCGTGCGGCGGCTCGGCCCAACTTGTCCGCCTTGTTGGAGAAGCCGGTATCGGGAAATCGCGGCTGGTGAAGGAGTTCGTCGCCCGCGTCGGCGACGAGGATCGTTTTCGCAACGTCGCCGTGCGGCAGGCCACGTGCTCACCGCTGGGCGAACGATCATTTGGCGCCTTGGGCGCGGTGGTGCGCAGCGCTGCCGGGATGATGCAGAACGACAATGGGGATGAAATGCGGGGGAAGCTCGCAGGCTTGCTGACCGATCTCGGCCTACAGGGCGAGGAGGCGAAGCGCCTGATGCCCTTGCTTTACCATGTGCTTGGTCTTGGCGACCCCGATGCCACCTTGCAGCATGTCGAGCCGGAGCAGCTGCGGCGGCAAATTCTCTACGCAGTCCGCACAATCATCGAACGGCGGCTTGCGTTGTCGCCGCTGTTGATCGTCGTCGAAGACCTGCATTGGGCCGACGCCGTGTCGCTCGAGGCACTCCGTTTCGTGATGGACAGGTTGGAGCGCACGCGGTTGATGTTGCTGGTCACGCATCGTCCGGAGCCGGACCACGGCCAGCTCGACTCAAGTCGGGTCAGTCACACGGCGCTCAGGCTTTCACCGCTCAGCCGCGACCACGGACGCAGCCTGCTGGCGGCGCTTTTCGGCGAGAGCTGGGTCAACTCCGCAGGAACGCTTCTCGACCAGATCCTCGAGCGCGCGGGCGGCAACCCCCTTTTTTTGGAGGAGATCGTTCGCGGCCTTATCGATCGAGGTGTACTGGTGCGCGAGGGCCAGCGATGGCGGACTGTGGCAGGCGAGGCCACAACCGGCATTCCCGCCACGATCCAGGCAATGTTGCTTGCCCGCGCCGACCGGCTGCCCCAAGAGGTGCGCCGGTTGGCCCAGGAAGCCGCGGTTATCGGTCCGCGCTTCGACGCCACCCTTCTGAAGGCCGTGACAGCCGACCCCGGCCGCCTGGAAGCCGGCTGCGAACTGCTTTGCGATGCCGAAATCATCGAGGAAGTTGCCGGATCAGGCTCGGTCTCGTCGCAAAGCTACCGCTTTACGCAAACGTTGTTGCAGGATGTCATCTACCAGAATCTGCTCCTGCAACGCCGGACCGACATCCACGGGCGCGTCGGTGCTGCCTTGGAGCAACTGTGCGGCGACAGACCGGAACGGCTCGAGGATTTGACCGTGCTCGGTCATCATTTCGCACAGAGCGCCGAGCGGGAGAAGGGCGCGCACTATCTGCAGGCGGCGGGCGATCGCGCTCGCATGATCTACGCCAACGACGACGCCCTTCGTTTCTACGAGCGGGCACTGACTGCGTTGGGCGCGACCGGGCAAACACCGCTCAAACTGGCAATCGCGGAGCGCATTGCCGATTTGAGCGGCCCGGTAGGCCGCCGCGAGATCGCGCATCAGCACTACGAGACGGTGTTGCAGGCATACCGCGAGTCAGCCGATCGTGTCGCTTCGGCGCGCGTTCTGCGCAAAATCGGTCGGCTGCTGTGGGACGTCGGCAAGCGCGACAACGCAGAATCCCGCTATGCCGAAGCGGCAGCGCTCCTCGAAGGGGCGGATGCCCCGATCGAGCAGGCGCATCTCTGGCAAGAACGTGGCCGACAGGCGTTCCGTAGCGGAGATCACGCTCTCGCGGCAAAATGGGCGGACGCGGCGCTGGATTGCGTCGCCGCTCTGACGACGGAGCCTGCCTCCGAGGAAGGGTGCGATGCCACCCTTGTTACCGCCGAGGCACTCAATACCAAGGCTGTCGCGCTGGCTCGCCTTGGCCGAAACCGTGAAGCCGTGGGTCAGGTTGAGCGTAGCATTGAATTGGCCGAGGCCGCCGGACTGCTCGGCGCGGCCTGCCGCGGCTACACCAATCTCGGTGTGCTTTACACGACCATCGATCCGGCAAAGGCGATGGAGGTCTGCCGGCGCGGTCTTGAAGTGGCGCGCCATATTGGTGATCTGGGTTTCCAGGCGCGCCTCCTCGCCAATCTGGCGGTCGCTTGTTGTACTTTCACGGATCGCTGCCCAACGGAGGGCATCCCTGCTGCCGAGAAGGCCATCGAGATCGACCGGGCGCTCGACCAGCGCGAGCACCTGCCGGTGCCGTTGATCGTGCTCGGGCAGATCCACCAGTGCAATGGCCGTCCGGAACTGGCGGTCGGCTTGTTCCACGAAGCACTGGACGTAGCCAGCGAAACGGGCGAACCCCAACTGCTGTTTCCGTGCTATGATGGTCTTGCAACGCTTAGTCTCGACCTCGACAATCTAACCGAGGCCGAACGTTACTTTTCCTTGGCGCAGGGTATATGCGCCCAGCACGGGCTCGACCCGGAAGCGCTTGTGGTGCTGCCTTTTCTCGACTAGCCGGGTGGGAGGTTGAAATGTCCGCGCCTAGTGACTTGGTACCGCTTCAACCGGGCGACCGCGCGCCGAACGTGATACTCGACGCCATCACCCAGGAAGGCAAGATCGCGCTTGACGACTTTCGCGGTCAAAAGCCGGTGCTGGTCGGCCTGTTTCGAGGCCTGCATTGTGCGTTTTGCCGGCGCCATATCGCCGCCCAGGCGCGGCTTGATCCGGAGCTGCGTGAAAAGGGCGTGGAGAGCCTGACGGTGGTCAACACGCCGATCGAACGGGCGCGTCTCTATTTCCGCTATCACCCGATGCCGAATCTGCTTGCAGCCTCCGACCCTGAACGCGCTTCACATCGTGCTTTCGGACTGCCCAATCTCGAATTCACCCAAAACGAGACGAACTGGCCGTACAAGGTCTCGATGGCAGCGGCAAAGGATATGCGGGTCGACATGCCAGGCGTGTTGCCCGGTCCTATGGATCCTTTCGCGGCCGGCGAAATCCTCGACAAGAAGGACCATTACGAACTGACCGAGGCCGACGAGCAAATGATGGCAACCGGACACGGACAACTGGTCGGTCAGTTCCTGCTGGACCGGCAGGGGATCGTCCGCTGGAGCTTCACGGAGGTTCCAGAGGGTGGACGATACATGTTTGGGGCGCCAAGCCCGCAGGAGCTGATGTCAGCCGTGTCCCAAGTCGCCCAATAGACTTGCGAACTAGGCAAATTCCTTCTCGATCGGCCGCTACGACTGCTGCGGCTCGGCTCGCGCCCGATCGTCAACGACAAACACGGCGCTCGCTTCACTGACGATGGAGACGTGGTCGCGCGCGGCCTTGCCGGCGGCAGCGCCGTCGCCACGCAGGATCGCGGTGACGATGGCGTCATGCTCCTGCCAGGATTTGGCCAGGCGTCCGGCCAGCCTGAACTGGGCGCGGCGGAAGGGGGCCAGCCGGCTGCGCGTCGTCGCGGTCAGCTCTTGGATGTGCATGCTGTGAGCGCCACGATAGAGCCGGCTATGGAACTCGGTGTTGAAATATTCATAGTCTTCCTCGGCGCCCAACCGCACCAGCCGCGCCGAGGCCTGATGCTCGGTCTCGAGCGCGCGGCGCTCGCCACCGGTCATGCGCTCGGCGCAGAAGCGCGCGCATATGCCTTCCAATTCGGCCATGCTTTCGAACATCGAGGTGAGGTGCTCTTGCGTGACGACGGCGACGATGGCGCCCCTGTTAGGCCGCCGCTCGACGAGACCCATGGCGCTGAGCTGGCCGAGTGCCTCACGCACCGGCGTCCGTGAAACCTCGAAGCGGGCGGCAAGCGAGACCTCGTCGAGTTTTTCGCCCGGACGCAGCACGCCGGTGACGATGCGGTCGCCGATCGCCCTCACCATCTGATCGACGGTCGTGCCCGAGCGGATCAAGCTGCGCTTTCCCGACAAATCTGCGTCGCCTCCCGTGTTTCGGACCTCAGGCCCTCAGTGGCCGACCGGAACGACTCAGGCCATACCTTCTATGCCTATATTTTAATCTGCCTGTCAAATTGGCTGTTCCAAAGGCAAAAAGTGTATGCAATTGCCTCTCACTTGTGCATGGGGTGTTGCCGCTATCATTGATTTCATTGGCTAAATTTGTCAATTCGAATTGGCACAGCGATTGCATGCACTTTCTTGAGAAGGCGTTAACC
Organism: Mesorhizobium sp. 43Arga; assembly: GCF_053714255.1. Taxonomy (NCBI): domain Bacteria; kingdom Pseudomonadati; phylum Pseudomonadota; class Alphaproteobacteria; order Hyphomicrobiales; family Phyllobacteriaceae; genus Mesorhizobium; species Mesorhizobium sp. 43Arga. Next base: position 269,242 of record NZ_JBSKBO010000009.1, read on the forward strand.
GACCCGGAAAGGGTCCTACAGGGGAGCATAAGAGATGACCGACCGATTCATGCTTAGCCGCCGCCAGTTGCTCAGGACCTCCGCCGCCGGAGCGGCATTCGGACTTGCCTCCGCGTCCTTTCCCATCTCGCGGGCCTTTGCCGCCACCGCCACCGTCGGCTTCATCTATGTCGGGCCGAAGGACGACTATGGCTACAACCAGGCGCATGCCGAGGGGGCGGCGACACTGAAGGGCATCGAGGGTATCACCGTCGTCGAGGAGGAGAACGTGCCGGAAACGGTCGATGTCCAGAAGACGATGGAATCGATGATCAATCTCGACGGCGCCTCGCTTATCTTCCCGACCTCCTTCGGCTATTTCGATCCACACATGCTGGCCATGTGCGCGAAATTCCCCGGCGTGCAGTTCCGCCATTGCGGTGGCATGTGGGACAAGGCCAAGCACCCGATGAATGCCGGCTCCTATTTCGGCTATATCGGCATGGGCCAGTACCTGAACGGCGTCGTCGCCGGCCACACCTCGAAGAGCAAGAAGCTCGGCTTCGTCGCTGCCAAGCCCATTCCGCAGGTCCTGCTCAACATCAATTCCTTCCTGCTCGGCGCGCGTTCAGTCGATCCGACCATCACCTGCCAGGTCATCTTCACCGGCGAGTGGTCGCTGGCGGTGAAGGAAGCGGAAGCCACCAACGCGCTGGTCGACCAGGGCGCCGATGTTATCACCTGCCATGTCGACAGCCCGAAAGTGGTGGTCGAGACGGCTGCGGGCCGGGGCGCCTTCGTCTGCGGCTACCACGCCAACCAGAGCCCGCTGGCGCCGGAAAAATACCTCACCGGGGCCGAGTGGAACTGGGCGAAGGTCTACAAGATGTTCGTCGATGACCTCGTCGCCGGCACGCCGCTGCCCAATTTCACCCGCGGTGGGCTGGCCGACGGCTTCGTCAAGATGAGCCCGCTCGGCCCCGCCGTCGGGGCGCCGGCCCGCAAGCAATTCGACGCCACTCTGGCCGAAATGATGAAGGGCGGCTTCTCCGTCATCAAGGGCCCGCTGAAAAGCAACAAGGGCGCCGTCGTGGCGACGGAAGGCCAGGCCTTCGTCGAGACCGCCATCGAGCTCGAAAGCATGGACTATCTCGTCGAGGGCGTCGTCGGCTCGACCGCCTGAAGCTGAGCGCGGAGACGGGGACCATGACGGATACGATCAGCAGTGCGGAGGCGCCGGCCATGCTCGGCGCCAGGGGCTATCCGGCGGCGCTGGAGTGGACTGCGCGGCGGGCGGAGGCTTTCGTCATTCCGCTGGCGGCGCTGATCGTCGGCATGGTGCTGTTCAGCCTGTTCATCGCGCTCGTCGGCAAGTCGCCGGTGCTGCTCTACGAGACCATGTGGCGGGGCGGCTTCGGCTCCTGGTTCTCGATCCAGAACTCGCTGTCGCGGGCCGCACCACTGCTTCTGGCGGCACTTTGCGTTGCGCTGCCGGCGCGGCTCGGCCTCGTCGTCATCGGCGGCGAGGGCGCCATCGTGCTGGGCGGCGTCGCCGCCGCTGCTATCGGCGCGGCGCTGAGCGGCGCGCCATCGTTAATCGTCATCCTTGCCATGGGCGTGGCGGGCCTGGCCGCCGGCGGTATCTGGATCGGTGCCGTCGGCGCGCTGCGCCACTACCGGGCCGTCAACGAAACCATCTCCAGCCTGCTGATGGCCTACATCGCCATCGCGCTGATGAACCAGTTGGTGGAAGGACCGCTGCGCGACCCGGCCTCGCTCAACAAGCCGTCGACGCAACCGCTGGCCGACATCTACCGCATCGGCAACATGCCGGGCATGGACGTGCATTGGGGGCTTGCCGTCGGCGTCGTCGCCTGCGTCCTCTCCTGGGTCCTGATCGAAAAGACCCGCTGGGGCTTTTCCGCCCGCATCGCCGGCGGCAATGTCAGGGCAGCGCAGGTGCAGGGGCTGGCTGTCGGACCGCTCATCGTCGGCTTCACAGCATTGGCGGGCGGCTTCGCCGGGCTTGCCGGCATGCTGGAAGTTGCTGCTGTGCAAGGCAGCGCCAACGGCTCGCTCGCCGCCGGCTATGGCTATACCGGCATCCTCGTCGCCTTCCTCGCCCGCCACAACCCGCTGGCTATCATCCCGGTCGCCATCCTGCTTGGCGGCATCGACGCGTCCGGCGGGCTGATCCAGCGCCGCATGGACCTGCCCGACGCCACCGTGCTGGTGCTGCAAGGCATGTTCTTCATCGTCATCCTGTTCAGCGAAACCTTGTACGGCCGCTTCAAGGCCTTCAATCCCGATTTGTGGCAGAGGGCCTCGTGATGGACGCGACCGAAATCGGCCTTTGGGGCGTGCCGCTGGCCATTCTGGGCGGCGCCGTCCGTGTGTCGACCCCTTTCATCTTCGTCTCGCTGGGCGAGGCGATCACCGAGCGCTCCGGCCGCATCAATCTGGGGCTCGAAGGCACGCTCGTCTTCGGCGCCATGACCGCCTATGCAGTTGCTGTCATGACCAATTCGCCATGGCTCGGTCTGCTGGCAGCCGCTGCGGCTGGCCTTGGCTTCGGCCTGTTCCATGGCTGGATCTGCAAATTCCCGAAAGTCAACGACATCGCCATCGGCATCGCCCTGATGCTGTTCGGCTCGGGGCTCGCCTTCTTCTTCGGCAAGCCGTTCATCAAGCCGAAGGCGCCCAACCTTCCGGCCATTCCCTTTGGTGCCTGGTCCGATATCCCGCAGGTGCAGGCGGCGCTCGACGTTAACGTCCTGTTCCTGATCGGGGCGGCACTTTCGCTCGTCCTGTGGTGGGCCTTCCGCAACACCCGCGCCGGGCTGATCGTGCGCGTCGTCGGCGACAGTTCGGACGCGGCACGCGCCATGGGCCTAAACCCAAATACGGTGCGCCTCGTCGCCACCGGCGTCGGCGGCGCGCTGGCCGGCATCGGCGGCGCCTACCTGTCGCTCTATTATCCCGGCAGCTGGACAGAGCGCATCTCGTCGGGCCAGGGCCTGATGGCGGTGGCACTGGTCATCTTCGCGCGCTGGAATCCGCTCGGCTGCTTTGTCGCCGCCCTGCTGTTCGGCGGCGCCGGCGCGCTCGGACCGGCGCTGCAGTCGGTCGGTGTCACGCAAGGCTACTATCTGTTCTACGCCGCCCCCTACATCCTCACCCTCGTCATCATGATCGCCACCTCCTCGCCGACACGCTCGCTAGCGGGTGCGCCGGGCGAATTGTCGATCACCAAATAACTGGAGTTTTTGCCATGAACGCCAGAGCCGAAATCACCCAGCGCTATATCCAGGCCGACCCGTATCCATGGCCCTACAATGGCGAACTTCGCCCCGACAACACGGCGTTGATCATCATCGACATGCAGACCGATTTCTGCGGACCGGGCGGCTATGTCGATCATATGGGCTACGATTTGTCGCTGGTGCGCGCGCCGATCGAACCGATCAAGGCGGTGCTGTCGGCGATGCGGGCCAAGGGCTACACCATCATCCACACGCGCGAGGGGCACCGGCCAGATCTCGCCGACCTGCCGGCCAACAAGCGCTGGCGCTCGCGCCGCATCAATGCCGGCATTGGCGACCCCGGCCCGTGCGGACGCATACTGGTGCGCGGCGAGCCGGGCTGGGACATCATCCCCGATCTCTACCCGCTCGAGGGTGAGCCGATCATCGACAAGCCCGGCAAGGGCTCGTTCTGCGCCACCGATCTGGAGCTGATCCTCAACCAGCGCGGCATCGAGAACATCGTGCTCACCGGCATCACCACGGATGTCTGCGTGCACACCACCATGCGCGAGGCCAATGACCGCGGCTATGAATGCATGATGCTGGAGGATTGCTGCGGGGCGACCGACCACGGCAACCATCTGGCGGCGATCAAGATGATCAAGATGCAAGGCGGCGTCTTCGGCACGGTGTCGAATTCGAAGGCGCTCGTCGCGCAGCTGCCGTGAGGACGCCGCGATGAGCGACAGGAAAGCGGTCGGCGTCGAAACCATCGGCATGACCATGCGCTTCGGCGGCTTCACGGCGCTGGACGCCGTGTCGGTTAAGGTGCCGGCGGGCTCGTTCCACGCGCTGCTCGGCGAGAACGGCGCCGGCAAGTCGACGCTGGTCAAATGCATGATGGGTTTTTATCACCCGACCTCCGGCGACATTCTCGTCGATGGCCGCGAGGTGGCGATTGCCAGTCCCCGCGACGCCTCGGCGCTCGGGCTCGGCATGGTCTACCAGCACTTTACCCTCGTCCCCTCGCTGACCGGCGCGGAAAACCTCGTCATCTCGCGCGAGAAAGTTCCAGGCATCATCGACTGGCGCAAGGAGCGCGGCGAGCTTGCCGCTTTCATGGAGCGCATGCCGTTCAAGCTGCCGCTCGACATCAAGGTGGCGGAGCTCGCGGCTGGCGAGAAGCAGAAGCTTGAAATCATCAAGCAGCTCTATCTCGGGCGCTCCTTCCTGGTGCTGGACGAGCCGACATCGGTGCTGACGCCCGGCGAAGCGCAGGAAGTGCTGGGGCTGGTGCGCGACATGACCAGGGCGGGCGACCTCACCGTGCTGATGATCTCGCACAAATTCCATGAGGTGACGGCATTCGCCGACGAAGTCAGCGTGCTGCGCAAGGGCAAGCTGACGGGGACCGGCCGCGTCGCCGATCTCGACCATAAGGCGATGGCGGCGATGATGATCGGCGACCAGCCGATTGCCGCACTCGACAGCCGTGCCGCGCCAAGGCCGGACGCCGAGATCGTGCTCAAGGTCAAATCGCTGAAGGCGCCGGACCGCACCGGGCTGAAGTCGATCAGCATCGCGGATCTCGGCGTGCGTTCGGGCGAGATCGTCGGCATTGCCGGCATTTCCGGCAACGGCCAGAAGGAATTTTTGGAGGTGTTGGCCGGCCAGCGGCCGCGCGAGGCCGGCGAAGTGCTGGTGCGCGGCTCCGCCTATGCGGCGACGCGCGCAGAGGCGCGCGCGCTCAATGTGCGGCTCATTCCCGAGGAACCGCTGAAGAATGCCTGCGCACCGAAAATGACGGTGGCCGAGAACATCTCCTTCCGCACCTTCGATATGGACGGCAACGGCCGGCCGGTGAGCTGGATCAGCAGCAGTGCCATCAGGGCCTTTAGCGCCAGGCTGGTCGAGCAGTTCAAGGTCAAGACCGCCTCGCTATCGTCACCCATCGCCTCGCTGTCGGGCGGCAATGTGCAGCGCGCGGTACTGGCGCGCGAGCTGACCGGCGAGGTTGATCTGCTGATCGTCTCCAACCCATGCTTCGGCCTCGACTTCTCGGCGGTAGCCGAGATCCGCGCCCGCATCATGAAGGCGCGCAATGCCGGAGCCGCGGTTCTGTTGATGTCGGAAGACCTCGACGAGTTGTTGGAACTGTCGGACCGCATCTTCGTGATGTCGGACGGGGCGCTGGTCTACGAGACGCCGATCACCGGGGCGAGCGTGCAGACCATCGGCGAGCATATGGCGGGACACCACTGATGGCGGAAATCGATGCGCAGCCTTTTGCCTTTGCCTTCAAGCCCGACACGATGGCGCTGGTCGTCATCGACATGCAACGCGACTTCGCCGAGCCGGGCGGTTTCGGCGCCAGCCTCGGCAACGATGTCAGCCGTGTCGCGGCGATCGTGCCGACGGTGAAGAGATTGATCGAGGGGTTCCGCGCCGCCGGCCTGCCGGTGATCCACACGATGGAGTGTCATCGCGCCGACCTTTCCGACCTGCCGCCGGCCAAGCGCGACCGCGGCAATCCGTCGATCCGCATCGGCGATGTCGGGCCGATGGGCCGGGTGCTGATCGTCGGCGAGCCCGGCACGGCTATCCTTGACGAACTCAAGCCGCTGCCTGGCGAGATCGTCATCGAGAAGCCGGGCAAGGGCGCCTTCTATGCCACAAGTTTCGGCGACGAGCTGAAGCGACTCGGCGCGCAGCAACTGGTTTTTGCCGGCGTCACCACCGAGGTGTGCGTGCAAACGACGATGCGCGAGGCAAACGATCGCGGCTACGAGTGCCTGCTCGCCGAGGATGCCACGGAAAGCTATTTCCCGGAGTTCAAGGCGGCGGCGATCGCCATGATCCGTGCGCAGGGCGCCATCGTCGGCTGGACGGCGACGACCGGCCAGGTACTGCAGGGACTTGCTCATGGGTAACCTGAGTTTTGCCGGCCTCGTCGGTGGCGGCTGGCGCGACCTGGCGTTTGAGCCTTTTCGCGAGGGCATCACGGTGCACTGGCTGCTCAAGGGTGGGCCTGTCGAGCCGTCGGTGGCGATCCTCGACTACCGGGCCGGTGCCGGCGTGCCGCGCCATCGCCATGTCGGGCTGGAAACCATCGTCGTGCTCGAGGGCACGCAGAGCGACGAGAATGGCTGTTATCCCGCGGGCAGCGTCATCCTGAACCCGGTCGGCACCGAGCATTCGGTATGGACGAAGGACGGCTGCGTCGTGCTGATCCAATGGGACTTGCCGGTGATCATTCTGGGGGAGGCCAAATGAGCGAGCTTCGTTTCGATATCGCCAGTCTGCACGCCGGCTATGCCGCCGGCGTCACTGTCGCAGCCATGATCGATGCCGTGCACGCCCGCATCGCGGCGGCCGACGATCCGGGTATCTTCATTCATCTGGTCAGCCGGGCGGACATGCTGGCGCAGGCGCAAAAGCTCGGCCCGTTCGATCCGGTGGGCAAGCCGCTGTGGGGCGTGCCGTTCGCCGTCAAGGACAACATCGACGTCGCCGGCATGCCGACGACCGCCGCCTGCGCGGAATATGCCTATACGCCGGACAAGGACGCCACCGTGGTGGCGCGGCTGAAGGCCGCCGGGGCGCTGGTGGTCGGCAAGACCAATCTCGACCAGTTCGCCACCGGCCTTGTCGGCGTGCGCACGCCCTGGCCGATCCCGCGCAACGCCATCGACGCGGAGCTGGTGCCGGGAGGCTCCTCATCGGGGTCGGCGGTGGCAACCGCGCGCGGCATCGTCTCCTTCGCGCTCGGTACCGATACGGCCGGGTCCGGCCGCATCCCCGCCGGCCTCAACAACATCATCGGGCTGAAACCGACGGTCGGCGCGCTGTCGGCCGCCGGCGTGGTGCCGGCCTGCCGCACGCTCGACTGCGTCTCGGTGTTCGCGCTCACCGTCGACGACGCCTATGCAGTGTTCTCCGTCGCAGCGGCGCGCGATGCGGCCGATCCCTATTCGCGCGACATCGCCGTCCAGCCGCTCGCCGCGCGCCCGCCGGTGCTGAGCGTCGGCATCCCGGCAAAAGCCGACCTGAAATTCTTCGGCGATGTGGCGATGGAGGCCGGCTTCGAGGCCTCGCTCGCAATGCTGTCGCGGCTCGGCTGCCGGCTGGTCGAAATCCCGTTCGGCGATTTCTACGCCACCGCCAACCTGCTCTATGAGGGCGCCTGGGTGGCCGAACGCTATGCCGCGATCCGCGATTTCATGGAAGCCAACGAAGCCGCCATGCATCCGGTGACGCGCAAGATCATCGGCGGCGCTAGGAAGCTGTCGGCGGCGGACGCCTTCCGCGGCCTCTATGCCTTGCAGGCCTATCGCGCCAAGCTCGCCCCGGTCATCGCCTCTGTCGACCTGTTCTGCGTGCCGACCGCGCCGACGCATTACAGCGCCGCCGCCGTGCTCGCCGACCCGGTCGAGACAAACAGCCGGCTCGGCACCTACACCAATTTCGTCAACCTGCTCGATATGTGCGGCATCGCCGTGCCCACAGGCAAGCGCGACGACGGGCTGCCGATGGGCGTGACCTTGCTGGCGCCGGCCGGCCGCGACGTGCTGACGGCGATGCTTGCCCGCGACTTGCATGAGCAGAGCGGCCTTTCGGTCGGCGCCACGGGCTGGCCGCAGCCCAATCGGCAGCCGGTGGCCGCGCCGCCCTGCGACGGCATGATCGATCTGGTGGTGGTCGGCGCGCATTTGTCGGGCATGCCGCTCAACGGTCAGCTCAACCAGCTCGGAGCACAATTCCTGCGTGCTACCAAGACGGCCGCTGCCTATAGACTCTATGCTCTGGCCGGCCAGTCCGTGCCCAAGCCCGGCTTGATCCGCGTTACCGATGGCGGCATGCGTATTGACGTCGAGGTCTGGCGGCTTGAGCCAGGGGCCTTCGGACGTTTCGTCGCCGCTATTCCGGCACCGCTCGGCATTGGCACGGTCGAACTCCACGACGGCACCCCGGCCAAAGGCTTTCTGGTCGAAACCGCAGGCTTGGATGGTGCCTCCGACATCTCCTCATTCGGCGGCTGGCGCCGCTTTGTCGCGCGTAATAAGGACATGGCCGACCAAAGTGATCAGCAGCGCAACTCTCCCGACACCGCTGCGCACGTTGCGCTATGACCAGAGGGTGTGTGTGAGGGCGCCGTGTTTGGCCGGTTGAAGCGTCGGCGCCCTCCGCAACAGGATGATGATAAAGGCTGGGTGTTTTAGAAGCCCCATGGCTCAACGCGGCTTCCGACCCCTAACGCGATCGGCCCGGCTGCCGCGCAGCTGCCTTGGGAAACATTCCGCCGGGCCACTGGAGTAGGGCGGCCCATTCATACGGGTCAATTTAGTGGGGTTGTTGACGTTCCCTGATTCCACTTCTCAAGCTTCCCCAGGAAGCCCCACGCTGCAAGGCCAAGAAATAACGGCATTGCGAAAGGGCTTAACCCCGCGGCTGGCGTGATATTCGACAGTGCGGTGCCTACCGCTGTCAGGTCACCCGATGCGCCAGTCGAAGTCGCCAATTTGGAAAGCAGCTGCGTAATGATCGCCCCTCCAATACCAATCGCCGATTTCTTTCCGTCGAGCAGATTCCCGATCGTCTGACCGAGCGCACCATTCACTGGGCCTAACGGCGCATCCTTGGCCTGGCCCGGGAGCAGGATGGCCGAGACCAGATCAATTGCCCTTCGCAAGCGATCTTGCTGGCTACCGCCCTGATTAACTGGCGGGACGGTGTTCGCCACGCGCTGAACGGCACCTCCCAACGCACTGACAATGTCGGCGAGGTCGCTGTTCACGCCAGCCGTATTTACATTGGCGGGTGCAGGCACCTTGTCCGATCTATCGGTCAACGCGCGAATAGCGGCCTGCAAAGATTCGAGCTTCTCGCGAATATCACTTGCGGCACCATCTGGGCTGGGCTGCAGCTGCCGGTCAATCGCCGCAATCGTAAGGGGATCTGCCAACCCGGTGTCGTTCAGTCCGTTTTGTTGCTGAAAGCGTGACAGAGCTGTCCTGGTCAAAGGTCCGCTCTTCCCGTCTTCGACCAATTGCGGGTTTGCTCCGAGAGCGTTCAATGAATGCTGAAGCCAGACAACATCCTTTGCCATCTCATCGTCTGGTTCCAAGGTCGTCGAACCGCCGTTTGAATCGATGCTGATTGTTGGGTCAAGGCCAAGGAGAGCCTTGAAGATCACCGCCGTTCCGAGCTGCGTATCCACAAAATTGGGATCGAAAACATGGTCTTTGACATACTTGCCGCCCCGCGCCTCGGGCGGCCCGTACAAGGTTGAGCCACCATAAAGGTACGGAGAATTCACACCTTTTCCGTGGTAGCCATAACCATTGAACCCCTCGAGCCTGAACAGAGTTCGCGCAATCCCCCAATCGCTGGCGCCGACAAAGCCCTCCAGCCGCAAAGCGTCCAAGGCTCCGTCGACAAAAGCGTTCGGCCCGGTGAATGGCCCACGGCCCTTGGGAACAATCGTGGTACGCTGGCCAAGAGGCTGGCCATTGCCGAGATAAGTGCCGAAATTTAACGAAGACTCACGGTAATGGCAGAGTCCGACAAACCACCATGGAACGCCCGTCCGGCTTTCGATCTGAGTATAAATCGGCTTGCCATCCAGAATGCGCTTGGCTTCCTTTTTGACAACACTGGCTCGGTTGGATCGGATTTCCAGCCTCTCCCAGTTGCGCTCATACCCCTCTTTATATTCATCAAAGAGTGCCATTGCCCATATCCCCCATCGACTAGTGATTGACCAAATTCAACTACGCTCAACTTCCGCCAAACTGGAAAGCCGTGCGCCTTTGTCAGGCGCTGGCAGGGGCGGGCATCTCAAGAATCTCCGTCTGCTTCGGGACGAGCCGCCCTGCCGAATTGTCGAAGATTCCACGACATATCCGGTCGTCCCCTGACTTCACCCGCTGCCAAGTATTGGTTCTCACCGGAAGTGAAGTGGTGGCCCCATGCCGAGCCCGTAGGCGACCAGATCCTTCAGTCTGAAGCCGGCCCCGCTCACAGGCTTCCACAAAGGATCGAGCGACAGGTAAGACCTGCCGTCGCCAAACAGCAATCCAACGAAGACTTCCGCGACAATCCGGCCGCCAACCGGTCCAAGCTGTGGCGTGGAACGGGTGCCGCCTCCTGTAATCGGGATAGCCATGTTGGTCTTGTTTGTTGCCGCTTCGGCAAGGACATAGGTCCAAAGTGGGCAGTTGTCGGCAAAGGCATTGCCGTCGCCACCCTTGGCTGTGACGGCATCGATGATCGGGCCTACGACATCATCATCCTCGGGAGTGTCCACGGCCTTGCCGATTATGATGTCCGCATCGGCCAGGGGCTCGATGCCCATGGCCCGGGCAACGCTCTGGCCGGACGGCAGGCCGAGGAGCCAGCCCCGCAAGAGATTGCGCTCGCCCAGTGAGGCCGGCGGGTCGCCCGCCACGGTTTTCGGCAGATCGTGGAGGAAACCGACGAGGGATGTGTCGATCCTGTAGGCAAATTGCAGCCGACGCGCGTTCGCCGGATCCCCGGTCTCGGGATCCGATCCGCCGGCGCGCTTGTCAATGTCGATAAGTCGACCCCAGTCCAAAGCGCGACCCGGCTTCATCGTCTGGAAGCCGGTCAGCGCCTCCTCGTGTGGCTTGCCGGCGCGTGGGAAGATCGGCAGCAGCTTGTCGTCGTTCAGCCGATAGCCGGGCCTGACCATCGAATGCCCAAGCCTGTAGGCGGCGACCGAAAACTCAACTGGCATGAACGGCAGGTTGCGCCAGTGATAGTACCGCAATCGCTTTTGATCGAAGCGGCCGTCCGTCTTGAGCGAGTCAAGGATTGGTTGCGAAACGATCCTGGCGAGGAAGTCGTTCACGACAACATACTGGTAGTGGAAGCGGACGAGTTGCTGGACCGCTTCAAAATCCAGGCCCGGATTGTCGTCGATCATCCGGTTGTGCACGTTGAGCATCAGCCCTTGCAGCTGCGACACCAGACTGTTTTCATCGTTGCGGGGGTCGCCGATGATTGCTCGTCCGGCGAAGCGCGGCAGGTCGTGTCCGGGCTGGCCACCGGCTCCTGTCATTGCATCGCCGTGGCGGAAGCGGCCTTCTTTTGTGTACATGTAGGGCTGGTCGGCCGGACCCCGGCCATAGACATTGTCTAAATTGAAGCTCGGCGTGCGGAAATCCACCAGCCCATCGGGATCGAGCGATTTGCGCAACGTGCTGACGGGATCGAAGGTGATGTCATGGTCGACGAACTGGCCAAAATAGGTGTAGAGCGCAGGAATCCCGCTTTCCTCGGCGTCGGTTCCATCTTTAGGCTCATCGATTTCAGCAGACATGGCCGAACCGAGCGCCCTGAGGTTGCGCCGGTTGTCGTCGTCGTTTGCCCCGAACGTTGCGGGTGCCAGATTTCGGAACATGCGGCCGAAGCGGCCTTCGAACAACGGCGATCGTGTCGCATCAATGCCACGGGGCGGGGTGCCATGCGTTCCCATTTTTGATCTCCTCGTCTTGTCGAATTTCTTGATTGCAGGATGGATGGCCCTGTGTCGAAGAAGCCGGTTGGACCATCCCGGTGGGCCGCGAGGCACAGGACCGGCCCCATCCGGTCATGGCCCCGCGGCGCCGCTCCCGGGAGGAAACGAATTGGCGCCGATCTTCAATCGTCTCGATGGGTCCGGTTCAGGTCGTTCAGCTACGGGCCAGTCGAGATGACATCTCGGAAACAACCATTAGACCAGCTAGCGTGAAATCAGCGTGAGATGACGGCCATCTCTAGCTCCCGTGTCTTTGCCGAGCGTGGGTCGCCTCGCACGCAACGTTTTGTTGACCCGATCAAGATCGTAGGGCGAAAGTGGCAGACGATAGGGAAAGGCTTCTTCAACAGCGAGGATTGTGGATTGACCGCCGCAAACGCGTTTGAACTGGCAGCGCGATTTTGTTCACAGCCGCAAGATTTGGCGCCTGAACAGGCCGCAATGGCACGCGGGTTGCTCGGTGCGCTCGGCTACCTTGACTCTGGTGATACAGGTCCCGGCTTGATGGCGACAAATAACCGCCAAGGACTACTCTCAGCCGCGGCAAATTTTGGCAATCTGTTCCGCTTGCACGCTCGCTACGCACCGGGGCTGTACTTCTTTGGTGCGCAGGTAAACCGCAACTGGGGAGATTCGGTCTCAGCCATTTCTGCCAGCTTCAGCGGCGTCGGCCTCACGCCGGGGCGCGCATTCGAGGCCTGCATCGGCGAGGGCATTGAATATCATAGCGAATGGCAAGTGCCGCACGGGACGATGAACCGCACGATGGTAGATGGTGTAGGTCATTGGCAGGACGTTCGCCTGGCTGAACACCTAGACGATTTCCGGGTGCAATCCGGTTTCGGTGAAAGTAACCGATGGGTGCCTGTGCGCCGGCTGGACGACGGTAGACAGGGCTATTTGCCCGAGACACTTTTCATTCGCAGCGCAAACCGAAGCGCCTGGGTAACCAGTTGCGGATGCGCCGCAGGGATAAGCCACGAGGCTGCCTTGACCTCGGCGCTGCTGGAAACCATCGAGCGAGATGCGGCTGCCGCCTGGTGGCGCAGCAGGCGCGGCGGCCAGCTGATCGGACTGGAAGCGCTTGCCCGCGCGGGTGTGCTCGATCTGCTTGCACGGATAAGACAGGAGAAGCTCGGCAGATGCACCCAGTTTCTCGACATATCGGGTGAGTTTCCCGCGCCTGTAATCGCGGCGCTATCCTTCGACGCGGATGGTCGCGGTCTGGCAGTCGGGCTGGCTTGCAGGCTGGACGCGGGCAGCGCCCTGAGGGCGGCGCTACTCGAAATGTGTCAGATGGAGTTAGCTCTCGACCTGACGGCAATGAAGCGCAGGGAGCAGCGCGATGAGAAACTCGACGAGGTCGACCGCCTAAAGGCGGAGCGCTCCGAGATGCATGGCGCAATCGACACTGACCTCGTCTCACACCTGTCCAGTGGCGTCCTGATGCACAAAGATGATGAAAAGGACTTGAATTTCGTATCCTTGGTTGGCGATATGCTTAAAAAGCAATACCGCATATACGCGGCAGATCTGACAACGCCGATGTTTGACATTCCCGTCGCCAAAGTCTTCGTCCCAGGGCTGCAGCCATTTCCGTCGCCGTTCCGGTCACGCCGGCTTCGTTCCCTGATTGATCAGGCCGGCCCGAGCGGCCGCGTCGATCTTATGTAGAGGTGCGGGACAAAGATGATCGGGCACAAATCCCCAACGAGGACTGCGCCGCTTATCAGCGTCACGACACTTGACAAGGTAGCGCTGAGTCAATTTGGGCGGGACGTTGCCTTGAGAAACCGCAAGTCGCGCGCCGTCCTTGCCTATCTCGCACTGAGTCCTCATGGTTTTGAAACACGCGAGCGCATCTGCGGCTTGCTCTGGAGTGAATCGGACGAGGCACGAGCAAGGGCCTCGCTTAGGCAAACCGTAGTCGATCTCAAGGCCTGCCTGGCCGAAGCCGAAGGGGTCTTCTTGGGAGACCGGCTCAACGTGACGCTGAAGCAGTCGCTCGTCACGGTGGATGTGAGTGAGATCAGGCACGATCTGAAAGCTGGAAGGATTCCGCCCGTCCTTCTGGAGAGGCAGCGTGTCGCCGAAAGCTTTCTCAATGGCCTGGACGACATCGACCCTTCGTTTCGGAATTGGGTCCTCGTCCAGCGGCAATGCCTTCAGGACGAATTTATCTCATGTCTGGAAGCGATGGCCAAGGCCGCGGCAGACTGGCCAGCGCTAAAGCGAGCCGGGCAAGCCCTGCTCAATCTCGATCCGACCAACGAGATCGGGTGCCGGGCAGTCATGGAGGCGTCGGCTCGGATGGGCGACCAAGCAACGGCCTTGAGGGCCTATAAGGGGCTTTGGGACCTGCTTGAAACAGAGTTCGACAGCGAACCTTCAGCCGCGACGCAGGCACTGGTCAGTGACATCAAGCTCGGTACGATCGGGGCCGCGGACAGGGGGGCCGTGACCGCAATCGCCGCCGAGGCGTTCGGGTCCCAGGCGCAACGGCTGCAAGAGCCCGCCGCCGGCGTGCTGCTGTTCGTGCGGGAGTTCGAATTGGTGAGCGGTTCCGTCCGTGCCCGCAACGCGGTGCGTATTTTCCGCAGCGAACTGGTCGCGTCCCTTGTGCGATTCCGGGACTGGGCGGTGATGGAATGGGAGGGGCATCCGCCTCGTCTCACTGAGAATTCCTATTGCATCGAGGCAACCGGGTTTCTCGACGGGCCGACATTGCGTGTCAGTATGACGCTCAAGCAGCTCGCCTCCGGGCGCTACATTTGGAGCGAGCAGTTTGTCATCGAGAACAGCCAGTGGTACCAGACCCAACAGAGACTGATCCGCCGCATCGCCGTCGCGCTGGGTGTAAGCATGTCGTCCGAACGGCTGGTTCAGATCGCCAGCATCCCGGACCTGTCGCTGGAACAGTTCGACCGCTGGCTGAGAGCGCAGGAACTGATCTTTCAATGGCGCCCGGAATCCGAGGAACGGGCCGAGGCGCTGTTCAGGTCAATCATCGCAGAGTCACCACAATTCGCTGCCGCCCACGCCGGGTTGGCCGGCATCATCAATTCGCGGCATCTGATCTTTCCTGGTATCGGCCGCCGGCGCGAACGCCATGCCGAAGCGCTGACGTTTGCCAAGCAGGCGACCCAGATCGATCCGATAGATTCGCGAAGCCAACTGCATCTGGCGTGGTCGTACGCCATGAACGGCATCCCGCAGCAGGCGGCCATCAGCTTCCTTCTGGCCTGCGAGCTCAATGGCAACGACCCTTGGACCTTGGTCTCTGCGTCCCTCGGGCTTGCTTATTGCGATGATCGCGAGAACGCCCGCCGCATAGCCAATTTGGCGTTGCAGACCGGGCTCGGGATTTCGCGACTGCAATGGAGCTATCAGGCAGGCGTGCGGTTCCTGCTTGGCGACTACGCCGGTTGCGTCGAAGCGGCCGACCGCGCCGCCGATAGCGTGTCCTATATCGGCGGCTGGAAGGCTGCGGCTCTCGCCCTGCTCGGCGACGAGAGGGCCGCGCACGAAGAGGCCGACCGATTTTTGGCGCATCTGAAGACAGAGTGGTTTGGGTATGCCCCGCCGGAGCCGGGCAACGTCGGCACGTGGCTCATGGACAGCTTTCCGATCTGCAGCCCAGAGGCCCTCGAGACGCTGCGCCGAGGGTTGGCCGGGGCAGGGATAGTCGTCAGCCACGAGCCGTTGCCGGGCCTATCGGCAGCCCCGAATGGTGTAATCGGCGATGCGTGAATAAAAGAAGCTGTCGCGGTTGAACGGCACCTTTTCGAGAATAGCATCGAAATAGAATTCCGGAATGCCGTAGTCGCCCATGCCGCCCTGTTCGGTTTGGAGCTTCTTCTGCGATTGCGTCACCTGGTTGTTGGGCGGCAATCGCAGGAAAAAGACGTGGTCGTATCCCTGAACGATCTGGATTTCCTTATAGCGCTCGGGCACGACGACGAGTCCATCGAGTTGGGCCTTGAACTCGGCCAAGTCGCGCGGACGGGTGCTGGGATCCTGTGCCCATTGCACCACCTTGCGGCCGGTCGCCTCGAAGTTAAGGGTTTGGATCGGTTCGGGAAAGGCGTCCAAATTGTCGACGGGGTCAGCCATGTTCAAGCTCCAGAAGTTGTAGGCGGGGTGATAAACCGGGGCCAGGCGTCGCCCAGATTGAGCGCGCTGGCGACGAAAAGGATAAGATCGGCCATCGTTCGCGGCATGCCAGTGGGAAACAAACTGGCGACGAGGTTCTGCGTAGTTGGGTCGTCTTCGATCATTGCGCGCGAGGCCGCGAATCTTGCCATGAAAACGTCCCCTACAATCACCGATCCGATGGTACCAAAACACAGTCCGTCCTGCTCGATCGCGGCCTCCAACAACAGCCAGAACAACAATGGCGGATTTTCTGCCAACTCAGCCGTCTCGGCCGCGGTGAAGGCAACGGTCGAACCTTCAAGCCAGGATCGAATAGCCTGGTGACGCTTCTCGGCATCGCCGAGCAACGGCGCGGCCGCGAGAGCGGCCTGCGGCAGTTGTTCGATCAAGGCATCGAGCCTGAGCAGGCCGCCAATGGTTCCTCGGACCAGATCGCTGAACAAAAGTCCTGACGCGTTCGGATCGGGGAGTGCAGCCTTGTCTGCTTCGCTCAACAGACCCGTCGCGGCGGGCTCGAGTGGTTTTGAATCGGGGCCGACGCAAAGGATCGGCATGCTGTAGGCACTCAGCAGCACGTCGTTGACCGTTGGTCCGATACGCCGACTGAACTGCGGCGTCGAGCCGGCGATCTGGAAGAAATGCGACCAATCGGCGATCCAGCGTTCGGAGACCGGGAATCTATGCGGGCGTGACGAGGAGCGGTTAAGCAACACGTTCTCCAGCCCTTCGCCTTCCGGATGCTGGTCATTGAAGACATAGGAAAGCCTGACCATGGAATGGCCCAGGCGATATGCCGCGTGGGAAAACTCCATCGGAACGCCTTGCGGCGGCATGTCGACCAGGGGTCGGAACCCGTTCGCCTGGTAGAGGTCCCATACCGGCTTGGCGATGAGGCGCGGCAGCAAGTCATTTTGCAGCACATTCCGGTAAATCGCTGTCGTAACGCGGCGTGTCCGGTCGAAAAGATACGCACCTGCCGGCAGTTCCGCATCCTTTTTGGGTATTCCGTTTTTGCCAAGTGCGTTGGCCACGGCATTGTGCAGGTGCAGGAAAAGCGCCGTCATTTGCGCAATATTGGCGTTGTCGTCGCTACGCTGGTCTGCGGCCAGGACGTCCGTCCGACCAGCTTCGAACCCATCGCTCAGATCGGCCTGTTGGAAGCGTGGCAAGTCGCGCTTGGCAAAGGGACAAGCGCCCGCGGGCATCGCCATGGCGTTCAGTGACGGCGGTGCCATCGGCCCGGTGCGCATGAGCGACCTGACAACTTCACCAGGCTTGGCCACAACATACAAACCAGGGTTCGAGAACGGTCCTCCGCCGTAAAGCACGTTGAGCAGGAGCGCCTCCTCGCGTTCGTTGCGGCGCTCTGCCTCGTGGGCCGCCAACAAGGGACTGAGCGAGGAATTGCGGATAATGTCGTGTGCGGCGAACTGAGCAAGATAGGTGTATCCAGCCGGAATCCGCTCATTGGTTTTACTGCCACCTCCGGCGGATGCCACACTCATCCTGCGCAGCAGCTTGGCAAACAGGCACTGGGTGGCCCAAGGCGTCTCCAGGCCATGATAGAGCTTGGCTTCGTCCGCGCCGCCCTCGTAGCCAAAATTGCGGAACTGGACCTGACGCGGATCGACAGCGGCGGCAGTGCTTTGAGCTCCGTCTTTCAGAGCCGGCCCAGTCGCACTGGTCCCGCGATGAGCGTTCATGCCGGTTCTCCCCGTCCCTTCGTCCCTATCCCATATGGTTCGTGAAACCAGCGTGAAATGCTGCCAATTTCGTGGCGCGCGAGGAAGCCTCGCTACTGTCATCGTCCCGGGCTGTCAGAGAGATGCGACGCCGCCGCTGGTCCCCCAATCCGACCCAGAAACCGATAGCGCGATTCATTGCCTCGGTTGTCAAGGCCGGCAGCCTGGTCACTCAATGCACTATGTGGTGATTTGAACGGCTGTTATGAGAGCCCAGGCCAAGGCAGCCACTCCGATCACAGCCCGCCATATTGTGCCCGGCGGCCTATTGGTCGGTATTCTGTTGGGTTCGTCCTCCTCCCGTTTCCGGGGCGGCTCTGCGACCGTCGTCATGTGAATTCCCCCAAATGATGGCAGCCGACTATAGCAGAGTTGCCGCGGCTAATTTAGAGGATTCTTGTTCTCAATTGCGCTTGGGTGATGCTTCCCAGCAATGGGAAGTAATAGCGGTAATGCAGCAGGCATCCGTGCTGATGGGATGCTCGTCGGGACACCGTTCAAGCCGGCCAAGCCGGGAATTTTGCTGGCCGTATGCCCGCACGCGCGAGCGGGCGCAGTGCCGGTTGTGCCGGCAATCGCAGCCCCGCATTCCGAGGCGCGCCTGCTTTGGATTTGCTGGTCGGTGTGAGCGCTCTACATGACAGCGAAGCTGCAACCGGCCACCAAGCTCTCGCCAGGCCCAAGCACCGACAATCCGTTCCACTTGTCGATCGAACCGCGGTTGTGGGCATCCACGACATGACTGACCGGCTCGAAACAGACGAAGTCGCTCACCTGTGATGGCGAATAGACCAGATAGAAGCTCAGGGCAGGGGATGCTTCGATCCTGAGGCCGCGATTTTGCTCTGGCCAACAGATGGAAGCGACGCCGGCCCAGCCGGCAAAGGCATTGTTGATCCAACCGCTGGGCAAGGCGGCCGGCGTGGCAAAATCCCAATCGGGACAGGCTCCGACATCCTCGAACCTGTCGGGGAGATGGCTGGGCAGTTCGAGGCAAACCTGCGACGCTGGGGCGTGAAGCGTTGTCAGGGCCGTTCTTGGCAACCACGGATGAATGCCAAGCCCGAACGGCAGCCTGATCGGCGCCCTGTTGAAGACCTGAAGCCGCAGATCGAGCGCCCGTTCGGTCAGGGCGTAAGCCACCTCGGCGCGATACCGATATGGACCAGGCCCTTCGCTGACGAGCGACAGCCTGGCTTTGTCCGGCATCAAGCTGTCGACGTCCCATTCGCTTGAAAATCCATTGCCGTGAATGGGAAAGGGCTCGCCGGCTACGTTGGGGAGCAAATCGTGGAATTTGTTGTCGAAGGTGAAGCCGCCGCCCGAGATGCGATTTGACCATGGCACAAGCAGGTTGCAGGCAAGATCGAATGGGTTCGTGCTGCCGCCGTCAGGCCATGGCCTGAACAGCGGCGCGCGGCCATGGTCGAACCGCGCCAGACCGGCGCCAAGCGACGGAACGATTTCGGCGGACAGATCGCCATTTCGAATTTCAATGGTCCGGGTCATCAAACTCAGATGGGATCGGCATTGGCGGAGGAGACCGGCTGGTGATGGCGGTCCTTGCGAGCGACGGCGAGAAGGTCGTTCGAGGCGATGCCGATCAGCGCTTTCATCAGGTCGTGAGCGTCGTCGACCCTGCGCATGCGGATTGCTTCCAGCACATCGCCATGGGCGCTGAGCGTCTGCTGATAGTTGACGGTGGCCGATGTGGTCAGTCGAAAAGAGAAGCTGAGTGCGGCTGCCAGCATATTGCCGAGATTGGCGAAAACCGGGTTGCGGCTGGCGCGCAGGATGGCGGTATGAAAGCGGACATCGGCATCGAGACAGGCCGCGAGGTCGTCCTCCGGCGCAATGCGCATGGCCTCATAGGCGGCTTCGATCACCGCGAGATCGCCCGCGGTCGCCATCCTGGCGGCAAGCTGGGCGGCAGCCGGCTCAATGACCAGCCGCGCCTCGATCAAGCCGCGGACGAAATCGAGATCAGGCTCGATATCGCGCATCCATTCGAGAACCTGCGCATCCAGCCTGTTCCATTCGCTCGACACGCGCACACGTGTGCCAGCCCGCTTGCGCGCCTCGATCAGTCCCTTGGCCGAAAGCGTCAGCAGCGCATCGCGCAGCGCCGTGCGGCTGGCGCCGTAGATGACGCACAGTTCAGCCTCAGTCGGCAGGACCGCGTGCTGCGCGTAGGTGCCGGCGAGAACGCGCTGTCCAAGATCGCGTGCGATGCGATCCTTCAGGGACAACGACGCGCCATCCCCGGCAGGAAGGTCCTGCTTGCCTTGATCGCTTGCAGCGGTCGCTGCGTCCATCGTCATGTCCTGTTCAAGTGGTACTCGGCAATGACCACAGCAAGGATCAGCAGTGAGCCCTTTGCCAGCAATTGATAGAAGGTTGGCACGGACGTCAGTATCATTCCGTTGTTGAGCACGCCAATGATGGCGACACCGAGCAGCGCGCCGACAATCGTGCCCTTCCCGCCCTGCAAGGCACAGCCACCCAGCACGGCCGCCGTGATAGCCTCGAGTTCCAGGCCTTGGGACCCGGATACGGGCTGACCCGAACCGGTACGGGCAGCCAGCAGGATCCCGGCCAATCCGGCGGCAACACCACTCATGATGTAGATGCCGACGCGGTAGCGGTTGATGTTGATGCCGGAGAAGCGGGCGACCACGGGATTGCCGCCGAGCGCATAGATGTTGCGGCCGACAATCGAACGCGCGAGGAACAGGTGGAATACGATCGCGGTCAGCACCAGTATCCAGACCAGCAACGGCAGGCCGAGGATGCGTCCAATGCCGATGAACCGGAACGTGTCGCTAAAAATGGCGATCGACTGGCCATCGGACATGATGAAGGCGATGCCGCGAAAGATCGCCATGGTGCCGAGCGTGGCAATGACCGCGTTGACTCGCCCGTAGGTGATGATGATGCCGTTGACGAGACCGGCAAGACCACCGAGCACCAGGCCGGCAACGATGCCGGCCGCCGGCGATCCGGTCGCCTGGATGGCCATTGCAGTCGAGACTGTGGTCAGACCGACGGTGGCGCCGACGGCGATATCGAGACCGCCGCCGACGATGACCACGGTCTGGCTCATCGCCAGCACGCCGAGGATGGTGATGCCGAGACCGATGTTGAGCAGGTTTCGGCTGGAGAAAAACACATCGCCGCGTAGCGAACCGAAGATGACAACGAGAATGGCGAGCGCCACCAGAAGGCTGATGTTGTGAACGCCAAGGCGCTCGACAAGGAGCGTGGAAGCGCCCCTGGGGTCGGTCTGCGTTTTCGATGCGCGAAGCTCGAGGCTGTTCATTGAATGTGGTCTCCCGGCGATGGTGCTGATTGCGGCATGGCGTGTTTCAGGATCGTCGCTTCGTCAATGTCGGGGCGGGCAAGTTCTGCCGTGATGCGGCCTCCCGCCATCACAAGAACCCTGTCGGCGAGACCGATCAGTTCCGGCATTTCCGAGGAAATCAGGATGATGCCAATGCCGCTTGCCGCGAGTTCATCGATCAGCCGATAGATTTCCGCCTTGGCGCCGATATCGATGCCGCGCGTCGGTTCGTCGAGAATGAGCAGCATCGGCTGCCGGGCAAGCCAGCGCGCCAGAACGACCTTCTGCTGATTGCCGCCCGACAGTTTCGAAACCTGCTCGTCGAGGTTGGGTGCCTTGATCGACATCTTGGCTGCCAGCGGCGAGACAATCTCCAGCGCCTTGCGCCGGTTGAAGAAGCCGAAGCTCGACGTCTTGTCGGGCACGCAAAGTGCTGCATTGTCGAGAATGCTTCGGAACAGGAGCAACGCCTCGTGCTTGCGGTCTTCGGGAGCAAAACCGATGCCCGCGACGATTGCCGCATGCGGATTGTTGGGGAGAACGGGCACACCGTTCATGGCTATAGTGCCAGCGATGCGCCGGTCATAGCCGACAATCGCCTTTGCCAGTTCGGAGCGGCCCGCACCCATGAGGCCGGCGATGCCGAGCACTTCGCCGCGACGAACCCTGAGGCTGACATCGCTAACGCGGTCGGTGGTCAATCCCGCCACGTCTAGCAATTGTTCCCCGGACCGCCAGGTCTCGCGGGTGAAAAGATCGTCGATGTTGCGGCCGACCATGAGCTTGGCGATGGTCTGCTCGCTGGCGCCGGCCGCCTGCGAATCGTCGACCAGCCTGCCGTCGCGCAAAACGACAATGCGGTCGGCAAGGTCGATGATCTCGTTCAGCCGGTGCGAGATGTAGATGATCGACGTGCCTTTCTCGCGCAGCCGGCGAATGACGGAAAACAGGCGACGCGCTTCATCATCGGTCAGTGACGAGGTCGGCTCATCGAAGGCGATCAGCCGGCCGCCGGCACGGATGGCGCGCATGATCTCGATCATCTGGCGTTGCGCCGGGCCGAGCGTGCCGCAGAGTTGTCGTGGCCGCATGTCCTGCTGCATGCCGAAGGTCGCAAGCACCCGGTCGGTCTGCTCCTCCAGCTTGCGCCAGTCGAGCAGGACGCCTGCCAGGCGCGGCAACTCGCCGACGAAAATGTTCTCGGCCACCGTCAGGTTCGGAACGATCTCCGGCTCCTGATGGATGACGCGTATTCCGGCCCGGTGGCTATCGCGCGGTTCGCCGAAGACGATCGGTGTGGAACCATGCCGCACGGTGCCTGTGTCCGGGCCGAACACGCCCTCGAGAATGCGCATCATCGTCGATTTGCCGGCCCCATTCTCGCCGACCAAAGCAAGCACCTCGCCTGGCCGGAAGGCGATCGAAACGTTGTCGAGCGCCTGCACGACGCCGAAGCGTTTCGATATTCCGTCGAGCGAGAAGAAGTCCGATTGCGTCAAGGCTCACTCCCAAGGATCGATCCGTGTTCGGTGGCATGGCAGCCAGCGAACCTGCCGACCGGAAAGCGTCATGCGCCCCTGGGGGCGCATGACGCAGGTCCGGCTCAGTGGCAGAGCTTGGCCTTGTAGTCCGATGCAAAATTTCCGGCGGTGATGTATTCCGGGTCGGTGAAGGACTGAACGGGCAGCTTCGTTCCGTCCTTGATCGAAGCCAGCAGGATCTTCACCGCCAGCGCGCCATGGTTTGCCGAATTGAGCCACATCGTACCACGGAATGCCGAAGCCTTTCCTGATCCGAAGGCTTCGCAGGCGCGGCTGCCGTCAATGCCGATGCCCATGCCCTGGTCCGGGGCATAGCCGGCGTTTTCCAGCGCGCGCGCCGCACCCAGCACGCCGTCGTCGTTGCAGGAATAGAAGATCCAGTTGGTGACGCCGGGATTGGCCGTCAAAGTGGTGGTCATGACGTCGATGGCGTTGACCATCGTGTTGTCATAGGGGACGCGAAGGATGTTTGTCGGCTTGAAATCGGGCACCGCCTTCAGGAACGCTTCCTCGGCACCCTTGTTGCGCTGCATGCAAGTGTCGGCCTTGCGGTCCTCGATCGAGGCGATACGCACCTCCTTGCCGGCCCAGCCGCCGGCCTTGTAGAGCTTGGCCAGTTCTTCGCCCACCCGCGCACCGATATTGTGGGCATTCATGCCGACATAGGGGACCTGGGTGCCATCCTGATAGTAGATGTCGTCATCGACCGCCACCAGGGGGATTTTCGCCGCCTTGGCCTTCTCGGCGATGACCGGCCCCAGCGCCTTGTCGGGAACGACGATGGCGATGCCCTTGACGCCGTCGCCGACCATCGTGTCGAAGGTGGTGATCGTCAGATTGGAGTCGAACTGGACGTCTTGCGACACGAAGGTGGCGCCGGCAGCCTCAGCCGCTTTCTTGGCGCCGCCGACCTCGGCGACGAACCATGGATGCTCGCCCATCTTGTTGATGTAGCCGATCTTGATGTCGTCGGCGCTTGCCGCGCCAGCCATCAGTCCGGCAGCCAGTATCGCCAATGTTGCCAGAGCCTTTGTCGTCGTTTTCATGTGGATCCTCCCTGCTTGGTTGTCAGTCGTGGTAGAGAACCGAGCGTCCACCATCGATGGTGATCGTCTCGGCATTGATGAACGGCGCTTCGTCCGAAGCGAGGAAAACCGCCGTCAGTGCAACTTCGTCCGGCCGGCCAATGCGCTTGGGCGGATGAAGGTCGTAGGCCCGCCGCTTCTCCTCGGCAGGGTCTGGAAAGGTGTTCCAATAGGCTTCCGCGATCGGCGTCTCGACGTAGCCGGGGGCGATCGCATTGACGCGGATGCCGCGCGCCGCATATTCGATGGCGAGCGAGCGGGTCAGACCGACAAGCGCATGCTTGGCGACCGGATAGGGAAATGTGTGAGGAATGATCTTGAAGGCGTGGCAACTGGCTATGTTGACGATCGACCCCGAACCGTTCGCCAGCATCGTCGGCAACACCGCCTTGGCGCAGAACCACGCGGCCTGGAGGTCGAGCCTGAGGCAACGGTCCCATTCCTCTTCCGGCATCGACAAGGGTTCGTAAAAGACGTTGGCGCCTGCATTGTTGACGAGCACGTTGACGCTGCCATAGGCCGCGATCGTCTTCGCCACCATGTCGGCCACTGCCGTTGTGTCGGTGACATCGGTTTCGACGAAATGGGCGTCGGCGCCGTTGGCACGCAATTCGTCGGCGACCGCCTTGCCGGTTGCCGCATTGAGCTCGGCAATCACGGTCTTTGCCCCCTGCATCGCAAAGGCCCGGGCGGTGGCGGCACCAATGCCCTGGCCGGCGCCGGTGACGATTGCGATCTTTCCTTGAAGCCTGCCTGTCATGGCGCTTACCAATCGACCACGGTGCCGTCGGGCATGACGGCGTTGCGGGCATGCAGCACTTCCTGCTTGAAGGGGTGGCGTGCGATGACATCTTCATTCACGGTGACGCCGAGGCCCGGCAGATCGGGCGCGTCCCAGCGGCCGGGTTTGCGATCGATCGGCCAGGTGACGACGTCGTCGTACCAGGCGACCGCGCCCGACATCTCCTCCTGGATGATGACGTTCGGCGTCGATATGCCGAAGTGAAGCGCTGCGACGCCGGCGATCGGGCCGAGCGGGTTGTGCGGCGCAAGGCCGATGCCAGCGGTTTCCGCCAGAGCCGCGATTTTCTTGGTCTCGAGCAGACCGCCAGTATGGCAGATATCGGGCTGGGCAATGTTGAACGCACGCGCCGCGATCGATTGCGTAAACTCGCGGCGCCCGATCAGCCGCTCGCCGGACGCGATGGGGATCGCCGATCGCGCGGTGATATGCGCCAGGCCCGCGACATCTTCGGGCGGCACCGGCTCTTCGGCGAACATGATGCGGGCCGGTTCGATCGCCTTGAGATAGTCCATCGCCGCATTGACTGAGGCCGGGCGTCCGTGAAAGTCGACCATGATGTCGATGTCGGGACCAACGGCCTCGCGCAGCGCGCCAACCATGTTGGCAACGGAGTCGACCGCCTTCGCCGGCGAGACATAGTGGGTGTAGGGAATGCAGACGACCTTGACCGCGTCGTAGCCGGCCTGCGTGACGATGCGTCCGCGCTCGACGATTGTGTCCGCCGACCCGCTCTCATAGACCGCCTTCATGTCGCCGAGGCCGAGATGCGTATAGGTGCGCAGATAGTCGCGGACCTGCCCGCCGAGAAGCCGCCAGACCGGGACGCCCAGCGACTTGCCCAGAATGTCCCAGAGCGCGATCTCGATGCCGCTCACGGCCGACATTCCCTCGACGCCGAGACGCCAGAAACCGTGGCGCGTCAGGATCTGGTAGCACTGCTCCACATTGCGCGGATCCTGCCCGATGAGCAGTGCCTCAAGATCCTGAAGCGCGCCAACGACGGCACGCGTCTTCCATTCCAGCGTTGCCTCGCCCCAGCCAAACAGACCAGGCTCATCGGTTTCGACCCGAACGAAAACCCAGTTGCGCATTTCCGCATTGCAGATGAGCGCCTTGATGGCCGTAATTTTCATAGGTGCTCCCGGATGCGCCGTCTTTTTTTACAGCTATTATGTATGATCTATTACGAATAATATGAGCAAGTCAAGCGCGGCATAGGGCTGCCCGGCTTCGCGTCGACCGGCGTTTGACAACTGGCCAAAGCGAGGACGGCCGAAATGCGGATTTGGCTGCGTTATGCCGGCAAGATGATGCCGACTGGGCGCAGATGAGATCAGTAAGGACGAGGCGGCCCTCACGAGAGGCGACATCAACAAAGTACCGCGTACCCCGATGGTGACCTTGCCTCAAATCTGAGCTTGGCTAGAGTTCGTGGCATGCTGGACGCCATTCACCACGTCGCGCTCATCTGCACGGACTACGACCGGTCGCGACGGTTCTACGTCGAACTCCTCGGCCTCGATCTGATCCGGGAGGTGTATCGGCAGGAGCGGCAGTCATGGAAGGCGGATCTGCGGATCGGGTCCGTCCAACTGGAACTGTTCTCCTTCCCCGCTCCAGCGATGCGGCCGTCCCATCCAGAGGCGACAGGCCTGAGGCATCTGGCGTTTGCCGTGGCGAATCTGGATCCCGTAATCATGCGCCTGGAAGCCGCCGGCGTTGCGGTCGAGCCAATCCGGATCGACCCATATACAGACCAACGGTTTACCTTTTTCCGCGACCCAGACGGATTGCCGCTGGAACTCTACGAAACCCCATAAAGATCTCGAGAAGTTCACCGCGAGCAATGCCGTGAGGGCGGTTATCCTGAGCGCATCGGTGTCGTGTCCGCCAGATCCAAAGTCAGGCTGACTGTAGGCCGCAAGTCTGCGTCATCCGCGATGCGGCTTCCGCTAGAGGTCAGGTTTGGCCAGGCACATCTGAAGCCGCACGTCTCACAGGCTAGACCGTTCCGCCTGCAGTGAGCAACGAGGTAAACATGTGCGCGTAGTTCTGCGCCTGCACGCCCCAATCCCACTCTCGGATCGTCTCGATCATGCGGGCGGCCATCCGCGACCTGAGCGATGGCGTGTTCCGCAACAGGGCGAGCTTGTCCGCAAGCCCTTCCGCGGTTCCATCGAAGAACAGCCCGTTGTCGCCATCCCGAACCAGCTCGGGCATGTTCCCCACACGGGTCGTCACCAAGGGGACACCGCACGCCGCCGCCTCCAGGCAAGGATTGGGAGTGCCTTCGCTGCGACTGGCGCAGACATAAACGTCCAGATCCCGGTAGAAGTCGAGCATTTCGTCATGGTTGCGCCAGTGTTGCTCCCGAATCGCAGTCAGCAGCCGCGCGCCCGGCACGGCAGCGACCGCGGGCTCGATGACGTCGTGGAAGCCGCGATGTGCCGGACCATGGTTGCCGAGACTTCCCGCCCATCCGACGCGGAGCTCGCCGGAATGGGGTTGTGGCTCTGGTGGGGGGCAAAAGAATGTCGTGTCGACCCCATTGGGCGTGTAGTGGACCGGAATATGCAGTAGAGGACCGTATTCGTGCTCGAGCCTCCGATTGTTGACAAAGACGGCGCGCGCCAGCCGCTGCAGGGTAGCGAGCCCGGGCTCGCGGAATTCGCCCTCCAGCTCTCTGTGGCTGCAGATCCCGATGAGCAGCCTGTCAGACCGCCGGGCGAGGACCGATTCCGGCATGGGCAGCTTCGCGATCTGGAACCAATAGAAGATGAGCACGATATCCGCGGCGTTCACGTCGGACTCCGTCACATCATGCTGAAATCGTTGGACGATCTCGAACCTTCTTTCCAGCACGCGCCGAAGATTTTGGGTCTTTCTATCGATCGCCCAGCCCGGTCGGTCCGCGATCGCCAGGATGCGGGGGAGGTGTACATCGCTCATGAGGCGTACCGCGCAAGCCAGTGCGCCAACCATGGATTGGCCTCGTCCAGATCATTGTCCGTTGTAGTGGTGCGCACCTGGGTAGTGTCTGGCAGCTGGATATCCCCTGCTCGCAAGCGGGGGCGCCATCCGTACCAACCACGACCATCAACCTCCTCGCTCAGGAACCGGCGGCCACCATACTTGCGCGCGGCGTGCTCTGCGCTCAGGAACAGATAATGCTTCATGCGAAAACGCTCGGGGGAGAGCCTCACCGGCCCCTCGAAGCGTACGCGATGGCCCCCTGACCACGCAATCTCCATGGGGCCGTCCTGTTTCTTGTACGCGCGGACGCAGTGCGGGGAGAACGGCCGGAACGGGTAGTAGGTGCGTAGCGTGTGTTGATAATTGGGATTGTCGTGATCGGGGGCTTCCCTGGTGGGAATGAACGTGAACTCGGAAGACTCGATCGCATTGAAGCCGAGTGCGTCGGCTGCCGCAATGGCGGAGACCAACGATGAGTGCGAAGTCGGCGGAAGGTGGATCTCGTCAGCGTCAAGGTGCATGAACCAGTCAGCTTCCAGCGACTGAAATAGTTCCTCTTTGCGACGAAGAAGCTGCTCCCAGCAATACCAGCCATTGTGCGGGATGCTTTCGATTCCTATCAATCCGGCCCCGCGGTAGCGCTGGGCAATCTCAAGCGTTCCGTCCGTCGACTGATTGTCGCAAATGTAGACCTGTACGCCTTGACGAAAGAGGTTCTCGAGGCACCCGGCGACGAACCGTTCTTCGTTCCGTGTTGTAAGGACCGCCACGACACGCGGGAAGTTCCGATCGCGCGCAGCACGCGCAATGTGGGTGTTGAGTTCGACCAAGTTCCTCAATCCTTCGTGGTATGCTTCCGGATGCCATGCTGGCCGGTCAACTAATATGTAATATGGCGCAATTACTGAACTTGGCCGAAATGACAAGTCTAAAGACTCCAGAGCGGCATGCCAACGCGCCGTCACCTGAAGTGCAACGCGCTCATGGCGGTTCCGTCGCGATCGCAAGTCTCAGGAATATGCGTATTCGGAAACAGGCCAGACGCCCGCTTGTGACGCTAAGCCGCCCCTTGGGCCGAGTTGTCGTCTAGCCCCGCTCGCGCATGGGGCATTTGTACTTGCCCTCCTGCTGGTCGAGGTGTTCGCCCGCCATCAACGCCATTCCATGGCAGGAAAAGGCGCCCTGTCGGGGCCGCCCCGCTGCGCTCCCCGCTCCGAGCGCATGGATGGCCGGGGCTCTCCTTATCGCTCGACTGACGCGCGGAAGGTCGCCGGCGACGCTTGCCGTAATCCGGTCGGAAGCCGAACTGCGATCGCCTGAAGCGGCGTCGCGTTCAATCCCTCGCGCTGCTGACGGTAGTCGTCGGCTAAAGCCTCTCAACTACTTCGCGGGAAGGCGTGGATTTTCTGGCGCGGCGCCGAGCGCCGACCGTGCCAGGCGCCTTGGCCTGCTCCATTCGCCGCGTGCTCTTTCCGACAGGACCAATCCATGGCCTGGACGATCGGGCGCATAGGCGTAGCCGTCCCGGATTTCGATAGGCTGTTCGACCAGATGATCGAAGTTCTGAAATGAATATTCCAGCCATTCGACCTCGGGAAGCGCGACCGCCATGTGCACGCCAACCTCCAGGAACGTGTTGCCGATGCTGACCGGTATCCCGAGTTCGGCAGCCAGCCAGCCGATGCGCATGACATCCGTCACCTGGCCGTGGACATTCAGGATATCGGCCGCATGGGCTTCCAGAAGCAGCCGTTTGCCCTGGAGATCCAGGTACTCCCCGCTGTTGATCTGCGTCCATGTGACGGCATGCCTGAGTGTTCTCAGCCCTTCATGGTCGTGACGCAGGATCGGATCCTCGACCCAGAGAAGATCGTGGCCGGCCTCGCGGATCGCCACCAATTTCATGAGCGCCTCCTTCGAGGTCCAGGCCTCGTTCGGATCGATCATGACTTTGGACCCAGCCGGCACACAGGCCTTCAACAGTTCCAGGCGCCGCAGGTCGCGGTCGAAATCCCGGTGGCCGACCTTGATCTTGAAAGCCGAGTAGCCAATAGACACCGCGTGGGAGAACAACGAGACGAAGGCATCGTCGTCGAGGTGAAAATCGAGGCCGCTCGCATAGGCTCTCACCCGGTTGCGGCGACTGCCAAGCAAGACATGAAGGGGCAGGCCAGCTTCTTTGGCCGCAAGATCCCAAAGCGCCACCTGAACCGCCTCGTGAAAGGGCAGGGAATAAGCCCGCTGATTGCCGCCGCGCGGGCGGTTCACACGGTGAACCAGGGCGATCGCTCTGTTTCCC
Organism: Mesorhizobium sp. 43Arga; assembly: GCF_053714255.1. NCBI lineage: Bacteria > Pseudomonadati > Pseudomonadota > Alphaproteobacteria > Hyphomicrobiales > Phyllobacteriaceae > Mesorhizobium > Mesorhizobium sp. 43Arga. The sequence continues at coordinate 298,945 of NZ_JBSKBO010000009.1, forward strand.
TTCAGGATCGGCCAAACTTCATGTTCGAAAACGCTCTCGATCTCCTGCTGATCAGGCAGTGGATTGAAGAGCGTCTGGATGAATCCCAGCCCCACCTCGCCACTTTCGGAAACGAGCTCCAGTGCGGCGACGTTGACATCGTCGGCCTGAACCTGGCTGTCCCCGATTACCCGGTCGCGGGCGAACTGAAATCGGGTTATACGAAAATGCGAAAGGCTCATCACAAGGGCTTCTGATCGGTTACGGTACCAAACTGATCTATCAGATGATATCTTACTACCGGACCAATGGAGGGGCCGCAAGTGGCGGGCAAGGCAAAAACTGACTCCTCTCCCCTCGTGGCGGCCGCCCGCATGAGCGATATCGCCTATGAACGAATCCTGGAGGGCTTGTTCGACCGGCGCGTTCCGGCCGGGGCATTCATCTCGCAAAACGAGTTGTCCGCGATCGTCGACGTGCCTGTTGCCCCGCTTCGCGACGCCCTGCGTGTTCTTGAAGCGGAAGGGATTCTGACCATCCACCCGCGCTCCGGCATCCAGTTCATCAGGCCCGGCCTGGAGCTTACGCGTGCCACCTACCAATTCCGCTCCATCATTGAGCGCGCCGCGATCCGTGTCTTTGCCGAACAAGGCGATGAAGCCGTCATGAATGCCTTGGAAATCCGGCATTCCAGGCTGCTTCGGCGCATCGAGCGCGATGGTCTCGGAAAGGAGCAACTGGAGGAGATGGACGCGCTGGAAGGAGAGTTGCACGGCGCGGTCATCGCCGCGCTGCGCAATCCCCTGATCGACAGCACCTACCGGCGCATGCACAATTATCTGCGTCTGCTGCGGCTCGACAGGAAGATCACGACACCCATCATGGTCCGGACGCTCAAGGAGCACCTCGACATCCTCGAGGCTTGCGGCACAAGGAATGCCGACGCCGCCGAAGCAAAACTGCAGGCGCATTTCCAGGCAGCGATGCAGCGAAGCCTGGGTCTTGTCTGACAGGTCAACGGTGATCCGTGGCTTAGTCCAGCTGCGCGCCGGGCGGTTGCATGGCGTGGGAAAGGATGCTACCCAAACTTCAGCTGATCGATCAGATCGATGATCTGATATCTTGGAGGAGGTCGCATGCAGTTGAGCAAGAGGCAGTTTCTCATGGGTTCGGCGGCCCTGGCGATGGCCGGGCATATCGGCGGCGCCCGTGCCGCTAGTGCCATCAGTTACTGGCACCATTTCACCAGCCAGTCGGAAATGGCCAGCCTGTTGAAGATCATCGAATTGTTTCAGGCGGCGAATGCGGATGTGGCGGTGACGCAGGAGAACATCCCGAACTCCGAATATATGGCGAAGGTCTCTTCGGCCGTGCTGGCCGGTGGTCGTCCGGATACCGCCATGGTGATCGCCGAACGTTTCGCCGATCTTACGGCGATGGAGGGGTTGATCGATCTTACCGAGCGGGTGAACGGCTGGAAGGGCAAGGCCCATTTCCCTGAAAATCGCTGGACAGGGCTTTCCCGCAACGGCGCCATCTATGCGGTGCCCGCCTTCGCCTTCGTCGATTGGATGTACTACCGCGCCGACTATTTCGAGGAAGCCGGACTGGCGGGGCCGCCCCGGAATTTCGACGAATTCCTGAGCGCTTGCCGCAAGCTCGCCGATCCGTCGAAGGGTAGATATGCCTTCGGCATGCGCGCCGGCGCCGGCGGTTTCAAATATGTTATCGATGTCATGGAGGTCGTGGCGGGTCATATGTGGGCCTTGCTGCTCGATCCGCGGCTTGGGGTCATCAACGATCTTCTTGTTCGCTTGGGCGTCCTGCAGACCTACAAGGCATGGTTCGCGGACCCCAATACTGCGCTTGCGGCGACCGTCCTCGTCGAGGCGTGGCACGGATTTCCATTCTTCGCGCTGCTGTTGCTCGCGGGCCTGAAGAGTATTCCCGAAGACCTCTACAAGGCGGCGGCGGTGGACGGCGCGGGCGTCTCGGCGCAGCTCAGGCTGATAACCTTGCCGATGCTCAAGACCGTCATAGCGGCGGCGGTGATCCTGCGCGTCATCGGTCTGGTCAATTCGCCCGATCTGCTCCTCATTCTCACCGGTGGTGGACCAGGAGATGCCACGCAGGTCCTGTCGCTATACGCCTTCCAGACCGCCTACAAGGAATTCAATTTCGGCTACGCATCCGCGCTGTCGGTGGTGATGTTCGTGATCCTGATGATCTTCGCGACGGCATATATCCGCCTGTCCAGGATCGCCAAGGGAGACGGCGATGATTGAAAGCAAGTGCCGCCGGCGGGTGATCGCCAACATCGCCACCTACTTCGTGCTCGCGACCCTGTCGATGTTCTGCATCGGTCCGATGATCTGGATGTTTCTGACATCGCTCAAATATGAGGCCGACATCGTCACCCAGACGATGCAATACATACCGAGGCGCGTCACCTTCGACAATTATGTGGCGATCTGGACGCAGTCCGGCTTTCCGCGGCTGATAGCCAATAGCCTGGTCGTCACCTTCCTGACGGTGACGATCTGCGTCGCCACGGGCACGCTTGCCGCCTATGCATTTTCACGCTTCGCATTTCGCGGCCGAACGCAGCTCATGCTCGGTTATCTCGTCGTGCGCATGTTCCCCGCGGTCATGATGATCATTCCCCTTTATGTCGTCATGCGCGGCGTCGGTCTCGTCGACAGCCGTTTCGGACTTGCGCTTGCCTATACGAGTTTCCTTTTGCCGCTGTTCGTGTGGATGCTCAAAGGTTTCTTCGATTCCGCACCCAAGGAACTCGAGAGCGCGGCGCGCATCGACGGCTCGACAAGGCTTGGCGCCATGGTCCGTATCGTCGTGCCGCTCGCGCGCAACGGCCTGGTAGCAAGTTCGGTGTTCATTGCCATCGCTGCCTGGAACGAGTTCCTGTTCGCCCTGATGCTGACGACGGGGCAGGGATCCCGCACCTGGCCCGTGGGCCTGCAGTTGATGGTCGGCGAATTCCAGCTTCCATGGGGTGTCCTGGCGGCAGGCGGCATTCTCAGCATCCTGCCTGTCATCGTCCTCTTCGCCATCGTCCAGCGGACCATGGTTCAGGGGCTGACCGCGGGCGCCATCAAAGGTTAGGAGTATTCGCATGGCGACACTTTCCATCAAGGATGTGCGCAAGTCCTATGGCTCCGTGGAGGTCCTTCACGGGGTCGATATCGAGCTCGAGGACGGAGGCTTTCTGGTTCTGCTCGGGCCGTCGGGATGCGGCAAGTCGACCCTGCTCAATATGATTGCGGGCCTGGACGACACGTCGGGCGGCGACATCCTGATAGGCGGACGCTCGGTGGTGGATCTAGCGCCCAAGGACCGCAATATCGCGATGGTATTCCAGTCCTACGCACTTTACCCCACCATGTCGGTGGAGAGAAATATCGGCTTCGGATTGGAGATGCGTGGCGTGGACGCCGACCAGCGCAAGCGTGCCGTCGACGATGCCGCGCGGCTGCTGCAGATTTCGCATCTGCTCGACCGACGCCCCGCCAATCTCTCGGGAGGACAGCGGCAGCGCGTTGCGATGGGGCGCGCGATCGTGCGCGACCCGGAGCTGTTCCTCTTCGACGAACCGCTTTCCAATCTCGATGCAAAGCTTCGTGTGGAAATGCGCACGGAGATCAAGCGCTTGCACGAGCGTCTCGGCACGAGCATCGTCTATGTGACACATGATCAGATCGAGGCGATGACGCTGGCCACCAAGGTGGCGGTGATGAAGGGCGGCCATATCCAGCAGTTTGCCGATCCTCGCACCATCTATGAACGGCCCGCCAACGTGTTCGTGGCAAGTTTCATCGGATCGCCGGCGATGAATTTCCTGCCCGGGCGCCTGGTCTCGGACGCGAATGGCGTGCGTTTCGCGGCAAGCGGCGTGTCGGTCGCATTGCAGGCCGGCAAGCGGTCGGTTGATTCCGAGCGCCCGGTGATCCTCGGCATAAGGCCCGAAGAATTGAAGGCGGTCGGGCGCGATGAAGCTTCGGTCGCCGGGGTGATCGACGTCGTGGAGCCTACAGGGCCTGAAACCATGGTGACGGTCCAGGTTGGCGAACAGTCGATCATCGCCCGCCTGCCGCCGAGGTTTGCAGGCCGGCGAAACGAACCGATATTCCTTGCCGTCGATCCGGCTAGCGTCAACCTGTTCGACCCTGGCAGCGAGCAGCGCATGGATATCTAGACCAGGGGATGGACGCCAGGGCGCCTGATCTGGAATATCATGTGCAACAGCTCAGCACAGACCGTCTGGGCGACCCTCTGCATCGCTTTCCAGCGGTCACGGTGTCGGTCTGCAATCTGCGCCCGGAGAGCCGGGGCACCGTGCATATGGCATCGTCCGATCCGCGCGAGGCGACGAAGATCCGGCCGAACTATCTTTCCACCACGGGAGACCGCAACGTCGCGGTCGCATCGCTGCGCCATGTCCGCAGCCTGATGAAGGCACGGGCGGCGGCACGTTTTGCGCCCGAGGAGTTGCTGCCCGGCACGCAATATGACAGCGACGAGGACCTCATCCGCAAGGCCGGCGATATCGGCACGACGATCTTCCACCCCGTCGGCACCTGCAAGATGGGTTCGGACTCGATGGCGGTGGTCGACGGCCGCTACGCGTTCACGGGCTTGCCGGACTGCGCGTGGTCGATACCTCGATCATACCGACAGTCGTCTCGGGCAACACCAACTCTCCGGTCGTCATGATCGCCGAGAAGGCGGCGGAGATGATCCTGCTGGATCCGCGCCAATAGTGGTGTGGCGATAGGCGTTGTTCTCGGATGCCAAAGTCGCCACGACCTATATCGGCCACCGCTTCGCGCGTGAGCTGGACGAAGACGATATCAGCGATGCGCTGCCGTTCCGGCGGAAGTGACGGGCATTGGGGGCGGAATAGGCCGGCGTTGCGCTTGGGATCATGGTCCAATCCATCAGGGTTGCCGCGGTCCCGGCCCATGCCGTAGACAGGCGGCCGTGAAGGGCGTTTGGCGGAGCAGAACAAGATGTCGGACCGGATGAAGACCATCTCCACCGCCAGGTCGCATGGCGGCGTGCAGGGCGTCTATTCCCACGCTTCGGATGTCTGCGCCTGCGACATGATTTTCGCGGTGTTCGTGCCGCCGCAGGCCCGTGAGAAACCTTGCCCGGTCGTCTGGTACCTCTCCGGCCTTACGTGCACCCATGCCAATGTCATGGACAAGGGTGAGTACAGGCGCATGGCCGCCGAGCTTGGCCTGATCGTCGTCTGCCCCGATACCAGCCCGCGCGGCGCCGATCTTCCCGACGAGAAAGACAACTGGCAGTTCGGCAGCGGCGCCGGCTTCTACGTCGATGCGACGCAAGCGCCCTACGCCACGAACTACCGCATGTATTCCTATGTCACCGAGGAACTGCCGGCGTTGATCGCCCGGGAATTTCCGGCCGATATGACGCGTCAGGCGATCTTCGGCCACTCGATGGGCGGGCATGGCGCGCTGACGATCGCGCTCAAAAATCCCGAGCGCTTCAAAAGCTGCTCGACCTTCGCGCCGATCGTGCAGCCGAGCACCGCCGGGTGGTCGCGGCCGGCCTTCGAAAAATATCTCGGCGCGGACGAGGCATCGTGGCGGGGCTATGATGCCACCTTGCTCATCGAGGATGGCCGCCGCTTCCCCGAGCTTCTCGTCGATCAGGGAACGTCGGACGGCTTTCTCAACGACGGCCTGCGACCCTGGCTTCTGGAAGCGGCCTGTGACAAGGCTGGCATTGCGTTGACCCTGCGCATGCAGGACGGCTACGACCACTCGTATTTCTTCATTTCGACATTCATGGACGACCATCTGAGGTGGCATGCCGAAAGACTGTCTGACCCGGTCCCCGGCGCCGGGCCGCGCTGAACCGCGAGAGAGCAGCGTCCAGCATTTCGCCGACCGCATCCCGTTGCGCCGCATAGGCCAGCCGGACGATGTCGCGGCCGCCGTGGCGTTCCTCGCCTCGGAGGAGGCAAGGCATGTCACCGGCGTCGACTGGCTGATCGACGGCGGCCAGACCTTGCAGAGCTGGGCCAATGCGCCGGCCGGCAACGCGTTTCCGAAATTTCGGTAGAGGAGAGGCCGTGCGCGCCCTTCGTGTCAGAGGCCGAACCGGTCCTTCAGCCGCCCCGACAGGATCGCGGCCTTCACCCCGAGCGGCCAGAAGCGGTGAAACCGGATTGGCTTCAGCGCCGATATTGGCATGGGAAGCGGCGACGTCTCGCCGCCTTGCAGCCGCCGTGCCAGGGCAGCGCCCATCGCCGAGGCCATGGCGACGCCACGGCCATTGTAGCCTAGGCAGATCAGCACGCCGTCTTCCGGCTCGTGGATGTGCAGAAGGTGATCCTTGGTGATCGCGACCCGGCCGTTCCAGCCATGTGTCCAGCGTGCTCCGGCAAGCGCAGGCCACAGCCGTAGCGCATAGTCGGTGAGGTAGCGGATGGCGGCAGCTTCGCCGATGGGTTTCATCGGTCCCCGGCCGCCCATGAGCAGACGGTTCTGGGCGTCGATGCGGTAGTATACGGTGATGTTGCCGGCTTCGTAGAGGACAGGCCTTTGAGGGAGTATTGCGGCCGCGGCCGCCGGCGCAAGCGGTTCGGTCGCCGCGATCGCGCTGAACACCGGAACCAGGGATTGCTCCAGGCCCGGCCACAAGGCTCCGGTATAGCCGTTGGTCGCGATAAGCACCTTCTCAGCACTGACAGCGCCGTTGGCGGTTTTGAGGACCCATCGTCCCGCCTCCCTCTTCAGCGAGAGCACTTCACTGCCGCCGAATATCCGCACGCCGGCGTCCCGCGCGGCGGCTGCCAGGCCGATCGCGTATTTCAAGGGGTGTAGGTCGCCGCCGCGGGCGTCGAACATGCCGGCTATGTATCTGTCGGTTCCGGTTCGCGCCGCCATCGCCTGTGCGTCCAGCATGCTGACCGGCATGCCGCGCCGCTCGCATTGCGTGGCCGTGGCCCGCACAGCGGCTTCCGGCTTCGGCCGGATGGCTGCGCGTATCGTGCCGTACTGCCGGGCATCGCAGGCGATCGACAGGCGCTTGATGAGGCCGAAGGTGAAATCCGGCGCGCCATAGGAGAAATCGATCATCCGCGGCCCAAGCTCAGGGCCGAACATCGCCTCGATCGTGTCGGGATCGTATTTGAGGCCGGGATTGACCTGGCCGCCATTCCTGCCCGAAGCGCCCCAGCCCGGCTGATGGGCCTCGAGCACGGCGACGTCGTCGCCGGCTTCCGCCAGATGCAAGGCGGTCGAAAGGCCGGTGAAGCCGCCGCCGACAATGGCGACCCTTGCCCGCTGCGCGCCGGCAAGGGCGCGGTAATCCCCGGTGCCGCCAGCCGTTTCGCGGTAGAGGCTCTTCGGTGGCTTGCTCTCAAGCATACTTGGCATCGTCAAGGTGACCGGGGAGGAACACACAGGCCCGAGAGGCTTGACGGAAGCCGTTGGGCGAAAGGGGATGCGCCACCTGCGAAAACTCCATATTGGGAACGGCAGACCGTCCAATATCGTGCCCGGTGCGCGCCAGGCAATTCAGCATGGCTTTCGGGAAATCACAACAGCTGCGACAGCGCGACCATGAAGTGGTCGTTCTCCGCTGGCGAGCCGATGCTGACACGCACATAGCTGTCGAAATCTTCCTGCTTCCACGGTTTGACGATGACGCCTTCGCGCAGCAGGCCCTCGGCGAAGGCGGAGGCATTTTGCCGGCAGTTGAAGAACAGGAAATTGCCGCGGGAAGGCGCGACGTCGAGGCCCATGTTCCTGAGGAAGCTCGCGACACGTGTTCTTTCCGCCTTGGCCAGAGCGACGACGTTGGCGAGGTGTTCCTCGTCCGTTAGTGCCGCCAGCGCGGCTGCCTGCGCCATGCCATTGGCGTTGAATGGTGTGCGCACCCTGTCGAGCATGGCGCGCAATTCCGGGTCGCCGACAATGCCGAAGCCGATCCGCAAACCGGCGAGCCCGAACGCCTTGGAAAATGTCCGCAGCACGATCCAGGGCCGGTCGCGTTTGCAGAGGTCAGGTAGCGACGAGGCATAGTCGTCGCCTTCCGCATATTCGGCATAGGCTTCGTCGACGACGATCAGCGTCTCGTCGCTGAGCGCATCCAGAACTTTCGACAGATCGCCGGCGGACAGCCAACTGCCGACCGGGTTCATAGGGTTGGAGAACAGCAGCATGCGCGGCCGCTCGCGCACCGCCTCGATCAGGGCATCGACATTGATGGTGAGGTCGTCGTTGACGGTCATTCGTTTGACGCTCGCGCCCATCAGCGTCGCGTAATCCTCGTGCAGCGGGAACGAGGGATAGAGCGTGACGACGGTATCGTCGGGCCGCAACACCGCACGGCTGATGACAGACAGAAGGTCCTCCGACCCATTGCCGAGGATGATTTGGTCCTCGCCGAATTCATATCTGGCGGCGATGGCCTGGCGCAGTTCGCGCCCGGCCGGATCCGGATAGAGCCGGAACATCTCGTCGCTGGCCTGCATCATCGTGGCCAGGGTCGGGCTCGGGCCAAGCGGGTTTTCATTCGACCCCAGCTTGGCGACCCTGGCTGGAGCATATCGCTGCACGACCTCGGCGATGGTCAGCCCGGAATTGTAAGGCGACAGGCGCGTGACTTCGGTTCGGACCATGTCTGATGCTTTCGACATGAGCGGGCTCCTCTGCGGTCGGCCGACGGACTCCCGTCATCGACCTGTTCTCAAACACTGGTTTTCGCTGCATCGTCCCTCGGCGAGCCAGGTCACCGACGGGCGCGCTGGCGCAGCGAATTTTGTCAGGATTAGCGTAGCAGAAACGGTTTGTATATGCTTGTATATGTAACTTGATCTGGTAGTCTCGCTACGGAGGCGGAAGCTCGACACCGGCAAGGAGGATCACATGCGCAATGCTTCTTTGTTCGATCTCGCCGGCAGGAAAGCGCTTGTCACCGGCGCCAGCCGCGGCATCGGCCGCAGCATCGCCGAGGCGTTGAGCGCTGCCGGCGCCGATGTCGCGGTCACCGCGCGCAGCCTGGCGTCCCTCGATGAGACCACGGCGGTGATCCGCGCGGCGGGCGGGGTTGCGCATGCCGTCGCTCTCGACGTCACCGATGTCGGCCGCTGCCGGACAGCCACCGCCGAGGCCGCGACCCTGCTTGGCGGTCTCGATATCCTCGTCAACAATGCCGGAATGGAGGAGGTCAGGCCCTCGCTCGACGTGGACGAGGCGCTGTGGGACCGGATCGTCGACACCAATCTCAAGGGGGCGTTCTTCTGCGCCCAGGCGGCCGCACGGCAGATGCGGGACGCTGGGCATGGCGGCGCCATCATCAATCTCTGTTCGCTGACTTCCGAAGTCGGCATTCCGACCGCAGTGCCCTATGGCTCGTCGAAGTCGGGCCTGCTCGGCATGACCAGGGCGCTGGCGGCGGAGTGGGCGGGTCTCGGCATCAGGGTCAACGCCGTCGCCCCGGGTTATTTCCGGACGGCGATGACCGATGTGTTCTACAGCAACGAGGCATGGCAGCAGTCCATGCTCGCCAAGATCCCGCAGCATCGTTTCGGCGATCTCGGCGACCTGCACGGCGTTGCCGTCTTCCTTGCCTCGGATGCGGCGGCCTACATCACCGGCCAGTCCATTCCGGTGGATGGCGGCTTCCTGGCATCGATTTGAGGGAGCTCGCCACAGGTTCGAAATCAGCGTCTTGCGCAACGTAACCGGCCGCCACGTTGCGTTCCAACAAAGAGGAATATCCATGTCCGACATCAGCTTCCACGATCTGTCATCGCTCGACGCCACCCAGCGGGCAGGCCTGCTGAAGCGCGCCGAGGCCGATCTGTCGGTCTTCGTCGAAAAGGTCCGCCCGATCATCCAGGCCGTCAAGGATGAGGGCGACGCCGCGCTGATCCGCTTTGCCCGGGAACTTGACAAGGCCAATGTCGCCGAAGGCGGACTGCAGGTCTCGGAAGCCGAATTCGACGCGGCCTTCGACAAGGTCGAGAATGATGTCGTGGAAAGCATCGGCTTCGGCATCGACAACATCAGGCGTTTCCATGAGGAGCAGAAGCCGGAAACGATGTGGCTCAAGGAGGTCCGGCCGGGCGCCTATGCCGGCGACCGTTATACGCCGATCGCCTCGGTCGCGCTTTATGTGCCGCGCGGCAAGGGCGCCTTTCCGTCGGTGACAATGATGACGTCGGTTCCGGCCGTCATCGCCGGCGTGCCGCAGATCGCCATCGTGACGCCAGCGACATCGGACGGTTCGGTGGATGCGGCAACCCTTGTCGCCGCGCGCCTCGCCGGCGTGCACACCGTTTACAAATGCGGCGGCGCCCATGCCGTCGCCGCCGTCGCCCACGGCACAAAGACGGTGAAGCCCGCGCTTAAGATCGTCGGCCCGGGCAGCCCATGGGTGGTGGCGGCGAAGAGTGTGCTGTCGTCGATCATCAACACCGGCCTGCCCGCCGGTCCGTCCGAAGCCATCATCTTTGCTGATGACAGTGTCGACGGCGGCCTCGCCGCGCTCGATCTTTTGATCGAGGCCGAGCACGGTCCGGATTCCTCGGCCTATCTGGTGACGCACAGCCGCAAGGTCGCCGAGGCAGCGCTCGCCGCACTCCCGCAACACTGGTCGCGGATGACCGAGCAGCGGGTGGAGTTCTCGCGCGCTGTGCTGACAGGCCAGCGCGGCGGCATCGTGCTGACCGCGTCGCTGGAAGACAGCTATCGCTTCATCAACGACTATGCGCCCGAACATCTGGAAATCCTGTCGAAGGAGCCCTTCGCGCATCTCGGGCACATCACCGAGGCGGCCGAGATCCTCATGGGTCCGCATACGCCGGTGACGCTTGCCAACTTCGTCCTAGGGCCGAATGCCGTGCTGCCGACCAGCCGCTGGGCGCGGACCTATGGGCCGCTTTCGGTGACCGATTTCGTCAAGCGCTCGTCGGTCGGCTATGTCACCTCGGCAGCCTATCCGGAACTCGCGCAGCATGCCCGCAGGCTCGCCCGCTATGAGGGCTTCAGCTCGCACGAAAACGCGGTCTCGGAAATCCGCGATCGCTACCTCGCCGGCTGAACGGAGACGATCGCGATGAAGGCGGCAAGGCTTTATGGACCCGGCGATCTGCGGGTCGAGGACATCGCCGAACCCGGCTTCCCGGATGCCGGCTGGGTGAAGCTCAAGGTCGATGCCGCCGGCATCTGCGGTTCGGACCTGCACAATTTCCGCACCGGCCAATGGATAAGCCGGTCGCCGTCGACCGCCGGCCATGAGCTGACCGGCACGGTGATCGCCTTGGGCGAGGGCGTCGGAACCGTCGCTCTTGGCGACAGGGTGGTCGCCGATTCCCGCTTCTGGTGCGGGGAATGCGCGCAATGCCGTGCCGGCAGGCGCCATCTCTGCACTTCGCTGGGCTTCGTCGGCGAAGTCTGCGACGGCGGCTTCGCCGAACAGGCTGTTCTGCCCGCACGCCTGCTGCATGTCGTCGATGCAGCACTCGACGAACGGGTCGCCGCGATGGCCGAGCCGCTCGCGGTGGCGCTGCACGCGGTACGGCGTCTGCCCAACACGGCATGCTCGGTGCTTGTCGTCGGCTGCGGGCCGATCGGCGGTCTCGCCGCGCTGCTGCTGTCTCGACGCTTCGCCGGCACGGTGCTTATTGCCGACCGCAACCAGGCGCGCTGCGCCCGCGTCGCGCGGGTGACCGGTGCAACAATCGTCGAGCTCGACCGCGATGCGATTGCTGCAGCGACTGGCAACGCCCCTTTGCTGGCGGCCGTCGAGGCGACCGGCAGCATCGCCGCATTCAACCAGTTGCTCGGCGTTCTCGATTCCGGCAGCGCGGTGGCAATGGTCGGCATCTTCCATGGCCGTCTCGACATCGACCCCAACCTTCTGGTCGAACGCGAGATCGCGCTGCTGGGCTGCCATGCCTTCGCCGACGAGTTGCCCGACGCCGTGCGGATGCTGGGTGAATTGAGCGAACCGCTGCTCGCCCTGATCGATCGCGAGATCGGTCTCGACGATGTTCCTGCCGCCTATGAGCGGCTTTTGGCGGGGCAAAGCGACGGCTTGAAAACAATCATCCGCATGCGGCAACCTGTTGAGCCGGCGTGACTTCCGATAAATTGCCGGAAAGGATTTTGAGATGATCGATTTGCCCGATACGGCGAGCCCTCTTTACGAGAAGGTGAAGGACTACATCCTGACCAACATCGGAACGGGCCGATGGGGCAAGGACCGCAAGCTGCCGTCCGAGAATGAACTGGTGGTTTCGCTGGGTGTCTCGCGCATGACGGTCCATCGGGCCCTCCGGGAACTGACCGCAGCGGGGTTCCTGATCCGGCTGCAAGGTGTCGGCACCTTCATCGCGCCGCCCCGGCCACAATCGACGCTGATCGAGATCAACAACATCGCGGCCGAGATCGTCGAGCGCGGCAACAGGCATCGCTCCGAAGTCCTCGTGCTGGAAACCATCATGCCGACCAAGGAGCTCGCTTTGTCCTTCGAGTTCCCAAAGCGCGTCGCGATCTATCACTCCGTCGTCGTCAATTTCGAGAACGATTTGCCGGTGCAGCTGGAAGAGCGCTTCGTCAATCCGAGCCTGATCCCCGACTACGACAAGCAGGATTTTTCAAAGACCGCGACCTACGACTACCTCATGCAGAAAACCCCGGTGACCGAGGTCGAGCATATCATCTCCGCGATCCCGGCCGACGCCGAGACGGCGCGGCATCTCAATATCGATGCCGGCGGCTGCTGCCTGTTTCTGCACCGCCGCACATGGACGGGCGCGATCGTCGCCACCATCAGCAAGCTGACTTATGCCGGCAGCCGCTACTCGCTCGGCAGCCGCTATTCCCCCTCGAAGACCAACTGACGCCGAAAGCGGATGCAGATCATGGAGCCTTCGGGCCGATCGGGTGACGGTTTTCCTCGACTTGATCGATCCTGAAAGCGCGGGCGGATGCGCCCGATCCATGGGGGAAATTTGAGCCATGCCAACTTGTATATGCATGTATGTATTTTAGCCTTGACATCCGCTCCCGCTGACGCTGAAATATCGCTGCACTTCACCACGAAGTGGTGGGCAAAACGCCGAGGCACAGTGCCGCAAGAGCGGAAACCCGCAGTCTCACCAGACCGGATGCCTGGGTAAAAAAGCGGTCTGATCATCAAGGGGAACGAGAGATGATGCGTAATCTAGCAGGACAATTTCGCGCGCTCGTGATGGCCGCCGCAATCGGGCTCGCCGCCGCGCCAGTGGCCCATGCGGCCGACGCGGCCATTCCCACCACGCCCGAGGCAGGACCGTTCAAGATCGGCATCGAACCCTGGCTCGGCTACGGCCAGTGGCATGTCGCCGACGCCAAGGGGCTGTTCAAGACGAATGGCCTGTCGGACGTCCAGATCGTCAATTTCGCCGAGGACAAGGACATCAACGCCGCTTTGGCCAGCGGCCAGCTCGACGCCGCCAACATCGCGACCCATACGGCGATGGGCATGGTGGCCGCCGGCCTGCCGGTGAAGATCGTGCTGCTGCTCGATGTCTCGATGACGGCCGACGCCATCATCGCCGGCAAGGACATCACCTCCATCGCCGACCTCAAGGGCAAGCAGGTTGCTTTCGAGGAAGGCACGACCAGCGACATCCTGCTCAAATACGCGCTCGCCAAGAATGGCATGTCGATCGCCGATGTTCAGCCGGTTCCGATGCCTGCCTCCGACGCCGGCGGCGCGTTGATCGCCGGCCGCGTGCCGGTCGCAGTCACCTATGAGCCCTACCTCACCGTCGCCATGGCGCAGAACAAGGACGTCAAGCTGCTGTTTTCCGCCGGTGAGGATCCCGGCCTGATCAGCGACGTGCTGGTGGTGCGCGACGAGGTGATCAAGTCGCGGCCCGGCCAGGTGCTGGCCATGATCAAGAGCTGGGACGCCGCACTCAAGGATTATAAGGCAGACACACGTGGCGGCCGCGCCATCATCGCCAAGGCGGTCGGCTCCGACGTGAAGGACCTGAACACCGCTTTCGACGGCGTGCGCTATTACTCGCTGGCCGAAAACAAGACGGCGCTCACCGGCGATTTCACCACCAAGACTTTCGCCGACGTCGAAGCAGCCGCCAAGAACGCCAAGCTGCTCCAGGCCGATGTGACGCCGGAACAGATGATCGATCCGTCGTTCGTCAAGGCGGCGCAATGATACAGGCCGGATCGCGGTGGTAGCGCAGATGTCCGCGGATCCCCCGGCGAAAATCGGCCCGGCGCGCTCCGTGCCAAAGGCGGCCACGAAACAGCGCCGCCGATCCTCCGGGATCGGCGTGCCGATCGCGAGGTCACGTTTCCTGATGATCGCGGTGGCCGTCTTTGTCGGGCTTGGCCTTGCCTGGTGGGCGGCGACCGGGCTGGAATGGGTAAAACCCATCTTCCTGCCGTCGCCCGGCAGCGTCGTGGCCCAGATCGCCAAGCTCGCGACTGACGGCACGCTGTGGGTTGACCTCACGGCCTCGGCGTATCGCATTTCCATCGGCTTCCTCATCGCCTCGGCACTGTCGATCCCGATCGGCGTGCTGATCGGCAGCTTCCGCTCCTGGGAGGCGGCTATCGAGCCGCTGGTGGATTTCATCCGCTACATGCCGGTCGTCGCTTTCGTGCCGCTCTCCATTCTGTGGGCGGGTACCGGCGACACGCAGAAATTCCTGATCATCTTCATCGGCACTTTCTTCCAGCAGGTGCTGATGGTCATGGACAATGTGAAACGGGTTCCCGCCGATTTCATCGGCCTTGGCCGAACGCTCGGCCTGCCGGACCGCAAGATCCTGACGCGCATCGTCGTGCCCAGCGCCCTGCCGGGCATCTGGGATACGCTGCGCATCAGCCTCGGCTGGGCATGGACCTGGCTGGTGCTGGCCGAACTTGTCGCAGCGACATCGGGCTTGGGCTATCGCATCACCGTGTCGCAGCGCTATTTCCAGACCAACACTATCATCGGCTACATCCTGCTGCTGGGCGTGCTCGGTCTCATCACCGACCAGGTCATGAAGGCTTTGGAGAAGGTGCTGTTCCGGCAGGATGGCCATTCGCAATGAGGAACCGCCGATGACTGTTCCCAAATTGCGCATCGCTGGCCTCAACAAGAGCTTCGGCACGGGTGAGCGGCGCACGCAAGTGCTGCGCGACATCAACCTCGATCTTGCCGACAATGAGTTCGTCTCGCTCGTCGGCACGTCGGGCTGCGGCAAGAGCACGCTGCTGTCGATTGTCGCCGGACTGCAGGATTTCGACGCCGGCGAACTCAGCATCGATGGCGCGCCGATCCTGGAGCCGGGTCTCGACCGCGGCGTCGTCTTCCAGTCCTACACGCTGCTGCCCTGGCTGACGGCGCGGCAGAACATCGAGTTCGCCCTCAAGGCCGCCGGCTACGATCGCACGGCCTGCCGCGAGATCGCGCTCGAGCATCTCGACCTCGTCAAGCTGTCGCAAAGCGCCGACCGCTTTCCGTCCGAACTGTCTGGCGGCATGAAGCAACGTGTCGCCATTGCGCGCGCGCTGTCCTATCGACCCAAGATGCTGCTGATGGACGAACCGTTCGGCGCGCTCGATGCCTTGACCCGGCACCAGATGCAGGAACTGCTGACCCAGATCTGGGAAGAACACAAGCTGACCGTGCTGTTCGTCACGCATGATGTGGAGGAGGCGGTCTATCTGTCGGACCGCATCGTCGTCATGGGGATCGGCCCGGGACGCATCATGCAGACCTTCAATGTCGACATCGAGCGGCCGCGCCGGGAAGAGGTGATGGAAACCCCAGCCTTCATGGATATGCAGCGCGGCGTGCACAAGGCGATCCGCGAAGCATCAAGACGCCCCGAAATGGCGTAGGTCCGGGCGAGCCTCTTCTGCATTGCGCGGAATGACGAGGCAACCGTCCCGAAATATCCGGACCGGCTGTCCTGCTCACATTAGGGGGGCCTCGCAAACAGGTCTCGTCAGCAGGGGCGGGGCGATCGGGTCGGTTCGAACCGTTCACGTCGCTTTGCCGATTGCCGCGTCCATTCCCAACTCTTCCTCGGAAATGTCGTCGAACGAAGCGTAGTTCATGTTGTACAGCCGGGCGTAGAGGCCTTTCCTCTGCATCAGCTGTTCGTGGTTGCCGCTTTCGACGATCTCGCCATTCTGCAACACGATGATGCGGTCGGCGCCGCGTATGGTGGCCAGCCGATGGGCGATGACCAGCCCGGTGCGGCCCTCCAGCAGTTTGATCAGCGCCATCTGGATCAGCATCTCGGTGTAGGAATCGATGCTGGCCGTGGCCTCGTCCAGCACCAGGATCTTGGCGTCGGCCACCAGGGCGCGCGCGAAACTGATGAGCTGGCGCTGGCCGAGCGAGAGGTTGCCGCCGCGCTGTTCGAGCTCGGTGTCGTAGCCGTCGGGCAGTTGTTCGATGAAGTCGTGCGCGCCGACGGCCTGTGCCGCGCGCACCACCTCCTCGCGGCTGGCTGATGTCTTGTGGTAGCGGATGTTCTCCTGCACCGTGCCGGAGAACAGGAACGGCTCCTGCAGCACCATGGCCACCTGGTCGCCGAGTGAATCCTGCGTCAGATCGCGCACGTCATGGCCGCCGACCAGGACCTGACCCGACCAGACATCGTAGAAGCGGTGCACCAGTGCCATCGAACTCGACTTGCCCGACCCGGTCGGGCCGACAAGCGCGACGGTCTCGCCCGGATTGACGCGGAAGGAGATGTTCTTCAACACCGGCTGGTTCGGCCGGTAGCCGAAGGTCACGTTCCTGAACTCGACCGAGCCGTCCGTATCGCGCGACAGCGCCACCGCATTGTCCTTGTCGCTGACATCCACCGGCACGTCGAGTACTTCGGAGATGCGCTGGCCGGAGGCCATGGCGCGCTGCATGACGCTGTACTGCATTGTAAGCGAGCGGATCGGGTCGAAGAAGCGCTGGATGTAGAACAGGAACGCCACCATGACGCCGACATCGAGGCTGTGCGACAGCACCATCGAGCCGCCGACGACGATGACCGTCGCCATGGCCATGCCGGTCAGCGTGTCGACGATCGGCACCATCACCTGCGCATATCTGGCCGACCGCAGATGGGCGTTGAGGTTGGCCAGCACTTTCTCGTCATAGAGGTCGAAATTGACATGCTGGCGTTCCAGGCTCTGCACGGTGCGCACGCCATGGATGCCTTCGGCGAGCGCCCCGTTGGCGATGGAATTGGTTTCATGCGCGGCCATGAAGGCTACCTTGGCGCGCGGCAGCCAGAACAGCCGCACGATGAACAGCATCGGCATGGTCGACAGCGTCAGCAGTCCGAGCCGGAAGTCGAGCCAGAGCAGAACGGTGACGATGCCGAACAGCAGCACGATGTCGCCCACCGACATGACGGATGTTTCGAGGAATTCCTGCATCGAATTGACGTCGCCCTGCAGGCGCGACATCAGCCGGCCGACCTCGGTCTTGTCCATGAAGCTGAGCGACACACGCTGCAGATGGCTGAACATGGCGCGGCGCAGGTCGGACAGCACGTTCTCCGCCACCTTGCCGACGACGCTTTCCTGCACATAACTGGCTGCATAGTTGATCAGGATGATCACGGTGAAAGTGATAATCGCGGAGATCATCACCGAGCGGTCGAGCCTGCCCGGAGCCATGCCGTTGTCGATGGCGTAGCGGATGACCAGCGGGATCGCCAGCTGCGTCAGCGTGAACACCAGCACCGCGGCCACCGAGATGAAGATCCGGCCCTGATAGGGTCTGACGAAGCTCCAGATGCGCCTGATGATGCGCGGATCGTAGGCCTTGCCGAAGACCTCTTCCTCGTCGCGATGCGAGCCGACGACGGCCTTGGTCGGCCGCCCGCTTTTGTCGTCCTTCTCGTCGTCGTCCTGCGCCGACATCATGCGGCTCCCTCGAGCCGATCGTCGTCCGGCCGCAGCTGCAGGTCGTAAAGCGCGCGGTAGCGTCCGCCCAGCGCCAGCAGTTCCTCATGCGTGCCGCGCTCGACGATGCGGCCGCCCTCGACGAACAGGATCTGGTCGGCATGCATCAGCGAACTCAGCCGGTGCGAGATGATCAGCGTCACGCGATCCTTGGCGAAGCGCTTCATCGCCGCGCGGATACGCTGCTCGGTACCGGCGTCGATGGCCGCGGTGGAATCGTCGAAGACCAGAACCGATGGCCGCAGCATCAGGCTGCGCGCAATGGTCAGGCGTTGGCGCTGGCCGCCGGAAAGCGAGGCGCCGCGCTCGCCGACGACCGTGGTGTAACCGGCCGGAAGTGCGATGATGTAGTTATGCAACTGCGCATATTCGGCGGCCTGTCCGATGCGGGTTTCCAGCGCCCAGGGGTTGCCATAGGCGATGTTGTTCTCGATCGAGGTCGTGAACAGGAACGCGTCCTGCTGCACCACACCGACCGCCTTGCGCAGCGATTGCAGCGTGACCTTGCTTATGTCCTGGCCGTCGATGGTGATCGCGCCCGAGGTCACATCGTAGAAGCGCGGGATCAGATGCGCGATCGTCGACTTGCCGCTGCCGGGCGGGCCGACAATCCCGATCGTCTCGCCGGATCTCGCCTCGAAGGAGATGCCGGACAATGTCGGCCGGCCGCCCGCGCCCTCATAGCGGAAGCCGACATCATCGAAGCGCAGCACCCCCTCGGTGATGACGAGCGCCCTGGCGTCGGGCACATCCTTGATGTCGAGTTCGGTGTCGAGCAGCTCGAACAGCCGCGTGCCGCAGGTCGAGGCGCGGGCGAAGGAATTCACCATCAGGCCGAGCTGGCGCACCGGCATCTGCAGGATGGTCATGAAGGTGAGGAACTGCGCCAGCGTGCCGACGCTGATCTGGCCCGCGATCACCCTCTGGCCGCCGAACCACAGCACCAGCCCCATCGCCGCCAGGAAGGAAAAGTTCATGGCGCTGGTGTTGGAGACGCGGATGTCGACGCGCTCATTGGCCAGCTCCAGCGCGTCCTGCTTGGCGCGGTCGAATTTTGCGAGCTCATGTCGCTGCGCCGCGAAGGCGCGCACGACGCGGATGCCGCCAAGGTTCTCATCCATCACCCGGCTCAGCACCGACAGCCGCTCCTGCAGCGTCAGCCAGGTGCTGCGCAATCTGAGCTGTGTCACCGAGGAGCGCCAGGCGACGAAAGGCACAAAGCTGAGGCTGAGCAGCCCGAGCATGAGGTCGGTGCTGATGAGGAGATAGGCGCCGACGCCGATCAGCACGCCGAGCAGCACCACGCGCAGTACGCCGGTGGAAAAGAACATGCGCACGCCGTCGAGATCGAGCAGCCCGAGCGTGATGAGATCGCCGGTATGGACTTTGTCGTGGAAGGAGAAGCTCAGCCGCTGGATCTTCTCGTAGAAGGCGAGGCGCAATTCATAGCCGGTCTGGTGGCCGACAGCCTCGCCATAATAGTTCTGCGCCATGGTGAAGAGACCGCGCAGGATGCTGACGACGAGCAGTGTCAGCGCCGTATGCCACAACGCCTGTTCCGCCACAGTGCCTCCACTCGCAGCCATTACGCCTTGCGCCTGGTCGATGGCGCGTCCCAGCAGGCGTGGGATGAAAAGCTGCAACGTCGCGGCGATGAAGGTCGAGACGAGGGTGATGGCGACCTGCCAGGGGTGGCGCAGCGTCATGCGCACGATGCGCAGCAAGGTGCTGAGGCCCTTGCCCCAGGAAGCTTCCGCCACATGGGCAAACGATTTGCCGCGCTTCGCCGCGCCGCTGGTTGCATCCGTAGGCAAGGAAAATATCCAGTCCAATCCGGACATTAGCCCGGACGCATGAAGCAGACTCAGTTCTGATGGTGTGATGTTACGCGTGTCCGACTTGACCCTTCAAGGGGCCAATGGCGGCATCGCACTGTGCCTGACAGGCGGTGCCGCTATCGGTCGTCGACGGGCGCTTGCGGCCTTGTCGCCAAAGTTCCTGTGGGGGTGTCGAGGCGACATTAGCTGGCATAAACAATTCACCGCATTGACGCGCAGATTCTCCAGCTCGATCCAGCTTTGACGGACTATCAGTTCTGTAACGCGTCGCCGACACGGAAGCAGCCAGGTCCAGCAGCCAAGGTCGACGCAGCCGTGAATAGCAAGAGGGCAATCTTCCTTGACAAGTTTTCCCTTCACCGAAGTCATGCCGATCCAGTTTCAAGCGCCGTTGCCGAAGGCTTCGGAGGTTGTCGTCATCGGCGGTGGCGTCATCGGCGTGACCACGGCTTTGTTCCTGGCGCGACGCAACATTTCGGTCACATTGCTGGAAAAAGGCCACATCGCCGGCGAGCAATCGTCGCGCAACTGGGGCTGGATCCGGCAGCAGGGCCGCGATGCCGACGAACTGCCTGTTGTCATCGAAGCGCAGCGCCTCTGGCGCCAACTGGCCGAGGAATGCGGCGAAGACATCGGGTTGAAGCAGACGGGCGTCACCTATCTTGCGCGAACCGACAAGGAGATGGCCGGCTTCGCGAAGTTCCTGAAGATCGCAGAGACACACGGCGTCGACACCCGTCTCCTCGACCAGGGTGAGACGGCCAGGCTGATCCCGGCCATGTCGCGCTCTTTCAAGGGTGCCATGACCACCCCGTCCGACATGCGCGCCGAGCCCTGGGTCGCGGTTCCCGCGCTTGCCCGCCTGGCCGTCCGGCAAGGCGTCACCATCATCGAGAATTGTGCTGCGCGCATGCTCGACATCTCGGCTGGACGCGTTGGCGGGGTCTGGACCGAGCAGGGCCGTATCGCCACCTCGAACGCGGTCGTCGCGAGTGGTGCGTGGACGTCGCTCTTCCTGCGCGCCCACGGCGTCTCCATCCCGCAGCTCAGCGTCAGGGCAACCGTCGCCGCGACCGGACCCATGCCCGAAATCCATTCGGGCGCCGTGGCCGACGAACATATCGCATTCCGGCGCCGGCAGGATGGCGGCTACACGCTGGCATCGGGAGGCACCAGTCAGCTGTATGTCGGGCCTGATGCCTTTCGTCATGCGACCAAATACGTTCCCGCCCTGATGGCGAATCCTTTTGGCACCTCCTACCTGCCGGCGGCGCCGCGCGGCTATCCGGATGGCTGGTCAACCCCGCGCAGGTGGAACGCGGACGAGGAAAGTCCGTTCGAACGGATGCGCATCCTCAATCCCACCCCCAAAGCCTCGGCGCTGCGCGATATCGAGCGCGAATTCATGGCACTTTTCCCGCAGTTCAAAACTGTGCCGATCAAGGCAAGCTGGGCGGGCATGATCGATGCGATGCCGGATGTGGTGCCGGTCGTTGATCGCGCCGCCGAAATTCCGGGTCTCGTCATCGCCACCGGCATGAGTGGTCACGGCTTCGGCATCGGACCTGGGATGGGACGCATCGTATCCGACCTCGTCCAGGGAAACGAAATCGGACATGATCTTCACAGGTTCCGTCAATCCCGCTTCAGCGACGGCAGCCCGATCAAGCTGGGACCCAGTCTTTAGATCGGGCCGCCGGTCGTTGCGGGCCAAGAACGTCATCTATGCCTTCGGCCATGGCCACCAAGGCCTCATCGGCGGCGCCGTCACCGGCAAGATCGTGTCGCAACTCGCCGCTGGTTTGCCGCCGGCGATCGATCTGACGCCCTTTCGGGCGGATAGGTTCTGATTACTCAGAGCGCGCTGCCGTACCGGCAGGCCTTTCCGTTCTTGCATGGGGAAACGACGTGACCGCAAACACCAATTCCCAGGCCGTGGAGCCAATCGATACGCAAAGCGCCTACGCCGTGCTGATCTGCGATCTGGTCGGCCTGCGCTTCGGGCCTGACGGCAAGCCTGATCCCAGCGAAGTGCGCGCCTATATCGAAGCCAAGGGCGGCCGCTTCCACCTGTCCGCGCTTGGCGACAAAGCGGGCCTCGAGCGGGGCCGGGTGCATTTCTTCTACCAGCCGGATCTCAGCACCCGCGAGGAACTGATCGAAGCTGCCGGCGACGGCCGCTATGACGCCGTCATCGCCGCTGCGACCTTCCTGCCCGCCGACACCGTCTTTGGGCTCGCCGGCGTGCGGATCGGTGCCGGCACCGGCAATATGGGCTCGCGCTCCTGGGGCGGCGGCAGCGGTGAGGGCGGCAGCGCAGTGCTGATGAACACGCCCGGCATCAATAGCCGCGCCACCGCACAGATGGTGATGAAGGCTATCCTGAAAGTGCTGCCGGATCTCCCGGTCGGCTTGCTTCACGACCGGGTGGCGCGCGGCGCCTTCGACACCGGCAGGGAGCTGCGTGATTTCCCGACCGAAAAGCTCGAAGGCAAGACGATCGCGATCATCGGCTACGGCAATATCGGCCGCGAGGTCGCCAAGCTCGCCCGTGCCTTCGGCATGCGCGTGGTGATCCATGCAAGGTCACGGCATCGCGACTGGGTAGAAGCTGAGGGCTTTGCCTTCGCGGCGGACCTCGCCGACGCGGCTGAAGGGGCCGATGTGCTCAGCGTCCATGTCGGCCTGGGCAAGCAGGACGCGCAGACCGGCCGCTACGCCAATGCCGGTATCATCGGCAAGGACGTCCTGTCGCGCATGAGCAAGGGTGCGGTGCTGGTCAACTACGATCGCGGCGAGCTTGTCGACGTGGCAGCGCTTGGCGACGCGCTGGATGCAGGGCGGGTGCGCCACGCCGCCATCGATGCCGACCTGTTCAGGGATGCCTCGACCGGGCGTCTTTCCGGTCCGATGCTGCCTTATCTCGACCTCGTCGAGAGGCACGGCGAAAAACTTGAACTTCTGCCGCATGCGGCTGCCGATACGGATCATCCCTCGCGCGTCGCCGGTGCCAAACAGGCCATCGACCAGCTGTTCGATGTCATCTGCCGCAAATCCGTGACCAATGCCAAAGGCACCGTACCTCCGGGTTATCTTTCCCTCGGGGCGACGACGCCGCCAGGCATCGGACCGGTGACGGCGGATCATTTTTTGAAATTGACTGCCAGCGACTGCTCCGAACTGGCGGATGTTTGTGATCGGCAAAACCGGCTGTGGAAGGCCCTGTCGGACACGCCGCCCGCAGAGCGCGGCAAGATGGTCGCTGAGCAGGGCGAGGAACTTGTCCGGCTGATCGACCGCTTCTGCCTTCTGGCTGAGAAACTCAACCTCAGAGGCCCTTATCAATAACGTCGCGCTGCCGCCGCGGGCTATCACCGCAGCAGGTCCGAACGAGACACTCCGGCGCAATCTTCAATATTTAACCTACCGCAGGCTCGATCATTCAACCCACCGCAGGCTCGATCCGATATCGGTGTGGAACGCCTGTCGCTGCCCGGTTGCGGATTTTATCGGGCGCTTGACCTGCCAGCACCGCGACTTCATCGTCGCGCACCGGCGTGTAGAGCCGATAATATTGATGGCTATTCATGTTGAGTTCGGCTGGAACAACGTCGCTCACGTCCACCGCACTCACCTTGTCGCTGATGGTTGCCATGTTGTCAGGGCCTCCGGCGCCAAGCCGGGGGCCGTTGAATTCAATTCCAGCACTCAAGAAGGTCAGCACCCAATCCTCATGGGTGTAGTAGACGGTAACCCCGCGCCCGAGGTCGGGCAGCGCCTTCAGTTTGTCCTGCCGGTCGAACGCGTCGGAGTCCTCGTCGGCGGCGGCGAGAATGATTTGATTGAAGATGGTCGGAAGATGCGTCGCCGGTACGGCCGGTTGGGTCTCGCCAGGTTTTGTATCTTGCGGTTGCGCCAGCAATGCCTGAACGCCAAAACGCAGCACATAGTTTCCCATACTGTGACAGAGCAGGTGAACGGTCGGACGCGGCGCCGTCGGGGCAAGGCCGGCAAGCTCCGTCGCCAACCTGCGGATCACTCGGGCAAACGCGGGACCACTCTGTCGTGACGCTGCCCGGTCATGCTGGTAGCCGATCAATGTGCCGGCAGAGGGCCAACTGAAGACGATGATCTCGGCATCTATTCCGTAGAAGCTGAGGATTGTCGCCGCACGTTCGACGCTGTCGGAAAAGGTGTTGAAGAAGCCATGCGCGAACAGAATGATCGTCTTTGCCGCACTGAATGCCGGGTGAAGCGCAGCAAACATCTGGTCGCTTCCGCGAATTTGAGCCTTGCCCTTTTCGACAAGTATCTTCTCGTCATACACAAGCAGGGTGCCGGGCACGATCTTGCCCTGCTTGGGAGCTCCGGTGACCGTCACCTGGACCTCTCTATATCGAAGATCGACGCCTTGGGCCTGGCTGAGATTGGGGCCGAAACCGGTGATCCGCCCCTGACTGTTCACGATAGGGTTTCGATTGCTGACGAAATGGACCTTGTAGGTGTTGGCCACGGGTTCCTCCGGACAGGGGTGTCAGGTCAGGCAAACGTTCGGCAATTCACTCCAGGGCGGCACATTCTTGTCTGCGAACCGCATACCCGGGCCTTGGCTCTCCTCGGATACTTTCGCAGTGCTTGCGATGGCTAAAGCGTAGGTTCCGTTATCTTACCCATGAAAGAACGTATTTGTTGTTTCTAATATGCCCACGCCGCATCGGCAAGCAATTTTGCGGCATCTCTTCTTTCATGTCTTGATGCATTGCATGCGCCACGCATGGCGCCGAACGTGAGTTTTTGCAGCGACCGATCACACCGATGGCCCTGGTAGGGACCGCACGCGTTGTTGCTTGACGCCTGGCTTCGCGCCGGAAGATCCAGATACCGATGGTGGCGGATCAGCCGTCGGCTCAGTACCGGGGACCGGCCACCATTCGCGCCACCCGCGTCATGTCGGTGCTCATCTCGCGGTCGTCGTCGAGCGGGCTGACCAGCGCGCGCACGGCGGCGAAGGTGCGCTGCGGCCCTTCGCCCATGCTGTCGACAACACCGCGCAGCTCCACGCCGGTCGCCGCGAAGATCAGCTCCATCGCCACGAGGTAGCGCATGCGCTCGATGATCTCGGCTGTCTTGGCCACCACTCGCGGCGCCATCGACGACTGGTCCTCAATGCCATCCGAAACGGCCAGCGGGCTGAGCGACATCGGGTTGGCCAGATGCCGGATTTCGGCTTCCAGCGCCGACAAGGGTTTTTGCAGTTCCGCATAGCCCTGGCGGCTGCCGCCTCTCGCCGACAGGAAGCGCGGCAGTTCGGCTGTTGTCGGCGACATCAGCTTCATGCAGCGGTTGGCGGTGCCGACGGCGCAATGCGCCAGCGCCTGGCCGAGCTGTTCCCAGGCGAGCGTCATTGCCGTGAGGTCGAAATTGCCATTGGAGATCACCCGCTCACCCTCGGCCAGGATCACGGGATTGTCGCCGGAATGGGTGAGTTCGATCTCGGTAGCGAGCCGCGCCTGTTCGAACGCATTGAGCAGGCCGCCCCAGACCTGCGGCACACAGCGATAGCTGAGCGGATCCTGGAGGCGCCGCGCTGCCTTGTCCTGCCACAGGCCGCTTCCCGCCAGCTCCGCGCGCAGCCGGGCGCCGATCTCGCGCTGGCCGAAAGCCGGCCGCGCGGCCAGCGCTTGCTCATCGATCGCCGTGAGGGAAGAGCGAAACGCCTCATAGTTGAGCGCGACCGCTGCCAGCGCCCAGTCGATGAGATGGGCGACGTCTTCGAGGCACAGGCACGCCGTTCCGGTCGACAGGCTGTTGGCGACGATGATGGCGTGACCGTCCTTTTCGCGCAGGTCGAGCGGCTCGAGTCCGGCCAAGGCAAGTGCCTCGGCGGACGGCATGATCCTGCCCTGGAACTCCGCCTCGCCGTCGCCGCACAATGACCTTGCCATATGGCCGAGATGGGCAAGGTCGGCAGCGCCGATCGAGCCCCAGGTCGGGATCACCGGATGCACGCCGGCATTGAGCGCGGCGACAAGGCCCATGACCACGCGTTCGGAGGTGCCGGTGCCGCCGGCGGCCATGCCTGAGATGCGCGCGGTCATCAGCGCCCGCACCGCCTCCGTCGGCAGCGCCGGTCCTATGCCCATGCTGTGGCTGAGCGGCACGCTGTGCTGGAAGGCGATCAGGTCGGCCTGCGCGAGCGGCGTGTCGACGCAGGCGCCGAGGCCCGTGGTGACGCCATACATCGGTTTGCCAAGCCCGGTCAGATGCTCGATCAGGGCGCGGCTTGCCCGGATGCGGCGCATCGCCTCTTCGCCCAGCATAAGCCGGGCATTGCGGCGCGCGATCTCGGCGACGTCAGCCACGCCGAGCGGCTTGGCATCGAGCAGTACTATCCGGGCTGTCATGTCTCGCCTGTATCCTGTGACCAGATGCCCGGACCAGCATTACAACGGGCGTCGCCGTTTGTGACGGCTCGCAGACGCGACTGCAAGCCATTCCCATTGGGACAGCGGCGCGAAGGTGACCAGAGCGAGGATCAGGAAACTATGCCGGCCCCTCCGCGACGGCGTCGGGCACGACCACCAGCTTGCCGACAAAATCCTTGGCGACGAAATCCGCTTGTGCGCGGTGGAAATCGGAGAGCCTGTAGACGCCGCCGACGAGCGGCCGGATCTTTTTCGCCTCGATGTAGCCGACGATGCGGCGGAAATCCGCCCGCGTGCCCTGGCTCGAGCCATGCAGTTGCAGCTGCTTGAGATACATGGTCCTGAGATCGAGTTGCACCACCGGCCCGGCGATCGCACCCGCGGTGGTGTAGCGGCCTTCGGGCCGCAGGATGCGCAGCAGGTCGTTGAAGATCGCGCCGCCGACGAGATCGGCGACCACGTCGACAGGCTGGCCGCCGGTCGCTTCGTTGACGGCTCGCGGCAGGTCGGCGGCGCCACGGGTGATCACCGCTTCGGCGCCGATGTCGAGCACCGCCTGTTCCTTGCCCTTGCCGACGACGGCATAGGGAATGGCGCCCCGTGCCCGCGCCAGTTGCACGATGCCAGAGCCAACGCCGCCCGAAGCGCCGGTGACCAGAACACGCTCACCAGCCTTCAAGCCAGCGCGTTCCAGCATCTGTTCGCCGGTGAGGTAGGCGCAGCAGAAGGTGGCGAGCTCAACATCGCTCATCTCCGTGTCGACGACATGCGCATTCTGCGCCGACACTGCCTGGTACTCGGCGTACCCGCCGTCGCGGCCATGGCCCATATAGTCGATGTCGGCGAGTGAATCGTCATCGCGGTTGTAGATGGAGAAATCGACCATGACCCTTTCGCCGATCCGATCCGGCGAAACGCCACCGCCAACGGCAACGATGGTGCCAACCGTGTCGGTGCCCTGGATGCGCGGGAAAACAAGCGTGTTGCCCTGGCGCCGCCAGGTCGACACGGCGGCCGCGTCCTCTTCCGTGCCATAGGCGCCCTGGCGCACCCAGACGTCGGTGTTGTTCATCCCGCAGGCGCTGACCTTCACCAGCACCTCACCCGGTGCGGGCGAGGGCACCTTCACATCGGTGCGGTAGACGAGCTTTTCCGGTCCACCGTGCCCGGTGAGCAGGACGGCGGCCATGGTGGCGGGGACGGTTGTGGTCATGGCATTCATCGTCGATCTCAGAGATTGGCAAACACGCTCTTCACCGCATCCGCCGTCTTCGAGACGACGATGTCGGCTTCCCTGCGGGTCAGGCAGAGCGGCGGCGCGAAGCCGAGAATATCGCCCTGCGGCATAGCGCGGCCGATGACGCCGCTTGCGGCCAGCGCTGTCGCCACTTGCGGCCCGATCTTCTGTGAGGCGTCGAAGAACACCCGGTCGTCCTTGTCAGCGACGAACTCGACTGCCGCCAGCATGCCGTCGCCGCGTACCTCGCCGACATTTTTGTGGCCGCCGACGGCCTTGGTGAGCTCGGCACGGAAATAGCCGCCGGTCTCGCCGGCATTCGTCACCAGATCCATCTCGTCGATCAGTTCGAGATTGGCCACACCGGCGGCAACGCAGATCGGATGCGCCGAATAGGTCCAGCCATGGCCAAGCGAACCGAGCTTGTCGGACCCGTCGACCAGCACCTTCCACACTCTGTCGGCGACGATGACGCCCGACAATGGCGCATAGGCCGAGGTCAGACCCTTGGCGATGGTGATGAGATCCGGTTTGATGCCGTAATGGTCGGACCCGAACATGGTGCCTAGCCGGCCAAAGCCGGTAACCACTTCGTCGGCGACCAGCAGCACATCATACTTCTTCAGCACCGCCTGGATCTTCTCCCAGTAACCGGCCGGCGGCGGCACGATGCCGCCTGTGCCGAGGATCGGCTCGCCGATGAAGGCGGCGACGGTTTCGGGCCCTTCGGCCAGGATCATCTCCTCGAGCTTGTCGGCGCAGTGCCGCGAGAACTGTTCCTCGCTCATCGAGCGGTCGGCGCGGCGGAAATGGTACGGCGCCTCGGTGTGCAGCACCGGCGCGCGCGGCAGGTCGAAGGCGTTGTGGAACAGGTCGAGCCCGGTCAGCGATCCAGTCATCACGCCCGAACCGTGATAGCCACGCCAGCGCGAGATGATCTTCTTCTTCTCCGGCCGGCCCAGCACATTGTTGTAATACCAGATCAGCTTGATGTTGGTTTCGTTGGCGTCCGAGCCGGAGAGGCCGAAATAA
>NZ_JBSKBO010000010.1:0-291778 GCF_053714255.1 Mesorhizobium sp. 43Arga
GCCCATGATGTCGGATTCCTTCATGATCAGAAGGTCTTCGCCATTGAGCTTGACTTCGGTGCCCGACCACTTGCCGAACAGGATGCGGTCGCCAGCCTTGACGTCCAGGGGGACCAGCTTGCCGCTTTCGTCTCGCGCGCCGGAGCCGACGGCGATGATCTCGCCCTCCTGCGGCTTTTCCTTTGCCGTATCCGGGATGATGATCCCGCCGGCGGTCTTGGATTCGGATTCGACCCGGCGAACGACCACGCGGTCATGAAGCGGGCGGAACTTCGACTTTGCCATTTTTTCTTCCTCGAATGAGAACGGTGAGAAACAGTTCCTCCGTCCGGCGAAACCGGACACATAGTTAGCACTCACCAAGGGCGAGTGCTAACGTGGCGCTGAAATAGGCCGCCGACCTGTGAGAGTCAAGGCGCGCGGCAGCCTCGAAAGATGGTAATTTTTTCCACGGATTGGGGCCTACAGAAACAGCCGCAACTGGGTGTGGATGATCGAGCGGTAATCCTCGATCGTCCGGCGGCTTTCCGCTTCGCCCTCGGCGAGCGCCAGGCGCACCACGCCACCGGCGAGCTGGAAGATCAACAGAACCATGCGTTCGAACTGCTCATGCTTGCCCGGCTCGATCAAGGCGGTGACATGGTCGCAGAACATCCTGGCCTGATGCCGGGTTTCGGCGATGTCGAGATTCTTCAGCGCCTTGTCGGCCTGGATAGCGTTCTGCAGGTCCTGGATGGCCGGATCGCCGGCGACGCGGCCGAGGTAGTCGTCAAGCAACCGGTCGGCAGCGGCAATGACGTCCTTGGCTTCGCGGACATCGGCGAGGATATCAGTCAATCGCGCGCGGCTCAGTTCCGAGAACCGCTCATAGAGCATCGCCAGGATCGCCGACTTGTTGGGGAAGTAGTGATAGACGGTGGCGATCGGCCCGCCCGCCAACGCGCCGACTTCCTTCATGGTGACGGCGTCAATGCCCTTCTCGCCGATCAGCCGCATGGTCGTCGACAGGATGGCGTCGATGCGCTCGCGGCTGCGCTCCTGCTTGGGCTTGCGCCTCGGTTCGGTCGCTGTTCGCCTTCCTTCCACCATGCACCGGTCTTTCGCACGAATTGCCAAATTCTGGTTGACAAAAAATATGATCAAGTATCAGTTTCTGAAATGCTGACAGATTGTCAGCTTTTTTGCCGTGCGGCAAGGACGTTGGGAGGCGCCTTTGACTTCGACAAGTGCCGGCCATGCTGCCGGCGGCGACTGGCTGGTCGGCAACCCGACTGGCGGGCAGCTTGCCTCGGCGCTGTGGATCGGATCGGTCGGCCTGCTCATACTCGGCCTGCAGCCAGTGCTGCTCGGCGCGCTCTATACAGAGGGCCATGTCAGCGGCGACGAACTGGCGTTGGTCGCCACCGCCGAGATGATCGCCATTGCCGTCGGTTCGGCAATCGTGGCGATGCTGCTTTCGGCCCGCAACATGCGCTGGAAGAGTGCGGTGCTGCTGCTGCTGCTGGCGCTGGCGAATGTCTGGACGGCCTATGCCGCCGGCGCCAATACGCTGATGGCGGCACGCGCCTTGGCCGGCCTTGCCGAAGGCGGGCTGGTCGCGGTCGCCACCGAATTGATCGCTCGTTCGCGGCGCGCCGAGCGCATCGGCGGCTTTTTCGTCACCATGCAGACGCTGGCGCAGTGTGCGCTTGCCCTGCTGCTGGCGCTCTATGTCATCCCGGCGGCCGGATCGGCTGGCGGCTTCCTCGTTCTCGCGGTCGTCTGCGTCCTGTCGCTCGTCGTCGCCTTCATCGTCCCTGGTGACTATGCCGACCTGCCGAAGGAAGAAAATCTGGCCAATGTGCTGACGGTTCCCTCGATCACCGCGCTGCTGTCGGTCTTCTGCTACTTCATGTTCTTCGGTGCGGTCTGGGCCTTTCTGGAGCCGCTTGGCGCACAATTCGGCATCGACGGCCGCACCGTCGGCCTGATCGTCTCGGCCAGCCTCGCGGTGCAGGTCTCGGGGGCGATGATGGCGACCGCGTTCGAAGCGCGCATCGATTACCGCATTGCCATCACGGTCATTGGCACCGTCGCGCTTGTCGCCTCGCTCGTGCTGGCCAGCGGACCTGCCCTCACCACCTTCTGGGTCGCCGCGCTGGTCATGGGTTTCATCCTCCTGTTCATCGTGCCCTACCAGATCCGGTTGGCGATCACGGCCGATGACACCCGCACCGCCGTGCTCTTGGTGCCGGCCGCGCAGCTCTTCGGCCTGGCGATCGGGCCGGTTGCGGCGTCGCTGCTCATCGACGGCAAGGATTTCCGCCCGGTTCCGGAATTCGCCGCCGGCAGTGCCTTGGCCAGTGTGCTGTTGCTCGGCCTGTTCGTCCTCGTGGCGCGGCGTCGCCAGGTTGTTGCGTGAGTGCCATGTCGAACATCTGGAGCAACTGGTCCGGTTTTGTCACCGCCGCGCCGCGGCTGATAGCGAGCCCCGCCGATGCTGGCGAAATTGGTGATCTCGTTCGCACCGCACCCGGCCCGGTCCGTGTCGCCGGTGCCGGTCACTCCTTCACCCCGCTGGTGAAATCCGAGGGCACGATCCTGTCTCTGGAAAAGCTGGAAGGGCTGGTCTCGCATGACCCGCAAAAGCATCAGGCACGCGTGAAGGCAGGGACCCGGCTTGGTCCGCTCATGCACATCCTGGAGGGCATCGGCCAGGGCCTGCCCAATATGGGCGACATCGACCGCCAGGCGATCGGCGGCGCGATGGGAACCGCCACCCATGGCTCGGGGCCGACGCTCGGCGCCTATCATACGCAATTGGAGACGGTGCAGATCGTCGACGGGCTTGGCAAGGTTCGCGACTTCACCAGGGCAGGGGATCAGGACATGATCCACGCCATCGGCGTCGCGCTCGGTGCGTTCGGTGTCTTGAGCGAAGTGACGCTGAACAACATCGCGACCTACCGGCTGCGCCGCCGCAAATGGGTGCTGCCGATCGGCGACATGCTTCGCGACTTCGAAAAGATGATGACCGCGCACCGCTCGGCCGAATTCTACTACATTCCGTTTTCCGGCCATGCGCAGTTCATCGCCAGCGACTTCAGCACCGAGGCGACCACCACGCGCCCGACCGACGATGATGAAGGCTCCTTGCGCACGCTGCGCCGGTTGCGCACCGGGCTCGCCTGGCTGCCGTCACTGCGTCGCCGGCTGATCCTCGGTGCCGTCGCGAAAGTGCCCGCTGAGGACTATGTGCAGGACTGGCTCAACGTCTATGCCAGCGACCGGCAGACCAAGTTCAACGAGATGGAATATCACCTTCCGTTCGAGGAGGGGCCGAAGGCGTTGGCCGAGATCATCGAGCTGACCGAAAAGCGCTTTCCCGAAGTCTATTTCCCAATGGAGGTGCGCAGCGTCGCGCCCGACCAGTTCTGGCTCTCGCCCTTCTACAACAGGCCGACATGTTCGATCGCCATCCACCATGATGCGGCGAGCGATCCGCTGCCGTTCATGCAAGCGGCAGAACCGATCTTCCGCAGATATGGCGGCAGGCCGCATTGGGGCAAGATGCACAGCCTGAAGGCGGCGGATTTCAAGAAGCTGTATCCCCGTTGGGACGACGCCATGGCGGTGCGCCGCGACATCGATCCGCAGAACCGCTTCGTCTCGCCCTACATGGCCGGCCTGTTCGGCATTGAACCCAGTCCTTTTGGCATCGAACGATGAGCGCCTATTTCGCCGCGCTCTCCGCAGCACTGAAAACCGCCGGCATCTTCCGGCCCTGTCTGTTACTCGACCTCGACCGGCTGGATGGCAACATTGCCTTGGTCAAAGCCAGGCTTGATCCCAGCCTTGCGGTGCGGCTGGTCGACAAGTCGCTCGCTTGCCTGCCGCTGCTTTCGCACATCGGCAAGGCGCTTGGAACCGACCGCTTCATGACTTTCCATCCGCCGATCAGCGCGGCGGTGCTGGCGGCGTTTCCCGATGCGGGTCTCCTGTACGGCAAGCCGATGCCGGTCGGCGCGGCAAGGGCGGCGCTGGTGAAGGGTGGCGCCGACTGGTCGCGTGTCTGCTGGCTGATCGACAGTGGCGAAAGGCTGGCTGAATATGGCGCTCTCGCGACCGAACTCGATCTCGAACTGCGCATCGCCTTCGAGATCGATGTCGGGCTGCATCGCGGCGGCTTCGCCAGCCTGGAGGACCTGTCGAAAGCATTAAGCGCGCTGGCAGCCCACAAACGGCTGCGTTGCGAAGGCGTCATGGCCTATGAGGCGCATGCACCGCACATTCCCGGCCTGTTCGGCGGGCCGGCCAAGGCGTTGGCGCAGGCCGCGGAGCGGGCCGCCGCTTTCGTGGCGCGCCTCGGTCCGGACCAGCGCCGCATCCTGAACATTGGCGGCAGCAAGACCGCGCTGCTGCATCATGGCGGCATGGCCAATGAAGTGTCGATGGGGTCGGCCTTCGTGCTGCCCAGCGATTTCGACACAGCCGGCCTCGACGGCTTCCAGCCGGCCGTCTTCATCGCGACGCCGATCCTGAAAGTGGTCGAGCCGATGCTGCCGGGTCCGCCGGCCGTTTCCCGCCTGCTGCAGGCACTCGGCCGGTTTCCGCGCAAGGGCTGCTACCTCTATGGCGGCAAGTGGATGGCCGAGCCGGTCTTTCCCGAAGGCATGAAGACGAATGGCCTGCTCGGCCCGTCCTCCAACCAGCAATTCATGGGCCTGCCCGCGGACAGCGTCGCCAGGTCGGGCGATTACGCGTTCCTGCGGCCGACGCAGAGCGAGGCCGTGCTGCAGCAATTCGGGCCGATCGCCGTGCTTTCCCAGGGCAGAATCGTCGATCGCTGGCCGGTGTTGCCGATGATGTGATCACGTCATATAATTGACTCCGTCAAGTAAATGGTTGATCCTGTAAAGACAGGAGATACCCATGACGATTCACCATCAGCCCAGCAACGAAGCGCCCAACAAGGCGCTGATCGATGCGGTGCGGGCTTTCAACCGCTTCTACACCCGCCAGATCGGCCTGCTCGACGAGGGGCTGTTGAAAAGCGCCTTCTCGCTGACCGAGGCGCGTGTGCTCTACGAACTGGCGCACCGCGACGGCCTGACCGCGACCGACCTCGGGCGCGATCTCGGTCTCGACGCCGGCTATGTCAGCCGTCTGCTGAAGAAGTTCGAACGCCTTGACCTCATCTCCAGGTCGACGCTGGTTTCGGATGCCAGGCAATCCTCGATTGCGCTGACGCCGGCGGGCAGGAATGCCTTCGCGCCGCTGAACAAGGATTCGCACGATCAGGTCGCGGCGCTGCTCGATCGGCTGGCTGCTTCGGAGCAGGACCGGCTGGTGAAGTCCATGCGGACGATCCAGGCCCTGCTGGACGAAAGCGCCGAGCCGAAAATCCCCTATCTGCTGCGGCCGCTGCAGATCGGTGACATCGGCTGGATCACCCGCCGGCAAGGGATGCTCTACGCGCAGGATTATGGCTGGGATGAAACCTACGAGGCGCTGGTCGCCGAAATCCTTGCCGCGTTCGTCAAATCCTTCGACCCGAAATGGGAGCGCAGCTGGATCGCCGAGCGCGATGGCGAGGTCGTCGGTTCGGTCTTCGTCGTGCGCAAGTCGCCCGAGGTGGCGAAGCTCAGGTTGCTTTATGTCGAGCCTTCGGCACGCGGCCTTGGCATCGGCGCGCGCCTGGTCGACGAGTGCATCGCCTTCGCGCGAGCCAAGGGCTACAAGACGCTGACGCTTTGGACCAACGATATACTGGGCTCGGCCCGCCGCATCTATCAGGCGGCGGGCTTCAAGCTGATCGATGAAGAGCGCCACCATTCCTTCGGCAAGGATCTGGTCGGGCAGACCTGGGATCTCGACCTCTAGCGAACGCCGTCCGGCATCCCACGATGCACGGGTTGTTGGCGCCTTGGGTCGATGATATGAAACGCGGGTCGAAAAGGACCCTGGAGCGGCATATGGTAAGCCCGCTCCCTTCCACAAGCTGGAAGCTCCGTTCCCATCCAATATGGGAACCCACGGCAAGCCCACGGCGTGCTTTTACGCCCGGCTTGGCGTTCGGGGTCTTCGCTGATCGGCGTTCCTTCGTTTGCCAGGCGCCAACGAAGGAGAAGCAAAATGCCCATCATTCGCGCCGACACCGGCGTCATCATCCAGATCAATGTCTTCACCGTGCCCGAAGGCGGACAGCAGGCGCTGATCGACTTGCTGCAGGAGGCGGCAATAAGTTGCCGCGGCATTGCCGGCTGGATGTCCGCCAGCCTGCACCGAAGTCTCGACGGCACGCGGATCGTCAACTACGCCCAGGCCCGGGATCAGGCGGCCATGCAGCGGGTCTTCGAGCATCTGCGCAGCAACGGTTTTCTCGACCGCAACCGGGCCTTGGGTCAGGCTCATCCCGGCCTCTATGAGGTCGCTCTCACCGTGGAGTAGGCGAAGCGGCGGACCGCACCTTGGCCCATGCCAAGGTGCGGTCTGCTCGATACCTAGGACTTGACCGGTATCCAGATCTCCAGCCCGCCATTGCCGCTGCGCGGATCGAACTCCGGGCCATAGCGCTCGAATTCCGGCGCGTCCGCTATCTCGTGCCCGGAGGCCGGCAGCCACTTGTTCCAGATCGTGTTGACTGTACGGCGGATGGTTGAAATGTGCTCGCGGTGCGAAAACACCGCGTATTTCTGCGCCGGTATGCGCACGCGGCTGAATTCCCCGGGAAGGTCGGAAAAGTCCGTGACCTCGACACCGGCGATGTAGTCGAAATTGCCGGCATCGTCGCCGTTGACGCAGACGCCATAGGCGACGTCGCCGGTCTCGCCCGGAATGTTGCCGATAAAGGGGCCGAAGCGCTGCCATTGCATCGGAATGCCGGCGCTGGTCTCGCAGTTGTAGCGTTCGCCCAGCCCCGCGATCAGGAACGGCCGGCTGGTCTCGAAGCGCGGTGGCTCGAGGTTGGCAAGAAAGGACTGGTCCATCAGGATCGGCTTCACGAGGTCGAGGGTCTTGGTCGAGCCTTGCGCGCGCACCAGTTCCGGCGTCGTGCCGAACTGGTCGCGGAAGGCCCGGGTGAAGGCCTCATGCGAGTTGTAGCCGGCATCGAGCGCCACCGAGAGGATGTCGGGCGCCCCGTCGGCCAGCCTGCGCGCCGCCTCGGTCAGCCGGCGGGCGCGCATATAGCCCATGACGGAGCGGCCGGTGGCGGCGCCGAAGGCGCGCGTCACATGAAAGCGCGACACGCCGCTGCTTGCCGCGACATCGTCGAGTGTAACAGCCTCCGGCAGATGGCTTTCGACAAACCACAGTGCTTTCTCGGTCGGGTTCATGACTTCTCGCATTTGGCCGGACCATCTTGCCGCTTTCTTGCGTGGCAATTTGATCGAAATTGCGCCGCGCACGAATTTGGTCGGACAAAGTCATCGAATCGATTGCGCAAACGTTTCGATGGCACTATCATCACTCGAAATCCGCCAAAGCCAATGAGAGCGGACTGGAACGCATCATCAGGGAGGAGCGCTTGCCAGCACTCCATTTGAGTCGCCATGCCGACAATGGCTGAGGTCGCGCGCCGCGTCGGCGTATCGGTCTCGACCGTCTCGCATGTGATCAACCGCACCCGCTTTGTCTCGCCGGAGAAGGCGCGGCTCATCAATGACGCGATCGCCGCGATGGGCTACCAGCCCAACGAGCTGGCGCGGTCGCTGAAAGTGGCCTCGACCAACAGCGTCGGCCTCGCGATCTCGGCGATTTCCAACCCCTATTTCACCGACATCATCTGCGCGGTGGAGGCCGAATGCGCGCGCCTCGGCCTCATGGTCTTCCTCTCCGACACGCAGGAAGACCCCGACCGCGAGCTTTCGGTGGTGCGCGCCTTCCACCAGCGTCGCGTCGACGGTGTCATCCTGGCGCCGTCGGGCGCGCCGCAGCGCGCCATCGACTACCTGGCCGAGAAGAAGCTGCCCTGCGTGCTCATCGACCGTTTCGCCGACGACCGTTTCGACCAGATCGGCGTCGAGAACCAGTCGTCGATGCGTTCGCTGATCGATCATGTCGCCGCCTTCGGCCACAAGCGCATCGGCTACATCGCCGGCCAGCCGGGCCTGGCGACGACCCGCGAACGCGTCGAGGCCTTTCGCGCCTCGCTGACCGCCAATGGACTCGAATGCCTGCCGCACTATGTCTCGCCGGAGAATGTCGACACGGCGAGTGCGACGGTATCGACCCATGCGATCCTGTCCCTGCCGTCGCCGCCCAGCGCATTGGTCACGGGCAACAACATGACGACGATCGGGGCAGTCCGCGCCATTCGCGAAAGGGGTCTCTCCATCCCTGGCGACCTTTCGCTTGCCGGCTTCGACGACTTCGAATGGGCCGATTGCTTCGAGCCGCGGCTGACGCTGGTCGCGCAACCCTGCACCGAGATCGGACGGCAGGCGGCCGCCTTGCTGTGCACCCGCATTGCATCGACCGGCCTGGAACCGCAGGCGGTGCGGCTACAGGCGGCGCTGCAGGTGCGGGAGTCCTGCGCGAGGCCGGCCGCCACGAGGTCAACATGAGCGCGCCGCTGCTGTCCGTCACCGGCGCCGTCAAGCGCTTCGGCGGCGTCCAGGCGCTGCGCGGCGTCGACTTCGACCTCAAGGCGGGCGAGATCCATGCCCTGCTTGGCGAAAACGGCGCCGGTAAATCGACGCTGATGAACCTGTTGTCGGGCGTCTACGCGCCGGACGAGGGCACCATCCACATCGACGGCAAGCAGGTCACCTTCAACAACCCGCGCGAGGCGCAGGCGGCCGGCATCGCCACCATCTTCCAGGAGCTCGACCTGGTGCCGACGCTCGATGTGTCGGCCAACCTTTTCCTTGGCCGCGAACTGATGCGGCCGGGCGGCCTCCTCGACGTGCCGGCGATGCGCAGCGAGGCCCGCAAGCGGCTCGAAGCCATCGAATTGGCTATCGACCCGGCCAGCATGGTGGCGAACCTGTCGATCGGCCAGCGCCAGGTCGTGGCGATCGTCAAGGCGCTGTCCTACGCCTCGCGCGTGCTGATCATGGACGAGCCGACGGCGGCACTTACGGTAGGTGAGGTCGACAGGCTGTTCGACATCATGCGCAAACTCGCCGCCAGCGGCGTCGGCATCGTCTACATCTCGCATCGCCTGGAAGAGGTGCCGCAGATCGCCGACCGGGTGACGGTGATGCGCGACGGCCGCGTCGCCGGCGTTACCGAGCCACACGCGCCGCAGGCCGAACTGGTCCGGCTTCTGGTCGGCCGGCCGCTGGACGAGCTTTATCCCGAACGGTCGACGAAGGCCGGCAAGACATTGCTCAGCTTGCGCAATGCCAGCTTCAGGCTCGCCCATGAAAGCGCCGGCTGGCAGCCGCCGAGCGGTGTCTCGCTCGACGTCAAGGCGGGCGAGATCGTCGGGCTGGCCGGCATCATGGGGGCAGGGCGCACCGAACTGCTCAGCGCGCTCTATGGCACCGGCCTGTCCGGCCGTTGGGAAGGCGAGGTTGCCATAGACGGCCGGCCTGTAAGGCTGGATTCGATCAGGGCGGCCCGCGCGGCCGGCATCGCCTTCGTCACGGACGACCGGCGCGGCAGCGGGCTGATGCTCAGAATGGCGGTGGGGCTCAACCTGGTCATGTCGGTGATCCGCCGCATCTCGCCCTTCGGCCTGATGTCGCAGCGCCGCCAGGCGGATGCGGTGAAGCAGTCCTTCGGCCAGTTCGATATCAGGCCGAAGAATCCCGACATCGCCGTCGGCGCGCTGTCCGGCGGCAACCAGCAGAAGGTGGTGCTGGCCAAGGAAATCCTCGGCAATCCCCGGCTGCTGCTGCTCGACGAGCCGACGCGCGGCGTCGATGTCGGTGCCAAGGGCGAGATTTACGCGCGGCTGAGGCAGTTGGCGGCGCAGGGGCTCGGCATACTGGTCGCGTCCAGTGAGATGCCGGAGCTCATCGGCCTGTGCGACCGGATCGTGGTGCTGCGCGAAGGGCGCAACGTGGCGGAATTCATCGGCGGCGTCGACGAGCACACGGTGCTTGACGCGGCAAATGGCAGGGAGGCCTGATGTCTGAACAGAAGATTTCGGTGACGGCGAGCCCGGCGGTGCCGGCGGCATCGCCAAGGCATCGCGATCCGCTCGCTTTGGTGGTGCGCTTCCAGAGCCTGATCGGCCTGGTCGTGGTGGCGATCGGCGGCATCATCTTCTCGCCGCGCCGGCATGGCCAGATCCTGTTCCTCGATCCCGACAACATCGCCAACATCGTGCGCGCCGTGTCGGAGACCGGCATCATCGCCATCGGCATGACCTTCGTCATCATCACCGCCGGCATCGACCTGTCGGTGGGCGCGGTGCTCGGCCTGTCCAGCGTCGTCACCGCATCGATGATGATCTCGGGCGGCTTCGGTCTCATTCCCACCATCCTCGCCGTGCTGGTCATGGGCATCGTCTTCGGCGCCATCCAGGGCACCATCTCCACTCGCTTTCGGCTGGAACCGTTCATCGTCACGCTCGCCGGCTTGCAGGCGGCGCGCGGCCTGGCGCTGGTCGTCTCGGGCAACCAGTACATCAACATTTCCTACGGCGACGGGCCGGGCCTGGCTCCGCCAGTGTTCGCGATCCTCGGCGAGCGGCTGTTCAACAACACCGTGCCGGTCGCCACCATCGTCTTCATTGTCTTTGCCGCGATCGCCACCATCGTGCTCAACACCACGCGTTTCGGCCGATATGTCTTTGCCGTCGGCGGCAATGAGCGCGCGGCGCGCATTTCCGGCGTGCCCGTCTCGATGGTGAAGATCTCGGTCTATGCCATCACCGGCTTTGCCTCGGCTCTGGCCGGCATCGTGCATGCCGGCCAGTTCAATTTCGGCAGCGCCAATGACGGCATGGGCTACGAGCTCACCGCGATCGCCGCCGTTGTCATCGGCGGCACCAGCCTGTTCGGTGGCGCCGGCTCGATGGTCGGCACCGTTGCCGGCACCATCATGCTGGGCGCGCTCGCCAACATCCTGCAGCTCAACAACATCACGCCCGCCATGCAGTTGCTCGCGACCGCCGCGATCATCGTGCTGGCGGCAGTGCTTCAATCCCTCGTCCGCCGCCGCGAGGGTTTGGGTCGTTAGGAGGAAGACGGCAGCAAAGTCGACGTCAAACCAAGGTCTGGCCCCCCGGCCCGACGAGGAGGAGAGTGAGTATGAAAACCATGAGACAAGGAACGAGGCGCGCATTTCATGTCGTGCTTCTGGCGGGCGCCGGCCTGTGCATCGCGGGAGCCGCCCAGGCCGCCGACCCGATGGTCAAGGCCTGCGCCAAGGACGGCCAGTTCATCATCGGCTTTTCGCAGGCCAACAATGCCGAGCCTTACCGCCAGCATGTCAATGACGAGCTGACAGCGGCGGCCAAGGAAGTGCCGGGCTTCACGCTGCAGATCGCCGACGGCGCCGGCAACGTCAACACGCAGACCTCGCAGGTCGACAATTTCATCACCCAGAAGGTCGATCTGCTGCTGATCTCGCCCTTCGAGGCAGCGCCGCTGACGCCTGCGGTGAAACGCGCCATGGATGCCGGCATCCCGGTCATCGAGCTCGACCGCAAGACGGTCGGCGATCCCGGCAAGGACTACACCGCCTTCATCGGGGGCGACAATTACAAGATCGCACTCGAGGCCGGCAAATACACCGCCAAGACCTTGCTGCCGGACGGCGGCGAGACGGCGGTGCTGGAAGGCCTGCCGAGCTCGACGCCGGCGGTCGAGCGGCTGAACGGCTTCAAGGACGGCGTCAAGGAGAACGCCAAGATCCAGGTCGTCGCCGAGCAGGCCGCCGACTGGGTGCCGGACAAAGCCCAGACCGCCTTCGCCGCCATGCTGCAGGCGCATCCCGACATCAAGGTGCTCTATGCCTCCAACGACATGATGGCGGCTGGTGCGCTGCTCGCCGCCAAGGGTGCTGGCAAGCAGGTCAAGATCATCGGCACAGATGGCCTGCCCGGGCCGGCCGGCGGCATAGAGGCCGTTGCCAAGGGCGACTGGGCAGCGACCTTCACCTATCCTACGGGTGCCAAGGAGGCGATCGACATGTCGAAGAAGATCCTGCTCGACTGCGCGACCTCGGTGGAACCGACGGTGACGGTGGAAACGACCGCGATCACAGCGGAGAATGCCAAGCAGTTGATGGGGAAGTGAGGGGCGGAGAACCTACCGCCATGCTTGATGTGCAAGGCCCCGGGAGGGGCCTTGTTCGTTTGGGGGGCTGCCGAGGATTTCTACGTCACGCGCGGTTGAACTGACCTGGGTTTGACCACGGTAGCGAGTGTGATGCCGGCGACAATGAACGCCGCACCGATCAGATCGTAATCGTGGAGATCCTCGCCGAGCAGCAGATAGGCAAGCATGGCGACGAACACCGTCTGCAGGTAGAGCAGCATGCTCGCCCGACTCGCGCCGAGTGTTTCCACACTTTTGTTGTAGAGATAGTACATCAAGGCGCCGCCGGGTCCTGCCAGATAGGCGAGCGCGAGAACGCTGTGGACGTCCATGGCGGAGCGTGCGTCGTTGAACAATTCCCACAGATGGAAAGGCAACGCGACCAGCGCACCGGCGCCGAGCAGCAGCACGACCATCGGCAGGAGTTCGATGCCGAATTTGGCACGGCGCAAAAGCACGGTGTACAGGGCCCAGCAGAACGCGCTGCCGACGATCCAGAGCTCGCCAGTGTTGAACTTGAGTTGCAGCAGCGCCGTCAGATTCCCGTGGGCAACGATGAAAATCATTCCGGCGAGCGCAACCAGCGCGCCAAGCGACTTCCACAGTCCGAGCGGTTCGCCAAGCACGAAACGCGCGAGCACCATCGTCATGACAGGCGAAAGCGCCATGATGATGCCGGCCGTGGTGGCGTTGGTGTCGTTGAGGCCATGGTAGATCATACCCTGGCATAGCGTGAGGCCGATCGCCCCCACGGCGACGACCTCCAAGGCGCGGGTTCGCAAAAGCCCGATCATCGCGTCGTGATGACGGTGCACAATCGGCAGCAGGATGGCGCAAGCAAGCGTCAGCCGCCAAAAGCAGAGGCCCCAGGGCGGCATTTCAGGCGCCACCCATTTGGCCGCGATATAGACACCAGCCGAAAGCAGCCAGCACAGGATGGCGGCCGGATAACCGGTCAAGGAGGACATGGGGCCGACTGCGGGTTGCGCGGCTTGATGCGCTATCGGCATTGCCTGCATGTCCTGTCCTCCCTTCGACGTCTGCCGACGGGGGCAGCATAGCCTGCGTCGGTGGGTCTTGACATTGCGGAAAATATCTTTTCAAAGGTAATGTTATTACATATCGAGCAAGACTGCGATGGCATCAAGAAAAGAATCGTTGCGATGTGCCGGGGGCAAATCTACGATGACCCGGTGATGGTCCCCGCGCTGAAAGGCAAGGGGTGAAAAGGGAACACGGTGAGGCCCGCAAAAGGTCGAGACCGTGGCTGCCCCCGCAACTGTAAGCGGTGAGCAAGATCCGACACGCCACTGGCCGGCAAGGCTGGGAAGGCAGGATTGAGCTGAGACCCGCCAGCCAGGAGACCTGCCATCAGCTGAGTTGACCGGACGGGGTGTGCCGGGAGGAGACGTGGACGTCGGTCTTGTCGGCCGGCTCGCCAACATCCTTCCGTCGCCAGTTTTGGAAAGTGACGGAAAGTTGGACGGCGCCATCGATCATCGCATCATCGTGTGCACGCTTTGCCGTGACATCCCGACCGGGGTCAGGTCGGGCGAAAGCCTGTGCGCGGATTTGCGGTCCCGGCTCGCGGCCTATCATGAACCCGCCGTGGCGCACGGCTTCACGGTCGAAGGCGTCGAATGCATGGCGGGCTGCGCGCGGCCGCTGACGGTGGCCTTCCAGGCACCGGGCAAGGCTTCCTATCTCTTCGGCTCCATCGACGCCGAGGCCGACGCCGGGGATCTCGTGCGATTTGCCAGGCTTTACGCCTCGCTCGCCGACGGCTGGTGCAATTCCGGACAGCGTCCGCCGCGGCTGGCCGGCAAGACGCTGGCCCGCATTCCCGGACCGGCCAAGTTTGCGGGCAACAGCCGATGACAACGCCACTCCTCGAAGCCCGCGACCTCTGCGCGATGGCGAATGGCCGCGATCTGGTCCACGCGGTCAGCCTGTCGGTGGCCTCGGGCGATCGCCTTGCCATTATCGGTCCCAATGGCGCCGGCAAGACCACGCTGCTGCGCATGCTGTCGGGCATGCTCAGGCCAAGTGCGGGCGAGGTTAAGCTTGGCGGGCGCCGCCTGGACCGGATCTCGACCGCCGAGCGGGCCCTGCACATCGCCGTCGTCGGCCAGACCGACCAGCCGGATCCGCGGCTGGCGGTGATCGACTATGTCGAGCTTGGCCGCGTCCCGCATGCCGGCCTGAGACACAGGAGCGAGGAGCGCGACATCGTCGTCGACGCGTTGCGCCGGACCGGCCTGTTGCCGCTGCTTGGCCGCACCATCGGCTCGCTGTCGGGCGGCGAACGCCAGCGCGCCCAGCTGGCGCGCGCCATCGCGCAGCAACCGAAAGTGTTGTTCCTCGACGAGCCGACCAACCATCTCGATCCGCGCGCCCGAGGCGAGCTGCTCGAACTGGTGGCCGGCTTCGGCATGACGGTGATCGCGGTGCTGCACGATCTGGCTTTGGTGGCACCCTTCGCCACCAGGGTCGCGGTGATGAGCCAAGCGCGGCTGCATGCGCTGGCCGCGCCGCGCGAGGCGCTGACCCAACAGCTGATCCGCGAGATTTTCGGGGTCGACGTGTTTCGCCTGCGCCATCCGACCGAGGACCGCGAACTGACGGTGTTCGATGTTCCAAACCGCGCCGCACCGCCGTCCTGATCGAACCCATCCCCCGTCCGATACCTTTCAACCAAGGAGCAAAATCCGTGAAACGTCTCGCACTGTCGCTGGTCTTCTCGCTGCTGGCCTCGACAGCCTTCGCTTTCCCGGTCACCGTCGACAGCTGCGGCAAGCCGCTGACCTTCGACGCGCCGCCCAAGCGCGCCGTCATCCATGACCTCAACATGGCCGAGATGGCCTTCGCGCTGAAGCTGCAGCCGTCGATCGTCGGCCTGACCGGCATCACCGGATGGTACAAGGTCGGCCCCGAATTCAAGGCCGAGCAGGGTTCCATCCCGGAACTGGCGCCCAAATACCCGACGCTGGAAAACCTCGTCGCCGTCGAGCCCGATTTCTTCTTCGCCGGCTGGTACTATGGCATGAAGCCGGGCGGCGACGTGACGCCCGACACGCTCGCCCCGCACGGCATCAAGACGCTGGTGCTGAGCGAAAGCTGCGTCCACCTCGACAAGACCAGGCCTGCAGCCTCGATGGACCTGCTCTATGGCGACGTCGAAAAGCTGGGCAAAATCTTTGGCAAGGACGCCGAAGCCGAAAAGCTTGTCTCCGGCTGGAAGGCGCAATTGGCAGACATCACGGCGAAAGTCGGCGACCGAAAGGGGACGCGGGTTTTCCTCTATGACTCAGGCGATGACAAGCCGTTCACCGCCGGAAAATTCGCCATTCCGAGCGCCGTGATATCAGCTGCCGGCGGCGACAACATCATGACGGACATGGACACCAGCTGGGGCAATACGGACTGGGAAACCGTGGCGTCGCGCAATCCGCAATTCCTCATCCTGCTCGATTACCAGGATGGCGGCGGCTACAAGAAACTGCTCGATTTCTTGAAGGCGCATCCGGCGATGAAAGAGACGGACGCGGTCAAGAACGAGCGCTTCGTGGCGCTCCGCTATGCCGAACTGACGCCCGGGCCGGCAAACATCGAGGCGATCGGCAAGATCGCCAAGGCGATGCATCCGGAAGCGTTCTGATGCTTCTTGCCCCCGGGCATAAATCCGGTGCGCTTTCAGGGCACAAGGCATTCGCGCTGGCAATAGTGGCGGGCACGGTGGCGGTCGTCGCCCTCGTGCTGCTGTCGATCGCATATGGTTCGACGCTGATCCCGCTGACCGACGTCATCGCCTCGCTTGGCCATGCCGTCGGGTTGAACGAGCACCAGCCATCTGGCCCGGTCGGCAAGATCGTCGTCGATCTCAGGCTGCCACGCACGATCCTGGCGGTCTGTGTCGGCGGCGGCCTCGGCATAACAGGCGCCTTGCTGCAGACGGTGACCCGCAACGATCTCGCCGATCCCTTCCTGTTCGGCCTGTCGTCGGGGGCGGCCGCCGGCGCTGTTTCCGTCATCACCGTCTTCGGCGACAGTTTCGGCATCTGGACCTTGCCGGTCGCCGCCTTCACCGGCGGCATACTGGCCGCCTGCATCGTCCTGCTTCTAGTCGCGCGGGTGAGGGGGCAGGGACCGGAACGGCTGATCCTCGCCGGCCTTGCCGTCTCCTTCCTGTTCACCGCCCTGACCAACTAC
This sequence comes from Mesorhizobium sp. 43Arga, assembly GCF_053714255.1. Taxonomy (NCBI): domain Bacteria; kingdom Pseudomonadati; phylum Pseudomonadota; class Alphaproteobacteria; order Hyphomicrobiales; family Phyllobacteriaceae; genus Mesorhizobium; species Mesorhizobium sp. 43Arga. The sequence continues at coordinate 16,407 of NZ_JBSKBO010000010.1, forward strand.
CTGGTCTTTGCCGGCGACCAGCGCGCCGCCCATTCGGTGCTGTTCTGGACGATGGGCGGGCTCGGTCTTGCGCGCTGGGACAATGTCTGGCTGGGCGCCTTGGGCGCCGGCACGATCGCGGCCTACGGTCTGTGGAACCATCGCAGGCTCGACGCCTTCCTGGCCGGTGAAAGTGCCGCCGAGAGCCTCGGCGTGCCGGTGGCGCGGATGCGCAGGACGACGTTTCTCGTCGCCGCCTTCTCGACGGCAGTTCTCGTCTCGGTCGCCGGCGTCATCGGCTTTGTCGGGCTTATGATCCCGCATCTGTCACGCCCGCTGGCCGGTCCCTTGCATCTGCGCTTGATCGCCAGCTGTGCGCTGTTCGGTGCGGTGCTCTTGCTGGCAAGTGATCTTCTGGCGCGTACCCTGCTGCTGCCGCAGGAACTGCCGATCGGCATCATCACCAGTTCGCTTGGCGCCTTCTTCGTCGTCACGCTGGTCGTGAGAGACCGGCTGTAAAAACGGCGGGTTCCACCTGTCCGGCCGTCTTCCAGGGACGAGGGCGTTCACCAATCACTAACCAAGATCGCGTTGCACGACCTCTATGCACATTTGCCGGCTTTTGTCGCGACGGGGCATCTTGAATAGTAAGCACGCTTATTATATATGTCGCTCATGGTTTCTGATGGCATAGACAGGCTGGGATTTCTGATCCATGACGTGCAGCGTCTGATGCGCAAGCGTTTTGAGACGCGCGCCAGCGGGCTCGGCCTGTCGTCGGCGCAATGGCGCCTGATGGTGCGTGTCGCCAAGGAAGAGGGCGTTACCCAGGCCCGGCTCGCGGAATTGCTCGAAATCGAGCCGATAAGTGTCTCGCGCCTCGTCGACCGGATGGAAGAAGGTGGCTGGATCGAACGCCGCGCCGACGCCGCCGACCGCCGCGTGCGCATGATCTTCCCGACCGCCAAGGCGAGTGCGGCCTACGCCGAGGTCAAGAGTCTGGCCGGCGAAGTCTATGAGGAATCGCTTGTCGGCGTTTCGCCGGAGGACCGTCGTATCCTGATCGGGGCGCTCGATGCGATGGCGCAGAATCTCGCCGACGGCGATACGTCGGAAAAAGTCGAGCCTACGAAAGGCGCAGTAGCATGAACGCGGTAGCCAAAGTCAACGAAAACGCAGCCAAGGTGGAGATGGAAGCGCCGGCCCAGCCGGCTGCGGCTCCTGTCGCGGTTGCTCCCCCCGTGGAGCCGGTCCCGGCGCCGAAGAAGAAGCGCCGCACGGGCCGCTTCTTCCTGATGCTTGTCTTGCCGGCGGCGCTGGTCATCGGTGGCGGCTATGTCTGGGTGACCGGCGGACGCTACCAGGAGACGGAGAACGCCAATCTGCAGCAGGCCAAGGTGTCGATCGCCTCGGACACGGCCGGCCGCATCGTCCAGGTTGCCATAACAGACCATCAGATGGTCAAGCAGGGCGACCTTCTGTTCACCATCGATCCGGAGCCTTACCGCATCGCGCTCGCCCAGGCCGACGCCGCGGTTGCCGCCGCGCGCCTCAATGTCGAGCAGCTGCGCGCCGCCTACAGCCAGTCGATGGCGCAGGAGAAGTCCGCCAGCAGCGAGGTCGACTATGCGCAGTCGCAGTACGACCGCGCCGCCGATCTCGCGCAGAAGGGCATCAACGCGAAATCGTCGCTGGATCAGGCCCGCAACGACCTCGACAAGGCAAAGCAGCAGGTCGCAATGGCCCAGCAGGGTATCATCAGCGCCAAGGCCGCGCTCGGCGGCAACCCCGACATCGAAACCGACAAGCATCCGACCGTGATGGCCGCGCTCGCCGCGCGCGACAAGGCCGCCTACGACCTGGCGCGGACCACGGTGAAGGCGCCCGCCGATGGCGTCGTCTCCCAGGCCTCGTCCTTCAAGGTCGGCCAGTTCGTCGGCTCCGGCACGCCGCTGTTTTCGCTGGTCGAGACCGACGACACCTGGATCGATGCCAATTTCAAGGAAACCCAGCTCACCAACATGAAGCCGGGCCAGAAGGCCGAGATCGTCGTCGACACCTATCCGGGCAAGACGTTCGAGGCGACGGTCAAGGCGATCGGCGCGGGAACGGGTGCTGAATTCTCGCTGCTGCCCGCCCAGAACGCCACCGGCAACTGGGTCAAGGTCACGCAACGCATCCCGGTGCGCCTGGAACTGGCCGATGCCGACGCCAGGATGGCGCTGCGGACCGGCATGAGCGCCTCGGTCACGGTCGATACCGGCGTTGCCCGCGGCCTTCCCGCCATATTTGGCCACGCCACGGCTGGCGAGGTCGCGCAGTAAAGTCGGCGGAAGTCCGCGGCGGCCAGGCGGGTGGACGCGGACAGCCAAGGATTGGTCTGAGGGAGGCGTGAGAAGGATCAGCGTTTGGCTCAAGCCGTGTCGCGGCCAGGCCGAAATCTGAAATCTTCGACACGGACCCTTCGGTCCTCATGTTTCCGGGCGGCAGGCATCCGCTCATCAGAGACTTTCGGTCGATGTAACCCCCACATCGATAATCGCGTCCCACCGCGATGAAGGTCTCTCATCGGAAGGCTTTGCCGCCCGGAAACCCCTGTGTACACGTTTTTGTTACCTGCTGGAAGTTCCGCATCATGAGCACGCCAGAGCCATTTCGAGAAGTGCCGCATCGCGGCCTGATCACGGTCGCCCTCATGCTGGCGACGGTGATGCAGGCGCTCGACACCACCATCGCCAATGTCGCGCTGCCGACCATGGCAGGCGATCTCGGCGCCTCTCCGGACAACATCAACTGGGTGCTCACCTCCTACATCGTCGCCGCCGCCATCATGACGCCGGTCACCGGGTGGCTCGCCGACCGCTTTGGCCGCAAGGAATTGTTCCTGACCGCGGTGGTCGGCTTCACCATCTTCTCCATGCTGTGCGGCCTGGCATGGAGCCTTGAAACCATTGTGCTGTTCCGGCTGATGCAAGGCGTGTTCGGCGCCGCCATCGTGCCGCTGTCGCAGACCTTCCTGCTCGACATCAATCCCAAGGAGCGCCACGGCCAGGCAATGGCCATCTGGGGCGCCGGCATCATGCTGGGACCGATTCTGGGCCCGACGCTGGGCGGCTGGCTGACCGACAATTTCAACTGGCGCTGGGTGTTCTTCATCAACCTGCCGGTCGGCATCGTCGCTTTCCTTGGCATGGCCGCCTATCTGCCGGCCGTCGCCCGGCGCGTGCGCAGCTTCGATTTCTTCGGCTTTGCCATGATATCGCTCGGCGTCGGCGCGCTGCAGCTGATGCTGGATCGCGGCGGCGAGGTCGACTGGTTTTCCTCGGTCGAGATATGGATCGAACTCGGCCTGGCGATCACCGGCTTCTGGGTGTTCATCATTCACACAGTGACGGCGGAACATCCCTTCATCGATCCGAAGATCTTCCTCGACCAGAATTTCGTGACCGGGCTGGCGTTCATCTTCGTCATGGGTGTGCTCATTCTTGCCTCGATGTCGCTGCTGCCACCAATGCTGTCGACCATCTTCGGCTACCCGACGATCACCATCGGCATCGTCATCGGCCCGCGCGGTGTCGGCACGATGATTTCGATGCTCGTCGTCGGGCGGCTCATGGGCAAGATCGACGCCAGGATCCTCGTCGTCATCGGCTTCCTCCTGACCGCCCAGTCGCTCTACACCATGGCGAGCTTCACCCCGCAGATGGACAACTGGCTGATCATCAGCTCCGGCGTGATCCAGGGCCTGGGCATGGGAATGGTGTTCGTGCCGCTGTCGACGGTCGCCTTCGCCACGCTCGACGCACGCTACCGCACCGATGCAACCTCGTTGTTCAGCCTAGTGCGCAATCTTGGCTCGTCGATCGGCGTCTCGGTCGTGACGGTGCTCCTGGTGCGCAACACCCAGATCAACCACGCCGAGCTTTCGGCCTTCATCAACCCGTTCAATCCCAATCTCTGGGCGGTCTCGCCGGCGGCGGCGGGCGGCGATCCGATGGCGCTGTCGATGGTCGATCGCATGGTCAATCTCCAGGCCATGATGATCTCCTACGTCAACGACTTCAAAATACTGATGGTAATGACGTTGGCCGCCATCCCGTTCGTCTTCCTGCTGCGCAAGCCGAAGGCTGCGCCGGCCGGCGGCGGCGCGCCTGCGGCGCATATGGACTGAGCCGGCGGGAGGTGCGCCGGCCGTATGGACTGGGATTGGCGCGCCGGTTGGTGCTGGCGCGTAGCCGAAACGGCTTTGGGGAGACGCTACCTGCCGAGCACCAGCGACCAGTAGCGCAGGTCGGGGTCGCGTCCGTCGCGGACATAGGCCAGCCCGAAGCGGCTGAAATCCGGGTCGAGCATGTTGCGCCGGTGGCCTTGCGAATGCATCCAGATGTCGAACAGTTTTTGCTGGTCGAAGCGGCCTTCGGCGATGTTCTCGGCCGCGGCGCCCCGCACGCCATTGTCCTTCATGCGCGAGGCGAAATCCTTGCCCCAGCCCGTTGAGTGGCTCATGCGCTCGCGCGACGCCATGTAGCCGGCCTGCTGCAGCGCCGCCTGTTCGAGCTGGGCGTCCGGTGCCAGCGGGCCGAGCCCGGCCGTGGCGCGCAAGCCCGCCAGAGTGGCCGTGGCGGAGGAGGAGGCGCCTGCGCCTTCGCCCGTCGGTACAGAGACGGTGCTGCAGCCGGAAAGCGTGGCAATGGCTGCGAGGCCGGCGACGTTGAGCAACGTGCGCCTGTTCGGATTCGAGATTGGGGAGTTTGCAGTTTTCGCGATTGTCATGCCCACCTGACATAATGGCGATCATGGCTTTTGCCGGGCAGGGCGGTAAAATCCGAGTGGGAGATGCGGGTCAACTGCTCATTTCACAAGCGTGATGAGGCGGCTGGCATACATCTCGCGATTTCCAAAAACGGCCGTGCAGTCGGTTTTGATGGATGAGTTTCCGGTCATCTGCACGGTCAAGCCAACAAGCCTCAGACAGTCGCCCTGACCGCTCATATCCGAGTTGCCGGCAAAGGACATCGCCGCGTCCGGCGCATAGACGAACCCACTGATCACGGAATTTGCACCGCCATTCAGCGTCAGGGCCGATGTGTTGCCGCGGTTCTCGAAAATGGTGATGCCAGCGTAGGGACCGCTGGTGGGTGGGGACAGGTTCACCTGTTCATTGGCATTTATGGTGATCTGTGAGCCCTCCATGAGGAACAAGGTCACGCCCTGACCGGTCAGGCTGCCGTTGCCGCCGGGTTTTAGGGTAACGCCTCGGAAGATGTAGACGCCCGGATTGAGCGTGATGTTTCCCGACAACGTCTTGTCGCAATAGGTTCCGGGCGACAGCGTATAGGTTCTGCCGTTCGGGACCGGCAGGCACAATGTGTAAGGGGGAGGAACGACGTCCGCCAGAGGATCGAAAGATGCATATTGATGTTCGAGCGGGGCTCCGCAGGTCAGATTGGCGCTGGGCGGCGAAAGCCCGTAAGTGCCGCCGACGGTCGAGACACAGCCCGCCGAAATCTGCGCGGAACCGCCTCTGCTGACAGCATCGGACGCATCCGAGTTTGCCGCGATGACGCAGCTGCTCATGGAGACATCGGTCGAGCCCTGCAGGCTTACTGCGGCCGACGCATGTGGATCGAGCGCCAGAATGCAGGCCTGCGCACCGGGATTCATCTTGACCGTGGCCGAGCGGTGAGCTGGCCATGGGGCCGCGCCATTGATGAAGCTCGGACGGTTGATGCTCGATGAAAGCGAGATGTAATAGGCGCTCGGGTCGCCGCTGGCGGTTGCCGAAAAAGCCGAGACGCTGTCTGCATATTCCTGCTGGTCGGCGAGGCTCAAATTGGCCGCAAAAAATGTCAACCCAAGTGCCGCGACATCACTCTCGGCCATGCTGGGCAGGTACTTCGTGCCGACGGCAAGTCCAGCCGCGTCCAGCGAGTTCTGCAATTGCGCGGCGTCGTCACTCGTGCCCGTCAGATCGATCGCGCCGGCCACCACAACCATTATCGGCAGCATCGCTATGGCGGTCGCCATGGCAAAGTTGCCGCGCTTCGAAGACCAGAAGCCTCTCAATGTGAACATCGTCCGTCGCCAGGGTTTACAATGCCCAGGTGATACGCTCGGGATATCTATGGGTAATTTAAGCAATTGCTAAAATGCGTGGATTCTAAAAGGAGGTGAGGCGGCTCGCCAAACGAGGCCTTCAAGGGCACCATGATTTCCGTATGTCCGGGCGTCTGACCGGCGATCACATTCCGTGAATTAAGCACTGGCTGCCGGCACGAACGAAAGCGGTCGACAGCAGCCAAGGACAGGGATTTTCCAGGACATGCTGCCATATCTCCTTCGGCGTCTCCAATATCGAGCGCTCGGCGGCCTTCTACGATGCCGTGCTGGCGCCGCTCGGCTATGTCCGGGTCTGGGATGATTTGAGGTCCGGCGAGCCCGACCAGGCGGTGGGCTATGGGATCGCCGGCGGCGGCGACAAGCTGGCGATCAAACTTCGCCCGAAGGGGCAGCGGCCGCCTGGTCCGGGTTTTCATCTGGCCTTCGCCGCCCCGGATCGTCAAAGCATCGCGCAATTTCATGCAGCAGCCCTTGCTCATGGCGGCCGTGACAACGGCTCCCCGGGTCCGCGGCCCGACTATGGTCCGCATTATTATGCCGCCTTCGTCATCGATCCGGACGGCCACCATATCGAGGCGGTCTTCAACGCGCCGGGGTAGGTTCCGCGCCGCCGGCTTTTGCCGGGAGCGTGATGACAATCCCGTGAAGACCTGTCCAAGATCATCCATTTGGCGACAACCCCCGGCAAATCGGCTATGCTGCCACATCTACTAGTGGCAGCTGCGGGCGGCCATCACGGCGGTGACCGCCCCCGACTCACGGGAGGATGGTTATGGCCGGCTTTCATGTCATGGCGGACGCCTATGGGATGCATGTGCAGCCCGCGGTGCGCCGTATCACCACGGCGGATCTCTGGGACGCGCTCAAGCTCGGCGCCGAGGATTTCTGGGCAAAACCGTCCCACTACGTGTTCCTGTGTTTGATCTACCCGATCGTCGGCCTGATCCTGACCCAGTGGAGCTCGGGTTCCAACGCCATTCAGCTCGTCTACCCCTTGATGTCGGGCTTTGCCCTCGTCGGGCCATTTGCAGCGATCGGGCTCTATGAAATCAGCCGCCGGCGCGAGCTCGGCATGAACACGAACTGGCGCCATGCACTGGACGTGCGCCGTTCTCCGGCCTTGCCGTCGATCGCGGTCATCGGCATCATGTTGTTTGCGCTGTTCCTATTGTGGCTGTTCACCGCGCAATCGATCTACACCAGCCTGTTCGGCGACCAGCCGCCGGCCTCGATCGGCGCGTTTGTCCGCGACGTGCTGACGACGGGCAAGGGCTGGACCTTGATCCTGCTTGGTAATGCGGCCGGTTTTGTCTTTGCCGTGGTGGTGCTGGCCACAACGGTGATTGCCTTCCCGTTGCTGCTCGACCGCGATGTCGGTGCCGTCTCTGCAATCGAAACCTCGGCCCGGGCGGTGATGGCAAACCCGTTGCAGATGGCGCTTTGGGGCCTGCTGGTTGCCGTGCTTCTGGTGATCGGCTCGATCCCGCTGTTTGCCGGTCTGGCCGTGGTCATGCCGATCCTTGGCCATGCCACCTGGCACCTCTACCGCAAGGTGGTCGAACCGGCGCAGATCCGGCCGATCCGCCGGCCGATGTAGCTAGGGCATGATCCCAAAAGTCGGAACCGGTTTTGGGAGGGACTCAGCGCTGCGCGTCGGTCGCCATCTTCAGCGCCAGCGCTGTCAGCACGCCGCCCATCGTCCAGCGCTGGATGACCAACCACAATGGCCGTCCGGCAAGAAAGGCGGCGATCGAACCGGCAGTCACCGCGATGATGGCATTGACGGTCAGGCTGATTGAGATCTGCGTCGCGCCCAGAACGAGCAGCTGCGACAGGACGTGGCCTTTGCCGATGCTGATGAATTGCGGCAGCAGCGACAGATAGAGAACGGCCACCTTGGGGTTGAGCAGATTGGTCATCAGCCCCATGGCGAACAGCTTGCGCGGCCTGTCTTTCGGCAGGTCGCGCACCTGGAACGGCGAACGTCCGCCCGGCTTCACCGCTTGCCAGGCAAGCCACAGGAGATAGAGAACGCCGGCAAAGCGCAGCGCGTCGTAAGCATAGGGCACGGCAAGCAGCAGCGCGGTGATGCCGAACGCGGCCGACAACACGTAGAACAGGAAGCCGACCGCGACCCCGCCAAGCGAGATCAGTCCGGCCTTCGGCCCTTGCGACAGCGAGCGCGAGATCAGGTAGATCATGTTCGGGCCTGGTGTCAGCACCATGCCGAGGCAGACCAGCGCGAAGGCGATATGGTTGGCGGTATCGGGCATTGTTCGTCCCCAAGCACGCCCGCGATGCGATCCCGCGGGCCGCCAATATCTGCCTGTCACGGCAAGCGCCCGCAAGGGCTTGCCGGCGTCAGGCGTTGCGCCAGAGGAGCGGTCATGCATGTCGCCCAAAAGTGCCCCCGGTTTCGGGAGAACGACGTGCATGAAGAAGGGCCCATTGCGCCGTTTCGACGCGGCGCGCTTTAGCCGACCACCCGAAGGTTCGACAGTTCGTTGCCGATTTCCTTGAAGTCGTTCGACAGGCTGGCGCCGGTCGCGTTCCAGAACAGCTTCGCCGGCTTGCTCGGATCCGTCGGATCCTTGCGGAAGCGCGAGTCCGACGAGCAGGATTTCAGCGCATTGATCGCCAGCTTGTCGCTGGCCTGGGTCGTCGACAGGTCGAGCGCCACCGTCATCACCATGATGTTGGCCGCCTTGGCGTTGTTGCAAAGCGTTGCCATCTGCTCGTTGAGCGCATTGGTGTAATTGCCGTTCGAATAGTCGAACTGACCGATGGCGCTCGATGTGCCCATGAACAGGCGGCCGACCGAGGTGCCGTTGTAGCCGGGATTGAGATAGCCGTAGGACGCGTAGGTCGACTTCGAGTTGGCGGGGTCCGAATAGCCCAGCGACGACGGCGTATAATAGGTGTTGGCGCCGTCGGTCAGCACGATCACCACCTTGTCGTTGCCTTTTTCCGTTTCCAGGCGCCCTTGCGTGAACGGTTCGCCGCTTGAAACCACCCGCCAGCCCCACGCCAGGCCCTCGGGAACATTCGTGCCGCCATTCGGCTGCATCAGGTCGATCGCCGCCTTGATCGAGGTGGCCCCATCGGCGACGCTGACATCGGTCAGGGGTGTGATCGGGTTGGTGGTGCAGCTGTAGTTCGGGCCGTTGCCGGCGGGCAGCGCCGGCGCATCGATCGGCCGCGGCTGGAAATATTTGGCCATGTTGCGCAGCCGCGATTGGCCGGTGCTGCTCGTGGGATCGTCGTTCCACCAGCTGTTCACCGCGCCGTAGGTTACCGGGGCGGCTTCGTCGGGGTCCTGCGTCAGCTTCCAGTGATTGCCGGGTTCGTCCGGGGCGAACATCGGCACGAACATCGTTGCCGGATCGCCGACGCCTATGCCGGTGTTGGCCGAGCCGCCGGACGGCGAAGCGTCGTTGACATTATAGGGGTAGGGCCGGGCTTCCACGCAGCCTTGCCAGCTGGCGAACGGACCGTAGGAATCGATGTAGTCATATTCGTCGTGGCTGCGTTTGCAGGTGTTGTTCGAATTGTACTCGTCGCAAACCACCCGCTTGCTGTTGACGACACGCTCGTGGTTGGTGACGACCTTCATGTCCCGGTAGAGTGAAAACCGGGTCAGCATCTGGCCTTCCTCGCTGCCCCAGCCGGTGCCGCGCTTGTACCAGATGCCGTTGGTCTGCTGGGCGTATTTGGTGGCCGCATTCAGCGTCGACCAGTCGAAATTCTCGTTCGACACCGGCGACAGGCCCTCCGTGTCCATCCACGAGGCGTTGCCATTGGCGGGGCCGACATTGACCGAAGCGGCAAAGGGCACGAGGCCGAACTGCACCGGCTTGTCGACCTGCTTGATCATGACCGCCTGCTGGGCCAGCGTGTCGACCAGCTGCTTGGATGCGGTCTTGAGAAGATCGATGCGCTTTTGGCCCGAGCCCGTGCCCAGGGTGGTCATCGATCCGGAATTGTCGAGCACCAGGGCAACTTCCAGCGTGTTCTTCAGCCGCACCTGGGAAGTGACGTTGAAGTTGATGCTTTGGTTCGCATCGGTTGCGGATTTGCCGACGAGCTGGGCGAAGGCCGGATAGAAATAAGGCTTGTAGGCAAGCTGCGCCGTCATCGTCAGCAGGCCGCCGCCGGTGGCGTTGCTCGGCAAGGTGACGTTGAGCGTCGCGCTGGACGGATCGACATCGTTCAGGTTGGCGTTGAAGAAGTCGAGCGCATAGGCTCTCAACTGGTCGTCGGTCGCGCCTTCCGTCAGCCGGCGCGCCGTGGCGAAGTTGGCGGCGTCGAGCGCATTCGTCACCATCTGCTTTTCACGGTTCATTTCGGTGAAGTCAACCGCGATCGCCAGGCCGCCCATCAGCGGCACCATCGCCACAACTGTCATGAGAGCATAGTTGCCGCGTCTGTCGCGGCGGAACCGGCGCCAAAGTTCACGCATGTCTTGCAGCGGCCCCCGCCTGCGGATTCTCGATTGACGCCAGCTTTTCACAAAACGCTGAAGGACGGGTTTGGGAAACCGCTCGATTGCTTGGTCGGCGCTTCACCAACCGCTAACCAATGCAAGTCTGCGGCACCGATCCGGCCCGAACGCCCTGCCGGGACAGGGAGTTGGAGGCCTGGCGATCAGCTGACGATGCGCAGGTTGTACAGTTCGTTGCCAATCGCCTTGAAACGTCGGAGAGTGTCGCTCCGGTCGAATTCCAGAACAGTTTCATCGGCTTGCTCGGTCGCGCTCGTTATTCTGGTTATCGAACGAAGCCTGGCTGGCGATTGAGCCCCACCTGCCGAAGAACCAGCCGGGCGCCCGGCGAGTTGACGACCGTCGGGTGACTTCGGGCATCATCCATGTGCTCAAGTCCGGCTGCCGATGGTGCGACTGCCCGGCGGATTACGGGCCTTCCACGACGATCTACAACCGGTTCAATCGCTGGTCGCGGCGGGGCTTCTGGAGGAAATTGCTTGATGCCCTGGCTGAGGCGGGCGCAGTCACGAAAAGCACGGCGATCGACAGCACTTACATCAAGGCCCAGCGCTCCGCGTTTGGCGGAAAAGGGGGCGCCGCCGCCAAGCGATCGGTCGTTCTCGCGGCGGCTGGACAACCAAGGTCCATGCCCTGACCGATGTGCTGGGCCGGCCGTATGCTTTGATGCTCACCGCAGGCAATGTCAGCGACGTTAAGGCCGCGCCGGCGTTGCTCGAACGCGCCGGCCCCATGCGGTACCTGCTCGGAGACAAGGGCTACGATGCCAACAGCCTTCACAAGGCCCTGCGCGAGAACGGTACCAGCCCGGTCATTCCTGGCAGACTCAACCGGAAGCGCACTATTCGCTGCGATCAGCAGCGCTATCGGGGCCGCTATCTCATCGAGAACGCTTTCTGCCGGATCAAGGATTTCCGCCGCGTCGCTACCCGCTACGACAAACTCGCTGCCAACTTCCTGTCAGGCGTAGCGCTCGTGACCGCGCTGGCATTCTGGCTGTGATCGAATCTCAGCCCCAGAGTCCCAGCGCTGTAAGGTGGCGAGTTCTTGACGGACGCTGCATTCACCGAATGCACACTCGTCGCTAGCTTCACGCGGTAATGCTGCTGGTATTCGTATCCGGCCACCGCTCGGACTGAACTTCATCTCAGCGTCACATCGGTCATTCTCTCAGAAATTTCCCATAATCTTCGTCTGACCACCGGATCTAATGCCTGCGGGGGAATACGTGCAGGATGCGGATGCCCACGAGTTTCACGAAACCGGTCGGGGCCGTAATAGCCACCTCCCTCCGCCTGGACGGACGTAGCCGCGTATAGCGAGGGGAGCGCGCCTTGTGATGCGGGCTGGAGCAGGAACCACAAAAGTGACCGCGCCAAACCCGCAAGGCTTCGCCGACCAAGCGTGTTGTGCACGAGATCGGTCCGCGAGACGCCGGGATGGGCTGCCATGCCCGAAAAGCCCCATCCGGCAGCGCGGCTGCGGCTATCAAGCTCGACGGCGAACATCAAGCATGCGAGCTTCGATTGGCTGTAACCAGCCATTGGGCGATAGTTCTTCTCGAGATTGATGTCGTCAAAATCGATCTGTCCACCGTTTGCAGCGAGACTTGAAAGCGCGACGACGCGGGCGTCCTTGCCTTTCGAGAGGAGCGACTTCAGACGAGCCGTCAAGGCGAAGTGACCGAGGTAGTTCGTACCGAACTGCAGTTCGAAGCCGTCTCTGGTCTCTTGCCGTTGCGGCGGGAGCATGACGCCGGCGTTGTTCACCAGAAGGTCCAGGCTCTGCTTCTCGTTCTCCATCTGCTTTGCGAATGCGGCAACCGAGGACAGATCTGCCAGATCGAGCTTCCCGAAATGGACAGTCGCACCCGGGACCGCGCGTTCGATGTGGGACACCGCGTCGGCGCCCTTTTGAGGGTCGCGGCCCGCGATGGTCACGTCGCATCCTGCTCGGGCGAGCGCGAGGGACGTCTCCAATCCCAACCCACCGGTTCCGGTCACGATCGCGGTTCGTCCATGCTGATCGGGGATGTCACCGGCGTTCCACTTTGCCATCTTGCGTCCTTTCATAATTTCCGCACTTGGTGTAAGATAAATATCGCACCGAGTGTAATTTTGCAAGAGGGCCGAGTTGGACAACTCCGGGCGTACAGAGGGCGGTGGCCTGCGGGAGCGGAAAAAGCGCGAGACGAAGAAGCGCATCACGGAGCAGGCCATTGCTCTTTTCCTCAAGCGCGGCATCGATCAGACAACACTCGACGAAATCGCTGCTGCAGCCGGAATCTCGCGCAGAACCTTCTTCTACTACTTCACGTCAAAGGACGAGATTCTGCTGTCCGTCCTAAGTGGGATTGGTGAGCTGCTGACAGATGCGGTGCGAAACGCTCCTGCAGGCTCGACGCCAATAGGCGCAGTATGGGATGCGGTCGTAAGAGTTTGTGACGCTATTCCAGCCAACGACATGATTGAGCTGGACCAACTGATGCGGACCAGCCCGAGCGTGCAGGCGCGCAAGCAGGCATTCTACGTAGAGCAGGAAGGTGAAATCTACGCAGCGCTCAAAGAGCGGTGGCCGGAGCCCGAACGATCAACAGCATTGCGCACCGTCGCGATGATCTCGGTCGGCGCTCTGCGAGTTGCAGCAGACATCTTCAGCCAGGAGAAGGGCACACGGCCCATGATCGAACTCCTGGAGGAAATATTCGGCAGTGCCGCCAAGGAGATTCGCTCTCATCGATAGCCCGGAATTGCACCCTTACGGCGCCCGCACCGGATCGGATGCCGTGCGCACCGTTAAGCTGATTGAGTCCAGACCCTAGTAGATGGCCTTCGCGCCGGCCAGATCATTGCCGCCGTAAGCCCAGTTGGGTCCCGAATAGCTCTGCGCCGTCACCGATGTCGGCGTGTAATAGGTATTTGCGCCGTCGGTCAGGACGATCAGAACCTTGTCGTTGCCCCTTTCCGTATCCGGCCGGCCTTCGGTGAAGGGAGCGGTGCTGGAAAGGGTCCGCCAGCCCCAGGCCATGCCTTCCGGCACGTTGGTGGCTCCATCGGCAGCCATGGCATCGATCGCCGTCTTGACCGCGCTCGCGCCGGCCGTCGTGGAAACATCGGTCAGCGGTGTGATTGCCGTGGTGCTGCAACTCGTATTGGGGCCGGCATCCATGCCATAGGCCGACGTAACCGTGTTGCCCGGGTCGGCGAAACATTTCGGCATGTAGCGCTGACGTTCCGCGCTGGTGCTGCCGCTTGGCGTGGTGTCGGTACGATAGCCGTTTGAGCGCACAGGGCCGCCTTCGCGTCGATCTCCGGGCGAAAGCTGGTGACAGCTTGGATCGGTTCGGATAATTCGAACCCGCTGCGGCGAACCGTCGGCCGCGGCACTCGCAACGCTCATATTGAAGGAAACGGCATGGGGGATTCGCCTGACATCGTCGGCTCGCTCGAAGACGTCTCAAAAGCCTATTCGGCAATTCTTTGCGATGTCTGGGGCGTGGTGCACAATGGCGAATGGCATTTTCCGGCGGCTGCAGGGGCGCTGGCGAGCGCAAGGGCAGCCGGCATTCCCGTTGTCCTCATCACCAATTCACCCCGCCGCAGCGCCGATGTCGTGGCCCAGATGAGTGTGATCGGTGTTCCGCCGTCAGCCTATGACCGCGTGGTGACCTCGGGCGACGTCACCCGCGACCTGATCGCCGAAGGCCCGCGCAAGATATTCCACATCGGCGCTGACCGCGATCTGACCCTCTATGACGGCCTCGATGTCGACCTGGTCGAGGAATTCGAGGCCGCCGGCGTCGTATGCACAGGGCTGTTCGATGACGAGGTCGAGAAGCCTGAGGATTATACCGACCTTCTGCGCCGCTTGCGTGCCAGGAACCTGCCATTCATCTGCGCCAATCCCGATATCATGGTGGAGCGCGGCGAGCGCATCATCTGGTGCGCCGGCGCCCTGGCGCGCGACTATGCCCGGCTCGGCGGCCGCACGCTGATCGCGGGAAAGCCCTACGCGCCGATCTACGACCTCGCGATGAAGGAGGTCGCGGACGTGCTTGGTCGGCCGGTCGAGCGTTCCGGGGTATTGGCCATCGGCGATGGGATGATGACCGATGTGAAGGGCGCGGCCGACAATGGTTTCGACGTTCTCTATGTCTCCGGCGGCATCCATGCCCGCGACTACGGCAATGCATCCCGGCCGGATCCGGCCAGGCTCGGGCTCTTCCTGGAGCGGCACGGCTATCGTCCCGTGGCTGTCATGGTCAGACTGCAGTAGGTGGCAATGGTAGGCTTCCAGCATCTTTCGGCGACCGCGCCGCTGCCCGCCGATCTGCGCGGCGGCGTTGTCGCGATCGGCAATTTCGATGGCGTCCACCGTGGTCATCAGGCGGTGCTCGAACGGGCGTTGGCCGAGGCCGTGCGGCGTGACGTGCCGGCTCTGGTGCTGAGCTTCGAACCGCACCCGCGAAAGGTGTTCCGGCCCGACATTCCGTTGTTCGTGCTGACGCCGCCGCCGATGAAGGCGCGGCTCTTGTCCTTGCTCGGCTTTGCCGCGCTCGTCGAGCAGCCGTTCACGCGCGACTTCGCCGCGCTGTCGGCGGAAGCCTTCGTCACCGACGTGTTGGAGAGGACGCTCGGCATCACCCACGCCGTCACCGGTTTTGACTTCCATTTCGGCAAGGACCGCCAGGGCGGACCGGCCTATCTGATGGCGGCCGGCGAACGCCATGGCTTTGGCGTCACGCTCGTCGACGCTTTTCGCGACGAGGGCGCCGAGGTGGTTTCGTCGAGTCGGATCCGGGCGTTGCTTTGCGATGGCGAGGTGGCCGAGGCGGCCGGTCTGCTCGGCTATCGCTTCACGGTGGAAAGCGAAGTCGTCGGCGGCCAGCAGCTCGGGCGAGCGCTCGGCTTTCCCACGGCGAATATGAGGCTTCCCGCCGAAGCCACTCTCAAGGAGGGGATCTATGCCGTCCGCTTCCGGCGCGCCGACGGCACGTTGCATGACGGCGTCGCCTCATTCGGCCGCCGCCCGACCGTCGACGACAATGGCGCACCGCTTCTGGAAACCTTTGTCTTCGATTTTTCCGGCGATCTCTACGGCGAGACCTGCGAGGTCTCGTTCTTCGGTTTCCTGCGCAGCGAGATCAAATTCGACGGCCTCGATGCATTGGTGGTGCAGATGAAGCGCGATGAAGCCGAAGCCCGCGCGCTGCTTGCCGGCGTCAAGCCGCTTTCGAAGCTCGACGCGGCCATTGCCTTCTGACTTACCTTTTCAACGCCAGGCCGACCGCGATGAAGGTCCAGCCCTGGAAGATCAGGTCGATCGCCAGGAACAGTCCGAGCACCCACAGGCTGTTGACCGGCCAACCCATGGCGATGATCAGGCCGGCAAGCACGCTGATAAGGCCGGCCACGACGATCCAGCCCCAGCCCTGTTCCGGACGGTGACTGAAACCGACCCAGGCCCGCAGCGCGCCGGAAGCGACCAGCGCAACGGCCAGCAGGAAGGTCAGCGCCGCCGAGGCCAGCAGCGGATTGTCGAAGGCGAAAAATCCGGCGACCGCATAAAGCAGCCCGCTGAGCAGCCAGTAGAAGAAGCGGCCCCAGGTCTTGACCCCGAAAGCATGCATGATCTCGATGATGCCGGCCACCAGCATCAGCCAGCCGACGACATAGACGGAAGCCACTGTGGCGATGAAAAGATTGCCGAAAGCAATGCCGCCGAGGATCAGCAGCACCACGCCCAGACCAACAAACCACCCCCACTTTTCCCGCGTCTGGCCGATCGCGTTCTTCAGTATATCGCCGTGCAAAGTCATGATCCACCTCCCTCCACATCCGGCCGCTCGTCCTGCGGTTGAAGGAAGGTAATCCCAATGGCACTACCCGTCCAGCGCGGTGGCTATTGCAAAGGCGCGCCGAAGCTGGTGTCATCCTGCTTTGCATCAGGGAGGTATGACAATGAAGCGATCCCATGGGCTCGCCCTGTTTTCCTCAACTCTCGCCCTGTTCGCTGCGGCTTCCGCATTCGCAGCGCAGCCCGGCGATCCGCCGGATGGCATCACCAAGATAGAAACGGTGGTCGTCATCTTCGCCGAGAACCGCGCCTTCGATAATCTCTATGGCCATTTTCCCGGCGCCGAAGGCATCGACAAAGCCAGCCAGGAAAGCCTACAGCAGCGCGACCGTGACGGCTCGGTGCTGTCCGAACTACCGCCGGTGTGGGACGGGCTGACCGCCAAGGGCGTCACACCGCCGGTGACGCAGGCGATGACCGAGCATCTTCCAAACGCGCCGTTCACCGTGAACGATGCGAAGGGTTTCAACGTACCGCTCAACGTCACAACGCACGATCTCTGGCATCGCTATTACCAGAACCAGATGCAGATCAACGGCGGCAAGAACGACATGTTCGTTGCCTGGGCCGATTCAGGCGCCATGCCGATGAGCAACTGGAACGCTTCCAAGACCGACATGTGGGCGGTCGCGCAGAAATACGTGCTGGCCGATCATTTCTTCATGGGTGGGTTCGGCGGCTCGTTTTTCAACCACCAATGGCTGATCTGCGCTTGCGCGCCTTACTACGCCGATGCCGACAAGAGCCCGGCCAAACCGTCGATTTCGGTGACGGATGATAGCGGCACAGCGCTGAAGATCGCCGACAATTCGCCGAAATCGGCGCGCGACGGCATTCCGAAATTTGTCTCCGATGGCAATCTGACGCCGGACTTCCACGCGGTGAACACGATGCAGCCGCCTTACCAACCGAGCGGCGCCGATCCGGCGCCTGGCGGCGATCCGCTCCTTGCGGATCCGGCCAAGCCCACCACGCTGCCGCCCCAGACGGAGCCGACCATCGGCGACATGCTCAGCCTCAAGCACATCACCTGGGCATGGTATTCGGGCGCCTGGCAGTACACGCTCGACCACGGCAACAAGTCGCCGGTTCCGAATTTCCAATACCACCACCAACCGTTCAACTATTATGCCAATTACGCGCCGGGCACCGAAGCCAGGCGCGAACATTTGCGCGACGGTGGGCTGGGCGGCGTTAGCTTCGTCCAGGCGATCGACACCGGCGCCCTGCCACAGGTCTCCTTCTACAAACCCCAGGGCAACCTCAACGAGCATTCCGGCTATGCCGACATCGAGGCCGGAGATCGCCATATCGCCGACGTCGTCGCCCATCTGGAGAAAAGTCCGCAATGGCCGCATATGCTGGTCGTCGTCACCTATGACGAGAATGGCGGCATCTGGGATCACGTCGCTCCGCCCAAGGGCGACCGCTGGGGGCCGGGCACACGCGTCCCCGCCATCATCGTTTCGCCCTTCGCCAAGCACGGCTATGTCGATCAGACGCCCTATGACACGACTTCGATCCTGCGCTTCATCACCGAGCGCTTCGAACTGCCGGTGCTGCACGGCATCGTGGTTCGCGACAGGGCCGTCGCCGCGCATGGCGAACCGCCGCTCGGCGATCTTACCGCCGGGCTCGACCTCAATTGAAGGCCCGTAGGAAAACGATGAACGCTGACGGGATCGTCGCCCTTGTCACAGCTGCCGGCATCGAACTTACCGATCGCCGCCGTAACGCCAAGGGCGACGGCTGGTCGCTGAGCTTTGCCAACGGTGCCACGGTGGAGGTGGGTGACGACGGATCGGCGCGCATTGCCGGCAAGGGCAGCAAGACCGTGAGAGGGCTGCTGGACTTGCCGACCGCGCCGCGCCGCACCTGATTCAGCGCGGCCGGACACAAGGTAGGCCGACCCAACTGTTACCAATGTTAAGTCAAATTTTACCGAACTGGCGCCATGGCTTGAGCGATGCCGGGTGTTTGTTCCGGCGTGTTTCGCGTATGGGGTATCGATGCGTATTGTCCGGGCGATCCCGCTGCTTCTGACCGCCTCCTTGCTGGGCGCTTCCGCGGCCGAGGCCGGCGACGGCCCCTTCGGCTGGCTGTCCGGCGACTGGTATCTGACCGTTGGCGCCACGGGCTTGGTCGCGCCGAATTTCGAGGGCGGCAAGAAATACATGCTCAGCGCCCAGCCCATCATCTCCCTGGGCAAGGCCGGTCCCCAGGCTCGCTTCACCTCGCGCAATGACAATATTTCGCTGGCTTTGGTCGACGACGGCGGCGTCCGCGCCGGCCTGACCGGCAAGTTCCTGTTTTCGCGCAGCAGCGACGACGAACTCAAGGGCCTCGATCCGGTGCGCTGGGGCGGCGAAGTCGGCGGCTTCTTCGAATTCTATCCGACGGACTGGATGCGCGCGCGTGCCGAATTGCGGCATGGCATCCGCGCCCATAACGGTTTTGTCGCCGATATCGCCGCTGACGCCTTCTACGACGTGACGCCAACCGTCAGGATTTCGGGCGGCCCGCGCGTGTCCTTTGCTTCGGCGAATTATTTCGACGCCTATTATGGCGTCAATGCGCAAGAGGCCGTTGCCTCGGGCCTGAGACAGTACAATCCCGGTGGCGGCCTGAAATCCGTCGGCCTCGGCGGCGCCGTGACCTGGAAGGTGACCGATCCGATGACCGCCAGCCTGTTTGGCGAATATTCGCGCCTGGAGGGACCAGCGGCCGATTCCAGCCTGGTCAGGGAGCGCGGCGACCGCAACCAGTTCATGGTCGGTGTGTCGACCACCTATCGCTTCGACTTCAAGATGTAGGGCGAATCGAACGAGACGCTTTATTCCTGCGTCCATCTCCGCTAAAAGCCACGCCATGATGAGCTTTTCGCGCCTTTTCGCGATCGCGATACGAATTACTGGCCCGGTGTTCCGGGTGGCCTGAGCGCCGCCGGAACCGCCGGGAGTTTCGCGCGCGCCCTCGCGCTTTTTTCAGAACATCGACGCATATCGCCCAAAAGTGGGTCCGGTTTTGGGAAAACGATATGCGTCAATCAAAGACCTCAACGCCCCGGCTTTGCGCCGACGGGTTACGCAGATGGCAGATCAATGACCGACACTGTTGAAACGATCGACTATTCCAAGACGCTTTATTTACCGCAGACGGATTTCCCGATGCGCGCTGGCTTGCCCGAGAAGGAGCCGGTGCTGGTCAACCGCTGGCAGGACATGGACCTCTACGCCAAGCTGCGCGAGAGTGCCGCCGGCCGCACGAAATATGTGCTGCATGACGGCCCTCCCTACGCCAATGGCAACATCCATATCGGCCATGCGCTGAACAAGATCCTCAAGGACGTCATCACCCGCTCGTTCCAGATGCGCGGCTATGATTCGAACTACGTGCCTGGCTGGGACTGCCATGGCCTGCCGATCGAGTGGAAGATCGAGGAGCAGTACCGCGCCAAGGGCAAGAACAAGGACGAGGTGCCGGTCAATGAGTTCCGCAAGGAATGCCGTGAGTTCGCCGCGCACTGGATCTCCGTGCAGGGTGGCGAGTTCCAGCGGCTTGGCGTCATCGGCGACTTCAAGAATCCCTATACGACGATGGCTTTCCACGCCGAGGCGCGCATCGCCGGCGAATTGTTGAAATTCGCCCTGTCGGGCCAGCTCTATCGCGGCTCGAAGCCGGTGATGTGGAGCGTTGTCGAGCGCACCGCATTGGCCGAGGCCGAGATCGAGTACCAGGATTATGAGTCAGACACGATCTGGGCGAAGTTTCCGGTGGCCAATCTTGTCGTCGCCAATGTCGTGGACGGGCAGCCGGCGGAACTCAATCCGGACCTGAGCGGACGGTCGCTGGATCTGCTGGACGCCCATGTCGTCATCTGGACGACGACGCCGTGGACCATCCCGGGCAACCGCGCCGTCAGCTATTCGCCGCGCGTCGCTTATGGCCTCTACGAGGTGACGGCTGCCGAGAATGCGTTTGGCCCGCAGCCGGGTGAGAAGCTGATCTTCGCCGACGCGCTGGCCGAGGAAAGCCAGGTCAAGGCAAAGGTCACCTTGAAGCGCCTTCACGACGTCAGCGCCGAACAGCTTGGAAATCTCGTGCTTTCGCACCCATTCAAAGGCCTCGGCGGCGGTTACGAGTTCCCCGTGCCGATGGTTGCGGGCGATCATGTGACCGACGATGCCGGCACCGGCTTCGTCCACACCGCGCCTGGCCACGGCCGCGAGGATTTTGACGCCTGGATGGACGCTGCGCCTCAGCTGCGCACTCGTGGCATCGACACGGTGATCCCCTTCACGGTCGACGATGCCGGCTTCTTCACCAGGGACGCGCCAGGCTTCGGCCCGGATCGCGAGGGCGGGGCGGCGCGTGTCATCGACGACAATGGCAAGAAGGGCAACGCCAACCAGGTCGTGATCGACGAACTGATCAAGCGCAACGCGCTCTTCGCGCGCGGCCGCCTGAAGCACAGCTACCCGCATTCCTGGCGGTCGAAGAAGCCGGTGATCTTCCGCAATACGCCGCAATGGTTCGTCTACATGGACAAGGACCTCGGCGACGGCACGACGCTGCGCAGCCGCGCTCTGAAGGCCATCGACGACACGCGCTTCGTGCCGGCTGCCGGCCAGAACCGCATCCGCGCCATGATCGAGGAGCGCCCCGACTGGGTGCTGTCGCGCCAGCGCGCCTGGGGCGTGCCGATCGCTGTCTTCGCCGACGAGGATGGCAACGTGTTGAAGGACGAGGCGGTCAACCGGCGCATCATGGACGCCTTCGAGGAAGAGGGCGCCGACGCCTGGTTCGCGACCGGCGCCAAGGAACGTTTCCTCGGCAACCACGATGCGTCCAAATGGAAGCAGGTGATGGACATCCTCGACGTCTGGTTCGATTCGGGCTCGACGCATGCCTTCACGCTGGAGGATCGCCCTGACCTGAAATGGCCGGCCGACGTCTATCTCGAAGGCTCAGACCAGCATCGCGGCTGGTTCCACTCCTCGCTGCTCGAAAGCTGCGGCACCAGGGGCAGGGCGCCTTACGATACCGTCGTCACCCATGGCTTCACCATGGACGAGGACGGGCGCAAGATGTCGAAGTCGCTTGGCAACACCGTCGTGCCACAGGATGTCATCAAGCAGTCGGGCGCCGACATACTGCGCCTCTGGGTGGTGACGACGGACTATTGGGAAGACCAGCGGCTCGGCAAGAACGTGCTGCAGACCAATATCGACGCCTACCGCAAACTACGCAACACCATTCGCTGGATGCTGGGCACGCTCGCCCATGACGATGGCGAGACCGTGCCGCTGGAAGCGATGCCGGAGCTGGAGCGGCTGATGCTGCATCGGCTGGCCGAGCTCGACGAGGTGGTGCGCCAAGGCTACGACGCCTTCGAGTTCAAGCGCATCACCCGCGCGCTCGTCGATTTCATGGTGGTCGAGCTGTCGGCCTTCTATTTCGACATCCGCAAGGACGCGCTCTACTGCGACGCGCCGTCAAGCGTGAAGCGCAAGGCCTCGGTGCAGGTGGTGCGCCATCTCTTCGACTGTCTGGTGAAATGGCTGGCGCCGATGCTGCCCTTCACCATGGAAGAGGCCTGGCTCGACCGTCATCCCGATGCCGTGTCGGTGCATCTCGACCAGTTCCCCGAAATCCCGGCGGATTGGAAGAATGAGGCGCTGGCGGAAAAATGGCGCAAGGTGCGGCAGGTGCGCCGCGTCGTCACCGGAGCGCTCGAGATCGCGCGTGCCCAGAAGGTAATCGGCTCCTCGCTGGAAGCGGTGCCGGTCGTTATCATCAACGACGCGGCGCTCGAGGCGGCGATATCGGACGTCGACATGGCCGAGATGGCGATCACTAGCGATCTCGTCATTGCCCATGGCCAGGCGCCGGAAGGCGCCTTCACCCTCGACGATGTCAAGGGCGTCGCCGTGGTGGTCGAGAAAGCCGAGGATCGCGGCCTGGTCAAATGCGCTCGTTCCTGGCGCTACACGGCCGATGTCGGGCAGGATCCTGCATTTCCCGATGTCTCAGCACGCGATGCCGCCGTGCTGCATGAGCTGAAAGCGCTCGGCCGGCTTTAGGTGCATGTCATCCAAAAGCATGCCCTCGGGCCGGACCCGAGGGGGTACCGAGGTTTTCGGGAAACGACATGCTCGCGATCAATCGTGCATGTCGCCCAAAAGTGTATTGCGGTTTTGGGAAAACGCCATGCACACAATCAATAGTGCACAAATGCCACGCCGGGCGGTGCCAATCAGCCCGCGCGTTGCCCTTAACGAGCGGTTGAGGTAAACACGCGAAACTCCGGAAGACAAATTGTCGCCGGATTTCCGTCGCAAGTGCTTGGACGATGGGGACCGGTCACAGGACCGGTGGCGATCGAGAGGCTGTCTAGAGTGGGACTTTTTGGCATGACCGAGAGATATAAAGCGCGCCTGGCGCTGCTGGCGCCGCTTGTCGTATCGGGCCTCGCTCTATCCGGCTGCGTGGGCTCTCCGACCTATGGCACCGACAAGACCGCTGCCGAACAGCTGGCCGGCGATCTCACCGGCGCCGTTTCCTTCGCGCCCAAGCACAAGGATCCGATCGACTACAAGCCGCGCCCCACCTTGGTGAAGCCCGCTCCCGGACAGAAGGAAGCGCTGCCTGCACCGCAGGAAAGCATCCAGACGGCAAGCGCCCAATGGCCCGAATCGCCAGAGCAGCGCCGCGCGCGCCTGCGCGCCGACGCCACCGCCCACCAGAACGATCCGGGCTATCAGGCCGAGATCGTGGACGATGTGCAGACCGATCCGGCCTCGGTCAAGAAGGCGATGGCGGATTCAGGCTCCAGCCACCCGCCGGCCTGGTCACCCGCGGACTCCGACAAGGGCCGCGCCGCCGAGATCCAGCGTCGTCTTGCCGTGAGCAAGCAGGGCGACCCCAACACCCGCAGATATCTGAGCGAGCCGCCATTGGCCTACCGCGTCGCCTCCGGCACGGCGCCGCAGAACGAACTCGGCGAGGACGAGTACAAGAAGGAACGCCGTCTGAAGAGAGAGGCGGAAGGCAAGAAGGGCGGCTGGTTCGACTGGTTGCCGTCCCTGTAAGAGCAATTCCAGGAAAAGTGTGAAGCGGTTTTCCCGGGAAAAGCGCGTAGCGCTTTCCCTGGGGAATTGCGTCAAGCCAAAGTGTCTAAGAACGGCCGCGCTGCTCCTTCGGGCGCCACGGCGCGATTCAGTCGCGACGTTCCTTGAAAAAATCCTTCAGCAGCAGGGCAGCCTCGGTCTCGCCCATGCCCGGATAGATGTCGGGCGTGTGGTGGCAGGTCGGCGAGGCGAAGAAGCGTACGCCGTTGACCACCGCACCACCTTTTTCGTCGACGGCGCCGAAGTAGAGACGGCGTAGCCTGGCGAAGGAGATGGCGCCGGCACACATGGCGCAAGGTTCCAGCGTCACATAGAGATCGTGGCCGGTCAGCCGCTCGCTTGAGAGTTTGCCGCAGGCTTCGCGGATGACCAGCATCTCGGCATGCGCCGTCGGGTCGGCAAGCTCGCGGGTGCGGTTGCCGGCTTTTGCAACCACCGTGCCGCCGCGGGCGATGACGGCGCCGACCGGGACTTCGCCGCGCAAGGCTGCCGCTTCGGCCTCCTCAAGCGCCAGCGCCATGAAATCCGGCCGCTTCACGCGGTTTCCATTCCGATTATCTCCTCGCCACTCAGGCGTGATCCTGTTATGGAGCGCATCAACCCGAAAATCGGACTCGATTTTCGGAAAAGATCATGCGCCAAATCAAAGTGCTACAGCGTTCGTTGCGCGCCCGAAAGGATGCGCCACGCTGTAGCAGCGCAAACGGACAAAGGCCACATGGACGACAACGACAAGAAATCTCCGCGCCAAAAAGGCCCGGGCAAGAAACCTGCGGCTCCGCGAGGCGACAGGAAGCCATCCTTCGGCGCCAAGAAACCCTATGCGCCGCGGGGCGATCGGCCGATGGCCGTCGAGGGCGAACGCCCGAAGCGCGACTTCAAGGGCGGCGACACGCCATTCAGCAAGGGCCCACGCAAGCCTTACGCACCGCGTGGTGACCGGCCGATGGCGGCGGAAGGCGACCGCAAGCCCTACGAGAAGCGCGAGGGGCCGCGCAAGCCCTATGCACCACGTGGCGACCAGCCGATGGCGGCGGAAGGCGACCGCAAGCCCTACGAGAAGCGCGAAGGGCCGCGCAAACCCTACGCGCCGCGCGGCGACCGTCCGATGGCGGCCGAAGGCGAGCGCAAGCCCTATGAAAAGCGCGAGGGGTCGCGCAAGCCTTATGCGCCGCGTGGCGACCGTCCGGTTGCCGCATCGGCGGAGGGAGGCGAAAAACGCTTCGAGCGTCCCAGGCGTGATTTCGGCGATCGCCCGAAGCGTGACTTTGCTGATCGTCCCAAGCGCGATTTCGGCGGTGACCGCCCCAAGCGTGATTTCAGTGACCGGCCCCAGGGGGCATCGGCCGGCTTCAAGCCGCGCCCGCGTCCCGCGGAGGCCACGGAAGAGGCTGGTGAGCGCATCGCCAAGCGGCTGGCACGCGCCGGGCTTGCCTCGCGCCGCGACGCCGAGGAACTGATCGCCGCCGGCCGCGTCAAGGTCAACGGCCGCGCCCTGACTTCGCCGGCCTTCAATGTGATGCCTGGCGACATCATCCATCTCGACGGCATGGAGATCCCGCCGATCGAACGCACGCGCCTGTTCCTGTTCCACAAGCCGGCCGGCGTCGTCACCACCAACCGTGATCCTGAAGGCCGCAAGACCGTTTTCGACGTGCTGCCGGCCGAATTGCCGCGGCTGATGACCATCGGCCGCCTCGACATCAACACCGAAGGCCTGCTGCTGCTGACCAATGATGGCGGCCTGTCGCGCGTGCTCGAACTGCCCGCCACCGGCTGGCTGCGCCGCTATCGCGTGCGCGTCCACGGCAAGGTCGAAGAAAGCGCGCTTGCCGGCCTGCGCGAAGGTATTGCCGTCGACGGCGTCTTCTACGGTGCCATCGAAGCCAGCCTCGACCGCGAGCAGGGCTCCAATGCCTGGCTGACGATCGGCCTGCGCGAAGGCAAGAACCGCGAAGTGAAAAACATCCTCGGCGCGCTCGGCCTCGACGTGACGCGGCTGATCCGCATTTCCTACGGCCCGTTCCAGCTCGAGGACCTTCCCGAGGGCCACGTGCTGGAGATCAAGGGTCGCGTGCTGCGCGACCAGCTTGGCGAGCGCCTGGTGGAGGAATCCGGCGCCAACTTCGACGCCGAGATAGCAAAACCCTTCTCCAACAAGCCGGTGCGGCGCACCGAGGTTCGCGAGGCGGAACCCGAGCGGCCGAAATTCACCCGCGACGGCGAGCGCCGGCCGATCGGCGAGGGCGGGTTGATCAAGAACCGCAAGCGCCGCGAAGGCAGCCGCGACGAAGCGCTGGGCAAGCTGTCGACCAGTCCTGACAGGGGCGAGCGGCCGGAAAAGAGCTTGGGCGAACGCGGCCCCCGGCCCGAACGCGGCGGCTTCGGCGACAAGCCACGCGGCAGTTTCGGCGACAAACCGCGTGGTGGCTTCGGCGACAAGCCGCGCGGGGGTTTTGGCGGCAAGAAATCCGAGCGCGAGCAGCGGCCGATCGAGCCGCCCGGCCAGCGCAAGGCCAATGTCTGGATGGCGCCGGGCGCCCGGCCGATCGGCAAGGGCAGGGCCGAAGCCGACGCCGCCAAGGCGGCGGAGGCCAAGGCGCGCAAGGCCTCGTTCAAGCCGGCCTATGGCAAACCCGCTGGCAAACCGGGCGGCGCAAAGCCGTTCGGCAAGCCGCGTGGCGAGCGTCCGGCCGGGAGCGGTGAACGGCCGCGCGGCGGCCCCAAGGGCCCCCGCACACGATGAGAATCGTTGGCGGTGAGTTTCGTGGGCGTCCGCTGGCGACGCCCCGCGGCAGCGCCATCCGTCCGACGACCGATCGCACCCGCGAGGCCGTCTTCAACGTGCTGGCGCATCGCTTTGCCGAACAGTTGGACGGCGCGCGCGTGCTGGATCTATTCGCCGGCACCGGGGCGCTTGGTCTGGAAGCGCTGTCGCGCGGCGCGTCCTATGGCGTCTTCATCGAGGAATCGGCCGAAGGCCGCGGCCTTATCCGCGACAATGTCGAGGCCTTCGGCCTGACCGGACGCACCAAGATCTTTCGCCGCGACGCCACCGGCCTTGGCGAGGCGGGCACGCTGGCGCCATTCGGCCTGGTTTTCGCCGACCCGCCCTATGGCAAGGGGCTGGGCGAGCGCGCCCTGCAATCGGCGAAAGCCGGCGGCTGGCTGCGCCCCGGCGCGCTCTGCGTGGTCGAGGAGACAGCGGCGGTTCCTTTCGAGCCAGGCCCCGGTTTTTCGGTGCTGGACGAGCGCAACTATGGCGAAACCATCATCCGCTTCATCGAGGCCGCCTGATCGCCTGCGTCGAGCGGTGGCCTCTTTGCCGCCGCCTTTGCCGGCAACATGACCAACAATTAACTTTGCTTGTCGCCAGCACCTTGCCTATCGTCCCGCCGAGAAACCGGAGCAACTGATGACATTTCAGGCTGAATGGCTGCGCGCAACGCTGCTGGTGACGTCGCTGGCTTTCACTATGACCGGCCCGGCGCAGGCCGGCAGTTCCGTGTTGGTCAACACGAAGCCGGACGAGTTCAAGGTGACGGATTTCCTGCTCGACAACGGCATGGAAGTGGTCGTCATTCCCGACCACCGCGCGCCGATCGTCACCCACATGGTCTGGTACAAGATCGGCAGCGCCGACGAGCCGCCCGGCAAATCCGGCATCGCCCATTTCTTCGAGCATCTGATGTTCAAGGCGACGACCAATCACGCCGCCGGCGAGTTCGACCGCGCCGTCTCCGACATTGGCGGCTCCAACAACGCCTTCACCTCCTACGATTACACCGCCTTCCACGAGACGGTGGCGCCCTCGGCGCTCGAGCAGATGATGGGCTTCGAGGCCGACCGCATGCGCAACCTCATTCTTACCGACGACGTCATCAAGACCGAGCGCGATGTCATCTTGGAAGAGCGCCGCTCGCGCATCGACAACAATCCGCAGGCGGTGCTCGACGAGGAGGTCGACGCGACGCTGTGGCAGAACCAGCCCTACCGCATCCCCGTCATCGGGTGGATGCAGGAGATGGAGCAGCTCAACCGCACCGACGCCGTCGCCTTCTACGACAAATACTACCGGCCCAACAACGCCGTGCTGATCGTGGCCGGCGATGTCGAGCCGGAGACGGTCAAGGCGCTGGCCGAAAAGACCTATGGCAAGGTGGCGCGCGGGCCGGATCTGCCGCCGCGCATCCGCCCGGTCGAGCCGGAGCAGAACACCAAGCGCACGGTCACGCTCGCCGACGCCCGCGTCAGCGTGCCGAGTTTCTCCACGCAATGGGTGGTGCCGTCCTACCACACCGCCAAGCCGGGCGAGGCCGAGGCGCTCGACCTCCTGGCCGAGATCCTAGGCGGCGGCAACCGCAGCCGGCTCTACCAGACGCTGGTGGTCAAGCAAGGCATCGCTTCCAACGCCGGCGCGTATTTCCAGGGCACCATGCTCGACGACACCAATTTCACCGTCTATGGCGCGCCGCGGGGCGACGCCAAGCTGGCCGACGTCGAGGCCGCCGTCGATGCGGAGGTGGCGCGCATCGTCAGCGGTGGCGTCACACCGGATGAGCTTGAAAAGGCCAAGGACCGCTATATCAGGTCGATGGTCTTTGCCCGCGACAAGCAGGACTCCATGGCCGAAATCTATGGCTCGACGCTGGCCACCGGCGGCAATGTGCAGGACGTCCAGCAATGGCCGGACCGCATCCGCAAGGTCACGGCGGACGAGGTCAAGGCCGTCGCCGCGCGCTACCTGGTGCTCGCCCGCTCGACGACCGGCTATCTCTTGCCGCAGCAACAGGCGGGGAATTGATGATGACGAACCAGCACCGCGTCTCTTTCCCTTATCCCACAAGGGGAGAAGGGAAGGCCCTGCACGCCCTCGCAACCCTCTTCCTCTCCATCCTCTTCCTGATCCTGCCCGCGCTTGCTGCCCGCGCCATGGACATCCAGCAGGTCACCTCGTCGAAAGGCATCACCGCCTGGCTGGTCGAGGATTATTCCGTCCCGATCGTCGCCGTCCGTTTCGTCTTCGGCGGCGGCTCGACGCAGGACCCGGTGGGCAAGGAAGGACTGGCCAATCTGATGACCGGCCTGTTCGACGAAGGCGCCGGGCCTCTCGATTCGGAAGCCTTCCAGGTCAGGCTCGACGATGCCGGCGCCGAGATGAGCTTCGACGAGACCCGCGACGGCGTCTATGGCTCCATGCGCATGCTGGCCGAGCAGCGCGACGAGGCCTTCGACCTGTTGCGGCTGGCGGTCAACGAGCCGCGCTTCGACCAGGCGCCGATCGACCGCATCCGCGCTCAGATCCTGTCCGGCATCATCGCCAACGAGAATGATCCCGACACGGTGGCGCAGCACAAATGGGCGCGCGCCGTCTATGGCGACCATCCCTATTCGCGCTCCGACCAGGGCACCAGGCAGAGCATCGCCGCCATCACGCAAGACGATCTGAAAGCCCTGCACAGAGCGGTCTTCGCTCGCGGCGGCCTGCATGTCGCCGTGGTCGGCGCCATCGATGCCGAGACGCTGAAGAAGAAGCTGGACATGGTGTTCGGTGACCTGCCTGAGAAACAGGCGCTCACCTCTGTCGCCGATGTCGAGCCGAAGCTGGCGCAGCGCGTCGAGGTCAATTACGACCTGCCGCAGACCTCGCTGCAGCTCGCCTGGCCGGGCGTGAACCGCAAGTCGGCGGATTTCTTCCCCACTGTGCTGATGAACGAAATCCTCGGCGGCGGCACCTTCACCTCGCGCCTGTTCTCGGAGGTGCGCGAAAAGCGCGGGCTGGCCTACAGCGTCAATTCCTCGCTGGTCAACCAGGACCATGCCAACGCGCTGATCGTAACCACCGGCACGCGTTCGGACCGCGCGGCCGAGACACTCGGCATCGTGCGCGACGTCGCCAGGCAGTTGGCAGAGGAAGGCCCGACCGAGGCTGAACTGGCGGCGACCAAGAAGTACCTGATCGGCGCCTATGCTATCACCAATCTGGACTCTTCGAGTTCCATCGCCGCGACGCTGGTCGAATTGCAGCTCGACGATCTGGGCATCGACTACATGCAGCGCCGTGCCGGCTATATCAACGCGGTGACGCTCGACCAGGTCAAGGCGGCGGCGAAGAAGCTGCTGACGGCCGAGCCGACCATCATGGTGGTCGGGCCGCCGCTGGCCGGAGCCGGCAAGGGATGAGCCCAACCTTCGGCATAGCCTTCGGCGGCGGCGGCGCGCGTGGTCTCGCGCATATCCATGTCATCGAGGCGCTGGACGAGCTCGGCATCAAGCCGGTGGCGATCGCCGGCTCCTCTATCGGCGCCATCATGGGCGCCGGCATGGCCGCGGGCATGTCCGGCAAGGAGATCCACGACTATGCCAGCTCGATCCTCGGCCGCCGCTCCGAGGTGGCGAGCCGCATGTGGCGCGCGCGGCCCGGCACGATCGCGGAGGCCATGCAGAACGGCATCCGGGTCAGCCAGTTCAATGTCGAGCGCATCCTCAAGGCGTTCCTGCCCGAGGCCATCCCCGAAACCTTCGCCGCGCTGAAGATCCCGCTGAAGGTGACGGCGACCGACTATTTCGGCCACAAGCTCGCTGTCTTCGACGAAGGCGACCTGCATTCCGCGCTTGCCGCCTCGGCCGCCATTCCCGCCGTGTTCCGCCCGGTGACGCGCGACGGCAGGCTGCTGATCGACGGCGGCATCTACAACCCCGTGCCCTTCGATCTCATCGAGGACGACGCCGACATCATCATCGGCGTCGACGTCGTCGGCGCGCCGGAAGAGGCCGACCGCAAGCATCCGACCTCCGTCGACCTGATGTTCGGCGCCACGCAACTGATGATGCAGTCGATCATCGCCAACAAGCTGAAACAAAGCCGCCCCGACATACTGGTCCGCCCGGCCGTCTCGAAATTCCGCGTGCTCGATTTCCTGAAGATCGACGCCCTGATGCGCGAGACGGCGGACATCAAGGATCAGCTGAAGCGCGAGGTGGAGCGGGTGGTGGAGGCGCGCAATGGCGCTGCCATCAAGGGGAGGCGAGGGAAGAAGGCGGGGTGAGGCCGGCTAAGACTTCGCCGGCGCATACTCCAGCGCCACAACGCCGTTGCTGAACGGCGTGGCCGAAATCAGCTCGAGCGGCACTTGTTCGCCCGGCGGGAACAACGGCTTGCCCTGGCCCACAGTCCCAGGATAGCTGAGCAGCCTGACGCGGTCGACCAGCCCATGGCGCAGCAATTCCTGCGCGACGCTGAGGCTGCCATGCACATAGATGTTGCCGCCCCTGCCTTGCTTCAGCGTCCTCACAGCTTCCGGCAACGCTCCCCTGAGGAGCTCGGCCGGTTTCCAGTCGAGCGCCTTCAAGGTGGTCGAGGCGACGTATTTCGGCAGTGCGTTGAACCGGTCGGCGAAATCCCCGGTTTCCTTGGGCCACGAGGCGGCAAAGATCTCATAGGTCGTGCGCCCCAGAAGCATGGCGCCGCTGTCGGCGAGTTCATCCTCCTTGAACCTGTTCATCTCGTCATTCCAGGTCACGCCAGGCAATTTCTCGACCTCGGCAATGCCATCGACGCTGATGAATTCGGTGACGATAAGTTTTCTCATGGTGTTCTCCTCTTCGTTCAAAGGACGAACGGCATGGGGCGTTTGCTACAGGCTCCACGAGAAAAAGCGCTGTACTTCGTTGTTTTAGCCAAGGTCAGAGGCAAGCGCTGACATCAGCCGACCTGATGTTAGGCGCCTGTTGATTGAGCGGTCGGTCATCGTCAACAGACCGAAACGGGGTTGCCGAGATTTTCGTAACGGCACGGGCGGCCCTCAGTCCTTCGCCCGCTCCACATAAGACCCGTCCGCCGTCATCACCACCACGCGGGTGCCCGGAGCGATGTGCGGGGGCACGGCGGTGCGCACGCCGTTGGAGAGCACGGCGGGCTTGTAGGAGGACGAGGCCGTCTGGCCCTTGGTCGTCGGTTCGGTCTCGACCACTTCGAAAGTGGCGCGCTGCGGCAGGACCAGGGAAATCGCGATGCCGTTGAACTGCGAGACCTGCACCGGCATGCCTTCCTGCAGATAAGGTGCCGCGTCGCCGACCACGGCTTCGCTCACCGCCACCTGGTCGTAGGTTTCCGGGTTCATGAAGTGGTAGCCTTCGCCGTCGGCGTAGAGGAAGGTGTGCTCGCGCTCCTCGACATAGGCGCGCTCCACCTGTTCGGTGGTGCGGTAGCGCTCCGAAACCTTCACCCCGTCGCCGATGCGGCGCATGTCGAGCTGCGTCACGGGCGTGCCCTTGCCTGGGTGGATGTTTTCAGCAAAGAGGATCACATAAAGCTTGCCGTCCTTGTCGACGACATTGCCTTTACGGAGCGAACTGGCGATGACTTTCACCACGGTTTTAAATCCTGCGAGAGTTAGTGGGCGTTTGCCGGCTTGTGCGGCGCTGGTAGCGCATCTCGGCGCGAACCGCCAGCCCCCAAGGCGCGCCAGCACGCCTTCAAATCGCCCATGACCGCCGCTTCGCCCTGGTGGACGCCTGACGTTCACGCCGACCGGCGCCCGCGCCTGATGCTGCGCAACGGCCTCACGGCCGCTCTGCGCGACTGGTTTGCCCGCAACGATTTCATCGAGGTGGAAACGGCGGCGCTGCAGGTCTCGCCCGGCAATGAGGCGCATCTGGCGGCTTTCGCCACGCAAGCGATCGGACCGGATGGCGCGCACGCGCCGCTCTATCTCCACACCTCGCCGGAATTCGCCTGCAAGAAGCTGCTCGCCGCCGGCGAGGCCAGGATTTTCAGCCTAGGTGCCGTCTGGCGCAACCGCGAGCGCGGCCCCTTGCATCATCCCGAATTCACCATGCTCGAATGGTACCGGGTGGGCGAGGCCTACGAGAGCCTGATGCGCGATTGCGCCGATCTGCTCGCGCTGGCCGCGACGCGGGCAGGGGCGACGCGCTTTTCCTTCAGGAGCCGCGAATGCGATCCGTTCGCCGAGCCGGAACGGCTGACGGTGGCGGACGCCTTTTCTCGCCATGCCGGCATCGATCTCCTGGCCACGGTCGCCGCGGATGGCGGCACCGACCGGGACGCGCTCTACGCCGCCTTGACCAAAGCCGGCCTGCGCACGGCCCTCGACGACAGCTGGGCCGACCTGTTCAGCCGCGTGATGGTGGAAAAGATCGAGCCGTTCCTCGGGCAGGGGCGCGCGACCATCCTGTGCGAATATCCGGTCGCCGAGGCGGCGCTTGCCCGGCCAAGCCCGCGCGACCCGCGCGTCGCCGAGCGCTTCGAGCTCTATTGCTGCGGCGTCGAACTCGCCAACGGCTTTGGCGAACTGACCGACGCCGAGGAGCAGCGCCGGCGCTTCATCCTCGAAATGGACGAGAAAGAGCGCATCTATGGTGAGCGCTACCCGCTGGACGAGGATTTTCTCGCCGCCCTTGCCATCATGCCGCAGGCCAGCGGCATCGCGCTCGGCTTCGACCGGCTGGTTATGCTGGCCACCGGCGCGCAGAAAATAGAGGACGTGATCTGGACGCCGGTCGCGGGCTCTTGAGCCACAGGCCGCATGGTGGCCGGTCTCAGTGTGCGAAAACCTGCTCCAGCGAGCGAAAACCCTTGAATTCCAGGGCGTTGCCGGAGGGATCGCGGATGAACAGCGTCGCCTGTTCGCCCGGCTCGCCCTTGAAGCGGACCATTGGCCGTTCCAGCCAATCTATGTCGTCGCGCGCTTCCAGCCGGGTCGCCAGGCGCTGCCAGTCATCCATCAGCAGCACGGCGCCGAAATGCGGGATCGGCACCAGAATGCCGTCGACCTTGCCGTCGCTGGCGGCTTGCGCGGCCTGCGGCCGCAAATGCGCCGACATCTGGTGGCCGTAAAGATCGAAGTCCACCCAGGTCGCCGACGAGCGGCCGATCGCGCAGCCCAGCACTTCGCCATAGAAAGTGCGGGTTTCATCGAGATCACGGACCGGGAAGGCGAGATGGAAAGGCGTCATGAAGGATGCTCCGTGCGGGCTGCGGGCTGATTGTGCGTCACAGGGTTCGCGATGGGAACCATGCAGCGATGCATTTTGATTGAAGCCTGTGCCATTGCACAAGCCGGACCGGAACAATAGATGGGTGGGCGCGGCCGCAAGCTGGCTGCGACAAGCAGGATCACAGGCATGGCCGACACATCAGACGCTAAAAAACTGACCGACCGCGTCGCGGCGCTGGTCGAGGCCGCCAAGAAGGCCGGCGCCGATGCCGCCGACGCGGTTGCCGTGCGCGGCCGCTCCACCGGCGTGTCGGTTCGGCTCGGCAAGGTCGAGGCCACCGAATCGTCGGAGGCCGAGGATGTCTCGCTGCGCGTCTTCGTCGGCCAGAAAGTGGCGAGCGTCTCGGCCACTGCCGCGTCCGATCCGCGCGCACTCGCCGAGCGCGCTGTTGCCATGGCGAAAGTCTCGCCCGAGGATCCTTATCAGGGTCTCGCCGATCCGGCGCTGCTGGCCAAACAGACGCGCGATCTCGACCTGTTCGACGCCACCGAAGTGTCGGCCGACCAGTTGAAGGAAGCGGCGCTTGCGGCCGAAGCGGCGGCACTTGCCGTCAAGGGCGTGACCAATTCGGCTGGCAGCGGCGCCAGTGCCGGGCTGGGCGGCATCGTGCTGGCCACCTCGCACGGCTTCATCGGCCACTATGTCGGCTCGCGCTTCTCGCGGTCCGCCAGCGTCATCGCCGGCGAGGGCACCGGCATGGAGCGCGACTATGAATTCTCCTCGCGCCAGCACTTTGCCGATCTCGATGCGCCGGAGGATATCGGCCGCAAGGCCGGCGAACGCGCCGTGCGCCGCATCGGCGCGCGCAAGGCGGCGACCGGGCCGGTCGACGTGGTGTTCGACCCGCGCGTCGCGCGCGGCATCGCCGGCCATCTTGCCGGCGCCATCAACGGCGCGTCCGTGGCGCGCAAGACCTCGTTCCTGCGCGACATGATGGGCAAGCCGGTGGCGGCGTCCGCCATCACCGTAACCGACGAGCCGCTCAGGCCACGTGGCCAGGCCTCGCGACCCTTTGACGGCGAAGGCGTCGAGGGCGAAAAGCTTCTCATGGTCGATAAGGGGGTGCTCAACCACTGGTTCCTGTCGACTTCGGCAGCGCGCGAACTGGGATTGATCACCAACGGCCGCGGCTCGCGCAGCGGCTCCTCCGTCTCGCCGTCCTCCACCAATCTCGCCATCGAGCCGGGCGAACGCTCGCCGGAGGATTTGATCAAGTCGCTCAAGAGCGGCTTCTACGTCACCGAAGTGTTTGGCCAGGGCGTCGACATGGTGACCGGCGAATACAGCCGCGGCGCCTCCGGTTTCTGGATCGAGAACGGCGAGCTGGCCTATCCGGTCGCCGAAGTCACCATCGCCTCCAACCTGAAGACCATGTTCCTCAACATGGTGCCGGCGAATGATCTCGACCGCAATTTCGGCACCGCCGCGCCGACGCTCCTGATCGAAGGCATGACCCTTGCAGGAGCCTGAACTGACCGCTGTCCCTTCCGGCACCATTGCGGATCTGCCGCTGCTGCGCGACGCCGCCCGCGAGGCGGGTCTGATCGCCATGCGCTACTTCGGCAACAGCCCGCAGGTCTGGATGAAGGGCGGTACCTCGCCGGTCAGCGAAGCCGACCATGCGGCGGACGCCTATCTGCGCCGTACGCTGCTGGCGGCGCGGCCCGACTATGGCTGGCTATCGGAAGAGACGGTCGACGATCCGGTGCGGCTTTCGGCGCGCCGCACCTTCGTCGTCGATCCGATCGACGGCACGCGCGGCTTCCTCGAGGGACAGCGCACCTGGTGCGTCAGCGTCGCTGTGGTCGAAGAGGGCCGCACGCTTGCCGGCGTGCTCGAATGCCCGGCAATGGACGAGACTTATTGGGCGCTGCCCGGTCAGGGCGCGTTCCGCAATGGCAAGCGCGTTGGCGTGCGCACGCTTGGCGACAAGGCCGAGATTTCAGGGTTGAAGCAGCTGATCGACCTGGTGCCGGCCGGCTGGCAGAAGCGGCTGGTACGGGCGCCCTACAGTCCCTCGCTTGCCTA
Source organism: Mesorhizobium sp. 43Arga (assembly GCF_053714255.1). Classification (NCBI taxonomy): domain Bacteria; kingdom Pseudomonadati; phylum Pseudomonadota; class Alphaproteobacteria; order Hyphomicrobiales; family Phyllobacteriaceae; genus Mesorhizobium; species Mesorhizobium sp. 43Arga. The sequence continues at coordinate 52,041 of NZ_JBSKBO010000010.1, forward strand.
CCGCCTGGCGATGATCGCCAACGGCACGCTCGACGCCACCTTCGTCAAGCCGAATGCGCATGACTGGGACATCGCCGCCGCCGATCTCATCCTGCGCGAGGCCGGCGGCCGGTTGCTCGACCCGCATGGCCGTGCGCCGCTCTATGCCGGCGAGGTGACCCGCCACGGCGCGCTCGCGGCCGGCAGCGGTGAATTGCTGGCGGTGCTCGTCGATGTCATTGCCGGGCTGGATGCGTGAAAGCACATTCGCAGGTTCCAAAGTCGGCGGCTTTGGTCTAGACCTGTCACAAACTCACAATATGTGAAGGACCGACATGACCGCGGAAGACGGGAAGAAACAGCTTTTGCATCTGGTGTTCGGCGGCGAACTGAAGAAGCTTGGGGGCACCGAGTTCCGCGATCTCGACGGGCTCGACATTGTCGGTATCTATCCCGACTATCAATCCGCGCACACGGCGTGGAAGGCCAAGGCGCAAGCCAGCGTGGACAATGCCCATATGCGTTATTTCGTCGTTCATCTGCACCGTCTGCTGGATCCCGACAACAAGGCTGCCGGTTGACTTCGATGGAGCATGACCTGGCGAAAGGGCCAGCCAGCGAGGCTGCCCCGACTGGCAGGGGCGGCAGCCGCGCGACCAAGACGTTCTGGCGCAAGGTGCGCGAACCGCTGGCGCAATCGCGATTCGTCAAGAACGCCATTGCCAGCCTGCTCGCGCAGTTCGTGCGCCTGGTCCGCCTGACCAGCCCCCTGGTCGCTGGCTCGGCGCGCTTTTCGGGCGGCGCCTATTCCGAATTCGAGCCCGGCATCATCGCTCTGTGGCACGGCCAGCATCTGTTGACGCCTGCCTATTACCCCAAGCGCAAGCCGCTGGTCGCCATGGTGTCGCGCAGCGCCGATGCCGAACTCAACGCGCTGATGTTGGAGAAATTCGGCATCGAGGCGGTGCGCGGTTCCGGCGGGCGCGACAATGCCCGGCATCTCGACAAGGGTGGGGCCAAGGCCCTGATCGCCCTCAAAAAGTCGCTCACATCAGGCAAGAACGTCGCCATGATCGCAGACATTCCGCATGGCACCCCGCGGGACGCAGGGCTCGGTATCGTTCTCCTGGCGCGCCTCTCGGGTCGGCCGCTGCTGCCTGTTGCCATCGCCACCAGCCGCCGCAAGGTGCTGGAAAAGAGCTGGGACAAGACCACCATCAACCTGCCTTTCGGCCGTTCCGCCGTGACCATCGGCGCGCCGATCTTTGTCGCGGCCGACGCCGATGACGCCGAAATGGAGCGCAAGCGCCAGGAAATCACCACCGCTCTCAATGCCGCGACGGCCGAGGCCTACCGTCTCGTGGATGGCCGGCGATGAGCGGTCGCTGGGCGCGCGCCATGCTGACGGCATACCGTTTCGCCGGTGCCGCGGCCTATCCGCTGGTCGGACCCTACGTCGCCTGGCGCACCTCGCGCGGCAAGGAAGACCGCCACCGTCGCCGCGAGCGCTACGGCGTCGCCGGGCGCCCGCGCCCCGAAGGGCCTGTCATCTGGATCCATGCCGCGAGCGTCGGCGAGACCATAGCCGTCGTGCCGCTGGTCGAAAGCATTCTCGATTATGGCGTCAACATCGTGCTGACCACCGGCACCGTGACATCGGCCCAGGTCGCCGACGAGCGGCTCGGCGACCGTATCATCCACCAATATGTGCCGCTCGATCTCAAGCCGGCGGTCAGCCGGTTCCTCGATCACTGGCAGCCGGACCTGGCGATCATCGCCGAATCCGAGATCTGGCCGATGACCATCCTCGAGCTTGGCGCGCGCCACGTGCCGCAGGTGCTGGTCAATGGCAGGCTGTCCGACCGCTCTTTCACCTCCTGGAAGAAGCGCGCCAACCTCGCCGAGGCGCTGTTCGAGAATCTCGCCCATGTCGTTGCCCAGTCCGATGTCGACGGTGAGCGTTTTCGCGCGCTTGGCGCCCGCCCGGTCACCGTCTCGGGCAACCTCAAGGTCGACACCAACCCGCCGCCGGTCGACGAACGGGTATTGGCCTCCTTGCAGCGGCAGATCGGCGGCCGCCCGACCTGGGCCGCGATCTCGACCCATGATGGCGAGGAAGTGGTCGCGGCGGAGGTCCACGCGACGCTGCACAAGCGTCACCACGGTCTGCTGACGATCGTCGTTCCGCGCCATCCCGATCGCGCCGAAACCCTTTCCGCGCAGATTTCCGGCATGGGGCTGAAGGTCGCGCGCCGCAGCAAGGGCGACCGCATCGGGCCTGATACCGATATCCTGCTCGGTGACACGATCGGCGAGATGGGGCTCTATCTGCGGTTGACCGAAATCGCCTTCGTCGGCCGCTCGCTGACCTCCGAGGGCGGCCAGAATCCGCTCGAACCGGCAATGCTCGACACGGCGGTTCTCGCCGGCCGCAATGTGCAGAATTTCCGCGAGGCCTATCAGCGCCTGATCGACAGCGGCGGCGCCAAGCTCGTGCGTGATCGCGACATGCTGGCCGGCGCCGTCAACTTCCTTTTGACCAACGAAGTGGCGCGCCACGAGATGATGGCGGCGGGGGTGGCGACCGTCGACGAGATGCGCGGCGCGCTGGCGCGCACGCTGAAATCGCTCGAACCCTACATCCAGCCGCTGGTCGTCAAGTCGCGCCTGAAGGGCGCCAACGGGCGCTAGCGTGGCCTCCGAAGCACCACCATTCTGGTGGGAAGAGCCGGACTGGAAAGTCCTGGCACTGTCGCCGCTGTCGGCCGTCTATGCGCTCGTCGCCGGCCGCGGCATGCGGCGCGCCAGACGTGAGAAGATCGAGGCACCGGTCCTGTGCGTCGGCAATTTCACCGTCGGCGGCACCGGCAAGACGCCGGTCGCCATCGCGCTGGCGCAACAGGCCAAGCGCATGCGGCTGAAGCCCGGTTTCCTGTCGCGCGGCCATGGCGGCTCCTTTGCCGAGCCGCATGTCGTCGATGCCGATCACGATGCCGCCAGGCATGTCGGCGATGAGCCGCTGCTTCTGGCAGAACATGCACCGGTCGCGGTGACGCCGAACCGCGCCGCCGGCGCCCGGCTGCTCATCGAAAAGCACGGCTGCGATTTCCTGATCATGGATGATGGCTTTCAGAGCGCTCGCATCCATATCGACTACGCGCTAATCGTGGTCGACGCCCGCTACGGCATCGGCAATGGCCGCGTCATTCCGGGCGGCCCGCTCAGGGCCAAGATCGTCGACCAGCTGGTCTTCACCAGCGGGCTGTTGAAGATGGGCGAGGGCACCGCCGCCGATGCCGTGGTGCGCCAGGCGGCGCGCGCCGGCCGGCCGATCTTCGAGGCGCATACGGAGCCAAGCAGCAAGGCCGGGCTTGCCGGCAGGCAGTTCCTGGCCTTCGCCGGCATCGGCCATCCCGACAAGTTCTTCGACACGGTGCGCGAGGCCGGCGGCGACGTGGTTCTCTCCAAGCCCTTTCCGGACCATCATTTCTACGCCGAGGACGAACTCGCCGAACTTGCGGCGACGGCACGCACCGAGGGGCTCGGCCTGATCACCACGGCCAAGGACGCCGCCCGGTTGCGCCACGGCGCCTCGCAGGATTTTCTCAACAGGCTCGAGGTGCTCGAAATCGACACGGTTTTCGAGCTCGACCATGCGCCCGAACGCATCATCGAGGAAACGCTCGATGCCTGGCGGCAGCGCAAACTGAGAGGCTGATCGAAGGTCGGCAATCGGTCGCAATCGACGACTATTTACGGCGCCCGCACAACTTGAAGCTCATGGTCGGGTTCCAGGAACGCGGCGCGTACGGCCAGGCAGTTCAAGCGAAATTTTTTTAGCACACCGGTCCGTTTGCCTGCTCCGATTCGTCTTGGTGTCGAAGGATGTTGGTCAGCCGATCCGGCGGGTCGAGAACCAGCGCCCTTGTTGCCAGAACCCTGGCGACCTCATCGAGTGAGCCGAGACCGGAGCCCAATCATGGAAACCACCATTCGCGTCGATCGCGCCGTAACCACGCTCGTCAACATCTTCACGGTCGAACCCGGTAGTCAGCCGAAGGTGCTCGCTCTCCTTCGCGAGGGCATTGAGACCATATTCAGCAAGATGCCAGGCTGGATCTCATCGAACGTCCTTGAAAGCAGGGACGGAAGCCAGGTGATCGTCTATTCGCAATGGCAGGATGCCAGACATATCGATGCCTTTCGCGAGGATGCTCGGATGAGCCCGTATTTCCAGCGATTTGGCCCCTTGGCAAAGCACGAGTCTGCCATCTGCGACGTCTCCTGCAGTCTCCACGCCTGAGGGAAAACCATGGTCGTGCCGGCAAACAGTTCCAACAGCACATGGGTGCTCGTGCTCGCTTCGGCCGCGAACCTGATGGTGGGGCTCGACGCATTGGTGGTGTCCACCGCCTTGACCGCGATCGGGCGCGACCTCGGAGCCTCGATTGAGGCGCTGGAATGGACGGTCAACGCCTACACCCTCAGCTTCGCCGCCTTTCTTCTGACAGCCGCGGCCCTGGGCGATCGGTTCGGCCGCCGGCGCCTCTTCGTCGTCGGCCTGACGCTGTTCGTCGTCGCCTCGTGCGCCTGCGCGCTGGCGTCCAGCATCGGTTGGCTCATTGCCGCCCGTGCCGTTCAGGGTGTCGGCGCCGCCATCGTTATGCCACTCGCGCTGGCGCAGATCAGCACGGCGTTTCCGCCCGATCGCCGGGGCTGGGCACTCGGTATCTACAGCAGCGTCGCCGGGCTCTCGACCGTGCTCGGGCCGGTCGTCGGCGGCGTTGTCACGGAGGGCTTGGCGTGGCGGTGGATCTTCTGGGTGAACCTGCCGATCGGGTTGGCAGCCGCTGTGTTGGCTGTTGCCAGGCTGCGTGAGAGCTTCGGCGCAAAGAAGGAGGCCGTCGATCTGCTCGGTCTGCTGCTGGCGACGGGCGCTGCCCTCGGCTTGGTCTGGGGTTTGGTTCGTGCCAACATTGCCGGCTGGGGAAGTTTCGAAGTTCTGTCATCATTGGCGGGTGGCGCATTGTCGGTCATGCTGCTCGTGGCTTGGGAGCTTCGTTGCGCCCAACCGATGATCCCCATGCGCTTCTTTCGCATTCGCGCCTTCGCCGCCGGCAATATCGCGATGTTCTTCCTCAACGCGGCGTTGATGAGTGCGATCTTCTTCATGGCACAGTTCCAGCAGGTGGCCCTGGGCGCAGGCCCCCTGATCGCCGGCTTGAGACTGCTGCCCTGGGGGGTCGCGGTCATATTCGGTGCGCGGTCCGCCGCCGGCTTCGCCAAACGGTTTGGTGACGCTCGCCTGATCGTGTTCGGCCTCGTGGTCCAGGCGGCGGGCCTAGGCTGGATTGCGCTCATCGCTGACCCGGGCATTGTCTATACCGAAATGATCCTGCCGATGATCCTGACCGGCGCCGGCTTCGCGGTGGCGGTAACCATCACGCAGAAGACTGTCATCGGCGCGGTTGCCATGCCCGACATCGGCAAGGCGTCGGGCACGCTCAGCACGATCCGCCAACTCGGCGGCGCCTTTGGCGTGGCTCTCACCGTGGCAGCTTTCGCCCGGGCCGGGAGCCACGCGACACCCATGGCCTTCAGCCAAGGCTTTGCTGTTGCCAGTGGCGTTTCCGCGATGCTGTCCCTTGCTGGCGCCGGGGCCGGGCTGTTTATGGCCGGAAAGCGCGACAAGACACACATTGCACCGTCGTCTGGCCCGCTCCCTCTGTCGAACCCGGGCGACAAGAGATAGCCTGGAGGCCAATTCCATGGAGGATCGGCTTTGTCGGAAGGCATGATAGGCGATGCTCGATCCGAGGTGCCGCCAAAGCCCCTGCAGCAGCTTTTGGGCGAGCTGAGGCCGAGGCTGCATCGCTATTGCGCGCGGATGACCGGCTCGGTCATCGATGGCGAGGACGTCGTCCAGGAAACCATGCTGAAGGCGATGGAGGCGGCGCCAACGGCAGGGCCGATCGCCAATCCCGAGGGTTGGCTGTTTCGCATCGCCCACCATGCGGCCTTGGACTTCCTGCGCCGACGGATGCGTGAGGAAACCCATCATTCGAACGAGGATTTGGAGATGATCGCGGCCGCAAGGAACCCCGTCGAGGACCGCCTGATCGTGGCGGCCAGCCTACGCACTTTCATGCGACTGCCGGCATCTCAACGCAGCAGCGTCATCCTGAGCGATGTGCTCGGTCATTCCCTGCGGGAGATTTGCGACATAGTTGGCGGCAGCGTCCCTGCCGCCAAGGCAGCGCTGCAGCGAGGACGGTTCCGCCTCCGCGTGCTCGCCGAGGAGGCTGGTGATACGCCCGTTCCCGCGCTGGCCGAACCGGAGCGGACAAGGCTCAAGACTTATGTCGAGCGGTTCAATGCGCATGATTTCGACGCGGTCAGGGCCATGCTGGCCGAAGACGTGCGCCTTGATGTCGTCAACCGGGTTCGCCTCGACGGGAAGAAGAAGGTGGCGCCCTATTTCAGTAACTATGCCACGCGGCCGCACTGGCGCTTTGTTCCAGGTTTCGTCGACCAACACCCGGCGATCCTGGTCCATGACGGTGATGACCCTGATCAGCGGCTGAAATACTTCATCCTCTTGGAGTGGGCGGACGGGCAGGTTGTTAGCATCCGCGACTTCGTCTTCGCGCGTTACGCGATGGAAGGCGCCGAACTGGTGGTGATGGACTGAGCCCGGAGGCTGCTCGCTCAACGCCGGCTGCGCAGCTCCGGATGCACCTCGATTTCGCGGCGCAGCGAGGCGGTGGCGCTGACGTAAGGCTCCTGCCTGGCGACGCTCCAGTATTTCAGTTCGTCCAGGGGGATGTTTTCCCCGGTCACCGCGCAGCGCACGAACGAGCCGGGGCTGGTGACCTGGAAATCGCCATCGAGATAGCGGATGCGGGCTTCCTTGCCGCCCGGGCCTTCGAAACGGTTCATCATGCGGTGGTGCCGAGGTTCATACGGATTTCATCGCCACAAATCGCCGGCCAGGTCAAGCTTGCGACAAGCCTCGGACAATGCTGAGGCGCTAGGATACGTGTGAAAAGCGCTTTTATCGGGGGCATGATGGATATTTCTTCCGCCCGCCTGGCTTCCTTGCTCAAGGAGGCGATGACGCCGCAACCCGTACCGTTGGCGAAGGCCGATCCGGTCAGGACGGCGCTGGTCAGGGAACTGGTCCAGCCCGCCGCACCCTCCTTGTTCGCCCAACGCACGGCGCCCGCTTTGCTGGCGATGCCCGTGGCCCCGATGGCCGTCAAATCGCAGCAGATTGCTTCTTCCGGCATTGTCGAGGCCTATCAGGCCCAGCTCGACACGCGCGACGAGGCGGTGTTGGCAACGATCGTGGCGAAAAGAGCAGCGCCTGGGGCCGAAATGCAGCGCGGCGCCGTGCCGCCTTCGGCAACGGCCAATGACAACGCGCCCGCCAGAGCCGCTGGGGTGTCCTTGCTGTCGTTTATCCCGCCGCAGGTTCCGGGGCCGCAAGACGCCGGCGCCATGGGGATGCCGGCGGGACGGCGAAGGCCAGCCAATCAATCTCACGCCGCGGCACCCAATCCCGAGGGCCTGCTGGTGAGGATCGGCTTTGTTTCGATCATGACCGGTTTGCTGGCAACAATGATGTTCGGATTCGTTCTGCTGCTGCTTCGCTGAACGAATCGGAGATAGGCCGGGAAACCTATCGCTCCGCTTCGATGAACGCCTCGATCTTGTCCGGCGCCAATCCGGCCTGCTGCGCGATGCGGCGGGCAAGGTCCGCCGCGGCGCTGCGTGGCCGTCCCAGCGGCCGGTCGAGCCAATAGGACACTGGATTGAGCGCGGTGCGATCATCGACCGCGGTGATTCGGCCGGACTGCAACTGATGCCCGGTCAACGGTGGACGCGACAGCGCAATGCCGAGCCCGTAAGCGGCGGCGTCGAGCACCAGATTGTAATCCTCGAAGCGGCGATCCTGTGGGCGCGGACGATAATCCATGCCTTGCGCGGCAAACCAGGCGCGCCAGGCGGAGGCGTCGGAATCATTGATCAGCGGGAATTTGAGCAGCCGGGCGGGGTCGCCTCGGCCGATCTCGCGAGCCAGTGCCGGTGATGCGACGGGAAAGACATGCTCCTCGAACAACTGCACCGAGACGCGGCCGGGAATGCCGCCACGGCCGCAGCGGATCGACAGGTCGATGCCTTCATCGGCAAGGTCGGCCTGGCGGATATCGACATCGAGCACGATGCGCAGTTTGGTCGGATTGCTCTCCAATGCCGCCATGCGCGGCATCAGCCACAGCCCGCTCACCGAGGGGATCGAGGTCAGCCGCACCACCGCCGTGCCGCGCGGCTCGACCCAGCGGTCGGAATGGCTCGAAATCAGCGCGAAAGCCTCCGACGTGCGCAGATGCAGCCGATTGCCTTCGATCGTCAGCGTCACGCCGCGCGCACCGCGATCGAATACTTTCAGGCCCAGCCAGTCCTCGAGTTTGGCGATCTGCCGGCTGATGGCGCCATGGGTGATGTTGAGCCTTTCGGCGGCTGCCGAAAAACTGCCGGTTCGCGCCGCCGCGTCGAAGGCACGCAGGGTTTCGAGCGGCACCATTGTGTCTGAGCTGTGATCCATAGTCACAGGTGATCCTCGATTTGGTCGTTTGTCAACAAGCAGGAAAAGGCGTTTTGTGGCTTCCAGGACGGGAACAGCATGAGGACGGTGAGATGAACGCGATGACGGGCACGTTGAATCAGACACAGCGGATGGACACCACCGCCGCCGTCGCCGTGGCGCTGACCGTGGTCGGCTGGGCCTCCGCCTTTCCGGCGATCCGCGCCGGCCTTGCCGCCTTCGGGCCGCTGGAACTGGGCGCCCTGCGTTTCGCCATCGCCGCGGTGCCGGCGGCGATTTTCCTTGCCGTCAAGCGTCCGGCACTGCCCAGGCTCGACGAGGTGTGGCGCCTCGTCTTTGGCGGCGCAATTTTCGTCGCGCTCTACACTGTCATGCTCAACTTCGGCGAACTGACCGTCTCGGCCGGTGCCGCTGGCTTCATCATCAATGTCAGCCCGATCTTCACCGCCATCATGGCGATGGCTTTACTCGGCGAACGCTTTTCAAAGTGGGCCTGGGCCGGCACGGCGATATCCTTCGCCGGCATCGGCATCATAGCAATGGCAGACGGACAAGGCTTGCGTTTCAATGCCGGTGCACTGCTCGTGCTTGGCTCCGCGCTCTGTTCGGCCGTCAACACCATCGTCCAGAAGCCGCTGTTTGCCCGGCATCACCCGCTGACCATCTCGGCCTCGAATATGATCCTTGGCGCACTTTGTCTGTCCCCCTTTCTGCCGAGCGGTTTTGCGCAGGCTGCAGTCGCCAACACCGCCGGTCTCGGCGCCGTCATCTTTCTTGGCATCGTGCCCAGCCTGATTGCCTATGCCGCTTGGGCAACCGCGCTATCGCGTCTGCCGGCCGCACGTGCCTCGAACTTCCTCTATCTGGTTTCGCCGATGTCTGCCCTGATCGGCTTCTTCTGGTTGGGCGAAGTGCCGACGCTGCTCGGCATCCTCGGCGGCGCGCTGGCGCTCGGCGGCGTCATCGTGGTGAATTTGAAGCGTTAGACCAAAGGGTTGGCTGCCTTTCCCGAATCAGGACGAGAGCCGCGCCAGAATTGTTGACCCCCACGGACCGCGTTATCGGCCGCGAAGGTGTATCGCGATCGAAGCGGAAATCGAATCGCCTGCCGTTAGATTGCACTTGCGCCTGACGTCGTCCTTCAGGGGCAAAAGATAGCTTCCGTCCTTGGGAAACAGCGATGTGCCGAACATGAAGCCGTCAATGGTCGCCTCGACAGGTATCACCCCCCAGCCATAGGTCGCGAACTTCGCGACCTTTTTGATCTCTTCGCCATGCTGATCGGGTATCGGCGCGAAGAAGTATGGCGAAGGGCCCCTCCAGTGGATCACCTCGGCTTCGAACTGGAACCGGACCGTCTGTTCGCCGCTCACAGGCTCACCGCCGCCCGAACAGCCGCTCGATATCCGCCAGCTTCAGCTCGATATAGGTCGGCCGGCCATGGTTGCAGGTGCCGGATCCCGGCGTCGCCTCCATCTGGCGCAGCAGCGCGTTCATCTCCTCGGCCTTGAGAAGCCGGCCGGAGCGCACCGAGCCGTGGCACGCCATGGTGGCGGCGATCTTGTCCAGCCTTTCCTTGAGCGTCTCGACTGTGTCGTTGTCGGCGATCTCGTCGGCGAGGTCACGCACCAATTGCTGGACATTGGTTTCGCCCAGCATCGACGGCGTCTCGCGCACGGCAACGGCGCCCGGGCCGAAACGCTCGATGCCGAGGCCAAAGCGGGCGAGCGTTTCGGAATGCATGGCGAGCCGCTCGGCATCCTCTTCCGGCAGGTCGATGATCTCAGGCAGAAGCAGCATCTGCGAGGGCACGGGGCGCGAATGCAGGGCGTTCTTCAATGCCTCATAGACCAGCCGCTCATGTGCCGCGTGCTGGTCGACGATGACGAGTGAATCTCTGGTCTGGGCAACGATATAGTTCTCATGCACCTGCGCGCGGGCCGCACCGAGCACCGTGCCGAGCAGCGTCTGCGCCGCCTCGGCCTGCCCGGCGCGCGCATCGGCGCTGGCAAGCGGGCCGGCATCGAACGCCGCCTGACCAGGTTCGCCAAACCCGCCATGCCTTACGCCGGCGCGTTCGAAGCCCGCACCTTCGAATTGAATGTCGAGCGGCCGCTGCGGCGAGCGCGAGGAATCGAAGCCGGTGGGGCCGGATGCATGGAATGCCGCTTCGTAGCTGCGATGGCCATTGGCGGGGCCGCCATGATTGTAGGGTGCGGCGCCTGGCCGGAACGCCGCCATCATGCCGGCGGCTCCCGTCGTGGCCGAGCGGACGCCGGCATCCGCCAGTGCCTGGCGGATGGCGCCGACGATCAGCCCGCGCACCAAGCCCGGATCGCGGAAGCGCACATCGGCCTTGGCCGGGTGGACATTGACGTCGACGATGGCCGGATCGAGCGAAAGAAACAGCACCGTCACCGCGTGGCGGTCGCGCGGCAGTACATCGGCGAAGGCGCCGCGGATGGCGCCGGCGATCAGCTTGTCACGCACCGGCCTGCCATTGACATAGGCATATTGCTGCAGTGCGTTGGCGCGGGTGAAGGACGGGATCGACACATGGCCGGTCAGATGCACGCCTTCGCGCATCGCGTCGATGGGAATCGAATTGTCGGGAAACTCGGCCCCCATCACCTGGGCGACGCGGCGCAAGCTGCCTTCCGGACTGTCGTCGGTCGCCGGCAATTCCAGGGTCGAGCGATCGGAACCGGCGAGCGTGAACCGCACGGCCGGGAAGGCGATGGCGATGCGTTTGACCACATCGCTGGTGGCCGAGCTTTCGGCGCGCTCGCCCTTCATGAATTTGAGCCTCGCCGGCGTGGCGAAGAACAGGTCGCGCACCTCGACCGTGGTGCCGCGGTTGGCTGCCGCCGGCCTGACAGGCAGCACGCGGCCGCCCTCTATGCCGATCTCGGCGGCACTGTCGCCCAAAGCCGTGCGCGAGCGGATCGACAGCCGCGACACCGAGCCGATCGACGGCAGCGCCTCGCCGCGAAAGCCGAGCGAGCGGATGTCGTTGATATCATCGGCGAGCTTGGAGGTGCAGTGGCGCGCGATCGCCAGCGCCAACTCCGGTTCGGGGATGCCGGAACCGTCATCGGTGACGCGGATCAGGTTCAGCCCGCCGCCTGAAGTGACGATTTCGACGCGCGAGGCGCCGGCATCGAGCGCATTCTCGACCAGTTCCTTGACCACGCTCGCCGGACGCTCGATGACTTCGCCGGCGGCGATCTGGTTGATCATCGTTTCGGAAAGCTGGCGAATGGGCATGGGATACTATAGGCGGATTCGGGACCGCTGCGGATAGGCTAATTGCATCAGACCGTCCGCGATCACCCAAATCAGCTAGGCTTAACCACTTGCCGCAGATCCACGCCATCCGGCAGCCGAACGTTCCGGGTCAGCTTTGGGATATCCTTCCATCCCTTCTTTCCCAGGATCCGAACCTTTTGAGTTAGAAGCTGCGTGTTGCAATGCGCACAGCCAAGAAGATCCGATCCTATCAAGACCGTGTCCAAAGTGGGTTTGCGGACTTTCGGGTTGCCTTTCATCAAATCCGCGAAGGGCTTGCTGTCGACAGGGTGCTGAAAAAGAGTGTCGTAATATTTCGCGAACTGCTCATGGTCAGGAAACATCTGGCCCATCTTGGTTATTTTCCTGAGGTATCGAGTGCACTTCCAGCACGTCGGATAGGTCTGCAGCATGAAAAAGACGAAAAGTCCTCCGAGGATGAAACCGATAAAATCGATCACTGCTAACCAGTAGCCAAAGTCGCCAACCTCGCCAGTGTCGATATGGCCGCCATGTCCGGCCTTGAAATGCATCGATCTGAGATATGTATCGAGATAATCCCGAAAACCAATGACATCAGAAGCCATCGTGCCATCATCGAAAACCAACGAGCGATATTCGCCATAGTAGATGACCAATTGCGCCGCAGCGGTCACAATGAGAATTTGCACGAGAAGAAACCATGTGGGTCGTGTGTGAAAAAACAGGCTGCCAAAATAGTAGCCTGAGGCTGCAGCCACCCCTGTCAACACCGCCCCAGCCGGAATGACCACCCAGAAGCTGAACGAAAAAACGTTGAAGCCTGTTATGTGGTTGATGACTATTACGGCCAGAACAACCAACCCAAAAGTAATCAGACCAGACACAACCACGCCGAAATGGCCGCCGAGTTTCGCGATCATCGTTACCCCCATCCAGTATGCAATTACTAAACCTAGAGCGCCTACCGGTGATAGAGGGGATTTTCAGATACAACCACTTTTTCACGCCTGCGCCGCCAACCAATCCCTGACCTTGCGGGCATTGTCGCTGAGTTCCCGGTTCTTCGGCCACACGACGTAGAAGGCCTTGCCGGTCTTGAGCACGTGGTCCGTCACCTGCACCAGCAGTCCTGTCGCTAGCAGCCGCTCGGCAAGGTGCCGCCAGCCGAGCGCGATGCCTTGCCCCTCCATGACGCCCTGGATGACCAGGCCGTAATCGTTGATGCGCAGTCCGCGCGCGGCGTCGCCCAGGCTGCCGCCGGCCGCCTGGAACCATTCGTCCCAGCTCGCCGCCTCGCGGTACGGCTCCTCGAGATGGATAAGCCGGTGCGTGGCCAATTCCCCGACAGTCCTCGGCATGCCGAATTTGGCCAGGTAACTGGTGCCGGCGACGGGGAAGATCTCCTCATCGGCAAGCGGCAGCGAATGGTAGTCCGGCCAGTCCCGTGGCTCGCCGCCGCGCACCGCAAGCGGAATGCCTTCGGCGATGATGTCGAGGTCGCGGTCGGCGGTCTGGATGCGCAGATCGATGCCTGGCAATTCGTCACGGAACTGCTGCAGGCGCGGCATCATCCAGAACGAGCCGAACGCGGTCGAGGCCGCAAGCGTCACATGGCCGCCCGTCGCTTGCAGGCGCAGATCCTCGGCCGACTTGCGAATGTGCGACAAGCCCAGCGAAACATCGGCGTGGAAGCGTTCGCCGGCCTCGGTCAGGCTGACCTGCCGGTGGCGGCGCTGGAACAGCTTGGCGCCGAGCTGCTCTTCCAGCCCGCGCACCGCGTAGGAGACGGCCGCCTGCGTCATGCCGAGCTCGCGCCCGGCGGCGGTGAAGCTCGACAGCCGGCCGGCCGCCTCGAAGACGATCAGGCTGCCGGCGGAGGGCAGGAGGTGGCGCAGGCTTCGCATAAGCCTAGCTTATACAAGAGATCAGGATTTTCTACCGTCACAGCCATGTTTGGTCTTACTAAATTGACGCAGATGGAAAGACGGAGTTGTCATGAACGCGCCGGCCGCTGAGTTGACCGAAAACACCAGCCGCCGAAGCGGCGGCCGCCTGGGGCGCAAGGCTCTGCGAGGTGCGCCCATAACCTCGTTCCCGGCCCTGGTGCGCAAGATTCCGGTCTATCAGATGGTTCCGGACGAGGCGGTGGAACTGATCCACGAGGAGTCGCTGGCGATCCTCGAGGAAGTGGGCTGCGAGTTCCGCGACGACGAGGCGATTGCCATCTGGAAGGCGGCGGGCGCCGACGTCTCCGAGACCCGTGTGCGCATCGACCGTGCCTTGCTGATGGAACTGGTGTCGAAGGTGCCGTCCGAGTTCACGCTCCATGCGCGCAACCCCCAGCGCACGGTTCGCGTCGGCGGTAACAACTCGATCTTCGTGCCGATGTATGGAGCGCCTTATGTGCGCGACCTCGACAACAACAGGCGCTACGGCACGCTCGCCGACCTCAACAATTTCCACAAGCTCGCCTATATGGCGCCCGCGCTGCATTCCTCAAGCTCGATCATCTGCGAGCCGATGGAAATCGCGGTGCCGAAGCGCCACCTGCACATCATCCATTCGGCGCTGAAGCACTCCGACAAGCCGTTCATGGGCATCGTCACCTCCAGGGACCGGGCGGAGGACACGATGGCGATGGCCGGCATTGTCTTTGGCGAGGATTTCGTCCGCGACAATCCCGTGCTGGTGGCGATCACCAATTGCAATTCGCCGCTGGTGTGGGACGCCACCATGCTGGACGCGATGAAGGTCTATGCGCGCAGCAACCAGCCGCTGATCCTGGCGCCCTTCGCGCTATGCGGCGCCTCGACATCGGCCTCTGCTGTCGGCGCGGTGGCGCAGGTCAATGCGGAAGCACTGGCCGGCGTCGCCTTCACCCAGCTTCTGCGGCCGGGATCGCCGCAGGTCTATGGCCAGTTCATGGTCACGGTCGACATGAAGACCGGCGCGCCGATGGGCGGCACTCCGGAGGCCGCCCAGATGATGTATCTGATGGGGGCATTGGCGCGGAAATACCGGCTGCCATGGCGCACCTCGGGCTTCCATGTCGGCTCCAAGCTGAACGATGCGCAGGCGGGTTACGAAGCGAACATGCTCATGCATGCCGCCATCCTGTCCGGCGCCAACTACATCTGGCATTCGGCCGGATGGCTGGAGGCCGGCTTGACTTGCGGCTATTCGAAATTCGCCACCGACTGCGAGCAGCTTGTCGGCTGGTACAAATATGCCGGCGGGCTCTCCTTCGACGATTTCAAGGAAGCCATGGCGGCGATCCGCGAGGTCGGGCCGCAGGGTCACTTCCTCGGCACCCAGCACACGCTCGAACATTTCGAGTCCGCTTTCTTCATGCCCTCGATCATGGATTTCAACTCCTACGAACAATGGAATGCCGAAGGGGCGAAGGACCACGACACGCGCGGCCGCGAGAAAGCACGCAACATGCTCGCCGATTATGAGGAACCGAAGCTCGACGACGGTGTTGCCGAGGGTCTCAGGGATTTGATCGCGCGGCGCGAGGAGAAGCTGCCGGACACGGTGAGTTGACGAAAAAGGGCGTAGACCCGACGGGAACCACAAGGGAGGAAGAAATGACGCTTTTCAGAAGCAATGGCGATCGCGTCCCGAGCGCCATCGGGGCCATGGCGCAAGAGGCACGTGCCGGCCGCCTGGACCGGCGTGAGTTCCTGGCACTGGCAAGCGCCTTCGGCGCATCGACGGCTCTTGCCTATGGCATGATCGGTCTTGCCGCGCCGCAACAGGCCCTGGCCGAGGAGCCGAAGAAGGGAGGCACGCTGCGCGTCTCGATGTCGGTCAAGGCGCAGAAGGACCCGCGCACTTACGACTGGGTGGAACTGGCCAACATTTCGCGCAGCTGGCTGGAGCCGCTGGTGCGTTACACCAGGCAATTCACCTTCGAGCCGGTGCTGCTTGAAAGCTGGGATATCAACGACGACGCCACCGAATATGTCCTGCATGTGCGCAAGGGCATCACCTGGAACAATGGCGATGCCTTCAACGCCGATGACGTCGCCTACAATCTGGCGCGCTGGTGCGAGAAAGGCGTCGCCGGCAATTCGATGGCCGCACGCGTGGGAGCGCTGATCGACGCAAAAACCGGCAAGGCGAGGGACGGCGCGATTACCAAGGTCGACGACCACACCGTCAAGCTGAAGCTCAGCGAACCCGACATTTCGCTGATCCCGAACTTCACCGACTATCCCGCGCTCGTCGTGCACCGCAACTTCGATGCCGCCGGCGCCGATCCGGTCAAGAAGCCGGTCGGCACGGGACCGTTCGAACTGGTTTCCTACGATGTCGGCCAGAAGGCGGTGGTGAAACGCCGCGAGAACGGCAAATGGTGGGGCGGCGAGGCGCCGCTCGACGGCGTCGAATTCGTCGACTACGGCACCGACTTCAACGCCACGGTGAACGCTTTCGATTCCGGCGAGATCGACCTCAATTTCGAGTCACCCGCCGACTTCATCGACATCCTCGACAAGATGGGTCTGCAAAAATCCGAGGTTGCGACGGCAACGACACTCGTTGCCCGCACCAACATCACGCACAAGCCCTATGACGACAAGCGGGTGCGCAACGCGCTGCAGATGGCAGTCGACAACAATGCCGTCTTGCAGCTCGGCTATGCCGGGCGCGGCACGGTCGGCGAGAACCACCACGTCAGCCCGATCCATCCGGAATATTATCCGCTGCCCAAGAAGGAGCGCGACGCTGCCGGCGCCAAGAAACTGATGGCGGAAGCCGGTCAGGCCGACTTCGAGCACGAACTGATCACCATCGAGGACGATTGGCAGAAGAACACCGGCGACGCGATCGCCGGTCAGTTGCGCGATGCCGGCATCAAGGTGAAACGCACGGTTCTGCCGGGCTCGACCTTCTGGAACGACTGGACGAAATATCCCTATTCGATGACCATCTGGTACATGCGCCCGCTCGGCGTCCAGGTGCTGGCGCTGGGTTATCGCAGCGGCGAGGCGTGGAACGAATCGGCCTATTCCAATCCCGATTTCGACGCCAAGCTCAAACAGGCGCTCTCGCTGATCGATGTCGCCAAGCGCAAGGAGGTGATGAAGGACGTCGAGCAGATCCTGCAGGACTCCGGCGTCATCATCCAGCCGTTCTGGCAGAAGCTCTACAGCCACACCAGCAAGAAGGTGAAGAACTACGGCGTCCACCAGACCTTCGAGATGGACCTCCAGAATGTCTGGCTCGACGGCTGAAAGGCGGCCGGGCAGGGCTTCATGAGCCGCAAAAAAGCCGGTATGCAGGATGCGTGGTGTTGATTGCTTCAAGCCATCAAAAGCCGGAGATTCTGCATGAGACGGACAGTGCTCCTTGCCGCCCTCGCGACAGCCTTGCCCGCGGCCGCCTACGCCGGACCGGCGTCCGACGCCGTGAAGTTCTTCTATGTGCCGGCGGTCAAATTCGAGGCCGACGCACAGTACCGCGATCGCTTCACGGCGCCGGTGACGAAACTGTTCGATCTCAACGACCAGGCAACCAAGAAGAATCCCGACCAGGTCGCCTGCATCGACTTCGATCCTGGTCTTGATGCGCAGGATTTCGACCAGAAGACCGTCTCCAAGACCCTGAAACTGTCCGAGACGGTGGATGGCGACACGGCGCAGGTGGTGGCCAGCTTCAAGCTCTTTTCCGACGGAGACGATTCGCAACGCGAAATGCACTGGTCGCTGAAGCAGGTCGATGGCAAGTGGAAGGTATCGGACATTGCTTCGAAGACCAGCGACTGGACGCTGAGCCAGCTCGAATGCATGGCGGGTCAAGATCCGGAGTGATGCCATGGCCCGCTGCGCGTTGGCACTGTCGGCCATGTGCCTGCTGGCGGCGGGTTTGAACTGCGCCGCCGCACAGGGGCTGTTTGGCGCCCCGCCAGCAAACGCTCCGGCGCAGACCGCGCCGGGCGATGGGTCGCCGGCCGCGAATGCACCGGGAGGCGCGGTGGAGCCGGCAACGCCACCCCTGGCATGGCCGCCGTCCGAGCCGGCCCCGCCCGTGTTGCCGGGATCGCCGACGGCGGTGATCAAGCCGTTCTACGAACATATCGGGCTGGAACTCGATCCAGCCCAGCGCAAGAATTTTGTCGATCCGGCCAAGACGGTGCTCGACAAGAGCGATGCGCTGCGGGCGTCGGGGCAGGGCGAATGCCTCGACCCCAACATGGCGCTCGACAATGCCGACTACGACAAGCTCGCAATCGACCAGAGTCTGAAGAGCATCGAGGCCGTGAACGGCGACCAAGCCAAGGTCATCGTCGCCTTTGTTGTCGCCGGCAACCAGCACCGTCTCGAATGGAAGCTCAAGAAGGTTGGCGGTGACTGGAAGATTTCCGATCTTCTGTCGGTGACCGGCGAATGGGCGCTCAGCCAGTATCAGTGCGAGTGAACCGGCGGCTCAGCCGCGCCCGCGATAGGGGGCGACGCCCGTGTCCGGCAGCCAGGCGCCTTCCGGTGGAGCCCCGGTCTGCCAGAAAACGTCGATCGGAATGCCGCCGCGCGGATACCAATAGCCGCCTATGCGCAACCACAGCGGTTTGGTTGCTGCCACGATGCGGCGGCCGATCATGACGGTACAATCCTCATGGAAGGCGCCGTGGTTGCGAAACGAGGTCATGAACAGCTTCAGCGACTTCGATTCCACCAAAGCCGCATCGGGTGCGTAGTCGATGACGATATGGGCGAAATCCGGCTGGCCGGTCACCGGGCAAAGCGAGGTGAATTCCGGGCAGGTGAAGCGCACGATCGCCGGCGGGCCGTCGCCGCGCGAAAACGGCACGGTTTCCAGGACCGCTGCTTCTGGGCTCTGTGGCGTCTCGACGTGCGCGCCGAGCTGGGTAAGGGTTTTGGTATCGATCATGGGCGGGTTTCCTTCGAATTTGCCGCTCATTAGCATCGGACCGAAATGTGCGCAGCGGTTTTCGGACGAATCCGATGCTTAAATAGGAAATGCGGCAGCATCTGCTGCCGCAATTTTGAAACCGCAGGAAGACGATGACCAGCAACGACCCGCTTCTCCAGCCCTACCAGCTCAAGCATCTGACGCTGAAGAACCGGGTGATGTCGACCAGCCACGAGCCGGCCTATTCCGAGGACGGCATGCCGAAACAACGCTACCGGCTCTACCATGCCGAGAAGGCCAAAGGCGGCATGGCGCTGACCATGACCGCCGGCTCGGCGATCGTTTCGCGCGACAGTCCCGCGGCCTTCGGCAATCTCCATGTCTATGATGACCGCATCGTGCCGTGGCTGGCCGAACTCGCCGAGGCCTGCCACGAGCATGACTGCAAGGTGATGATCCAGATCACCCATCTTGGCCGTCGAACCGGCTGGAACAAGGCCGACTGGCTGCCGGTGCTCTCGGCCTCGCCGGTGCGCGAGCCGGCGCACCGGGCTTTCCCAAAAACCATCGAGGACTGGGACATCGAACGCATCGTTGCCGACTATGCGTCAGCCGCCCAGCGCTGCCAGGCCGCCGGCCTCGACGGCATCGAGTTCGAGGCTTACGGCCATTTGATGGACGGCTTCTGGTCACCGGCCACCAATCATCGCGATGACGAGTATGGCGGCTCCATCGACAATCGCCTGCGCTTCACCAACATGGTGCTGGATGCCGTGCGCGGAGCGGTTGGCGAGAAATTCGTCGTCGGCATCCGCATGGTCGCCGACGAGGATTTTCCGCAAGGCCTGTCGAAGGAGGAGGGCGTCGAGATCGCCAGGCGGCTGGCCGGTTCCGGCAAGGTCGATTTCCTCAACATCATCCGTGGCTCGATCGAAAGCGACGCGGCATTGACCAAGGTCATCCCGGTAACAGGCATGCGGTCTTCGCCGCATCTCGATTTTGCCGGCGAGGTGAGGGCGGCAACGAAGTTCCCGACCTTTCATGCGGCGCGCATCTCCGATGTCGCCACCGCGCGCCATGCGATCGCCACCGGCAAGCTCGACATGGTCGGCATGACCCGTGCGCATATTGCCGATCCGCACATCATCAGGAAGGTGATGGAAGGCCGCGAGCACGAGATCCGCCCCTGTGTCGGCGCCACCTATTGTCTCGATCGCATCTATGAAGGCGGCGAGGCGCTGTGCGTCCACAACGCGGCGACCGGCCGCGAGGCGGAGATTCCGCATATCATCGTCAAGACCGAAGGCCCCAAGCGGAAAGTCGTCGTCGTCGGCGCCGGCGCTGGCGGACTGGAGGCGGCGCGTGTCGCGGCCGAGCGCGGCCATCTGGTCACGATCCTGGAGGCATCCTCGCAAGCGGGTGGCCAGGTGCGTCTGGCAACGCAGAATCCGCGCCGCAAGGAGCTGATCGGCATCATCGACTGGCGGCTGGCAGAACTCGACCGGCTCGGCGTCGAGATCCGCTACGACACCTGGGCGGAAAAGGACGATGTTCTGGCATTGGCGCCCGATGTGGTGGTGGTCGCTACCGGCGGCCTGCCGCAAAACCCGCCGCTGGCGGCTGGCGACAATCTCGTCACGTCGAGTTGGGACATCATGGCCGGCAGCGTCAAGCCTGCCGACAACGTGCTGCTCTTTGACGACAATGGCGGCCATCAGGGCATGGGCGCGGCCGAACTGATCGCCAACAGCGGTGCGAAGCTGGAACTGGTCTCGCCGGAGCGTTTCTTTGCCCCCGAAATGGGCGGCATGAACCATGTGCCGTATATGCGCGCCTTCCAGGAAAGAGGCGTCATCATCACCATCAACACGCGTCTGCGCTCGGTGCGGCGCGAGGGTAATCAACTGGTCGCCGAACTCGCCTCGGACTTTGCCGATGGCTGGCGCGGGGAACGCAGGGTCGACCAGGTGGTGGTCGAGCACGGCACGGCCCCGCTCGACGATCTCTACCTCAGCCTGAAGCCGCTTTCGAAGAATGGCGGCGCGATCGACTACGAACGCCTGGTCGGCAGCGGCGACATTTTTCCGGCACGCAATCCCGAAGCAGGCTTCGTGCTGTTGCGCATCGGCGATGCGGTCGCCTCGCGCAACATTCACGCCGCCATCTATGACGGCATCAGGTTCGGCTTGCGGATCTGATGCACGGCCCGCTCGGGCTGGCGCAATTGTTGGCGTTGGTGGCGCGCGGTCGGACCTGCATACGAGAGCCCATGTATGCCGGCCCGGCCGCGCGCCCGCACGTCATTGGCTCGTCGCCGGCAACGTGCGATCTCAAAGCTTTGTGGCGCGGACGGCGCTCAGACCATCCTGGCGATCGCCATGCACAGCACCGTGACCACCAGCAGCCGTGCGGCGATGCGTTCGCCCATGGCCATTCTGGCGCGCAGTTGCGTTTCGATCTCCGTATTGGCGCCGGCGAGCTGCCGGCTGGGCGCCCTGACCATGACGCCGAGCACGCCGGCGGCGGCGAAAGCCGCGAGGATGCCGAGCGCAAGCACCATTTCCATCGAGCCGAAATAAGCGCCATGGAAGAAATACCACAGCAGTGCTCCAGTCAGGAAAACCAAGCCGGCCGCGCCCATCTGCGGCTGGATGAAGCGTTCCGCCTTGATCTCGGGATCGCGGGCAAGCGTGACGGTGGTGCCGGCCCAGAACACCCCTGCCAAGACGTGAAGACCGATGACGACGATGTAGACATATTGCATGACGGCTCTCCTCTCACCTGTAGGGCATCTAACAATTAGATATCTAACAGTTAGATGTCAATGTATAAAGAGAGAGTCAGTTCCATCTGGGAAAAACACCGTCTAGTGTCCGGCAATGACGCCTTTTGAACGCCCGCCAATCGGCATGAATCTTGGCCGCACCGCCAAACTTGTCGCCCAGGCCTTCGACGCCGCTTTGGTCGAAGCAGGCGGGACCTTGCCGGTCTGGCTCACGCTGCTGTCAGTCAAGTCGAGCGAGCTCGCCAATCAGCGCGAACTCGCCGGCATGATCGGCATCCAGGGCGCGACGCTGACCCACCACCTCAACGCGATGGAAGCACAGGGCCTGCTGACGCGCCGCCGCGATCCCGTCAACCGCCGGGTCCATCTGGTCGAATTGACGCAAGCTGGAGAAGCGCTGTTCGAGACGTTACGGCAGGCCGCGCTTGCCTTCGACAAGCGGCTTCGCAAAGGACTGCCCGACGAGCGCCTGGCGGAGTTTGCGCAGGTACTGGCGGCGCTGCGCGACAATGTCGAAAGCTAAAGCAATTCCTGGAAAAGTGTGAAAAGGTTTTCCTTGGAAAGCGCGTGGCGCTTTCCCTTGGGAATTGCGTCAAATGCTCTGGGAATACCGGACCATTGGCTCAGTTGTCATAGTTCGGGATCGTTCCAAAGGCGTAGTGGCGCAGTTTCAGCGCGGTGATCAGATCGGTAAGCTTCGTCTTGCCGTCAAAACCGTCCTGGAACATCTCGTCATGCATCAAGAGGATCAGCTTGCCCGGTTTGGCGAAGTGGCCATAGCCGAACAGATGATCGATCTCGCTTACCAGATGATCGACGCTCTGTACCGGCTCGCCGCTGTCCTTGTGCACCCATTCGTGGTCCCAGCCATAGAGATAGAAGCCGGAAGCGGCGACGAACTCGTAGTCGGGGTCCTCGCGGCCGGCTTGCGCGGGGCCGAGCGAATTGTCGTCCTTTGACATCGACGGCAGCCGGAACACGTCGCGCCCCGGCAGCCGCGCATGCACCGCGGGCTTCAGGCCCAGCACGGCATTCGCCATAAGCATGTCGGCAACCACTCCTTCCGTATCGCCATAGAAGTGCCGGTAGTGATTATAGGCGTGGCTGTAGCTGTGGTTGCCGATCGTCACCAGCGGCATCGCCTTGGCCCGCCGCACCAGCGCCTTGTTGGACGCACTGGCCTCGGCATGCATGCCGACCATGAACAGCGTCGCCGGAACCTGCTCTGCCTCCAGCACGTCGAGGAGGTTGCTGGTGCCGTTCAGCGGGCCGTCGTCGAAGGTGAGATAGATGGTGCGATCCGCCCCATGGGCCGG
Organism: Mesorhizobium sp. 43Arga; assembly: GCF_053714255.1. Lineage (NCBI taxonomy): Bacteria > Pseudomonadati > Pseudomonadota > Alphaproteobacteria > Hyphomicrobiales > Phyllobacteriaceae > Mesorhizobium > Mesorhizobium sp. 43Arga. The sequence continues at coordinate 74,875 of NZ_JBSKBO010000010.1, forward strand.
CAGCGCGGACATCAGAATGGCCGCGAGAACAAACCGAAAGAAAGTCATAAGCCAAACGACCCGGTTGTTGTCGCGACAGGCCGCCATTTCGGCGGCTGGTTGTCAAGCCGGGCCGCTACGCCAGGCTGCCCTGCAAGACCCGTAGTTTGGCCTTCTTCGGCATGCGTGCTGTCAGCCATTCCAGCGCCTTGTCCTGCGGCATCGGGAAGGCGATGGAATAGCCCTGTACCTGGTCGCAGCCGATCGCCATCAGCGAGTCCAGTTCGGCCTCGGTTTCGGCACCCTCGGCAACGATGGAGATACCGAGGCCGCGGGCAAGCTCGGTGATGGCGCGCACTATCTTCGAGTTGTCGCCATTCTCATGGATGTTCTGGACGAAACGGCGGTCGATCTTGAGCCGGTCGATCTCATTGGGATTGACGTGGCTGAGCGACGCATAGCCGGTGCCGAAATCATCGAGTTCCAGATGGACGCCGGCGGCCCTGATGTGACGCAGCTTCGCCGCGATGCCGGTCTTCTCATCGTCGAGAATGACGGATTCGACGATTTCCAACGACAGTTTCTGCGGCGGCAGCCCGGCCTTTTCCAGCGTCTCGAACAGAAACGCATCGAAATCGTGCTCGCGCAGCTCGGTGCCCGAGACATTGACGGCAAGCCGCCCGAAGGCAATCCCTGCGCGGTTCCATTCGGCGGCTTCGTTGATCGCCTTGCTGATCACGATGCGGCCGATCTCCGGCATGAAGCCGCATTTCTCGGCGACCGGAATGAATTCGCCCGGCGAGATCATGCCGCGCTCGTGATGGTTCCATCGCACCAGGGCTTCGATGCCGCTGATCGTGCCGTCGGTCAACGAGACCTGCGGCTGGAAATAGACCTGGAATGCCCGCTCGGAGATGGCGACCTTGATGTCATGTTCGAGCTGCTTGCGGTAGTCAAGCTCGCGGCGCAACTCCTCCGAGAAGAACGAGAAGTTGCCGCCGCCCATTTTCTTGGCGGAGTAAAGCGCCAGATCGGCATGGACGAGCAGGTCCTGCGCGTTGTCGGCGTCGATCGGATAGACGGCGATGCCGCCGCTGGCGCCTGGAAGAATGGTGGTGCCCTGGAAGACGATCGGCTCGTTGATATGCGCCAAGATGCGTCGCGCGAGCATGTTGATGTCTTCGGTGCTGCCCGCTCCGTTGAGAATCATCACGAATTCGTCGCCGCCGAGGCGCGCGCACAGATCCGATGCCCGGCAGGAATCGCGCATGCGCTGGGCCGTGACGACCAGGACATAGTCGCCGGCGGCATGGCCGAGCGTATCGTTGATCTGCTTGAAGCGGTCCAGGTCGAGCTGGACGACAGCCAGCCGTTCGCGCCGCCGATGCGCGCCCTTGATCAGCGTGTCGAAATGATCGGTCAGGAATGTGCGGTTGTGCAGGCCGGTCAGGCCGTCATGAACCGCGATGAAGGCCATCGAATTGCGCGCATCGACCAATTCGCGCGTCTTGCGCAGGATCGCATTGGACATCGGCCTGAAGATGAACAGCGCCACCAGCAGGATGACGCCGAGGGTGGCGTAGAATAGCGTGCGGTGAAGTGCGAGCAGCTTTTCGGAACGCTCGTCGGCATCGGCGCTGATACGCTGTCCGAGCGCGGCATAGCCCGACAAGGTGGCGTTGGCGACCGAGGCATCGAGGTTGACGCGTTCGGCGCCGCCTTTGTAGCCGTCATTGTCGAGATTGAGTTGCGATTCGAGGGCCGAGATCAGACGGTCGCCATTGGCGATCAGCCCGACCGAGAAATAGTCGAGATGGAAGGGTTTGGCGAAAAGCACGCTTTCGATCGACTTCGGATTGAGCTTGGCCGGCGATTGCGGATCCGCACCGGTCTGCTTGAGCAGCAGATCGTAATTGGTTTCGAACTCGGCGGTGGCCTGCTTCAGCGCACTGACCAGCGCCGGCTGCTTGTCACGCGAGCCGGCACCCGTTGCACTGGCCAGGAAGACGATGCGCTGCGACAAGGTCTTCTGCGTGCCGACAATGTCGAGCAAGGTGTGGTTGTGCTGCTGCGTGGCCATCGTCTGCTGCAGCAGGACGAAGGAGGCCGCCACCATGGCTGCAATGATCAGCAGCGCCAGCCAATAGCCAGCCTTGATCAGCAGTATGAGCTTGCCTGAAACGGTTTGCACCGGCTGCTGCGACATGTTCGGGGGCGGCCCTCTCGCCAACGGATTCCTGTATGACCATCATTGAACCGTAAACGTTAACAGGACTGGAAACCGGTCGCTCGACGGCAAGGGGAGAATGCGGAAAGATCGCGGAATGGTTATCGGCTCCTTTCGCTGCCGTCCTGCATTTGAACATTGGTTGGCGCGAGTGTTCCCTGGTGATGGCCTGGGCTATGCCCGTACGTTGTCATCTGATGCTGTCTGGCCACCTCGTCCGGTCGCTTTTGCGATGGATTTTTTGCGCGGGCAGGACGACAGTCTGCCCACGTCAAACGGGACCTGATCATGACCGCAGCATTTCTCTCCCATATCGACAGCGAACTTGCCGGGCTCAAATCGGCCGGCCTCTACAAGTCCGAACGGGTGATTTCCTCGATGCAGTCGGCACGGATCGAGGTCGGTGGCGAGAAGGTGCTGAACTTCTGCGCCAACAACTATCTCGGCCTCGCCGATAGCGCCGACCTGCGAAAGGCGGCCTCGCGGGCTCTCGACCGCTACGGCTACGGCATGGCGTCGGTGCGCTTCATCTGCGGCACGCAGGAGGAACACAAGGAGCTCGAAGCGACGATCTCGTCCTTCCTTGGCCTGGAAGACACCATCCTCTACGGCTCTTGCTTCGACGCCAATGGCGGCTTGTTCGAGACGCTGCTTGGTGAGGACGACGCGATCATCTCGGATGCGCTGAACCACGCCTCGATCATCGATGGTGTCAGGCTGTCGAAGGCCAAGCGCTATCGCTACGCCAACAATGACATGGCCGATCTCGAGGCGCGGCTGAAGGAAGCCAGGGATTGCCGCTTCCGGCTGATCGCCACCGACGGTGTGTTTTCGATGGACGGCATCATCGCCAACCTGAAGGGCGTCTGCGACCTTGCCGACAAATACGACGCCATGGTCATGGTCGACGACAGCCATGCGGTCGGCTTCGTCGGCAGACAGGGCCGCGGCTCGGCCGAGCATTGCGGCGTCGAGGGCAGGGTCGACATCATCACCGGCACGCTCGGTAAGGCGCTCGGCGGCGCTTCCGGCGGGTACACCTCGGGCAAGAGGCAAGTGGTCGACTGGCTGCGCCAGCGCTCGCGGCCCTATCTGTTCTCCAACACGCTGATGCCTGCGATCGCCGGCGCCTCGATCAAGGTGTTCGAGCTGATCCGCAATGGCGACGCCTTGCGCGAGCGCCTCTATGCAAACGCTGCGCGGTTCCGGTCTGAGATGGGCAAACTTGGCTTCACGCTGGCCGGCGCCGATCATCCGATCATTCCGGTGATGCTGGGCGAGGCGACGCTGGCGCAGGAGATGGCGGCGCGCATGCTAAAGCGCGGCATCTATGTCATCGGCTTTTCTTTCCCGGTGGTGCCGAAAGGCCAGGCGCGTATCCGCACGCAGATGTCGGCGGCGCATTCCAGCGCCGATATCGACAGGGCGGTCGAGGCCTTCGGCGCGGTCGGCAGGGAACTGGGCGTGATTGCCTGAGCGGCCGGCGCCGAAAAGCGATTCCGGATCAAGAGATTCAAGGGACAAGAGAATGTCGAACATGATGAAGGCGCTGGTGAAGGCCAAGGCCGAGCCGGGCATCTGGATGGAAGAGGTACCGGTGCCGGAGATCGGCCCCAACGACGTCCTGATCAAAGTCAGGAAGACGGCGATCTGCGGCACCGACGTGCACATCTACAATTGGGACCAGTGGGCGCAGAAGACCGTGCCGGTGCCGATGGTAACCGGCCATGAGTTTGTCGGCACCGTGGCCGATTTCGGCGCCGCGGTCACCGAATACAAGGTCGGCCAGCGCGTCTCGGGCGAGGGCCACATCGTCTGCGGCCACTGCCGCAACTGTCGCGCCGGGCGAGGGCATCTGTGCCGCAACACGCTCGGCGTCGGCGTCAATCGTCCGGGCGCCTTCGGCGAGTATCTGGCGATCCCGCAGCACAATGTCGTGCCGATCCCCGACGATGTGCCGGACGAGATCGCCGCGATCTTCGATCCCCTGGGCAATGCGGTGCATACGGCATTGTCGTTCGATCTTGTCGGCGAGGACGTGCTGGTCACCGGCGCCGGGCCGATCGGCATCATGGGAGCGCTCGTTGCCCAATGCGTGGGGGCGCGAAAAGTGGTCATCACCGACATCAACCCGGTGCGGCTGGCGCTGGCGAAAAAGCTCGGCGTCCAGCATGTCGTCGACGCCTCCAAGGAAAAGCTGCGCGATGTCATGCCGGCGCTAGGCATGACGGAAGGTTTTGATGTTGGCCTCGAAATGTCGGGCGCGGCACCCGCCTTCCGCGACATGATCGACACCATGAACAATGGCGGCAAGATCGCCATCCTCGGCATTGCGCCCACCGGCTTCGAGATCGACTGGAACAAGGTCATCTTCAAGATGCTGCATCTCAAGGGCATCTACGGCCGCGAGATGTTCGAGACGTGGTACAAGATGATCGCGCTGGTGCAAGGTCCGCTGGATGTGTCGGGCCTGATCACCCACCGCATCGGCATCGACGATTTCCAGACCGGCTTCGATGCGATGCGGAGCGGCAGCTCGGGCAAGGTGGTGATGGACTGGTGAGGCGCATCCACAGAGACGTCCTTCGCGCCCCTGTCCCCAGCCTATCGGCTACTTTCCTTCCAAGGCACCCTCCAGGGCGGCTACTCCGCTGACAATCGCACCCCGCTCCTGGTGGCTCAGCCTAGCCAGCAACTCCCTTTCAAACGCCTTCGCCAGCGGCACCATCTCGCGATAGGCGGCAAGCCCCGCCTTGGTCAGCGCCAGGTGCTCGACGCGCCGGTCGCTTTCATCGGGCGTGCGCGTCAGCCAGCGCCGCCGCTCGAGTTCCGCCACCGCGCGCGAGACCTTGGTCTTGTGCATGGCCGACTGCTCGCCGAGCTCGGTCGCCGTCATCGTGCCGCGCTGGCCGAGGCCTGAAAGCGTGCGCCATTCCGGCCGCGTCAGGCCGTGGCGATCCCGATAAATCCTGGAGAATTCGCGGCTGACGGCATCGGCCAGCCGGTAGAGGCGATAGGGCAGGAAGCTTTCCAGCTCCAGAATGTCGGGTTCCATGACGCGCGCCGTGGCCGTTGATAGTTACATTTTCGATGGTTACAAATGAAACCAGTTTGGTCAATATCACCGGCAGACTTGGCTTTGTGAGGCTTGGAGCCGGGATCAGGGAGGATCGGATGGCCTTTTCCTACATGCCGGGTTTCGGCAATGATTTTGAGACCGAAACTCTGCCCGGCTCACTGCCGCAAGGCCGGAATTCGCCGCAGCGGCCGGCCTACGGCCTCTATGCCGAGCAGCTTTCCGGCTCGCCCTTTACCGCACCGCGCGGCACCAATGAGCGCTCCTGGCTCTATCGCATCCGGCCGAGCGTCAAGCACACCGGCCGCTTCAAGCCGGCTAACTATCCGCTGTGGAAGACCGCTCCCAATGTCGGTGACCACGAACTGGCGCTCGGCCAGTATCGCTGGAATCCGGTGCCGATGCCGCAGCAGCCGACCGATTTCATCGCCGGCATGCGCTCCATCACCACCGCCGGCGACGTGCTGGGACAGACGGGCATGGCGGCGCATGTCTATGTCGCCAACCGTTCGATGGTCGACGACCATTTCTTCAATGCCGATGGAGAGTTGCTGGTCGTGCCGCAGGTCGGCGCGCTGCGCTTCGTCACCGAGATGGGCGTCATCGAGCTGCGGCCCGGTGAGGTCGCTGTTCTGCCGCGGGGCCTCGTCTTCAAGGTCGAACTGGTCGACAAGGAAGTGCGCGGCTACGTCTGCGAGAACTACGGCGCCAAGCTGACACTGCCCGATCGCGGCCCGATCGGCGCCAATTGCCTGGCCAACCCGCGCGATTTCAAGACGCCTTGCGCCTGGTTCGAGGAGAAGGAAACGCCGTGCCGGCTGATCGTAAAATGGTGCGGCAATTTCCATGTCACCGAAATCGGCCATTCGCCGCTGGACGTCGTCGCCTGGCACGGCAACTACGCGCCCTACAAATATGATCTGGCGACGTTTTCACCGGTTGGCGCGTTGCTGTTCGACCACCCCGATCCGTCGATCTTCACCGTGCTGACGGCGCCGAGCGGCGAGGAAGGCACCGCCAACATCGACTTCGTCATCTTCCCGCCGCGCTGGCTGGTGGCGGAAGACACGTTCCGGCCGCCCTGGTATCACCGCAACATCATGAGTGAATTCATGGGCCTGATCCACGGCCAGTACGATGCCAAGGAGGAAGGTTTCGTGCCCGGCGGCATCAGCCTGCACAATCTGATGCTGGCCCATGGCCCGGATGCCCCTGGCTTCGAAAAGGCCTCGCGCGCGGAGCTGAAACCGGTCAAGCTCGACAACACGATGGCCTTCATGTTCGAGACCCGTTTCCCGCAGATGCTGACCCGCTATGGCGCCGAACTGGAAACCCGGCAGGACAATTACATCGACTGCTGGGCCGACCTGAAGAAGCGCTTCAATGGCACGCCGGAGGGCGACTGGTCTTGAGCGGAAAGCCAATGCCGGACCGGCTGGTGCTGCTGGGCTCGAAGGGCGGTCCGGCGCTGCGGCCAGGTGGACCGTGGCCGAGCTCGTCGCTGCTTGAGATCGGGGGGCGGACCATCGTCGTCGATTGCGGGCTCGGCGTGACGCGCGGTCTGGTCGATGCCGGGATAAGCCTGAAGGCGCTCGACCTCATCGTCATCACCCATCTGCATTCCGACCACGTGCTGGAACTCGGGCCGCTGGTCCACACCGCCTGGACGGCGGGGCTGGCGACGCCCGTCATTGTGTTCGGCCCGCCCGGCACCGGCCATTACTGGCGGCGCTTCTGCCAGGCGATGGAATTCGACATCGAGATACGCATCGTCGACGAGGGCCGGCCCGATATTCGCGAACTGGTTTCGGTCAGTGAATTCGCCGAGGGCCGTGTGCTCGATCAGCGCGGCCTGAAGGTGACGGCGCTTCGCGTCGATCATCCACCGGTCGCGGACTGTTTTGCCCTGCGCTTCGACCAAGGCGGCAAAAGCGTGGTGTTCTCCGCCGATACGGCATTCTTTCCGCCGCTCGCCGATTTCGCCAAGGGTGCCGACATTCTCGTCCATGAAGCCATGCTGGAGGATGGCATCGAGCGGCTGGTTGCCAGAACCGGTAATGGCGCACGGCTCAAGGAACATCTGCTCGCCAGCCACAGTCTTGCCGAGGAGGCCGGGCGCATCGCCAGCGATGCCGGCGTGAAGAGGCTGGTGCTCAACCACCTCATTCCCGCCGACGATCCCGAGATCGGCGAGAGTGACTGGCTTGCGGCTGCCAGGAAAACATGGGCCGGCGACTTGACGATCGCCCGCGACGGCCTTGTTGTGGCGCTAGCATGATCCCGAACCGAAGGACCGCGTCAGCGAAAAGTGGAAACCGGTTTTCGGAAAAGACCACGGGCAAGACAAAGAAACTAAGCAGTGTGAAAGCTGCACAAGGAGAGGAAACCGCATGAAGCTTGCCACATTGAAGGACGGGACGCGCGACGGGAAACTCGTCGTCGTCTCACGCGACCTGACGCAGTACACCGATGCCTCGTTCCTGGCGCGCACGCTGCAGGCGGCGCTCGATGATTGGCGCAGGGTCTCGCCGCATCTCGGCACAATAGCGGAATCGCTGGAGAACAATGCGGTGCCGTCAGCCCGCTTTCACGAGCACGACGCGCATTCGCCGCTGCCGCGCGCCTATCAATGGGCTGACGGGTCCGCCTATGTGAACCATGTCGAACTGGTGCGCAAAGCGCGTGGCGTCGAGATGCCGGCGAGTTTCTGGACCGATCCGCTGATCTACCAGGGTGGCTCGGACTCCTTCATTGCACCGCGCGACCCGATCCGCATGGCCGACGAAGCCTTCGGCATCGACATGGAGGCGGAAGTCGCCGTCATCGTCGACGATGTGCCGATGGGCGCAAGCCTTGATGAAGCGCGTGCCGCGATCCGGTTGGTCATGCTGGTCAACGATGTCACGTTGCGCGCGCTTACCGGGCCGGAGCTGGCCAAGGGGTTCGGCTTCTTCCAGTCGAAACCGTCCTCGGCCTTTTCGCCCGTCGCGGTGACGCCGGACGAGCTGGGCGATGCCTGGGATGGCGGCAAGGTCAGCCTGCCGCTGCTTGCCGACCTCAACGGCAAGCCCTTCGGCCGCACCAATGCCGGCGTCGACATGACCTTCGATTTTCCGGCGCTGATCGTCCATGCCGCCCGGACAAGGCCGCTGGTATCAGGCACCATCATCGGCTCGGGCACGGTCTCCAACAAGCTCGAGGGCGGGCCGGGCAAGCCTGTCTCGGCCGGTGGCGCCGGCTATTCCTGCATAGCCGAACTGCGCATGATCGAGACCATTGCGTCAGGCGAGCCCACGACGCCGTTCCTGCGCTTTGGCGACACGGTGCGCATCGAGATGAAGGACAGTGCGGGTCATTCGATCTTCGGCGCCATCGAGCAGAAGGTCGAGAAATACCAGGGATAGGGGATACGGAGGTTTCAGCGGTGAATCTTCTGGATCATTTGCGTCGCATGGCGGGCAACAATCTCTGGTCGAATGACCGGCTCTATCGTGCAGTTCTTGCACTCAAGCCCGGTGAGTTCGAAGCCGAGCGCACCAGTTTCTTCCCGTCGATCAAGGCAACGCTCAACCACATCCTTGCGGTCGATTATCTCTATCTCGATTTTCTCGAAGAGGGCGGCGTCGGTGCCGCAGCCCATGATGATTTCGTGCCCTTCGACGAGCCCCATGCGCTGTTTGCCGCGCAGGCAGCGGCCGACCGGCGGCTGATCGCCTTCTGCGATGGCCTGACGGAGACCGATCTCGACCGCCGTGTCATCACCGACCGGCGCGAGGATGGCATGATCCCTGAAAGGATCGGCGACATCCTCGCCCATGTCTTCCTGCACGACATCCACCACCGCGGCCAGGTGCATGCCATGCTCTCCGGCACCTCGGTCGCGCCACCGCAGCTCGACGAGTTCCTGCTCGACTACGACATCAAGCTGAGGGAGGAAGAGGTTAAGCGGCTGGGGTTGTGAGGCCGGATTTTTCGCCAATCAGGCCAGAGCGGCATTGTAGCGGGCGAAATGCGGATCGGACGTCAGGATGATCAGGTCCTCCACTTGCGCCTGGGCAATCAGCAGCCTGTCGAACGGATCACCATGATGGTGGGGCAATCCGGCTACGGCGTTCGCATGTTGTAGGGTTACGGCGAGCGGCTGAAAGCGCATCCTTGGGAGCAGCGTTGGCAGATCGTCCGGTGCATTGAGCTTTCCGATAGAACGTTTGATGGCAATTTCCCAGACGCTTGCCGCGCTTGCGAACACAACCGCTTCCGAAGCGAGGATAGTGCGGTGGTGCTGGCTGAGACGTGGATCGTCCGAAATCGACCATAGGATGATATGCGTATCGGCTAGAAATGGGCCGTCCGTCATTTCACGTACTCGTCCCATTCGGGACCGAGTTCATCAAAGTCGTCCGCTATCCAGATCTTGCCCTTCAAGGCGCCGATGCGCGGCAAGGGGGCGGCCACTGCCGGCGGTACGATCCGCGCGGCCACCTTGCCGTGGCGTGTAAGTATGATCTCCTCGCCGGCTTCAGCGCGGCTGACGAGTTCAGACAATTTAGCCTTGGCCTCAGCGATGGAAACATTCATGGCTCGATCCTTTATGACCATAATTTAGGTCATAATTGATCGCACCGCAAGAAGGCTGGTTCGGTCGACCTTAGGCCGCCTTGCCATCCACCTTGATCACGCCGCGCTTGATCTGGTCCTGTTCGATCGATTCGAACAGGGCGCGGAAATTGCCTTCGCCAAAGCCTTCGTCGCCCTTGCGCTGGATGAACTCGAAGAAGATCGGCCCGATCACGGTCTTGGAGAAAATCTGCAGCAGGATCTTGGTCGTGCCGCCGTCGACCACGCCTTCGCCGTCGATCAGGATGCCGTGCTTCTTCATCCGCTCGATCGGTTCGTCATGGCCGTTCACGCGGTCGTACGACATGTCGTAGTAAGTCTCAGGCGGGCCGGGCATGAATTTCAGCCCGTTGGCGGCCAGCTTGTCGGTCGCGGCGTAGATCTCATCGGTGCCGACCGCAATGTGCTGGATGCCCTCGCCATTGTACTTCTTCAGATACTCGGCGATCTGGCTGGTCTCGTCCTTGGATTCGTTTAGCGGGATGCGGATCTTGCCGCAGGGCGAGGTGATGGCGCGGCTGACCAGGCCGGTGATCTTGCCGTCAATGTCGAAGAAATGGATCTGCTTGAAGCCGAACAGATTGCGGTAGAAATCCCACCATTTGTCCATCTGACCGCGATAGACATTGTGGGTCAGGTGGTCGAGATAATAGAACCCGACGCCTTGCGGCCGCGGATCGCGCGCGCCGAGCCATTCGAATTCGGCGTCGTAGGCCGAGCCCTTCTTGCCGTAGGCGTCGATGAAATAGAGCAGCGAACCGCCGATTCCAACAACGGCCGGCACGTCGAGCGCCTTGTCGTCGCCTTCGTAAGGCGTTGCGCCCTTCGAGACGGCATGGTCGAACGCATGCTTGGCGTCGACCACGCGCCAGGCCATCGAGGCGGCACACGGGCCGTGCTTGTCGGCGAACTTCATCGCATGCGAGCCCGGCTCGGCATTGATGACATAGTTGATGTCGCCCTGGCGCCAGACCGTGATGTTCTTGGTGCGATGCTTCGCCACCGCCACATAGTCCATGCGGGTGAACAGTTCGGCCAGCTTCTGCGGCTCCGGATGCGCGAACTCGACGAACTCGAAACCATCGGTGCCGGCCGGGTTGTCCTTGCTGATCCTGGCGGGCGGGACGTCGTGCGGGAAGGGACCCATGATAATCCTCCAAAAGCTGGCTCGGCCTGAAAAGGCCATCTGACGCCATCATAGCGCGGAGCCGGCGCATGGTGCTTGCATTCAAACGCCTGAAATGATGATGCTATGCGTGAAGCATGCATGTTGAGAGACAAAACCATGGATGAGACGCGCATTGATCAGTTCGACCGCAAGATAATGGCGCTCCTGCAGGGTGACGCGCGGTTGACCAACAACGATCTCTCGGAGCGGGTCAACCTGTCGGCATCGCAGTGCTCGCGCCGCCGCCAGCGGCTGGAGGAGGACGGCTATATCAAGGGCTATCGGGCGGTACTCGACCGCGACAAGCTCGGCTTCTCGCTGGTCAACGTCATCTCGGTGACGCTCGCCACCCACAACCGCGACAATGCTCGACGCTTCAGTGAATTGGTGGCGCGGCTGCCGGAGGTGCAGGAGGCGCACGCGCTGACCGGCGAGATGGACTACATCCTGAAGGTGGTGACGCCCGACCTGAAGTCGCTGTCGGAGTTCGTCAACGGTGTGCTCCTGCCGCACGAATCCGTGCAGCATGTGAAGACGGCGATCGTGCTTGAAACTTTGAAGGAAACAGGCGCCCTGCCGATTTAGCCCTTCGACTGCTGGATCAGGCCATAAAGATTCGTGCAGCGGGCGCCGGAGCGGCAATAGGCGAACACCGGGCCTTCCAATTCATCGAGCGCCTCGGCCTGGTCCCCGACATTCTCTGCGGTGATCTGGCCGCTGATGACGGGGATATAGCGGAAGGCGAGGCCGGCGGCTTCGACCGCCGATCCGATGCTTTTGGCCGAAGGCTGGCCTGGCTGTTCGTCATCTGGGCGGTTGCAGATGACGCTCTTGAAACCGGCTTCCTTGATGGCGGCGACATCTTCGGGCTGGATCTGGCCAGAGACCGAATAGTCGTCGCTGATTTCGCGGTATTCCATCGCTGCATCCTCGCAATCTGATTTGCGGGGAGTCTTGCCACGCCCCGACGTGGCCGGCAATCCGCCGGCGGAAATCGTTCTGCAGAGATAGACGTTTCCGGCGAGGATTCCAACTCAGGCCGCCCAGGCCGGGAATGGATCGGGCAGACCGCGCCACAGTTCGGGCCGGAAGTCCTCGGCCGAAAACGGCGGAGACCGGATCCGCCTTTCCGAGAACGCCGCGCTTAACTGCCGAGGATCGCACCTTTGATCTGACGGATGTTGTTATGCATCATGTCGATATAGGTCGAACCCGGGCCATCGGGCTGCGACAGCGCATCCGAATAAAGCGTGCCGCCCACCTTGATGCCGGTTTCGCTGGCGATCTGTTCGATCAGGCGCGCGTTGGTGATGTTTTCGATGAAGATCGCCGCCGCCTTTTCCTGCTTGACCTGCTCGACCAGCTTGGCGACGTCGGCGGCCGACGGCTCGGAGTCGGTGGAAATGCCTTGCGGGGCGAGGAAGGTCAGGCCGTATTCGTGTTCGAAATAGCCGAACGCGTCATGCGAGGTGATGACGACGCGCTTTGCCTCGGGGATCGACTGGATCGCCGCCCTCACTTCGCCTTCCAGCGCGTCGAGCTTCTTGGTGTAGGCGGCGGCATTGGTCTGGTAGCTGACGCAGCCCTCGCTGTCGGCCGCGCAGAAAGCCTCGGCGATGTTCTTCACATAGATCTTGGCATTGGCGATCGACTGAAAGGCGTGTGGGTCGGTTACCGTCTTGCCGCCACCGGTGCCGGCGCCTTCGGCCGCGTCGGCGTCGGCGAATTCAGGCTTGAAGTCGATCGGCGTCACGCCCTTGGTCAAGGTGACGATCGAGGCCTTGGTGGCGCTGGCATCGACCAGCCGTTGCAAAAAGCCTTCGAAATGCAGGCCGTTGACCAGAACGATATCGGCCTTGGCCATGGCGACCGCGTCGGCCGGGCTCGGCTCATAGACATGGGCGTCGCCATCCGGGCCGACGATGGTGGTGATGTCGACACGATCGCCACCGACATTCCTGGCGAAATCCGCGATCACGGTGAAGCTGGCGACCACTTTCAGTGGTGCCGCGAAGGCCGACGGCGCGCCAAAGGCGGTTAATGTTATAACGCTCATCGCCAGGGCGGCGCGGATGGATCTCAGCATGGGCGGGGACTCCTTTCGAGGGGCGAGGGATCAGGCCGTTCTGTGACGGTGATGGATGATGCGGGCGCGCAGAATGCCGCGCGTGCCGAACAGGATCGAGGCGAAGTAGACGACACCGGCCGACAGGATGATGGCCGGGCCGGACGGCAGCGAGGCGTGGTAGGACAACAGCAGCCCGGCGATGCAGGAGGCAAAGCCGATCAGCACGGCCAGCGCGCACATCGGCTCGACGCGCACGGTCCAGAAGCGGGCGGCGGCTGCCGGCAGCATCATCAGTCCGACCGACAGAAGCGTGCCGAGCGCCTGGAAGCCGCCGACGAGGTTGAGCACGACCAGACCAAGGAAAATGAAATGCACCGGGCTGCCCATGCGGCTGACCGACCGCAGGAACAGCGGATCGAGGCATTCGGCGACCAGCGCTCGCCAAAAAATGGCGAGGCTTACCAGCGTCACCGAGACGATGCCGCCGATCAGCGTCAGCGCCTCATTGTTGAGCGCCAGCACCGTGCCGAACAGCACATGCATGAGATCGACGCTGGAGCCGCGGATCGACACCATCAGCACACCGATGGCCAGTGAAATCAGGTAGAAGGCCGCCATCGAGGCGTCCTCGCGCTGGATGGTGAAGCGCGAGACGGCACCGGCGCCGAGCGCGACGATGATGCCGGCGATCAGCCCGCCAATGGTCATCGGCAGGATTTCCAGCCCGTAGAACAGGAAGCCGGCGGCCGCCCCCGGCAGGATGGCATGCGCCATGGCGTCACCCGATAGGCTCATGCGCCGCAGCATCAGGAAGACGCCGATCGGACAGGCGCCGAGCGAGAGCATTAGCGAGCCGAACAGCGCCCGCTGCATGAAGCCGAAATCGGCGAAGGGTGCGATGAAGAGGCCGTAGAGCGCGTCCATCAGGCAGCCCTCGGCCCGGCGCCGTGGTGACGGTCGTGATCATGGCCATGATGGTCGTGGCCATGGGCATGATCATGACCGTGCTCGTCCGGTTCGCACCAGGGCGCGTTCTCCTCCCAGGCTTCATGGAAGCGGCGGGCGCGCAGCAGGTTCTCCGGCTTCAGCGTCTCGCGCGTCTCGCCCCAGGCGATCGGCTGGCGGGCCAAAAGCAGCGTCTCCGGAAAATTCTGCCGTACCAGATCGAGATCATGGACGACGACCAGGACGGTGCGTTCCTCGCCATGCCAACGCTTGATCAGGGCGATCAGATCGCCGACCGTCTTGGCATCGACAGCATTGAACGGCTCGTCGAGCAGGATCAGGTCGGCGTCTTGCAAGAGCACGCGGGCAAACAGCGTGCGCTGCAACTGGCCGCCCGATAGCGTGTCGATCGGCCGCTTCTCGAAGCCGCCCAGGCCGACCGCCATCAGCGCCTGGCTCACCGCCGCGCGATCCTCTGATGTGTAGCGGCCGAGCATGCCGCGCTTCGGCCAGAGGCCGAGCGAGACCAGATCGACGACGCGCGCCGGAAACGAACGATCGAGCTCCGATTGCTGCGGCAGGTAGGCGGCGCGCACGCCGGGCGCGCGGGCAACCTCGCCGGCCATCGGCTTCAGGACACCGACAATGCCCTTCATCAGCGTCGACTTGCCGGAGCCGTTGGCGCCGACAACGGCGGTCAGCGAGCCCTTGCGGATCGTGCCGTCGAGATGGTGGATCGCCGGGTGGCTGTTATAGCCCAGCGTCAGGTCACGGAATGTTAGGCAGGTCTGGGTCATGTCGTTCCGTGGTGCAGCGAAATCCGGCCGCGGGCAGGGGCCGATTGGATATGTGATGTTATTACATTAGTCAACAAGCCAATCGGGCGGAATTGCGACGGGGGGCTCAACTTGCCGTGAATCCCGCTTTGTCGCTGGTCCAAGGGGATTTGGCCCCGGCGGCCTTGCCCGAAGCGAACCGCAACTCTAAACAGTCGCCACCCAAAACAGGAAGGAACCTCCCATGAGCATTCGTCGCATCGATGTTGGCCCGCGCATGAGTCAGATCGTCATCCACGGCAACACCGTCTATCTGGCCGGCCAGGTCGGCGAGCCCGGCGGCAACGTCGCCTCGCAGACCCGCGACATTCTGGCGACCATCGACGAACTGCTGGCCAAGGCCGGCACCGACAAGACCAAGATCGTCCAGGCGATCATCTGGCTGGCCGACATGGGCACCTTCGCCGAGATGAATTCGGAATGGGACAAGTGGGTGCCGCAGGGCCACACCCCCGCCCGCGCCACCGGCGAAGCCAAGTTGGCTGGTCCGGAGTACCTGGTCGAGATTATCGTTACGGCGGCGATTTAGGGCGCGGCCTTCTACCTCCCCCTTGTGGGGAGGTCGGACCGCAGGTCGGGTGGAGGAGCTGGCGCCGACCCCCACCCGCTGCTTCGCAGCGACCCTCCCCACAAGGGGGAGGGTAAGAGGCGCTACCCCTGAGACGGCGTAAATCTTGCCACCAGTGTGTGGCTTTCCGCCGGATAGATAAACCGCACGTGGGTAACCGGGTGTTCAGCGCTCCAGGTGCGGCGCTCGACCACAAGGCAGGGCGCGCCCGGATCGATGTCGAGCGCGTCGGCGATGGCCTCATCGGCGGCCATGGCACGGATGCGGTGTTCGGCCTCGCTCCAGGGTACGCGGCCGATCAGCCAGGGGCCGGCGGCGATCTCCAGAAACTGTTCGTCCCCGGCTTCCGGAACCGCGGAAAGATTGATCAGACGCTGCTCGAGTGCGAATGGCCGTTCGCCGGCAAAATGCAGGCCTTCGATCCATAGCACCGACCCTGCGGCGGACAGCCCGAGCAGTGCTCTGTCCTCCGCATTGCTGCGGCGCTTCAGCTGTTCCAGCCGCTCGTAGCGATAGGGCAGGCCAAGCGCTTCGACCTCGATCCTGATGTCGTGAAGTTCCAGCACGGCTGCCTGCGACTGCGGCCGGCGGACGAAGCTGCCCGAGCGACGGCGGCGTTCGATCAGCCCTGCCTTGGCCAGCTGCGACAGCGCCTTGTTCACCGTCATGCGCGAGCAATTGTACTCGGTCGTCAGTTCGTGCTCGAACGGGATGCGATGTCCGGGCTCCCAGACGCCGGACAGGATTTTTTCGCGGATGTCGGACAGGATGCGCTGATGCAGCGAGACCGTCTCGCCGCCATCAATATCATCTGTCTCGATCAGGCTCATCGGCTTCAGTTCTGCGATAGCGCGGTCATGACTTTGCGGAATCGCTCAGCAATGGCCGTGCGCTTCGCATGCCTGCCGCCGCTGACCTGCTTCTTGCCGTGCACCCAGACGCAATCGATCGTGCTGCCATTTGCGAAGATCCAGGCATCGAGGATGGCGTCGCCGGACTTGCCGGCCAGCGAAGGATGGCCGGCGTCGAGCGAGACGAAATCGGCCGGACCGTCGGCAACAATCTTTGACGGACCGGCGCCGAGCGCAACGCTGCCGCCGTCGAGCGCGGCATCGAACAGCGCCCGCCCGGTCGAACCACCGGCCACGGCCAGCACATTGCGGGCGCGGTGGGCGAGGCGCTGCGAATATTCGAGCTGCCTCAGCTCATCCGGCAGGCTGATCAGCACGTTGGAATCGGAGCCGATACCGAAGCGGCCGCCATGCTCCCTGAAAAGCGGCGCGGCAAACGTCCCGTCCCCGAGATTGGCCTCGGTGATCGGGCAAAGGCCGGCGATGGCGCCGCTCCTGGCCATGCCGACCGTTTCGGCGTCCGTTATATGGGTGGCATGGATCAGGCACCAGCGCTGGTCGACCTCAACGTTGGCCAGCAGAAATTCAACCGGGCGCACGCCGGACCAGGCGAGGCAGTCCTCGACCTCCTTCACCTGTTCGGCGACGTGGATGTGGATCGGCCCATTCGGCGCCAAAGCAGCAACTTGGGTCAGTTCCTCCGGTGTGGCGGCGCGCAGACTGTGCGGCGCGACGCCGACGACAGCCTGATTCAACGCGCGAACCGATTCGCCAGACTTCTCAACAAGCCGGGAGAACCGATTCACATCGTTGATGAATCGCCTTTGGCCTTCGTTCGGAGCCGCTCCGCCGAAGGAGGAGTGCGCATAAAACACCGGCAAAAGGGTCAGGCCAATACCCGTTTCGCCGGCAGCGGCGGCGATGCGTTCGGCCATCTCGGCGAGATTAGCATAGGGGTTTCCATCGCGGTCGTGGTGCAGATAGTGGAATTCGCCGACGCGGGAGAAACCGGCCTCCAGCATCTCGACATAGAGCTGTGCGGCGACCGCTTCGACCTGGTCGGGCGTCATCGATAGCGCGAAGCGGTACATCACTTCGCGCCAGCTCCAGAAACTGTCGGCGGACGGGCCGCGAAGCTCGGCCAGGCCGGCCATGCCGCGCTGGAAGGCATGGCTGTGCAGATTGGGCATGCCGGGCACGAGAATTGCGTGGCGCTCGTCGCCGGCCTGCGGAGCCGCGTCTGCTTCGACTGAGGCGATGCTGCCTCCGTCGAGCGTGATCCTGACATTGCCTTGCCAGCCCTCGGGCAGCAGCGCCTGTTCCGCAAAGATCGCCGTCACTTGCCTCTCCAAATCTGCATGCCCGGGCGACGATACCACTTGCGTCGCGTTTCAATATGTATATACATAATCACCATCCTTTCAAATGGAAAAGATGATGGGTGGAGCAAACGGGAAGAGCGGCCATCGTGTCTGGCGCAATGCGCGCCTGGCGACCATGGCCGACGGTGTGGCCGGCCTCGGCATTGTCGAGAAAGGCGCGATCGTCGCGCGCGATGGTCTCATTGTTTATGCCGGCGCCGAAGCGGATATGCCGGCTTCGGCAGGGCAGGGCGCCGAGACCGTCGATTGCGAGGGTCGCTGGATCACGCCGGGCCTGATCGACTGCCATACGCATCTTGTCTATGCGGGCAACCGTGCCAACGAATTCGAGATGCGGCTGGCCGGCGCCACCTATGAGGAAGTGGCCCGCGCCGGCGGCGGCATTGTGTCCTCGGTCAAGTCACTGCGCGCGGCAAACGAGGATGCGCTCGTCGCCCAGACGCTGCCGCGCCTCGATGCGTTGATGGCCGAGGGCGTCACGACGGTCGAGGTCAAATCGGGCTACGGCCTCGATCTCGACAATGAGAAGAAGTCGCTGCGCGCCGCCCGCCGGCTGGCCAATGAGCGCCCCGTCACCATCCGCACGACGTGCCTCGCCGCGCACGCACTGCCGCCGGAAGCCCAGGGTGACAAGGACGCCTTCATTGATCTCGTCGCCGGCACGATTCTGCCGAACATCGCCGCTGAGAAACTTGCCGACGCCGTCGACGGTTTTTGCGAGGGCATTGCCTTTTCGCCGGAGCAGATCGCGCGCGTCTTCGACAAGGCGAAAGCGCTCGGGCTGCCGGTGAAACTCCATGCCGACCAGCTTTCCAATCTGCACGGCGCGGCGCTTGCCGCCAGCTATGGGGCGCTTTCCGCCGACCATCTCGAATACACCGATGAGGCAGGCGCTGCCGCGATGGCGAAGGCCGGCACGGTGGCGACCATCCTGCCCGGCGCCTATTACTTCATCCGCGAAACCAAGAAGCCGCCCGTCGACCTGTTCCGCCGCCATGGCGTGAAGATGGCGGTGGCGACGGACAGCAATCCCGGTACCTCGCCGCTGACCTCGCTGTTGCTTACCATGAATATGGCCGCGACGCTCTTTGGCTTGACCGTCGATGAATGCCTTGCCGGCGTCACCCGCGAGGCCGCGCATGCGGTTGGCCTTCTCGACAAGGCCGGCACGCTGGAAGCCGGAAAATCCGCCGACCTGGCGATCTGGGACATCGAGCGCCCCGCCGAACTCGTTTACCGCATGGGCTTCAACCCGCTGCATGCCCGCATCTGGAGAGGACAATGACCGAACTGACCCTGAAGCCCGGCAATGCGACGCTGGCCGACTGGCGGGCCATCTACCGTGGCGCCGTGCCGAAGCTGGACGAGGCCTGCCGTCCAAAAATCAAGGCGAGCGCCGAGGCCGTCGCAAGGATCGTTGCCAAGGGCGAGCCGGTCTATGGCATCAACACCGGTTTCGGCAAACTGGCCAGCGTGCGCATCCCCGCCGGGGATCTCGAGACCTTGCAGCGCAACATCGTGCTGTCGCACGCCGCCGGCGTCGGCGAGCCGATGCCGGTTGCCGTTGCGCGGCTGATGATGGCGCTGAAACTTGCGAGCCTGGCGCAGGGTGCCTCGGGCGTGCGTCCCGAAACCATCGATTTGCTGCAAGCGATGCTCGCCAACGACGTCATTCCGGTGGTGCCGGCGCAAGGTTCCGTCGGCGCGTCCGGCGATCTCGCACCGCTGTCGCACATGACGGCGGTGATGATCGGCGTCGGCGAATGCTTTACCCCGCATGGCCGTTTCCCGGCCAAGGTAGCCTTCGTTTCGCACGGCCTCGAGCCGGTGACGCTCGGCGCCAAGGAAGGCCTGGCGCTCCTCAACGGCACGCAGTTTTCGACCGCCTATGCGCTCGCCGCTCTGTTCGAAGCTGAGGTTCTCTACCAGTCGGCGCTGGTTGCCGGCGCGCTGTCGACCGATGCCGCCAAGGGTTCCGACGCGCCGTTCGACCCGCGCATTCATCTCCTGAGAAAGCACCGCGGCCAGATCGAGACGGCGGATGCGCTGCGCAATCTGATGGCCGGCAGCGCCATCCGTGAATCGCACCGTGTCGGTGACGAGCGCGTGCAGGATCCCTATTGCCTGCGCTGCCAGCCACAGGTCATGGGCGCCGCGCTGGATGTGTTGCGCAAGGCCGCCGACACGCTCGGCACCGAGGCCAATGGCGTGACCGATAATCCGCTGATCTTCGCCGAGGACGACACCGCGCTCTCCGGCGGCAATTTCCACGCCGAGCCGGTGGCTTTCGCCGCCGACATGATCGCGCTGGCCGTCTGCGAGATCGGCTCGCTGTCGGAACGCCGCATCGCCATGCTGGTCGATCCGGCGCTGTCCGGCATGCCGGCCTTCCTGACGCCCAAGCCAGGCCTCAACTCCGGCTTCATGATCCCGCAGGTGACGGCGGCCGCACTCGTTTCGGAAAACAAGCAGAAGGCCTACCCGGCCAGCGTCGATTCGATCCCGACCTCGGCCAACCAGGAAGACCACGTCTCGATGGCCGCGCACGGCGCGCGCCGGCTGATCGGCATGGTCGAGAACGCCACGGCGGTAATCGGCATCGAATTGCTGGCGGCCGCGCAAGGCTGTGACTTTCATCAGCCGTTGGCGTCGAGCGATGCGCTGGAGGCCGTGCGCAAGCTGGTCCGGGCCGAAGTGCCGCATCTCGACAATGACCGCCACTTCCACCCCGATATGGAAAAGGCAATCGCCTTGGTGCGCAGCGGCGCGACCATCAGGGCTGCCGGCGCGGTGGCGCTGCCGTCCATCGCGGGAGCGGCATGATGACTGCCACACCCTGGCTTACCGTCAGCCGAGGCACGGCACCGCTGCTGGTGTCGATCCCGCACACCGGCATCGACCTCGCCGGCCTCGAACCCCGGCTGGTGTCGCCCTGGCTTGGCCGCCGCGATTGCGACTGGTGGATAGACAAGCTCTATGACTTCGCCAACGACCTCGGCGCGACCGTCGTGCACACCGCCATTTCGCGAACCGTGATCGACGTCAACCGCGACCCGTCAGGCGTTTCGCTTTATCCCGGACAGACCACGACCACGCTTTGCCCGACCGACACATTTGACGGCGATCCGCTTTATCGCATGGGCGAGGAACCGACCCCATCCGAGATCGATGAGCGTCGCGAGACCTATTTCAAGCCCTATCATGCCGCCTTGCAGGCCGAGATCGACCGGCTGCGCGGCATGCATGAAAAGATCGTGCTCTACGACTGCCATTCGATCCGGTCGGTGCTGCCGCGCCTGTTCGAAGGCACGCTGCCGGTCTTCAATCTCGGCACCAATGACGGCAAGAGCACCGATCCTATGCTTCAGGATAAGGTCGCTGCCATTCTTGCCGCGACCGGCGAGAGCTGGGTGGTCAACGGCCGCTTCAAGGGCGGCTCGATCACCCGCGGCTTCGGTCAGCCGCGGAACGGTGTTCATGCGCTGCAGATGGAGCTCTCCAACCGTGGCTATATGCGCGAGCCGTCTGAGAAGGGATCGCCAGAGAACTGGCCGGTCCCTTACGATCCCACCTATGCAGCGCCGATCCGCGCGACGCTGAAGACCATCCTCGAAACCGCGATCGACTGGGCAAGGCGCTGACGCGTCACCCGTCTTGCCTGAAAGGGACAATGATGAACAACCCTCGCCACAACATCCGCGAAGTGCGTGCACCGCGCGGCGACAAGCTCAACGCCCGCTATTGGACGACCGAAGCCCCGCTGCGCATGCTGATGAACAATCTCGACCCGGACGTCGCTGAAAACCCCAACGAACTGGTCGTCTATGGCGGCATCGGCCGGGCGGCGCGCACCTGGAACGATTTCGACAGCATCGTCGCCTCTCTGAAGACGCTTGGCGAGGACGAGACGCTGCTGGTGCAGTCGGGCAAGCCGGTCGGCGTGTTCCGCACCCACGCGGATGCGCCGCGCGTGCTGATCGCCAATTCCAACCTTGTGCCGCACTGGGCGACCTGGGAGAAATTCAATGATCTCGATAGAAAAGGCCTGATGATGTACGGCCAGATGACGGCCGGCTCATGGATCTATATCGGCACGCAAGGCATCGTGCAGGGCACGTATGAAACTTTTGTGGAAGCGGGCCGCCAGCATTATGGCGGCAACCTCAAGGGCAAATGGATCCTGACGGGCGGCCTCGGCGGCATGGGTGGCGCACAGCCGCTGGCCGCCGTCATGGCCGGCGCCTGCTGCCTTGCCATCGAATGCAACCCGGACTCGATCGATTTCCGCCTGCGCACCCGCTATGTCGACGAGAAGGCCGAGACGCTCGACGAGGCGATGGAAATGATCGAGCGCTGGACCAAGGCCGGCGAGGCGAAGTCCGTCGGCCTGCTCGGCAATGCCGCCGAGATCGTGCCGGAAATGTTCAGGCGCGGCATCCGCCCCGATATGGTCACCGACCAGACTTCGGCCCATGACCCCATCAACGGCTATCTGCCGAAGGGCTGGACCATGGCCGAGTGGCGCGAGAAGCGCGTCAGCGACCCCAAGGCGGTCGAGAGGGCTGCCCGCGCTTCCATGCGCGAACATGTCGAGGCGATGGTGGCGTTCTGGAACGCCGGCGTGCCGACGCTGGACTATGGCAACAACATTCGCCAGGTCGCCAAGGACGAAGGCTTCGAGAACGCCTTCGCCTTCCCGGGTTTCGTGCCGGCCTATATCCGTCCGCTTTTCTGCCGCGGCATCGGCCCGTTCCGCTGGGCCGCACTCTCTGGCGATCCCGAGGATATCTACAAAACCGACGCCAAGGTGCGCGAACTGACGCCCGGCAACACCCATCTGCACAATTGGCTGGACATGGCGCGCGAGCGCATCTCGTTCCAGGGCCTGCCCGCGCGCATCTGCTGGGTCGGTCTCGGCGATCGTCACCGGCTCGGCCTCGCCTTCAACGAGATGGTGGCCAAGGGCGAACTCAAGGCGCCAGTCGTCATCGGCCGCGATCACCTCGATTCCGGCTCGGTCGCTTCGCCGAACCGTGAGACGGAGGCAATGAAGGACGGCTCGGACGCCGTCTCCGACTGGCCGCTGCTCAATGCGCTGCTCAACACGGCGTCGGGCGCCACCTGGGTGTCGCTGCATCATGGCGGCGGCGTTGGCATGGGTTTTTCCCAGCATGCCGGCATGGTCATCGTCGCCGACGGCACGCCGGACGCCGCCAGGCGCCTGGAGCGCGTGCTGTGGAACGATCCGGCGACCGGCGTCATGCGTCATGCCGATGCCGGCTACGATATCGCCATCGAATGCGCCAAGGAGCACCAGCTCAATTTGCCCGGCATTCTCGGCTGATAGGCTGAAATCATGCGCATTCTTCGTGCCGCCGACTACCGCGTCATGCCGTGGAAGAACGGCGGCGGCACGACGACCGAAATCGCCGTCTTTCCCGACGGCGCCGGCCTCGACGGTTTCGACTGGCGCGTGTCGATGGCCCGCGTCGAGGGCAGCGGCCCGTTCTCCGCCTTTGCCGGCATCGACCGTACGCTGTCGGTGCTGGAGGGCGAGGGGATCGTGCTTGATGTCGTCACCCATCCTGCGGCGCGGCTGACACCGGCTTCCCACCCGTTTTCCTTTCCAGCCGACCTGCCGACCAGCGCCGCGCTGATCGCCGGGCCGATCACCGATCTCAACGTCATGACGCGCCGCGGTCGCACCTTGCATTCGGTGGAGCGCCTGGCGATTTCGCAGCCTGTGGACGTCGCGATCCGGGCCGGCTCGACCCTCATCCTTTGTCACAAGGGCGAAGCTGTCTTCCCGGAAGCTGGGTCAATTCGCCTCGGGCCGCTCGACACGCTGCTGATCGGGCCGGATGCTCCCGTCCTCAGAGTTGAGCCTGCTAGGGATACGACCCTGTTCGTGGTCCGGATAACCGCCGCCGCCTGACGCTTTCGCGCCAACGGTTACCGCCTGTTTCCAAACATGATCGCGATGCCGGCGAAATATAGCGTAAGCTCCTGCCGGCATCACGAAAAAGCCCGAATCCTCGCCGTCGATCGATCCCGACGGGAGCGAGGGGCGCTCGTCTTTGAGTTTGGTCGAAAGATGACGCTCTGTCGTGGTGCGGAAACAAACTTTCGGCATAGGGGTTGATGCAACCAATTGCATTTGAACCGGTTTTAGGGCCATTGCCGTGGCGGTGACGCCGCTGAGTGCCCGCTTACGGAATTTTCAATGAATATTCAGACGAATCCTGCCCAGATCGAGAAGACAAGCGCGAGCTTCCCGGCCATTACGGAAGAGCCGATAAGGTCGACATTCCTGCCGGAAGAGCGCCTTCGCCTGCTTGGCGAAAGCCTGGCCAAAGGCGATCTCGCCGACCTGTTCGGCCTGATCCCGTTCGATTTCCAGGCCCGCATCCGCGACAGCGCCAAGAAGATCCTCGAAGTCTATCGTTCGACCAATGCGGCGCAGGCCAAGGGCGAGACGATCACGCCGGCCGCGCAATGGCTGCTCGACAACAACTATCTGGTCGAGGAGACCATTTTCCAGGTCAAGCGCGATCTGCCGCGCCGCTTCTATCGCCAACTGCCGACGCTGAAACTGCCCGATGGCGGCACCGTGCCGCGCGCTCTCGCGCTGGCCTGGACCTATGTGGCGCATTCGGACAGTTCCGTCTCTGCGACCATGTTCAAGTCCATCGTCCAGGGTTTTCAGTCCGTCGAGCCGCTGAAGATCGGTGAACTCTGGGCGCTGCCATCGCTTCTGCGCTTCGTGCTGATCGAAAATCTCCGCCGGCTGGCGGTCAGGGTCAATCGCACCCGCCAGATGCGCCAGATCGCCAACGATGTGGCCGACAAGGTGCTGGCGACCGACGAGAGCGCCGACCGGCAGGCGATACTGGCCAATTTCAGCGCTCACGCGCAGGACACCACCTTTGCCACCCAGCTTCTCTATCGCTTGCGCGATGGTTCGCAGAATGCCGGCAAGGCCCTGGAATGGCTGGAAGGCGAGCTCGAAAAGACCGGCTCCGATGCCGAGGAGATCATCATCTCCGAGCATCACACGCTGTCCAGCGGCAATGTGACGACCGGCAACATCATCCGCGGCCTGCGCCTTATCAACGACGTCGACTGGACGGTGTGGTTCGAAGGCGTCAGCCGCATCGATACCGTGCTGCGCGAGCGCACCGACTTTGCCGCGCTCGACTTCTTCTCGCGCGACCAGTACCGCACCGCGATCGAGGAACTCGCCCGCCGCTCCAACCTGTCGGAATACCGCGTCGCCGAAAAGGCGATCGAACTGGCCGGTCAAGCCGTTGGGGAACACGCCGCCGGCGAAGACGTATCGGCTGTCGATGGCGACGATTCCGCTCCAGTTCCGTCCGCGCATACCGATGTCGGCTTCTTCCTCGTAGGTCCTCGCCGTCTGGAGCTGGAAAAAACGATCGGCTATCGGCCCACCATCAGCCAGACGGTCAAGCGGACGTTCACCAAGACCGGATGGTTGGGCATTGTCCTTCCGGTCTTCGCGCTGACGGCCTTGCTTCTCGTCCTCACCGGTAATGCGTTGGCCAATCTCGGCCTGTCGGTGACCTCGATCGTCCTGATGCTGGCGCTGTTTGCCGTGCCGGCGAGCGAGGGCGCGCTGGCCTTCTTCAATACCGTTGTCTCGCTGTTCCTCAAGCCGACACGCCTGATCGGTTACGATTACAGGCACGGCGTGCCGCCCGAGGCGCGCACGCTGGTGGTTGTGCCGTCGCTGATCGGCTCGCGCGACGATGTCGAGGAAAACATCCGCAACCTCGAAGTCCATTACCTGGCCAATCTGGTGGACGAGATCCATTTCGCGCTGCTGTCGGACTGGCCCGACAGCAAGATCGAGATCGATGCGGCAGATACCGAGATTCTCGAATATGCCCGCGCCGAGATCGCCCGTCTCAACGCCCGCTATCCCACGGAAGGCGCGCCGCGTTTCTACATCCTGCACCGCCGCCGCCTCTTCAACGCTGCTCAAGGAGCGTGGATGGGTTGGGAGCGCAAGCGCGGCAAGCTGCATGAGCTTGACCTTCTGCTGCGCGGCGACAGCGACACGACCTTCCTGCCGCTCGACGTGCCGCTGCCGGAAAAAGTCGTCCATGTGATGACGCTCGACGCCGACACGCGCACCACCCGCGATGCGGTGGCGAGCCTCGTCGGCAAGCTCTGCCATCCGCTCAACCGCCCGCATTTCGACGCCACCAGGCGCGTCGTCACCGCCGGCTACACGATCCTGCAGCCGCGCATCACCGCTTCGCTGACCAGCGGCGACGAGGCCTCGTTCTTCCAGCGTGTGTTCTCGGCAAATCGCGGCCTCGATCCCTATGTCTTTGCCGTCTCAGACCTCTATCAGGATGTCTTCAGCGACGGGTCGTTCACCGGCAAGGGCCTCTATCATGTCGACGCCTTCGAAGCCGCCCTGCAAGGCCGCATCGAGGAAAACACCGTCCTCAGCCACGATCTGCTCGAAGGCGCGCTGGCGCGCGCAGCTCTTGTCACCGACGTCGAACTGGTCGAGGACTATCCGACCCGCTACTCGGTCGACGCCTCGCGCCACCATCGCTGGGCACGCGGCGACTGGCAGCTTCTGGGCTTCATCCTCGATCCGCGCTCCGGCGTTCCGGCCCTGTCGCGCTGGAAGATGGTCGACAATCTGCGGCGCTCGCTGACGCCGATCTTCTGGGTGATGGCGGCGATCGCCGGCTGGACCCTGCTGCCCTTCACGCAGGCTGCCCAATGGCAGGCCTTGCTGATCCTAAGCCTGTTCATGGCGCCGACCTTCGACGTCGTCAATGCCATCTTGCCCAAGAGCGGCGATCAGACGCCGCGCGGCCATTTCTCGGCGCTGGCGCGCGACGTCGCCTTCGGCACCGCCATGGTGGCGCTGAAGATCGTGCTGATGGCGCACAATGCCTGGATGATGGGCGACGCCATCGTGCGCACGCTCTACCGGCTGTTCGTCAGCCGCCAGAATCTCTTGGAATGGCGCACCGCTTCGCAGGCGCACAAGGCCGGCGACAACGATGTCGGCTCCTATTACGGCATGATGTACGGCGCCGTGATCATCGGCTTTGTCGGCCTCGCCATTCCGGTGCTGGCCGATTCCACCGGCGCCTTCGTCGCCTTCTTCTTCGCCCTGTTCTGGATCGGCTCGCCGGCGATCGCCAGCTGGATCAGCCGCTCGGCCGAAACCGAGGACCGGCTGCGCATATCGCAGGCCGATATCCATACGCTGCGCACTATTGCGCGGCGCACCTGGCACTATTTCGAAAGCTTCGTCACGGCGGAGCATCACAATCTGCCGCCGGACAATTTCCAGGAAAGCCCGGCACCGGTCGTGGCGCCGCGCACGTCCCCGACCAATGTCGGCGTCTATCTGCTGTCAGTGGTCTCGGCGCGCGATTTCGGCTGGATCAGCCTGTCGGATGCCATCACCCGCATCGACGCCACCATGACGACCATAGAGAGCATGCCGCGCCACCGCGGCCATCTCTTCAACTGGTACGACACCACGACGCTGAAGCCGCTCTACCCGCTTTATATTTCGGCCGTCGACAGCGGCAATCTCGCCGGCCACCTTGTGGCCGTGGCGGCGGCCTGTGCCGAATGGGCGGAAGCGCCTTCCGTACACCTCCAGGGCGATTTCGAAGGCATTCTCGACACGGTGACCATCCTGAGCGAAAGCCTCGATGAGTTGCCCGACGATCGCCGGCAGCTCAGGCCTCTGCGCCAGCGTCTCGTCGATCGCCTGGACGGCATGCGGCGCGCCGTCGAGACGATCAAGGCGCAGCCGGAAATGGCGTCGATCCGCACCATCAACCTCGCCGTGCTGGCGGGCGAGATCCGCAAGCTGGCCACCGCCATCCACACCGAGGCGGCCTCGGCCCAGAGCGACGTTATCGTCGACTGGGCGGCGAGGCTGGAAGCCACTTGCGAGGCGCATGTCCATGATGCCCACAGCGACGACAACGCCGTCGAAGCGCTGCGCGCCAAGCTGCTGACCTTGCGCGAGCGCACCCGTCGTTTCGCCTTCGAGATGGAATTCGCCTTCCTGCTGCGGCCGGAGCGCAAGCTGCTGTCGATCGGCTACCGGGTTGAGGAACACCAGCTCGACGAAAGCTGCTACGACCTTCTCGCCTCCGAGGCGCGGCTGACCAGCCTGTTCGCCATCGCCAAGGGCGACCTGCCGACCGAGCATTGGTTCCGGCTTGGCCGCCCGATCGTCGAGATCGGCTTCCAGGGCGCGCTGATGTCCTGGTCGGGCTCGATGTTCGAGTATCTGATGCCGCCGCTGGTGATGAAGGAGGCGCAGGGCTCGATCCTCAACCAGACCAGCAAGCTGATCATCAAGCGCCAGATCCAGTACGGTCGCCAGAAAAACGTGCCCTGGGGCATCTCGGAAGCGGCCTACAACGCCCGCGACCGCGAACTGACCTACCAGTACACCAATTTCGGCGTGCCCGGGCTTGGGCTGAAGCGCGGTCTTGGCCAGAACACGGTGATCGCGCCCTACGCCACCATATTGGCGGCGCAGTTCAACCCGCGCGAAGCCGTGCAAAATCTGGCGCGTCTGCGCGACATTGGTGCGCTTGGCCCGCATGGTTTTTACGATGCGGTCGATTTCACGCCGCAGCGCGTGCCTGAAGGGACCAACCACGCGGTCGTGCTGAACTACTATGCGCACCATTCGGGCATGTCGATCGCGGCGGTCGCCGACGCGATCTTCGAGGGTCGCCTGCGCGACCGTTTCCACAGCGATCCGGTCATTGAATCGGCTGAACTTCTGCTGCAGGAAAGGGCGCCGCGCGACATCCCGACCGCGACCGTCAGGACCGAGGCGGACGAGCGCGCCAAGGACGAGACCGAAACCGAGAGCCCCGACACCCGCATCGTGCTCGATCCCCTGCGGGCGCTGCGTTCGACCAATGTGATGTCGAACGGCCGTTATTCGGTGATGGTGACGGCAACCGGCTCCGGCTACAGCCGCTGGGGCGATCTTTCCGTTACGCGCTGGCAGCCGGACCCGGTCGAGGACCGTCTGGGTTCCTACATCTTCCTGCGTGACGTCAGCACTGGAGACTGGTGGTCTGCAACGGCGGAGCCAAAGCGCGCGGCCGAGGAGAAGGTGCAGACCCTGTTCTCCGACGACAAGGCGAGCTTCGTCAAATTGGTCGGCACGTTGCGCTCCGAGGTCGAATGCATCGTCGTTTCCGAAGGCAATGGCGAAGGTCGTCGCATCACGCTCTACAATGAAAGCACGTCGGATCGTTTCATCGAGGTGACGTCCTTTGCCGAACTGGTGCTGGGTTCGGAAGCCTCCGACAACGCGCATCCGGCCTTCTCGAAGATGTTCGTGGAGACCGAAATCGCCGCCAACAACGGAGCGATCTTCGCCACGCGCCGCAAGCGCGAAACCAGCGAGCCCGATATCACCCTGGCGCATTTCGTCACCGATCCGTCCGGACCGGCGCGCGATGCCGAGGCCGAGACCGACAGGCGCGCCTTCATCGGCCGTGGCCGCTCGATCGTCGATGCCGCGGCTTTCGATCCAGGTGCCAGGCTCGGCGGTCATTCCGGTTTTACGCTCGATCCCATCGCCTCGCTGCGCCGCCAGGTGCGCGTGCCCGCCAACAAGAAGATATCGCTGACCTTCTGGACCGTGGTCGGGGCCAGCCGCACCGAACTGGAAGAGGCGATAAACCGCCTCGACCACCAGGAGAGCTTTGCCCGTCAGGCCATGCTTGCCTGGACGCGCAGTCAGGTGCAGACCCGCCATATGGGCCTCAGCCTGACCGATGCCGCCAATGTGCAGAAACTGGCGCGCTATCTGATCTACCCCGATGCGTTCCTGCGCCTGCCGGCCGAATCCATCGCTTCGGGCCTTGGCAAGCAGTCGAGCCTGTGGCCGACCAGCATTTCGGGCGATTTCCCGATCTTCCTGGTCAGGATCGGCGATGTTGCCGATCTGGAAATCGTCGCCCAGGCGCTGCGCTTCCAGGAATATATGCGCACACGCGGCATGATGATCGACTTCGTCGTCGTCAATGAGCAGGCCTCGTCCTATGTCCAGGACCTGCAGCGTGCGGTCGAGACGCTATGCGAAAACAGCCGTCTGCGCGGCAAGGAACTCGGCCCTCGCCAGCACATTTTCGCGGTGCGCCGCGACTTGATGGAAGAGACCACCTACAAGACGCTGCTCGCGGTCGCCCGGGTGGTGCTGCACACACGCAACGGCACCATCTTCGATCAGATCGAACGGGCCGAGGCGGCCGCCTTGCAGGCGCGCGACGGCCTGCTGCCCACCGGACTGCCGGCTCCCCGCGAAATCCAAGCGCCGACGGCGCATGCCTTTGCCTCGCAGGCCGTGGCGGATGCCAGCGCCGACGGCACTGGCCTCAGCCAATGGAACGGCTTTGGCGGTTTCGACGGCGACGGACGGCACTATGTGGTGCGCCTGGCTGGCCGGCGCACCACGCCGCAGCCCTGGATCAACGTCGTCTCCAACGCCTCGTTCGGCTTCCATACGTCGGCCGAGGGTGCAGCCTTCACCTGGAGCCGCAACAGCCGCGACTACCAGTTGACGCCGTGGTCGAATGATCCTGTCTCGAACCGTCCGGGCGAGGGCATCTATATCTACGATCAGGCCAGCGGCAGGGCGTTCTCGCCGATCGCCGCAGTGGTGCGCGATCCCTCGATGACCTACGAGGCCTGGCATGGCCAGGGCTTCTCCACCTTCCGTTCGAGGCGCGGGCCGCTATCGATGGACCTGACCCATGTGGTCGACCCCGTCGATCCGGTGAAGATCACGCGGCTGCGCATCCAGAATTCAGGCCCGGTGCCGGCGCGGCTGCGCGTCTATGCCTATGCCGAATGGGTGCTTGGCGGACACCGGTCGCGGACGGCCGCTACCATCGTCCCGTCCCGTGACGGGGTGACCGGCGCATTGCTGGCGCAGAACCCCTATGGGCTCGATTTCAGCGAGCGCGTGGCCTTTCTCGCCGCCGACGCCGCTGTCCATTCGGTGACGTCGGATCGGTCGGAGTTCCTCGGCCGGCACGGGTCCAGCGAATTGCCGCAGGCGGTGCTGACCGGTGCGGCCCTGTCGGGCCGTGTCGAAGCCGGTGACGATCCCTGCGCGGCGATCGCCCGCGACGTCGAAATCCCAGCCGGCGGCGACGTCACGCTGCTCTGGCTGCTCGGCGATGCCGATACCCCCGCGCAGGCGAGCGCGCTGGTGCAGACGCACCGGGGCAAGGATTTCGACCAGCGCCTGGCCGACAATGAGCGCGCGTGGCGCGGTTTCCTCGATACTATCCAGGTCGAGACGCCGGACAAGGCACTCGACGCCATGGTCAATCACTGGCTGCCCTATCAGAGCCTGGCCTGCCGCATCCGCGCCCGCTCGGCTTTCTACCAGGCAAGCGGCGCTTTCGGCTTCCGCGACCAGTTACAGGACACGCTGGCGCTGCTGGCGCATGATCCGACGCTGGCGCGCGACCAAATCCTCAACGCCGCGCGGCGACAGTTCCCCGAAGGCGACGTGCAGCATTGGTGGCTGCCGCGCACCGGGGCCGGCGTGCGCACCTTGATTTCCGACGACGTGGTCTGGCTGGCCCACGCCACCGCGCGCTATCTCAGCGTGACCGGCGACGCCGCCATCCTCAAGGAGCAACTGCCCTTCATCGATGGGCAGGCGCTGGGCGAGGGCGAGCACGACGCCTTCTTCACCCCGGAAATCTCGAAGAAGACGGTGTCGCTCTACGACCATTGCGCGCGGGCGCTCGACCTGGCCATCAAGCGCAGCAGTCCTGCCGGCCTGCCGCTGATCCTTGGCGGCGACTGGAACGACGGCATGAACCGTGTCGGCGAGCACGGCAAGGGCGAGAGCGTGTGGCTGGGCTGGTTCCTGCTTAAGACGCTGGGCGACTTCGCCGCCGTCGCCAAGGGCGAGGGCGACAGCAAGCGCGCGCAGGCCTGGGCGAAGCATGCCGAGGCGCTCAAGCGGGCGCTTGAGAGCACGGCGTGGGACGGCCAGTGGTACCGGCGCGGCAGTTTCGACGACGGCTCGCCCTTGGGGTCACGCATCTCCGAAGAGTGCAGGATCGACTCCATCGCCCAGTCCTGGAGCGTGCTTTCGGGCGAGGGCGACCCGGCTCGGTCGACGACGGCCATGCAGCAGGCGACCAGCCTGCTCGTCGACGACAAGCTCAAGATCGTCAAACTGTTCACGCCACCGTTCTCGAAGACGCAGAAGGATCCCGGCTACATCAAGAGCTATCCGCCCGGTGTGCGCGAGAATGGCGGCCAGTACACGCACGCGGCCACATGGTTCGTCATCGCGCTGGCCGAGATGGGGCAGACCGACGAAGCCTATCGCTGCTTCTCCATGCTGAATCCGGTCAATCACGCTTTCGACGAGGCCTCGGCCGAGCAATACCGCGTCGAACCCTATGTGGTGGCGGCCGATATCTATGCCGGAGACGACAAGGGCGGGCGCGGCGGCTGGACCTGGTACACCGGCTCGGCGGGCTGGCTCTACCGGGCGGCGGTCGAGGGCATTCTCGGCATCGAACGGCGCGGCAAGCAGATCACGTTCCGGCCGAAACTGCCCAGCCATTGGGATGGCTACCAGGCTTCGCTCAAGATGCTGGGCGCCGAGATCAAGGTTCATGTCGTTCGCGACAAAAAGGCCAAGACGATCTCGCTTGAAGTCGATGGTTCGAAAACAAAGTCCGCCTCCTTCGAACCCAAAGCTGGTACCAAGACAGAGGTCTTGGTCAAGATACCAGCGTAAAATCAATATCTTAGATCAATCGATCGCGCGTCCTTCGGGGCGCGCGATGGCGCGAATGTTTACTTTGCGTGCGATCGTGACGGCCTCGCCAGGCGTCACCTGCCCAATCATGCAAGCCTGCTGTGATTAAAAATGTGGCAGCGCTCGGCCACTGCCATGATTTTGCCGCAAGGCTGGCATTTCACCTTTTATCTCAAACCGTTAGGTGATCACGTCAGATTTCGCATCGTCGTCATCTTTTGTTCGCTAAATGGGAACGGAAGCGATAGACGGGCATTGTTTTGCGACGCGTCAACCGTTACGTGTCATGCAATGGTGCAGTGCACAATACGACATTGGGCACAGTAGAGAATTGGCGGAGTAGCTGAAGTGTCACTTCTGCAGATCTATTGGAGAGCGCTGGGCTATCTGGCCGCCGACAAGAAGCGCGTCGCGCTGATCTGCGGCGCCAATGTCGCGCTCGCCATGGTTGCCATCCTCGAGCCGATCATGTTCGGCCGGGTTATCGACGCCATCTCAGATCGCGGTTCGGTGTTTTCGACGCTCGCCGTCTGGGCCGGCCTCGGCGCGTTCAATGTCGTCGCCGTCGTTCTGGTGTCGCGTGGCGCCGACCGCTTCGCGCATGCGCGCCGCAGCGAAGTGCTCTGCGAGTCCTTCGAACGCGTGATCACCATGCCGCTCGCCTGGCACCACCAGCGCGGCACCTCCAACGCGCTGCACACGCTGTTGCGCGCGGTCGAGACGCTGTTCAGCCTGTGGCTCGAATTCATGCGCCAGCATTTGTCGACGGCGGTGGCGCTGGTTCTGTTGGTGCCGACGGCTCTCGCCATGGACGTGCGCATGTCGATGGTGTTGCTGGTTCTCGGCGTGACCTATGTCTGCATCGGCCGCCTGGTGATGAAGCGGACCAAGGCAGGCCAGGCGGCCGTTGAGCGGCACTACCACAAGGTTTTCGCACATGTGACGGACTCGGTGAGCAACGTTGCCGTTCTCCAGAGCTACAACCGCCTTGGCCATGAGGCCGAGACGCTGCGCCGCTACGTCAAGAATCTGCTCGATGCGCAAAACCCGGTTCTCGACTGGTGGGCCATCGCCAATGCGCTCAATCGGCTGTCTTCGACCATCTCGATGATGGTGGTGCTTCTGATCGGCGCCTATCTGGTGACCCACGGCCAGTTGCGCATCGGCGATGTCATTGCCTTCACCGGCTTCGCCACGTTGCTGATCTCGCGACTCGACCAGATGTCGGCCTTCGCCAACCAGATTTCTGAAGCTCGCGCCAAGCTTGAGGAGTTCTACAAGCTCGAGGACTCGGCCGCCGATGCCGCCGAGCCGGATGGCCTGCGCGATCTCACCAACGTCACCGGCCATGTCCGCTTCGAGGATGTCGGCTTCGAATTCGCCAATTCGGGGCAGGGCGTCAGCGACGTCTCCTTCGAGGTCCAGGCCGGCCAGACCGTTGCCATTGTCGGGCCGACGGGTGCCGGCAAGACCACGCTCATCAATCTCTTGCAGCGCGTCTTCTCGCCGTCCACCGGCCGTATCCTGATCGACGGCATCGATACCCGCACCGTGAGCCGCAAGTCGCTGCGCCATTCGATCGCCACCGTGTTCCAGGATGCCGGACTGCTCAACCGCTCGATCGAGGACAATATCCGCGTAGGCCGTGCCGATGCGAGCAATGACGAGATCCACGCCGCGGCCACCGCGGCTGCCGCGCAGGACTTTATCCTGGCCAAGAGCAGCGGCTATGACACAGTGGTCGGCGAACGCGGCGGCCAGCTGTCGGGCGGTGAGCGCCAGCGCATTGCCATTGCGCGTGCCGTGCTGAAGGATGCCCCAATACTGGTGCTCGACGAGGCGACCAGCGCCCTCGACGTCGAGACCGAGGACCGCGTCAAGGAAGCGATCGACGAGTTGCGGCGCGACCGCACCACCTTCATCATCGCCCACCGCCTGACCACCGTTCGCGACGCCGATCTGGTCGTGTTCATGGACAAGGGCAGGGTGGTCGAAATGGGCGGCTTTGCCGAACTGTCGCTGCGCAACGGCCGCTTTGCCAGCCTGCTGCGCGCCGGCGGCCTGCTCAACGACGAGGAAGTCCGCCGCCTCAGCCGCTCCGTGCAGGGCGAGGCAGCATAAGCATCATCTTTTACCACCCCCTCGTGGGGAGGTCGGACCGAAGGTCCGGGTGGGGGCAGCGCCGCCCCCCTGCTTCGCAGCGACCCTCCCCACAAGGCCTGCGACACCACCGCTCGATTGCCCCGATCGCGCCAGCGGTCTATGTAAAGCCGCATGAGCGATATGACTTCACGCCTGACTGGCTGGATGGATCTTGCCAACCCGACACGCTTCGTTGGGCTGGCCGACAAGATCGTGCCGTGGCTGGCGACGATCGCGGCACTCGTCCTTGCCGTCGGCCTCTATATGAGCTTCGCCGCGCCCGAGGATTTCCAGCAAGGCATCACAGTCCGCATCATGTACATCCACGTGCCTTTCGCCTGGCTCGCTATGATGTGCTACACGCTGATGGCGGTTTCGGCCCTTGGCACACTGGTCTGGCGCCATCCGCTGGCCGATGTCGCGCTGAAATCGGCGGCTCCCATCGGCGCGGTCTTCACGGCTCTTGCGCTGATTACCGGTTCGATCTGGGGCAAGCCGATGTGGGGCACGTGGTGGGTGTGGGATGCACGCCTGACTTCGGTCTTCGTGCTGTTCCTGATGTATCTCGGCATCATAGCGCTCACCCGTGCGCTCGACGACGCCAGCCGCGCCGCCTGGGCCGCCGCCATCATCACGCTGGTCGGCTTCATCAACATCCCGATCATCAAATTCTCGGTCGATTGGTGGAACACGCTGCACCAGCCGGCCTCGGTGTTCCGCCTCGGCGGCCCGACCATCGACCCCAGCCTGCTCTGGCCGCTGCTGGTCATGGCCGTCGGTTTCACGGCGCTGTTCTTCGCCCTGCACCTAATGGCAATGCGCACCGAAATCCGCCGCCGCCGGGTGATTGCCATGCGGCGGGTAGCGGCGCGGCAGGCGGAGCGGCAACCGGCCTGATTTATCTGTTGACGGACGTAGCGGTCAGGCCATCAGCCCCCGCGCTGCCACCGGCAGCGTTTCCAGCACGGTCTCGCCGTCGATCAGATTGACCTCGTTGAACAGATTGGTGACCACGCAGCAATGATCGGGCACCACGCGCACGCGCTCGCCGATGCGCAGCGTCGCGTTGCCGGAAAGCGTGACGGTGCCGTGTTCTTCGCTGAGTCCGGTGACCTTCGCGTCGGGAGCACCGAGCAGCTCGCCAAAGTCTTTTAGGCCGAGCGTGTCGCTGGACAGCGCTTTGCTGCCGGCATCGAGGATGGCGCGGCTCGCCGTCGGATGGCTGACCACTGTCGACAGCACCGTCAGCGCGCAGTCATTCAACGTGCCGACGCCTTTGGCGACCTGATAGCGGTCGAGATAGATGTAAGTGCCGGGCCGATATTCGGTGACGACAGATGTATCGCTGGAACGCCACATATCCGGCGTGCCGCCGCTGGAGATGCGCTCGCATGCGATGCCCGATGCGGCCAGCGCCTGCTTGGCGTTCGCAAGCCAGGCTTCGGCCTCGTCCGCGCGGCCGGCCGCCGGATAGGTCATTAGCCCGCCGAAGGCGAGGCCGTCGGCCTTGTCGATCAGCCTTGCCAGGGCAAGAGCCTCACCCGCCGTCTGCACGCCGCAACGGCCCATGCCGGTGTCGCATTCGACCAGCACCGGCAGCGAATGGCCGGAATCGGTGAAGGTGGCGGCCAATCCTTCCAGCGTCTCCGTGCTGTCCGCGGTCACCGACAGGGTTATGCGGCCGTGCAGCGCCTTCAGCCGTTCCAGCTTGGCGTGCCCAAGAATGTTGTAGGGAAGAAAAATATCGGACAGCCCGGCATTGGCCATCACCTCGGCCTCGCCGATCTTCTGGCAGGTGATGCCGACAGCACCCGCTGCGACCTGTTTCTTCGCCCAATAGGGGAGCTTGTGCGTCTTGATATGCGGCCTGAGCTTCAGTCCGTTTTTGTCGGCATGGGCCTGTGCGCGGGCAATGTTGGCTTCGGCGCGCGCGGCGTCGATCAGGATCGACGGCGTATCGAGGTCGTGAATCGTCGGCATCTTAAATCCCTGTGAGAATTCGCAGGGTTTATGGGCCTGAAAGAGCTTGATGTCACGCGGCCAGCGGACCGGACCGCTGGGCCATCCGCGCGTGGCGCAGGGCATTGGGACGGCGAGATGGATCGACACCGCAGCGGCGTTCGGCTATGCGATTTGTCGAAAAAATTGACAAGAAGGGTCATGATCATGAAACGCTCCGCCATCAACGACATCATCCGCGAAGCCGACGCTTTCATCCGCTCGTTCGGCTACATCATGCCGCCCTTCGCCTACTGGTCGCCGGACGAAATGAAAGCGCGCCAGGTTGATTCCTCGGCGATCTACACCTCGCGGCTCGGCTGGGACATCACCGATTACGGTCAGGAAAAATTCAGCGAGCTCGGCCTGTTCCTGTTCACCGTGCGCAACGGCCGCTACGAGGACATGAAGAAGGGCATGGGCATGCTCTATGCCGAGAAGATCATGATCTCGCGCAAGGACCAACTGTCGCCGATGCACCGCCACAACATCAAGGCTGAGGACATCATCAACCGCGGCGGCGGCAAGCTGGTGCTGGAACTGTTCATGCACGACCGTGACGGCGGCATCGACCCCAAGGCCGAGGTGTCGGTGCCGGTCGACGGAACCATCCACCGGCTGCCGGCTGGCGGCCTGCTGAAGCTCGACCCGGGCCAGAGCGTCACGCTGCTACCCGGCGTCTGGCATGCCTTCTGGGCCGAGGGCAAGGACGTGCTGATCGGCGAGGTGTCGACCGTCAACGACGATCTCACCGACAATGTCTTCCGCGAGCCGATCGGCCGCTTCTCCAACATCGACGAGGATGTCGCCCCGGTGCACCTGCTGGTGGCCGACTATGAGAAGTGGTTGGGGTAGGCGGGCCGAATTCGACTTGGCCCCGCGCTATCGCGCATTCTTGTCCGCCTTGCGGTTGCCGAGCAGAAGCTTGCGCTCGAGATGCGCTCTCAGATCACCGTAGTAGGCGGTCAGAAAGGTCCTTGAATCGATTGGCTCGATCTTCGCGCCGATCTTGTGACCGATTGTCTCGGCAACAGCTTTCATCGCGAAATAGTCGTCACGGCGCAGCACTTCTTCCAGCTTGTGCAATTCGGCGATGCCATAGGCGTCGAGCTGCGCCGGGCTGAAATGGAAGCGCTTGGCGACCGGATCCTTTCGCTGCGAAAGGTCCTCGACCAGCTTGAGTTTCGGCGTCTCCACCACCCAGGTACCGGCAAGCAGGTCGCCAATGCGCAGCCGGTCGCGATTGAACAATAGAAACAGCGAAAACAGCAGCGCCCAGACCAGGCCGAAAATCGTCGACAGCGTGTCGGCGACGCCGGCGCCGCCGCGCGCGGCGATAATCGACAGCGGCAGGAAAACCTCGATCTCGCGCATCAGGTTGCGCGCGATGACCTGGTCGATGGTGAGACCCGCGCCGCTGCGCGAGGCGACCCGCACGCCGACGATCCGCTTGCCGGGCGTCGCGGCCCGCCGGCCCGCCTCGAAGGCGATGAAATAGACGTTGCGCAGCAGGAAGATGAAGATGATCCAGACGATGAAGAGCGGCTCCGCCTCCTTCACGCCAAGGCCGCCGAGGCCGAAGATGACGACGAGGGTGACTGCAATAGCGGCAGCGACGATGATCACCACATCGAGCAGGAAGGCCGAAGCCCGCGTACCGGCGTCCGCCAGCTTGACCCTGAGGTCGACACCTTCCGGCGTGATCAGCGGCCTTATCAGCTCGGCAGGGTTCCTAGCCGTTGCCATGCCGCACCATCCGGAACAGATAGAAATAGGCGATCCACAACGCCAGCATGCCGCCGCCAATGGCGTAGCGTGTCGCATCGCTGGTGATCGTCTGCCGGCCGATGCCTTCGAGCAGGCCGGCAAACAGAAGCATCACCATCACGCCGACCATGGCGGTCGCCGCCACCCGCCCGGCCTGGGCTGCGGCCGCCATCCGGGTCAGCTCCCCGGGAAAGGCGATGCGCGTGCCGATCCGCATGCCTGCTGCACCAGCCAGCGCGATGGCGAACAGCTCCGTCGTGCCGTGGATCGACAGCCAGCCGCCGAGCTCGAAGCCCAGCCCCTTGGCCGCATAGACCTGGAACAGCGCGCCCAGCATGCATCCGTTCATCAGGATGATCAGCACGCTCGGCACCGCGAAGGCGAAGCCGAGAGCAAAGGCCAGGATCGCCACCTGCGTGTTGTGGGTGAACAGATAGGCGGCAAAGCCGGACAGGAAATGGCTGGTGCCGCCATCGTAGAGCACGCTGCGCAGCACTTCGGCAGACGAATCCGGGTTGCGCCCGCCGGCAAGGCTGGGTGCGATGATGGCGTCGTACCAGCGCTTGTCGGAGGCGACCAGCCAGTAGCCGGCAATGGCGCCGATCACCGTCAATCCGACCGACACCCAGGTCTCGCGCCACAGATCGCGGATTGCCGCCGGCCAGTCACGCAGGAAGAAATCGCCGACGCGCTGTCTCAGTCCTCGTCGCGCGCCGTAGAGATAGAAATAGCCGCGCAGGCCGAGCGCCTCCAGATAGGCGATCAGCGCGCTGTCGAGCGACGTCGCACGGGCCACCGAGAGCGAGGACAGCGCCGAACGGTAAAGCAGGGGCAGTGCCAGCAGCTCGTCTTCCGAAAGCGTGCGCGGCGCGCGTTTTTCGACCCGAGCCAACAGCGCCTCGAATGCCTTCCAGTCGGCCTCGCGCTCCTGGCGGAAGCTTGCCAGCGACTGGCGTACGGCATCGGCGGGCAGCGTCATAGGAGGTTCTCCTCCTTGAGCTGGATATAACGCTCGACCAGCGCCGGACCGAGGCGCTGGTGGTCGGCCTCGATCACATGCGCGCCCAACAGCCGCAGCCGCCCGATCACCACTTGCCGCTCCCGAAGCAGGCCGCCGGCGGTGACCGCGCGGGCCACATCCCCGGGTTTCGTGGGCTGCAAGTCGGCCAGGGTCTCCAATTCGACATCCTTCATCAGCATGAACAGCACCAGATGCCGCTCGGTCAGCCGGCCGACGGTGCGCAGCATCAGCTCGGCGCTGATCGGGTCGACGAAATCGGTGAAGACGATGACCAGCGAGCGACGGTCTAGCTTGGCGGCCAATGTCGTCAGCGCGAGCGTGAAATTGGTCTCCTCGCTAGAATACTCGATCTCGGCCGCGCGCTTCTGGATCATCGTGAAACTCGGCGAGCCGCGCACCGCGCCGCTCGAGACACGAGGCGTGGCATCGAAGGAGAACAGGCTGACGAGGTCGCCGCCTTTGAGCGCGATGAAGGCCGACAGAAGTGCTGCCGTTACCGCCCGGTCGACTTTCGGCACCCCGTCGACCGGCTCGCACATCAGCCGGCCGCTGTCGATCGCCAGCACGATGTTGTTGTTTTCCTCGACCCTGAACTCGCGCGCCAGAAGCTTGCCGTGGCGGGCGCTGCGCTTCCAGTCGATCATCCGCCGGCCCATGCCAGGCTGATAGTCCTTCAGCGCCTCGAACTCGCGGCCTTGGCCGGCCCGCCTCTGCGCGTGGCCGTCGGCGAGCGCGGAGCGCTGTAGCAAGGTGATCGCCTCGTCGCGCGCGCTGCTGACGTCGGGCAGTACCGCCACCTTGCGGTCCATCGGCAGCACGACCTGGTTCCAGGTCAGCCCGAACGGACCGTTCCAGCGCAGCCAGACCCGGTCGAAACTGGCGATGCCGCGCCGGCGCGCCGTGAATTCGAGGTCGAGAGTGCCGCCTTTCGCCGGCAACGCGCCGCCTGTGCGACTGACCGGCTCCACCCGCTGATCGTGGCCGACGCGTGCTTGCAGCCTGCGCGCCCGCTGGCCGAGGCTGGCCGCGACATGCACGGTAAAGCGCCCCCCGACGCCGACCTGCGGCGGCGCCGAAAGACTGGCGCTGAGCGAGGCGCGCCCACGTCCCGCCGCCGCGTCGACAGCGAGAAATGCCAGCAGCGCGCAGATCCACAGCAGGCCCAGATACCAGACATGCGGCAGCGCAAGCGCGATGAGGAAGGCGGGGATCGCGCCCGCCGCTGCTGCCCACACCGCTCTGCCGGTCGGGTAGATCAACGCGGCGCCTCCGTCTGGTCGACGAGGTCGGAAACGATCTGCTCGACCAGCCGCCCATCGATCTGCGCCGCCGGTGACAGGATGACGCGATGGCGCAGTGCCGGTATAGCGAGCGCCTTGACGTCATCGGGAATGACATAGGCGCGGCCGTCGAGTGCCGCCCTGGCGCGTGCCGCGCGCGCCAACATGGCGCCCGCCCGCGGGCTGGCGCCGACCTCGAGGTCCGGGCTTTCTCGCGTGCGGCGCACCAGAGCGGCGATATAGCCGACGACATCGTCGACCAGCGTCACGTCACCAACCGTGGCAAGTGCCGCTTCCAGCGTCTTGCGGTCCGTCTGCGCCTTGATGCCGTATTGCGCGATATCGTGCGAGGCGGTGCCGCCGCCGTGGTGGACGATGATGGCGCGTTCCTCCTTGAGATCGGGATAGCTCACCCGATGCTTGAACAGGAAGCGATCAAGCTGCGCCTCGGGCAGGGGATAGACACCCTGGTGCTCGATCGGGTTCTGCGTCGCCACCACCATGAAGTTCTGGCTGAGCGCATGCGTGGTGCCGTCGAAAGTGACGGCATGTTCCTGCATGGCCTCCAGAAGTGCGGCCTGCGTCTTCGGCGGCGTGCGGTTGATCTCGTCGGCAAGCAAGAGATCGCAGAAGATCGGCCCGCGCGTCAGCGTGAACTGCCCGCTCTGGAAATTGTAGATGTTGGAGCCGACGATATCGCCAGGCATCAGGTCGGGCGTGAACTGGATGCGGCCATAGGCGATGCCAAGTGCTTGCGCGAAGCATCGCGCGGTCATGGTCTTGGCGGTTCCCGGCGGGCCTTCCAGCAATATGTGGCCGCCGGCGAACAATGCCGTCAGCATCAGATCCACCGTGTCGCGCTGCCCGGTGATCGCTTTCGCCACTTCTTCCCTGATCGCGGTCGCCAGGGCCTTCACATCATCGACGTTCACCGAGCCTCCTAGTCGTCCAGTCATGCAGCGCTTCCGCTGCTTCATGCATTTGCTCCGGGGTCCTGGCTTCGCTCGCGGCCTTGAAGCGGCGGCTGAACCCCTGCGTTTCGCTTCGGTCGCGGGAATCGAGCCAGCGGTCGAGCGCTTCGCCCGGCAAGCCTTGCGGCGCGCCGAGCAATGCGCCGGCACGCCCACGCATCAGCGTCGCATACCGATCGCCGAGCTGCCCGAGCCGCCCGGCGCGCTTCAGGAGCATCGCCGTGGTGTCGACAAGTGCCCGCTTGCCGAAGGCAATCGCCCGCGCCTCGGTGCGCGGCGGTCCGAACCGGCCGAGCCCATGCAGGAAGGCGAGGGCCGCCGCCGCCAGCACCGACAGCGTCAGCGCCAGGAAGGGCGGCTCGACCAGAAGCTTGGCAAGATCGTATTTCTGCCCGACGCCATGCAGCGTCAGATCGAACATCACCGCGCGCCTGGCCGGTTCGAGCATGGCGATGATGTCGAGGGCCGCCGCCGCCTTTTGCGGATCCTTCAGCGCCGCGTTGTTGATCAGATCGGGGTCGGTCAGGATGTAGAACGGCTCGTCGTCGAGCTCGGTGAGAATGGCCTTGCCGTCCCCCGCTGCGATCACGGGGTGGTCGTCCGCCACCCATTGCAGGTCTTCCGGCGCGGCGACCATGCGGCCTTCGACGTCGATCTGCCCGACCGGGCTCTTGCCTTCGCCAAGCTTGGCCTTGGCGATGCGGCCGAGCCAGTCGTTGACGACCGTATCGGGCAGCCGTTCGATCTTCGTCTCCCAGCCTTCATGGTCCTGCAGCGGAAGGGTAAGCCATTTGGGCAGCACGAACAGCGTGGCCTTGCCCGAGCGAAGCTCGATGATTCTTGCCAGCGCGGCCGGATCGCTGTGTGGTGCGATGGTGACGATCAGCAGGAATTCGGATGCCAGGCCAGAGCTGAGAGC
Organism: Mesorhizobium sp. 43Arga; assembly: GCF_053714255.1. Classification (NCBI taxonomy): domain Bacteria; kingdom Pseudomonadati; phylum Pseudomonadota; class Alphaproteobacteria; order Hyphomicrobiales; family Phyllobacteriaceae; genus Mesorhizobium; species Mesorhizobium sp. 43Arga. Next base: position 117,532 of record NZ_JBSKBO010000010.1, read on the forward strand.
CTGCTCGCTGCGGGCCATGGGTGGCGCCTGTCCATTGGCGAGCTTCAGCCACTCGACGAGCCCGGCATAGCCGGTGCCGCCCTTGGAGAGGGGCGTGCCGCCGCCTTCCGGCTGACGAAAGTCCGGCGCGTAGGTCGACAGCAGGAAAAATCCCGCCGCGGCCAGCAGACTTGCAAAAATGCCCCAGAACAGGGTTTTGCGGCTGAACGGTTCCTGCGCGGCCTCCACCGCCGGCGCACTCATGTCCAGGCATCCCTGAAGGCGAAGCGTTCATAGGCGCCGCGCGCCTGCCGCCAGCCTTCGGGACCGACCGGCCTGCGGGCAAACAGCGCTGCCTCGACGATGCGCGCGATCTCGCTGAAGGCGCTTCGTGCCCGCGCCGGCAACGATGTGGCGCTGGCGATGTCGCGGGAGGTGAGCGACGGGCGCAGGAAGTCGGGCAGCCGCCCGGCAATGTCGGCGACGCTGCGGCGAAGCAGAAGATGCACCGCCTCGTCATAGTCGCCGTGCGCGGCGAGCGCGTCGGCCTCGGACAGCAGGATCTGCGCCGCACTCGCGTCCGGGCCCCATGCCTCCTCCGCCTCAGCCTCCTTACGGGCGCGCCGCCACGGCAGGCGCCACGCCACGCCCTTCGCTTCGAGGGCAACGAGAACCGCGATAACCGCGACGCCGATGATCACCGCGCCCCAGAACAGGTAGATCATATAGGGGCCGATCTTCGCCAATACGTTCAGAAAAGGCCGCAGCCATTCCGGAGGCTCGGGCCGCACCAGCGCTGGCAGGTCAAACTGGATGGAATCGTCCGCAAGCAACTGCTTGTGTATCTTTGCCAGCCATTCGGCGTCCTGCGGCTGTCCGACTGTCACCCGCTCGCCCCTCTGCACCTGCGGTTCGACGCCGACACTGGCAACACGCCTGGACAATTGCAAGTCCACTGGACGAAGCCTTTTAATCTTGGCAGATTTACTTTCGAGGTTGGTCGTTTGGACGCGGCGGTGACCCCGGGGGAAACATCATGGCCACTGCGACACTGGGACAACCCGGCCGGTTCGAGATCGGCAGGGTGTTCAACAACACCTTTGCTGTCATAGGCCGCAACATCGGGCTTTGTCTTGGCCTTGCCGCGCTGTTCGCGGGCGTGCCGACGCTGCTCGTCCGGTTGTGGACCCAGCCGCAGATCGACGCGGTGCTGCAGGGCGATCCGGGCGCGATGGCGGATCCCCATGCGATGTTTCGCAATTCCTATCTCAGCCTTGTCGCCGGGCTGGTTTCCTTCGTTTTCACGCTGCTGCTTCAGTCCTCACTGGTCCGGGCGACCATCGAGGATCTGAACGGCAGGCGGCCGTCCTTCGGTGATTGCATCCAGATTGCGGTCCGCTTCCTGCTGCCGACGCTGGCGATCGGCTTCCTCGTCGCCCTTGGCGCCGGCCTTGCCATGCTGGCCCTGATCGTGCCCGGCATCATCCTGTGGCTCGGATGGTCGATGTCGGTGCCGGTCCTGATCCAGGAGCGGCGGGGTGTGTTCGGCTCGATGTCGCGCAGCCGTGCCCTGACCAAGGGCAATCGCTGGTCGCTGTTTGGCTTGTTTCTCATCCTGATGATCATCGCGATGGTCATCCAGTGGGGGATTTTGCTGGTTTTCGTCCTGTTTGGCGGGATTCTGGCGCAGCTGGGCGCCGCACTGGTGCAGACCGTCGTCGCCATGGTCCTGTCGATCGCCGCCGCGGTCAGCTATGTCGAGCTGCGCCAGGTCAAGGAAGGCGCAAACATCGACGAACTGGCGAAGATATTCTCTTAGGCGGATGCGCAGTTCGTCTGGAGGCGACAGCCCACTCAACGACAGCAGCTACGGTCCGATTGGACGCTCGTGACGAACCGGATCGGGGGCGACGAGGCTTGGGGGTATGAGGATAGGCCTGCAGGGTCCAACGCAATTGCAGCTTCATCAAAATGGATGGCGACTTTCGTCCGCGCCTGTGGTGGCATCCAACCCAGGTGGAGAGCGGACCGCCGGAGCAACAGGTCCATCCGCCGGTGAGTAGGCCAACTCCCTCATTGAGCGGCCTCTTTATAGGCTCCGACCGAGGAGAGTCGATATGTATGATCCTGCCGAGAGGAACAAAAGGCCGCCTCGTACCCAACCAGCCGATGATGAGCGGCTGGCGCGGCTCGAGAAAACGGCCAGGCTCAAGCGGCTTCGGTCCTACGCTTCCTGGCTTGCGCCTGATGCATGCGCCCAATTTCATGATGAGATCGACTGCTCTGCGCTAGTTGAGGAAAGCCGTTCATTGAGTCTGGCCTGATCGGCTGATGCCGCCGCGCTGCGGCCATAAATCCTGATGGAAGGCCCGGTCTGTGCGGTGGCGGCTCGGGCTTCCATCTCCTGAAGGTCGGCTTCGGATAGAAACATCCTCAGATCGCAATCTCAGTGACAGCAGCCGCGCTGCACGCTCGTCCGGCACAGGCATGACGATTTGATCGCCACATCCGCCTTGGCCAGTGCCGTGGCGAGCTTTGCCCGCAGGGCCGGCAGCGCCTCGCTCTCACCACGCCGCCGCAAACATTCAACCAGCCCATGCAGCGCCCAGACATTGTCCGGGTGCTGGGCGCAGCGCTGCACCTTGCCGCTGAGGCCAAGGTCGTCACGATAGACCTGCTCGGCCTCCTGCGCGTGGCCTTGGTCGAGAAGCAGTGCCGCCAGCGCATGGCGGGGCGGATGCATCCACGCCCATGGCTCGGTGTAGGAAAGGTTGTCATCCAGCTCGACAGCCTGGCGCAGATGGCCATAGGCCTCCTCGTGCTGGCCTTGATGATAGGCAAGCTCGCCATCGAGCAAGGCGGCACCGACAGCGAGCGAGGCACGGGTCGGGTTGCTGAGGAACCGCCGCTCGGCCGGAATGTTTTCCATATGCCGATGGAACCGCTCGCGCTCGCGCTCGGCCTCGGCGAATTGCCTCAGCGTCGCATGCGCGACGCCCTTGGCGTAGTGCTGCATGGCCGCCGTCAGTACATAGAGATCAGGCTCTTCGACCGCGGGTTCGTCGATAATCTCCTGCCAGCGGCCGAAGCGCACCTGCACATGCGATTTCATCGCATGATAGCCTTCCACCGTTTGCGTCAGCTTGGGCCGGTCCTGGATGGCGACCACGTCTCGCGTCACCAGGCTGCGCACCTTGTCGGCAGCCCACAGCGCCGGCCGGTACTGGCCAAGGAACATGCAGGTGAACATCATCAGATGCAGATCGTGACAGCAGCCGAGCAGATAATAGGTCGGCTCATCGGCATAGGCGAGATAGAGGTCGTTGGCGCGGACCGCCTTTTCGCTGGCGGTCTTCGCCTTCTCATAGTCGCCGCACAGCACATAGATGTGCCCCGGCATGTGGTTCATGTGCCCGGCATCGGGGCACATTTCGCCGAGCCGGTCAGCCGAGCACAAGCCGCGTTCCGGCATGGTGGACATTTCCAGGAGGTGGATGTGCAGGTGCGGGATCGCCGGATGTTGTGTGGCACCTGCCTCGTCGGCAAGCCGGATCGAGCGCTCGCAAACCTCCAGCGCTTCCAGCACGTCCGAATTCGGCGCCGGTTCACCAGTCTTGAGGTTCCACAGCCGCCGCACCGTGCGCATCATCAGCGCCTCGACCAGCAGCGCCATCACATCATGGTCGTCGGGAAAATCCCGGTAAACGCGCCGCATCGCGGCGGCATAAGCATCGTCCCACTGTTCGAATTCCCGCGGGCTCACTTTGTGCGGCTTCTGAAAGCGAGAGGCCAACGCCTCGATCAACCGCCGTTCGACTTCGCTGGCGCCGGCCGCATGGGCACGCGCCAGCTGGACATGCTCGAAACAGCGTTTCGTCGCGCTGTTGGCCTCGGCCTCGCCATGTTCCTTCCAGGTGAGGTTGTAAAAAGGCCCGGCGGCATAGGCGATGCCCCAATGCACAAAAGCGCAGCCCGGATCCGTCTCCAGCGCCTTCTCGAAGCACTTGATGCCTTCCTCATGGTTGAAGCCGTAGCACCATTTGAGCCCGAGATCGAACCAGCGCTGGGTCTCAGTCGAGCCGGTGGAGATGGGGCGGCGGTAGGCGCCGAGGTTGAAGCGGTCCATTTCCCAGCTCGTCTGCCTCATTGCCTTCGTCAGACAACCGCAGTCGGTGTGCCCAATGCTTTCTGACCCTCGGCACGATCCAGACTAACTTGCAGTTTGGCTATTTTCACCCGCACATACGCATCACCATATAATGGCGCCATTATACGGAACACGCACCGATATTTGGAACTGCTGTGCGGGTGACCTTAAACAAGATCTGCAAATCAGAATTTATAGGCGATCCCAATTCGCACCTCGTTGGTCTTGAGGTGTTCGTGCTCTTCCCAACCCGAGTCAGTGTTATCGGTTGCAGTCGTAACCTTGCCGAAATCTGTATAGCGATATTCGGCCTGGCCGACCCAGTTTTTGTTGAAAGCATAAGCGAGGCCCGCGCCGACCGTCCAGCCGGCCTTGATTGTCGACTTGGAATCCGTTGCCGGCCCGTCTTCGAACTTCGTGTGAATGTCTCCCAGCGCCAAACCGCCGGTGACATAGGGCAGCCAGCTGTCGAACGCATAGCCCAAGCGCGCGCGCAATGAGCCCTGGGCGACGATATGCGTATTGTCGTCACTTCCGAACGGCCAGTCCGGGTTGTGGCCGACAATTCCGGAGGCCTCGATATCGCCTTCGACGCCGCCGACGATACTGCCCGATTGCATGTTATAGCCGGCAAAAACACCGCCGGTGACCCCACGGAGCCTGAAGCTATCCGAATAATCCGAATCGCCGCTGGCGATGTTCTCGTCCTGGATATGGTCCTTCCCCCAAGCGTAACCGATCTGGCCGCCGATATAGGCGCCTGTCCAATCGTAGGTGGAAGCGACCGGAAGCTCGTTCACAACATCGGCCGCCATGGCCGAGGTAAGGGTGGCGCCTAGGATTGCCGCCGCCAAAATGTACTTCATAGCCTGCCCCTCATGGAGATTCGTCTAATGGAGTCATGCATAATATAAACTCTTTGTATCAGGCGCATTCCCCAACGGAATGGGATTGCATGGTCGAAGCGCACATTTTCCACAAAGCATGTTGCGACGGCGCAACAAAAGGCGTTTTGGAAGGGCGTTTGGCCTGTTCCAGACGATTGCTGGCTAGATCTTCGAGATTGCGGAAGCGCCGCGCTGCCACGGTCAGTCAGCCGCGGCTGGATTCCTTCGCCATCAATGCGTGCCAAGCATTGCAAACGCCATTGTGGCACCACCGCTGTTTAATAGGGTAGGGCTGACGTCTCTGGCAAGAAAGCCGCCCTGCCTTTGCCAGCGTGGGTGGCTTTTGAAAATGGAGGTCTAGATGGGAAATGAACCCATTACGTCGGTTTTGCAGACCGATGCGTCACCGTCCCGCCCTCAGACCATGCTGGTCTTATGGCCATCCCACCAACACGCGTCAATCTTGCTGTAGGCGCGGCCGTGCACGGTTTGGGTGACGGAGACTGTCGGTGGCGCACCGCCCTCAACTGGTCCCTTCGCTTTGCCAGCCGGCTAGCTCCGGCAGGTCGTCAAGCCAGCTTTTCTCGCTCACCGAGGCATCGCCGGCCAGCGGCGCAGCCTCTGTGGCGTTTTGAATGAGCCAGTCCATCCACTTCCGATAGGCAACCGGATCCAGTTGCGGCGGCAGCACCTTGGCCTTGGCCAGCATGCGTTTGCGGAAACTGGTTTGCCTGCGCAGTTTGGTCGTCGTGAACTTGATGACCTTGCCTTGATAGTCGACCGTCCAGCGGTCGCCCCCAAGACTGACAAGGCTGTCGATGGAGAAACCGGCATCAACCGGTCGATCCCGCCAAGGAAGCTCGATGGCATTCTTCCTGAGATCGAGTGCCCACCGCTTGTAGTCGGGCCCGGCACGCTGGGGCGGCAGCACACCGGCCTGTTCGAGCATCTTCCTTCGGAAGGTAGGCTGTTTCTTCAACTGGCCGGTTGTGAACTCGACGCGATGCCCACGAAACTCGACGTGCCAACGGATCCTTCCGTTGCCGACATACTTCACCAGCCTGTCGATGAGGAATTCGCCATCGGCCAGCGTCACGCAGCCTTGGCTGATGCTTTCGAGAATGAACTCGGTGTCAGTGACCATTACGCGGCCTCGTGGAGGAAACTTCTGCGGAGCTTAGCCATTGGAACGCACCTGCGGCCAATCTTTTTTGCCCTGAAAATCCCACCTGCTACGGCGCCACGAGCCCTTCCATCCTGACAAGAATGGGCAAACCGTCGTGTTACCGTCAGATGGTGTCATGTCATCGATCTGATAGCCATCGAAGCAAATGGGAGAGTTCGCCACGTCCAGGATCAACCGCCGCGCCTTGCTTTTCCACTCCGGCAGCGCAGCCGTCGCCTCGACGGTTGCGGCAACGGCACTCGCTACAGAGTCGCCGGGCCGAGACCAGGAACCGTCCGGCACGCTGCTCGAGCTGATTGAGGCGCACAGGATTGCATATGCGGCGTTCGGCAAGGCGCTGCACGACATAGGCGGCGACTCCGGCAAAGCCAGCCAGGAGGAGGAGAGGGCGCTGCTCGCCATCTGCGGCCATGCCGCGGTCGAGGAAGGCGATCGCCTGGCCAAGGCCCGGTATCTCCTGGAGATCGAGGCGCGCGGCGAACTCGACCTCCCGGAGCATATGCAGGCCGTTCTTCGTTCGACGATGTGGAAGGGATGAGGCGAGCGGCGCACAACCACGACAATGTCATCGCGCTGATGTGCGCGGCGGTCGTGGGCGCGCCGGCAGCCTCGCGGCCCCACGCGAACCTTTTGGCCAGCAGGTTTGCAGCCTGCCCTACGCCGGTCTGGCGTATTGCTCGGCGCTCATGACCTCGATGCAGACGAAGCGTTCGTTGCCTTCCACCCAGGCGTCGTGGCCGGGCGGGATCGTATAGGACGTACCCTTCGTGAACGTCTTCTGAGTCCCGTCATTCATCTTGACGGTGATGGTTCCGGAAACGACGTAGCCGACATGCGATACCTGACAGCTATCTGTCTTGACGACCGGCTTCACGCATTCGGACCATTTCCATCCCGGCTCCATATTGAGTCGCCCGAGCGTAAAGCCTGGAAGCCGCACCACCTCGACGCGTGTCTTGTCGGGCGACCGAACCTCATCCGGGTTGTCGTGAGATTTGGATTCAAATTTCGTGACATTCATTCCACCATCGGCCATGGCATCCTCCCATACGCGACGCGGAGCCCGATGCTGGCACCTTTCCATTATATTAGCAATTGCTTTTATATCTTGCGGAGGTCGACACAGCCCGCGCTCGCCACCTGAACGGGTGATCTGGAATGGCCTACATCAGGACATAAAGTTCTGTGTAAGCGACTGATTCAAACGATAAATAAAGAGTGGCTGGGGAACCTGGATTCGAACCAGGACTAACGGAGTCAGAGTCCGTGGGTCTACCGTTAACCTATTCCCCAGCAAGCGCGGTCATGAACCGCGCGGGCCGAACGGCTGAGCCGCTTGAGCGCTGCCTTGTAGCCGCCAGCGGAAAATAGTCAAGCCTGCTCTGCGGTTCAATCGCCAGCTTTTGTCAGCCGGTTTCAGATGCCAGGTTTTTCCCGAGGCGAAGGCGTGGACATGAAATCCAATCCGCGACTCAGCTTTCTGTCCGGCTGAACTGCGAGCGCTCGAAGAACAGCACCACCCCCAGGCCGAGAATCAGCGGGATGATCAGATAAAACAGCCGGAACACCAGCAACGCCGCCAGCACCCCGACCGGCTCCATGTCGGAAAGCCCGGCCAGGAACACCACCTCGAACACGCCGAGGCCGCCCGGCGCATGCGAGATCTGGGCGACCGAGAAGGAGACGAGGAAGACACCGAGAATGACGAAATAGCCGGGATTGTGCGCCTCGGGCAGGGCGAAGAAGATGATCGCGGCGGCGGCAAGCAGTTCGATCGGACCGATCAGCAACTGCCTGGCGACGATCGGCAGTGCCGGATAATGCAGCTGGAAGCTGGCGATCTTGAGCGGGCGCAGATGCAGCGCGCTGCCGAAGATGTACGCGGCGACGAGGACCAGCATCGCGATGCCCGCCGCTTCCGACAGGCCATGATGGGCGATGCCGGAAAAGCGGTCGATGATCTGAGGCTCGAACACCAGCACGAGGCCGGAGGCCAGAATCGTCGACAGCACGAACGTGATCCAGCAGACCGCCACCAGCACGCCGACATCCTGGCCGCTCAGGCCCCTAGTGCCATAGGCGCGGTAGCGGATGACGGCGCCGGAAAACACCGATCCGCCAATATTGTGCGAGAGCGCGTAGGTGGTGAAGGAGCACAGCGTCACGAACAACCACGAAACACGCTTGCCGATATGCAGCAGCGCGATGTGGTCGTAGCCGGCGAGCGCGGCATAGGCGATGACGGAACTCAGCGCCGCCAGCACCCAGCCGCGGGTTGGGATGGCGGCGAGTCCATCCCAGACATCGTCGAGCGAAATGCCGCGCAGTTCGTGCCAGAGCAGCAGCAGCGAGAAGATCACCGCGGCGATACCGACCACCGGCCAGAAATAGCGTCTCCAGTTCATTGCCTGACTGCCATGCGTTGCCTGTCCGCTTCCTTTTCGCTTGATGGTGGGAGGCCGGCTGTCCGGTGACTTCCATTCATTTCAGAAATGCCTCATTGAAGCCGGCTATTCAACAGCGAACACGTCTCGCGCCGGTCGCCGGCAAGATCTGCCCGCCAGCAAAAGCGGCGCAAACGGCAGGGATAAGGCAGCGGCTTCGACGAGACTTGTCCTCGCCTGCGTCCGCGCTACCAATCCAGCCTTGCGGGTACATTACGTACTGGGGCGAAAAGGCGGGTTCGCGCCCAGCCGGCAAAATTCGGCATGCGGCTCTTGGTGATCGGCCACGGCACTGTTAGTCTGGCGGCAACTTGAAACATGCCAAAGCGCCTGCTGCGTCCTTCATTGGTTCGCGCGACGCCGGAAGGAACGACAGTGGAAGACCGCGACACCGGCGCAGGCGCGTCGGAGGTGGGCGCGTCCAGCGCTTCCCCAGGGCCATCGGGCTCGGGGACAGCCGGTTGGCAGCAACGCCGCCCGACGGAGCCGCGCTCCGCCGGTGGGCAGGCGGGCGACACGACCCATCACCAGAAGGGCAAGCCCAAGAAGCGGCGCAAGCGAAGGCGCGGGCGCAAGGTTTTTGCGCGCGACGAAACGCATCCGCAGGGCAATCGATCGCCGGTGCCAGGGCAGGCCGACGCCCCGGCCTTGGAGGCGAAGCAGCCGACGGCGCCGGCAACCTTCCCCGCCGCTCCAGCGCCACGCCCCGAACAGGGCACGCGCCGGCCGCCGGTGCATGAGCTGCCGGTCTTCGCGGCCCTCGACCTCGGCACCAACAATTGCCGGCTGCTGGTCGCCGTTCCCACACGGCATGGCCAGTTCCGCGTCATCGACGCCTTCTCGCGCATCGTCAGGCTGGGCGAGGGGCTCACCGCCAATGGCCGCCTCGGCCAGCCTGCGATGGATCGCGCCGTCGAGGCGCTGAAGATCTGCGGCGACAAATTGCGCAGCCGCAAGATCAGGAAGGCCAGGCTGATCGCCACCGAAGCCTGCCGCTCGGCGGAGAACGGCGTCGAATTCCTCGAACGCGTCGAACGCGAGGCCGGCCTGAAGCTCGAGATCATCGACCGCCAGACCGAGGCGCGGCTGGCGGTGTCCGGCTGTGGCTCGCTGGTCGAGCGCAACACACAGGGCGTCGTGCTGTTCGACATCGGCGGCGGCTCTTCGGAGATCGCGCTGATCGATCTCACCGGCCGCCGCTCGCCGCGGCTCGCCAACCATATCGTCTCGTGGACGTCGCTGCCGGTCGGCGTCGTCTCCCTGGCCGAGCGCTTTGGTGGCCGTACCGTGACGCGCGAGATCTTCAACGCCATGGTCGATGACGTCGCCGGCCGTTTGGCGAGCTTCGACGGCCGCGACCGGCTGAGCCACCTCAAGGCCAGCCCGAATTTCCATCTGCTCGGCACGTCCGGCACGGTGACGACGCTGGCCGGCGTTCACCTTGATCTGGAGCGCTACGACCGACGTCGGGTCGACGGGCTGTGGATGGACCGCGACAGCGTCGACCGCATGGTGGAGAGGCTGGTCGGCTGGGATTTCCAGCAGCGCTGCGCCAACCCTTGCATCGGCGCCGACCGCGCCGATCTGGTGCTCGCCGGTTGTGCTATCCTCGAAGCGATCCGCGCCGTCTGGCCCTCGGAGCGGCTGCGCGTCGCCGACCGCGGCCTGCGCGAAGGCATATTGAGCGAGCTGATGGCCGATGACGGCGTCTGGCGCAATGATGGGCGTGGCCGATAATGACCAAGAAACCGGAAAACCCAGGATCGGCCGGCATTCGCGTGCTGAAGACGCGGATCAAGAAGAAAAGTGGCCTGAAGGAATCGTCGCGCCGCTGGCTGCAGCGCCACATCAACGATCCCTATGTCCAGCGCTCGAAGGCCGACGGCTACCGGTCGCGCGCGGCCTACAAGCTGATCGAAATCGACGACAAGCACCATTTGCTGAAACCCGGCATGAAGGTGATCGATCTCGGCGCCGCCCCCGGCGGCTGGTGCCAGGTCGCGGCCGCGCGCACGAAATCGACGGCGGAAAACCCGCATGTCGTCGGCATCGACTATCTGGAAATGGACGCCGTGCCCGGCGCGCCGGTGCTGTTGATGGATTTCCTCGATCCGGATGCACCGCAAAAGCTCGCCGAGGCGTTGGGTGGAGACCCGGATGTCGTGCTATCCGACATGGCGGCACCTACCACCGGCCACAAGCGCACCGACCACATCCGCACCATGCATCTGTGCGAGGTGGCTGCAGATTTCGCGCTGTCCGTCCTGAAACCGGGCGGCCATTTCCTCGCCAAGACCTTCCAGGGCGGCGCCGAGAACGAACTGCTGTCCATGCTCAAGAAGAATTTCCGCTCCGTCCACCACGTCAAGCCGCCGGCCTCGCGTGGTGAATCGGTCGAGCTTTATCTCCTGGCCAAAGATTTTAGGGGGCGAGAGTCCGGTTCGCCGTCAGGCGGATCGGAACGTCCAGTGGACGTTCCGAAGGACTCGAGCGCCCGGAGCCATAGCGAAGGGCCGGGAGACGCTGAAGCCTAAGCGGCCACTCACTGCCGGTTCGCCGTCAGGCGGATCGGAACGTCCGGTAGACGTTCCGAAGGACTCGAGCGCCCGGAGCCATAGCGAAGGGCCGGGAGACGCTGAAGCCTAAGCGGCCACTCACTGCCGGTCCGCCGTCAGGAGATCCGAAACGTCCAGTGGACGGTCCGAAGGACTCGAGCGCCCGGAGCCATAGCGAAGGGCCGGGGGACGCCGAACCCTAAGCGGACCGCCTCACTCGCCCGGCGATCTGACCGGCTCCAGTTCCTTCGGCGTCGTCAGCCGGCCATGGCCGGAGACGGCGTTGCCGGCATCGGGCGCCAGCCGCATGAATGACAGCGCCGCCGCCGCCGATACCGCCGCCACGATGAAGAAGGCGATGTGGAAATCGCCCAGCGTCAGCGAGCCGCCATGGATCGAGGTCGAGACTTCCAGAATGCCGCCGGCGAGCGCCACGCCGAGCGCGATCGACAGCTGCTGGAACACCGCCGTGATCGGTGTTGCCTTGCTGGTGTCTTCGGCCGACACTTCGGCATAAGAGAGCGCATTGACGCCGGTGAAGAACATCGAGCGGATGAAGCCGCCGATCAGCAATATGGCCAGCATCAGCACGTAAGGCGTTTCGGGGGTGAAGAGGCCGTAGATTGCAATCGATGCGGCGGCAACCAGCGAGCCGACGATCAGCACGCGGCGGAAGCCGGCAACTCGGAAAATCAGCGCGGTAACGAATTTCATGCCGATGGCGCCGACCGCCGATACAAAGGTGATCATGCCGGACTGGAACGGCGTCAGCCCGAAGCCGATCTGGAACATCAGCGGCAGCAGGAACGGCACTGCGCCGATGCCGATGCGAAACAGCGAGCCGCCAAGCACCGATGAGCGGAACACCTGGTTGCGGAACAATTCGAGCGCCAGCAACGGATTTTTGGCGCGCCGCGCATGCATGAGGTAGAGCGCGCCCGACAGCAGCCCGACCCCCACCGTGATGAAGCCGGTCGCCGGCGGCAGGTAGGGCAGGCTGACCACCGACAGGCCGAAGACCACGCCGGATGCCGCAAGCCCGCTCAGCACGAAGCCGATGAAATCGAGCGGCGGCGTCTCCATCGATTCGGTTTCCGGCAGGAAGCGCGTCGCCAGCCAGATGCCGACCAGGCCGATCGGCACATTGATCAGGAAGATCCAGTGCCAGGTGAAGTAGGTGGTGATGAAGCCGCCGATCGGCGGGCCGACCAGCGGTCCGACCAATGCGGGAACGGTCAGCCAGGACATGGCGGCGACCAGATCGCTCTTGGGCGTGGCCCGCACCAGCACCAGGCGCCCGACCGGCGTCATCATGGCGCCGCCAATGCCTTGCAGGAAGCGCGACACCACGAAGGCCGGCAGCGAACCGGAGAGGGCGCAGGCGACCGAACCGACGATAAAGACCGCAATCGCGGCGCGAAAAATGTTCTTGGCGCCGAAGCGGTCGGCCATCCAGCCGCTGATGGGAATGAAGATCGCCAGCGACACCAGATAGGCCGTCAGCGCCAATTTGAGCGCGATCGGGCTGGTGTGGATGTCGATGGCGATCGCCGGCAGCGATGTCGCTATGACGGTCGAATCCATGTTTTCCATGAACAATGCGACCGCCAGGATCAGCGGAATGGTGCGATTCACGAGCGTGACCGTTTCAAATCTTCTCTTCGGTCGGGGGCGAACCGATACACGGGGCGGTTATCATGGCTGGACACCGATGTCGTGTTAAATTGCTGTCACTTTTGTGCGACCGCAACCACGGGTGGCACAATCAAATGGTCGAAGACGCTGTTGTGCGTTGCAACGATCGGCTTTTCATCCGCGTCGCGACGTGTTACCAGCCAGCGCCAATCCTGAAAGGGAAGATGAGAGTCGGCGCTGTCCATTCCGGTCCAGCGCTTTTTCCGCATTCTAAAGGGCTGGCCATGGCAAAAATCATCGAAACGTCCACAGGCGCACTGGCGCTGACCTTTGACGACGTGCTTTTGCAGCCGGGTCACTCCGAGGTCATGCCTGGCGAAACCGATGTCCGCACCCGCATCGCCGGCGACATCGACCTCAACGTGCCGATCCTTTCCGCCGCGATGGACACCGTCACCGAGGCGCGTCTTGCCATCGCCATGGCCCAGGCCGGCGGCATCGGTGTCATCCACCGCAATTTCTCGCCGGCCGAACAGGCCGAGCAGGTGCGGCAGGTGAAGAAATTCGAATCAGGCATGGTGGTCAATCCGGTCACCATCGGTCCCGACGCAACGCTCGCCGATGCGCTGTCGCTGATGCGCACCTATTCGATCTCGGGCATTCCGGTCGTCGAGAATGGCGGCACTGGCGGCCACAAGACCGGCAGGCTGGTCGGCATCCTGACCAACCGCGACGTGCGCTTTGCCTCCGACCCGGCGCAGAAGGTCTACGAGTTGATGACCCGTGAAAACCTGATAACGGTCAAGGAGAATGTCGACCAGGACGAGGCCAAGCGGCTTCTGCACCAGCACCGCATCGAAAAACTTGTCGTCGTCGACAAGCAGGGCAATTGCGTTGGCCTGATCACCGTCAAGGACATCGAGAAGTCGCAGCTCAACCCGCACGCCACCAAGGATGCGCAGGGCCGCCTGCGCGCGGCGGCCGCCACCAGCGTCGGCGATGATGGCTTCGAGCGCGCCGAGCGTCTGATCGACGCCGGCGTCGACCTTCTGGTCATCGATACCGCGCATGGCCACTCGCAGCGCGTGCTAGACGCTGTCACCCGGGCGAAGAAACTCTCCAATTCGGTTCGTATCCTGGCCGGCAACGTTGCCACCGCCGACGGCACACAGGCGCTGATCGACGCCGGCGCTGACGCCGTCAAGGTCGGGATCGGCCCGGGCTCCATCTGCACCACCCGAATCGTCGCCGGTGTCGGCGTGCCGCAGCTTTCGGCCATCATGTCGGCCGTCGAGACGGCGCACAAATCGGGTGTGTCGGTGATTGCCGACGGCGGCATCAAATATTCTGGCGATCTCGCCAAGGCGCTCGCCGCCGGCGCCAGCGCCGCCATGATCGGCTCGCTGCTGGCCGGTACCGACGAAAGCCCGGGCGAGGTCTATCTGCATCAGGGCCGCTCCTTCAAGGCCTATCGCGGCATGGGCTCGGTCGGCGCCATGGCGCGCGGCTCGGCCGATCGCTACTTCCAGGCCGAGGTGCGCGACACCCTCAAACTGGTGCCGGAAGGCATTGAAGGCCAGGTCCCGTATAAAGGACCTGTGTCTGGCGTGCTGCACCAGCTTGCGGGCGGGCTAAAAGCCGCTATGGGTTATGTCGGTGGTCGCGACCTTGCCGATTTCCGCGAACGCGCCACTTTTGTGCGCATATCCAACGCCGGACTTCGTGAAAGCCACGCCCATGACGTCACGATTACCCGCGAAAGCCCGAACTATCCCGGCGGAGCCTGAACAATACGGGCTCGGGCGGAGCCTGACCGCTACGGTTCTGCGGCTGCCACGCCACGCGGCCGCGCTGTGTTTCCTGTCGGCGGCGGTTTTCATCGCCATGACGGTGATGGAATTCTTCTATTTCCGCCAGTTGAGCGGCGGCCTGCCGTCGCTCGACATGCGTTATTTCGGTTTCACGCCCGACGAAGGCATGGCCTGGCTGACGGCGCTCGGCCGGCGCGGAGGCGAGACCATTCTGGTCTGGCACTATCTGACCTTCGATCTGTTGTTCCCGGCCCTGCTGTCGCTGACCTTGGTGAGCCTGATCCTGGCCACCGGCCGGCGCCTGCAGAGCTTCCGCGAGCTTCCCGGGCAGGTGCAGTCGGTCTTCGCGCTGGTGCTGGTGCTGCCCTACACGCTCGCCGACTATGCCCAGAATGTAGCCGTGGCGCGGCTTCTGTCCGATTTCCTGTCGGCCAATCCGGATTCGCTATCGTTCGCTTCGGCTCTGATCGTCACCAAATTCGCGCTTCTCGCCATCCCGGCGGTCGTCATCGCCGCTTTCTGGCTGGTGGGTCAGAGACGCTAGACTAAGCTTGATGCCGGACAGGGCAGGGGAAATGTCATGAACCAGACGACGATCTTCTGGCCAGTTCTGGCGCATGTGGCTCTGATCTACATCGTCTATGTCGTGATGGGCAGGCGCAGATACTTTGCCGTTAAATCGGGCGAGGCCAGGGTCGGCCAATACAAGGTACGCTCGACCGAGCCGGCGCCCAGTGTCACGGTCGCCAACAATCTGATCAACCAGTTCGAATTGCCGGTGCTTTTCTACGTGCTGTGCCTGACGCTCCACGTCACCAACGGCGTAAACTATCTGACCTTGGCGCTGGCGTGGATTTTCGTCCTGACGCGCTATTTCCACGCCTGGGTGCACCTGACAAGCAACAATCTGCGGCTGCGCAGCCGTTCTTTCTTCGCCGGCGCGGTGGTGCTGGCGCTGGCCTGGATCTGGTTCGCGCTGCACCTGCTCGGCATCGTCTGAGGCAGGGTCACGCGGGGGTTGCAGCCCTCGACATCAAGCGCGCCGCATAGATTTCGATCCCCCGTCGAAACCTATGCTCGACCGCCCACGCGACGAATGCCGCAATGGCGACCACGGTGCAGAAGGCTATGCCGATCCGAAGATACGGGGAGCCAATCCACGGAGCCAGCCATCGTATGATCGCGACACCGACATTCTGGTGCAGAAGATACAGAGGATAGCTAATCAAGCCGATGTAACTCACGCT
This sequence comes from Mesorhizobium sp. 43Arga, assembly GCF_053714255.1. Lineage (NCBI taxonomy): Bacteria > Pseudomonadati > Pseudomonadota > Alphaproteobacteria > Hyphomicrobiales > Phyllobacteriaceae > Mesorhizobium > Mesorhizobium sp. 43Arga. The sequence continues at coordinate 133,423 of NZ_JBSKBO010000010.1, forward strand.
TCGCCAGATCTTGATATCGCGCAGCTGGACCCCGATGATCCCAAGAATTGAAAGCGCGATGACCCAGGCATTGAATCCCGAGCCGCCCCACAGTTTGACAACAACCACCAGGCATCCGGCTGTCACGACCGTCTGCACGGTTCGGGTCGATCGCCTCGCCGCGATGCCCATCAAAAAGAAGAGGCTGTAGGGGAACAGAAAATACGGCATGGCGATGCCCTTGAAGGGAAAAATCAGAGCCTGATGGTCTCTCCACAACCCTGAAAAATGTGCAATTGCGCCCAGAACGGTAAAGCAGGTGAAAAGGACGAGAACGCGATTTGGCCAGAGATAGAAGATGAGGCCGAACACAAAGTAGAATTTTGCTTCCGCAAGCAGTGACCAGTAGGCGCCGTCGACAAGCGGCGTTGGAGCAAACAGGGTTATCCAGCTTGCGTTTTTCAGGCCGTCGAGCACTGAAACCTCTCTGCCCGGAAGACCCAGAGCCGCAACCACGACAAGCGTGATCCCGATACAGGCGAAGAGCGCGGGCTCCAGCCGCATAAATCTCTGCAGCCAGAACATCCACACGGTTTCGGACCGCTCGGCTGTCATCGCGATGCAGTAGCCACTGATAATGAAAAACAGAAAGACGCCAACTATCCCTTGCCATGGCAGCGTCATCTGATGGTCGAACCCGATGTAGTCGGCGGGAAAGCGGGACGTATAGTGGAAGATCAGAACCAGCATCACGGCGATCGCGCGCAATGCGTCGATCGCCTCGTATCGCCGGTCCTCGTCCCGATCCGAACGCATCGGCTAGAAGGCCTCTAGAGGTCGAATACCGCTATTTTACGCTTGTCGAACTTTATGCCGATCTCTCCGCGCACCAGCTTCAGCGCGGCTTCGCCGAACACGGCGCGCCGCCAGCCCTGCAGCGCCGGCACGTCTGCATCCTCACCTTCGGCGGCGATGCGATCGATGTCGTCGCTGGAGGCCAGCACTTTCGAGGCCACGCCCTGCTTTTCGGCGACGATCCTGAGCAACACTTTCAACAGTTCGGCCGCGGCGCTTGAGCCTTCCGGCGGCTGAAAATTCTTCGGCAGTTTCGGCATCTGGTCCTTGGGCAAGGCCAGGGCGGTGTTGACCGCGCCAAGCAGCGCCGTCGCCGTCGAGGAGCGCTCCCAGCCCTTGGGCGTGGTGCGAAGCTTGGCAAGGGCCGCCGTGTCGCGTGGCGCCTGCTGCGCCACCTCGTAGATCGCGTCATCCTTGAGCACGCGGCCGCGCGGCACGTCGCGCTCGCGCGCCTCACGTTCGCGCCATGCCGCGACGGCCTGCACGATCGCCAGTTCCTGCGGCTTGCGCAGCCGCATCTTCAGCCGCTTCCAGGCGTCCTCGGGATGCGGATCGTAGGTCTCGCGCGAGGTCAGCACGTCCATCTCTTCGTTCAGCCAATGGGCGCGGTTCTCCCGCGCCAGTTCGGCGCTCAAATGCTGATAGACCTCGATCAGATGGGTGACGTCGGCCAGCGCGTAATCGAGCTGCTTGTCGGACAGCGGCCGGTGGCGCCAGTCGGTGAAGCGCGACGACTTGTCGAGCCGTGCGCCGGTGATGCGCTGCACGAGCTGGTCGTAGGAAACGCTGTCGCCGAAGCCGCAGACCATGGCCGCGACTTGCGTGTCGAACACCGGGTGCGGCACGAGATCGCCGAGATGGACGATGATTTCAATGTCCTGGCGCGCCGCGTGGAAGACCTTGACCACCGCCTCGTTGGCCATCAGCCGGAAGAACGGGGCGAGGTTGATGTCGGGCGACAACGGGTCGATCAGCGCGGTGACGCCAGGTGCCGCCATCTGGATCAGGCACAGGATTGGCCAGAAGGTCGTTTCGCGGATGAATTCGGTGTCGACGGTAACGAAATCCGACTTTTCGAAAGCGGCGAGAACGGTCTCGAGTTCTTTCTGGGTGGTGATGACGTGCATCAAATCGCTTTTGGCAGGAGTAAGGTCTTCCTAGATTTCAGCCGGGAAGGCTTTCGTCAAGCTTTGGCGCCGTCATCATGCGCTTCCCGGGCCCTCGGAATCGCCATTGCGTCTGGCCAGCCGCGCGAAAACGGTCGACGTGCGCAACAGCGCGGTGAATCGGCTGCGCTTGGCCACGGGCACGCCGGAGCGTGCCTGCATGCGGTAGAGGATGACGGCGATGAAGATCGCATAGACGGTGGCGCTGAACACGAACAGCGCGCTCGGCCCGAAATACTGCATCGCTGTCGAGGCGGCGAAAGGCCCGCCAATGGCGCCGAAGGAGTAGAACAGCATCAGCGCCGCATTGATCAGCACGAACTCGCCCGTGTCGGCGCGGTCGTTGGAATGCGCCGCCGACAGCGAATAAAGCGGCATGGCGAAACAGCCGAAGATGAAGATGATGATGAAATTGAGCAGCGGATTGCTGCCGGCGATAAACACCAGGGCCAAGGCGGAAAGCATCGCGCAGCAGGTCGTCAGCAACAACACCCGGCGTCGGTCCCAGCGGTCGGAGAGATAGCCGAGCGGATACTGGATGATGGCGCCGCCGAAGATGCCGACGCTGACGAAGGTGACGACATCGGCAACCGACATGCCGATCTGCTCTGCATAGACCGGCGACAGCGTGCGAAAGGCGCTGTTGGTGACACCGACGGCGATGCAGCCGAAGCAGCCGAGCGGCGAAATGCGCCAGACGCGCGCCAGGTCGAGCTTGACCTCCTCCGGCGGTGTCGGGTTGGAGCGGTCGCCGAGCGAGACTGGTACCAGCGACAGCGTGATCATGATCGACATGATGGCGAAGATGGTGAAGCCGCCGGCGCCGAAGACCGGAATCAGGAACTGGGCCGATGTCACCGAGCCGGTATCGACCATCCGGTAGATCGCCAGCACGCGAGCGCGGTCCCTGTTGGTGACGCCGGAATTCAGCCAGCTCTCGACGATGGTGAACAGCCCGGCGAAACAGAAGCCGCCGGCAAAGCGCACCGCGCACCACATCACCGGATCGCGGACCAGCACCAGCAGCAGAGTGCCGGCCGAGGCGATGGCGGCCAGTGCCGAAAACGCCCTGATATGGCCGACCGCCTTCATGATGCGGGTGATGGCCAGGCAGCCGAGCAGGAAGCCGGCGAAATAGAAGGTGCCCATCAGGCCGATGGCGGAAGCGGAAAATCCCTCCTGCGCGCCGCGCAGCGCAATCAGCGTGCTCTGCAGCCCATTCCCGCCGAGCAGGATGCCTGCGGCGAGAAGAAGCGGAATCAGCGGGCGGATGGAGGACATGAAGCAGGCGATCACGTATCGGTGACCCCTTCTTGAACCATTGCCTGGGTCAATGCCAGCGGCAATTGCCGCTGGCAGGATCAATCGCGGTTCTCAGCGCCCCCACTATACTATGTTGCCTGGTTTGGAGCGGACGTAGGTCCGTATGGTCCACCTGCCGGCGTCAGTTTCGCGACGCGATCTTAACTGGCCGGCCGTCCCGTCCGCGGCCAGGGAACCCTTCAGTCACCCCTCTGCCGCCCGCGCAAATATCTTGTCCCCCGTCGGCTCGAGCGGCTCATCCACTGGCGCGGCCGGTTTGTCGGCGGCCGGCCGCCGGCCAAGCGATCCCGCGGTCAGCAGGCTGAGGATAATGAACGGAATGCCGATGCCAAAGGCCGACCGGATGCCCCAATGATCTGAGACGAAGCCGAGCAGCGGTGGTCCGAGCAGGAAGGCGACGAAGGAGATCTGCGACAGTGCCGCGACATTGATCGCCGCCGGCCGATCCGTCCGTTGGGCGGCAGCCGAGATCGCCAGCGGGAAGAGGGCGCTGGTGCCGATCCCCAGAAGCGCAAAGCCCAGCATGGAGAAGAACGGCGCGGGCGAGAAAAAGACAATCAGCACGCCGGTCGCCATCATCGCCAGCAGCACCCGCGCCACGCCGCGTGGCGAATAGCGGTCGACAAAACTGTCGGCGAAGAAGCGCGTGGTTGCCTGGGAAAAGGCGAACAGCGCCACGGTGAAACCGGCGACGAAGGGGCCGGACTCGAACACCGTGCGCATATAGATCGCCGACCAGTCGATGCTGGCGCCTTCCATCAGCATCGCCGAGAGTGTCACCGCGACGAGAACAAGGATCGGCGGGGTCGGCCGCGCCAGCTTGGGTGCCTTCCCGCCGGTGCTGGCGAAGCGGCTCGGCGCCGGCTGGTAGCCGCCGAGGAACAGCGCCATCGAGATCGCGACGATTGGCACGATCAGCGCCAGATGCAGTTGCGGCGATATGCCGAGATGCGCGAGAGCCGCGCCGAACAGGCCGGCGCCGAAAAAGCCCATACTCCAGAACGAATGCGCGCGGTTCATGATGCGACGCTTGACCAGGAATTCGGTCCGGTCGGCCTCGACATTGAGCATGATCTCGACGCTGCCGATCATCAGGCCGACTGGAAAGAGCATGAGGAAAAGCGCGAGCGGCCCCGGCGCATGCACCGCGAGGGCATAGGCGAGCGCCAGCAGTGGTACCAGGATGAGCAACGCCCGGCGGAAGCCGACGCGCTCGAGTAAAGGCGTCGCCAGCGTCAGCGCCGTCAAGGTGCCGATCGGCGTTCCGATCAGGCTGAGGCCGAGCGTGCCGTCCCCAATGCCCATGGCGTGCTTGATGTCGGGCAGGCGCGGAAAGATGTTACCCATGGCGAAGGAATAGATCGCGAACCCGGCATAGACGCGGTGTTGCGGGGCAAAGTTGAGACCAAGGCTCATGGCAGCGCTTTCAAAGGAAGGGTGGCTGGCTTGTGCGACAGCCCGGGCCGACCACTCCTTGCATAAACGTGCAGAACATGCAATAACGTGCACAGAGAAATAAGATCAGGCGAAACAGGCAATGCTGACCGATCAACGGCACCAGCTTATCCGCGACCGCCTCGCGGCGGAGGGGAGTGTGCTTGCGGGCGAACTGGCGAGCCGCTTCGGCGTTTCGGAGGACACGGTGCGCCGCGACCTCAGGGAGCTGGCGAAAGCCGGGCACTGTCGCCGGGTCTATGGCGGCGCGATTGCGGCGGCGCCCTTTGCCGCGGCCCCCATCGGCCTGCGCGGCGGCCATGCGGTCGAGGAGAAGGCGCGGCTGGCGAGCACGGCCGTGGCGTTGCTCTCCAGCGGACAGACCCTGTTCATCGACGGCGGCAGCACCAACACCGCCATCGCCAAGGCCCTTCCCCGCGACCTTGAACTGACCATTGCCACCAATTCGCTCGGTGTCGCCTTGGCGCTGTCCGACCATCCCCTGGTCGAACTGACCGTGCTTGGCGGCAGGTTCGTCCGCGATCTTGGAACCTGCGTCGGCGCCGACACGCTGGCCGCCGTTGCGCAGCTTGGCACCGACCTGTTTTTCCTTGGCTCCTGCGGCCTGGATGCCTCACGCGGTGTGACGGCATTCGATTCGGCCGAGGCCGAGGTCAAGCGGGCCATGGCCAGGAACAGCGCCGGCATCGTCATCGCCGTCACCAACGACAAGCTGGCCACCGCGGCGCCTTATCGCGTCGCCGGCGCCGAAGCGATCCGCCATCTGGTGGTCGAAAAGACCGCGCCGGCCGCGATCCTCGCCGATTTCGAACGCCAGGGCGCTGAAATCCACTTCGCCTGAATGCCCGGCAGCATGCCGGACGTCGGGATTGCCCGCTTGCCTTGACAAATCCGGCCTCCCATGCGCTTTTCGCGCAAATTTTGGGCCGGGCTTTGATGCTTTGGCCTGCCACCCAGCACCCCGGACTTTACCAATGACAACGCACCGTTACCGCAGCCATACCTGTGCCCAGTTGAGAAAGAGCGACGTCGGGTCGTCCGTTCGCCTGTCGGGCTGGGTGCATCGCGTGCGCGACCATGGCGGCCTGCTGTTCATCGATCTGCGCGACCACTACGGCCTGACCCAGATCGTTGCCGACCCCGATTCGCCGGCCTTCAAGGTCGCCGAGACCGTGCGCGGCGAATGGGTCATCCGTGTCGACGGCGAGGTCAAGGCGCGCCTGCCGGAGACGGTCAACGCCAACCTGCCGACCGGCGAGATCGAGATTTTCGCCCGCGAGATCGAGGTGCTGTCTGCGGCCAAGGAATTGCCGCTGCCGGTGTTCGGCGAGCCGGACTATCCCGAGGATATCAGGCTGAAGTACCGCTTCCTCGACCTGCGCCGCGACACGCTGCACAAGAACATCGTGGCGCGCACCAAGATCATCGCCGAGATGCGCAAGCGCATGGGCGATGTCGGCTTCACCGAATTCTCGACGCCGATCCTGACCGCGTCGTCGCCCGAGGGCGCGCGCGACTTCCTGGTGCCGTCGCGCATCCATCCCGGCACTTTCTACGCGCTGCCGCAGGCGCCGCAGCAGTACAAGCAGCTGATCATGGTGTCGGGCTTCGACCGTTATTTCCAGATCGCGCCCTGCTTCCGCGACGAGGATCCTCGCGCCGACCGCCTGCCCGGCGAATTCTACCAGCTCGACGTCGAGATGAGCTTCGTCGAGCAGGACGATGTGCTGTTGACCATGGAACCGGTCATGCGGGGCGTGTTCGAGACCTTCGCCAACGGCAAGCCGGTGACGCAGAAGTTCCAGCGCATTCCCTACGATGTCGCCATGCGCAAATACGGCTCCGACAAGCCGGACCTGCGCAACCCGATCGAAATGCAGGCCGTCTCCGATCATTTCCGCGATTCCGGCTTCAAGGTGTTCGCCAACATCCTTGCCAACGATGCGAAGGCCGAAGTGTGGGGCATTCCGGCCAAGACCGGCGGCAGCCGCGCCTTCTGCGACCGCATGAACTCCTGGGCGCAGGGCGAGGGCCAGCCGGGGCTGGGCTATATCTTCTGGCGCAAGGAGGGCGACAAGCTCGAAGGCGCCGGCCCGCTCGCCAAGAACATCGGCGAGGAGCGCACCGAGGCGATCCGCCAGCAGCTCGGCCTTGCCGACGGCGACGCCGCCTTCTTTGTCGCGGGTGATCCCAAGAAGTTCGTCTCCTTCGCTGGTGCCGCGCGCACGCGCGCCGGCGAGGAGCTGAATCTCGTCGACCGCGAGCGTTTCGAATTGTGCTGGATCGTCGACTTCCCGTTCTTCGAATGGAACGAGGAGGAGAAGAAGATCGACTTCGCCCACAACCCGTTCTCGATGCCGCAGGGCGGCATCGATGCGCTGAAGGGCGAGGATCTGCTCGGCATCAAGGCTTTCCAGTACGACATGGTCTGCAACGGTTTCGAGATCGCCTCGGGCGGCATCCGCAACCATCTGCCTGAAACCATGGTCAAGGCGTTCGAGACGGTCGGGCTGGACCGCGCAACGGTGGAAGAGCGCTTCGGCGGTCTCTACCGCGCCTTCCAGTATGGCGCGCCGCCGCATGGCGGCATGGCCGCCGGCATCGACCGCGTCGTCATGCTGCTGGTCGGCGCCAAGAACCTGCGTGAGGTCACCATGTTCCCGATGAACCAGCAGGCCTACGATCTGTTGATGAACGCGCCGTCGGAAGCTTCGCCGCAGCAGCTTCGCGAACTGGCACTGCGTGTCGCACCGATCAAGAAAGACGCTTGATCGCGAACTTCGGGCGGCACTTTAGACAACCGCCAGAACCGATTCTTTCGATTCGATAATCCCACAAAAAAGCCCGGCATCGCTGCCGGGCTTTTTTGTAGATCTTGAGGGCGTTCGATCAGTCCTCGTTCGCCTTGACGCTGACCCCGAGCGTCTTGGGCAGGTCGAGCGGGTTGGACATGGCGCCCGCCATGATCAGCGCGAACGGCACCGATGCCGGCGGTTCGGCCGAAATTTCGAGGCTCTTCGGATCGTCGAGATATTTGCTGACCGCCGCGGTCACCTGCGCCGTCAGTTCCGGATTGTTGAGCTGCGCCATGCCGAACGGCACGATCGCCTTGGCCTGGTTGGCGACGTCCTTGGCCGACATGCCCTGCTGCTTGCCGACATATTCCAGCACCTTGCCGGTCAGCGAATCGTCGTCGAAGCGGATCGAGGCGCTGTTGAACGAAAGCTGCTGCAACAGGCCGAGCATGGCCATGCCTTGTGCCGAATTGTCGGCGCCTTGAGGCTGCGCGGCCATCTTCTTCTGCATTTCCTGCAGCGACTTGATGAAGTCGATCGTGTAGCCGCCGAGGTCGAAGGTCATGCCGAGCGTGCCGGCATTCTCGACGGAGATGTCGTATTTCGACAGTTCCATCTTGCCGTCCGAGGGCTGCCAGGTGCCGGCCATTTCGAGATTGCCCGAAATATTCTGGTAGCCGAGCGCGTTGATGACTTCCTTGGATTTGGGGTCGTCGACCAGTGTCAGGTCGGCGTTGAACTTTTCCGTGTTGGCGGTGAATTCCATCGCCTTGCCGTCCGCGGGCGGCGTGATCTCGACGGCAAGTCCGTCCATCGAGAAGGCGGTCTTGTCGGCGACCTTCACCGTCATGTTGGCGAGTTCGGCGGATTTGTACATCATCAGCGAACCCAGCGGGCCGGTGGCGCCATCGGCCGGAACCGTCATGTCATGGATGACGAAGGGGCTGAGGTTGAGGGTGACGCCGTCCTTGGCGTGTTCGAAGGCCGAGGTGGAGACGGTGGCGATATCGAAGCCGCCATTGGCCGGGGTCACACCCTCGAGCTTGACGTCGCCGATGGTGAGGGCTTCCTTTTCCGCCGCCGGCTTGATGGCAACGCCCTGCAGCACCATGCTGGTGTTGTCGCCGGTCACCCCGGTCCAGGAGATGTCGACGCCCTGGGCCGCCAGCGCCGCCTTCAGCCGGTCGGCAACCGCCGCGTCCTGGGCAAGGGCCGCATTCAGCGGCAGTGTGAACAAGAAGGTTGAAAGAGCGAATTTCCGGAGAGTTGAGCGTTTGATTGTCATCGCAAGGTCCCTGAGAGTGTCCTGAAATTGTTTTTCAATTCTCTGCACCATCACCATTCCGTGACGAACTGGACGGGAAAAAGGCGTATCCCGGTACCATGGTCGAAAATCACAGTGAAAGGCAAACTCGATCCCACCGTCTTGGCGCAAATCGGTGAATTTGTCATGAAGAGCCGGTTGCCCGATATCATCACGCTTGGCCATAGAGGCCTGATGTAACAGGCTGATGTTGGTCGACATCCCCAGGCGTACGGTTTCATGTTGCAGAACGGCCGGTAAATCTGTCGGCCTCTTGCCGCGAATCGCCCGCTCGGCTAGTCCCAGCCCATGGGAAAAAGGCTTTTGCCGCCTCAAGATGGCGGTGGTGATCACATTGAACCGGTCGATCTGAAGAAGGCGCTGGAAGAGCGCTATCTCGCCTATGCGCTGTCGACCATCATGCACCGGGCGCTGCCCGACGTTCGCGACGGGCTGAAGCCGGTCCATCGCCGCATCATGCACGCCATGCGGCTGCTCAGGCTCAACCCCGACCAGGGCTTTGCCAAATGCGCCCGCATCGTCGGCGAGGTGATGGGCAAGTTCCATCCGCATGGTGACCAGTCGATCTACGACGCGCTGGTGCGGTTGGCGCAGGATTTTTCCATGCGCTATCCCCTGGTCGACGGGCAGGGCAATTTCGGCAACATCGACGGCGATAACGCCGCCGCCATGCGCTACACCGAAGCGCGCATGACCGACGTGGCGACCGAACTGCTTGCCGGCATCACCGAGGACGCTGTCGACTACCGGCCGACCTACAATGAAGAGGACGAGGAACCGGTGGTGCTCCCCGGCGCCTTCCCGAACCTTCTGGCTAACGGCTCGTCCGGCATCGCGGTCGGCATGGCGACATCGATCCCGCCGCACAACGCGGCCGAACTCTGCGACGCGGCATTGCACCTGATCGAGCACCGGGATGCGCCGGTGGCCAAGCTGATGGATTTCGTCCAGGGTCCGGATTTCCCGACCGGCGGCATCATCGTCGACAGCCGCGCCTCCATCCTCGAAGCCTACGAGACCGGCCGCGGCGGTTTTCGCGTGCGGTCGAAATGGAGCCAGGAGGACCAGGGCAGGGGCACCTGGAGCATCGTCGTCACCGAGATTCCCTATGGCGTGCAGAAGGCGCGGCTGATCGAGAAGATCGCCGAGCTGTTGATGGCGCGCAAGCTGCCGCTGCTCGAGGACATCAGGGACGAAAGTGCCGAGGACATCCGAGTCGTGCTGGTGCCGAAGAGCCGTTCCGTCGATCCGGGTATCCTGATGGAATCGCTGTTCAAGCTCACCGAGCTTGAGAGCCGATTCCCGCTCAACATGAATGTGCTGTCGCGCGGCAAGGTGCCCAACGTGCTGTCGCTGAAGGGCGTGCTGCAGGAATGGCTCGATCACCGCCGCGACGTTCTGATCCGCCGCTCGAAACATCGCCTGGGCGAGATCGAAAGACGGCTGGATATCCTGGCCGGCTACCTGATCGCCTATCTCAACATCGACGAGGTGATCAAGATCATCCGCGAGGAGGATGAGCCTAAGCAGGTGATGATGGCCCGCTGGTCGCTCACCGACACCCAGGCCGAAGCCATCCTCAACATGCGCCTGCGCGCCCTGCGCAAGCTGGAAGAGTTCGAGATCCGCAAGGAATTCGACGGCCTCACCACCGAGAAGAAGCAGATCGAGGCGCTGCTGGCGTCCGATGCCAAGCAATGGTCGACGATCAAGTGGGAAGTCACCAGTCTGCGCGAAAAATTCGGCCCGGAGACCGAGCTCGGTAAGCGCCGCACCCAGTTCGCTGATGCGCCCGAACACGACCTGACCGACATCGCCCACGCCATGATCGAGCGCGAGCCGGTCACCGTGGTGGTTTCGGAAAAAGGCTGGCTGCGGGCGATGAAGGGGCATCTGGCCGACCTTTCGACGCTGACCTTCAAGGAAGGCGACAGCCTCAAGCTCGCCTTCCATGCGCAGACCACCGACAAGGTGCTGGTCTTCACCACCGGCGGCAAGTTCTACACCATCGGCGCCGACCGGCTGCCGGGCGGGCGCGGCCATGGCGAGCCGATCCGCATCATCGTCGACATGGACAATGACCAAGACATCGTCACCGCGTTCGTCCACGATCCCAAACGCAAGCTGCTGCTCGCCTCCTATGACGCCAATGGCTTCGTCGTGCCGGAGGAGGAAGTCGTCGCCAACACCCGCAAGGGCAAGCAGGTGATGAACGTCAAGGCGCCGGACGAGGCCAAGCGTTGCGTACCGGTCACCGGCGATCACCTCGCCATCGTCGGCGAGAACCGCAAAATGCTGGTGTTCGCGCTTTCGGAAATTCCCGAGATGGGCCGCGGCAAGGGCGTGCGGCTGCAGAAATACAAGGATGGCGGCCTGCTCGATCTCAAGCCGTTCACCTTGGAGGCAGGCCTGTCCTGGCAGGACTCGGCCGACCGCACCTTCACAAGGTCGCGCGAGGAACTGGCCGAATGGATCGGCGCCCGGGCCTCGGCCGGCCGCATGGTGCCGAAAGGTTTCCCGAGGACGGGCAAGTTCGGGTAGCTAAGCGTCTCTTCCTTCCCCCCCTGTGGGCCCAAGGGGCGGGCGAGACCGTTGGCTCGCCCCGGGGGTGGCCGAGCGAAGCTCGGTTGGATGAGGGGTGTTCCAGGGAACGCCAGCGTCTCACTCCGCTGGAACACCCCTCGACCGTCTCGGCGCTGGGCGCCGATCCACCTTCTCCCACTAGGGGAGAAGGAAAGTACTCCCCCTAATTTGGAGTATCGTCACGATTGCTGCACTATATCGGTGCATAACGGGGAAGGGTGTTTGAGAGAGACGGGCGTTTGAAAGAATCCAGGTCCCAGAAACCGGAACGGCAGCAGCGCCTGTTCGGCCTGTCGACGCCGCTGCGGTCGGCTGTCATTCCGCCGCTGTCGGCGGCGCGCTGGCTGCTGGTGCTGATTGTCGCCGCCGGCGTCTATTTCTTCCACGGCTTCCTGTTCCCGGTGCTGGCGGCGCTGGTCATCGCGTTCGCCAGCTGGCCGCTTTACCAGCGGCTGCTGGCCGGGGTCGGCGGCAACCGCACCATCGGCGCCACTCTGGCCATCCTGTTCATCCTGGCCTTCCTGGTGATACCGATTGCGCTTGCCGGCACCTACGCCATCAACGAAGTGCGCGAGTGGGTCGGATGGGCGATCGAGACCAACCGGCACGGGGCGGTGACGCCGCACTGGATCGCGACCATGCCTGTCCTGGGCGACTGGCTGAACGAGCAATGGACCACCAATTTTGGTCATCCCGGCGGAATTGGTGAGCTGATCCAGCTGATCAGCGGCGCCAATATCGGCAGCATCTATCGCGGCGCGCTCGCCGCCGGCGGCAGTGCCTTTGGGCTGCTCTTGACGCTGCTGTTCATGATGATCGCCCTGTTCTTCGCCTATCGCGATGGCGAGCATTTTGCCGGCCAGGTCGATCGCCTAGGCGAACGCATCCTGCCGACGCGATGGGAGCGGATTTCGCGTGTCGTGCCGGCGACCATCTCCTCGACAGTGACCGGCATGACCGTCATCGCGATTGGCGAGGGGTTGGTGCTGGGCATCGCCTACTGGCTGGCCGGCGTGCCGTCGCCGGTGACGCTTGGCGCCCTGACCGGCGTCATGGCGCTCATCCCCGGCGGCGCACCATTGTCCTTCACCCTTGTCTCGATTTATCTCGCCGCCAGCGGCTCGCCCATGGCCGGCCTGGCGCTGTTCCTGTGGGGCGCGGTCGAACTGTTCATCGTCGACAAGACACTTCGCCCGAAGCTCGTCGGCGGGCCGATAAAACTGCCTTTCCTGCCGACCTTTTTCGGTCTGATCGGCGGCGTCAAGACGATGGGCTTTCTCGGCCTGTTCATCGGCCCGGTGCTGATGGCGCTGCTGGTCGCCATCTGGCGCGAATGGCTGCGCGAGGTGGAACTGGTCGACGAACTCGCCGCCGGCTCGGCGGCCGAAATCGAAGGCGGGCCGCCGCAGATCGAGATCCTGCCGGAACCCGGCGTGGCGAAGAAGGCCAACGCCTGATCCCGAAACGCAGTTAGCCCAGGCGTGTTGGGATTCAGGTCAGGCCGAGTCGAAAATGGTTGATAACGAGAACCGGAGCGGAGCGTACTTTTCGTACGTGAGCAGCGGAAGCGCAGGAAGCCGCCTTTTGCAGGCCGGCATCAGCTGAATATCGACACGCCTAGACCGGATGGTGCACCGCGAAGTCACCCCGGCGCTTGCGGCCATCATGCAACTGCCAGAGCGAATGGGCGACCAGCGTCACGATCAGGATCGCGCCACCGATCAGGCTGTTGCGGGTCGGCGTCTCGGCAAAGATCATCCACACCCACACAGGCGCCAGCACGGTTTCGAGCAGGTAGAACATCGCCACTTCCGGCCCCGAAATGTATTTCGGCCCGGCGGCGAGACAGAAGAACGAGATCGGCATGATGACGGCGCCGTTGAAGATGATCCACCAGGGCGCGTTCACGTGAAAGCCTTCGCCTGACACCATGAAGGCGGCCAGGGTCATCGGCAGCAGGACGCCGACGAGCGAGGTGAATCCCATGTCCTTGCCGCTGGCGCGCGAGATGGAGATGGCGACCGCAACGAAGAAGGCCGAGCAAAGCGCCATGAAATCGCCGAACAGCTTGCCGGTGCCGACCGATCCGCCGACGATGACCAGCACGCCAAGGATCATGATCAGCATCGCCGCGATTGTCACCAGCCGAGGTCTTTCCCGCAGGAATATCCAGGACAATAGCCCTGCGAACACGGTGTTGAACGCTAGGATGAAAACCAGATCGGCGGTCGAGGTGTGATAGACGGCGGTGACGAAGGTGATCCCTGTCAAGCCATAGCATATCGCCACGATCAGGCCGGACCAGCCGGGGATGAGCGGCGGAGCGTTCCGGCTCAGCGCCCGCCAGACCGACCAGATGACCATGGCGGCGACGAATGTGGTGCAAGTGCGCAGCAGCATGATGGTCCACGCGCCGCCGTCGGCGAGGCGGATCAACGGTATGTCGACAGTCAGCGTCATCCCGCCGATGGCGGTTATCAAAAGGCCCTTCTGGTGATCGTGGTGAGAGGACATGCAGGAACTTTCGCAGGAAATGCAGGCCGACGGTTGACCGGTGCAATGGCGCACTTCGCCAGCCGCCCGGCTGAAAGATCAGCATCCCCTGCCTTGAAACTGTTTAAGCGCGGATCGTGGAAAAACTCAGCGTGAAACCGCTTCGTTGGTGTAGCGCTCCCAGCCCTTGGGGCCGAGATGCTCCTGCGGCATGAAGCGCATCTTATAATTCATCTTGCGCGAGCCGTTGACCCAGTAGCCGAGGTAGACATGGGGCAGGCCCATCGCCCTGGCGCGGGCGATGTGATCGAGGATCATGAACGTGCCGAGCGAACGCTCCTCGAATTCGGGATTGAAGTAGGAATAGACCATCGACAGGCCGTCGGCCATCTTGTCGGTGAGCGCCACCGCGATGAGTTCACCCTGGCCCTTGCCGGTGATGAAGGTGTCGGGCCCGCGCCGCCGGTATTCGATCACCTTGGTGTCGACATGGGTATCCTCGACCATCATGGCGTAGTCGAGCACCGTCATGTCAGACATGCCGCCGCGGCGATGGCGGGCGTCGAGATAGCTGCGGAACAGCGAATATTGCTCGGTGGAGGGCTCGGCATTGTGCATGGCGCCGACGAGGTCGGAATTGTGCTGCAGCACACGCTTCATGTTGCGGCTGGCGGTGAATTCCTGGGCGAGGATGCGCACCGAAACGCAGGCGCGGCAGGTCTCGCAGGCCGGCCGGTAGGCGATGTTTTGCGAGCGCCGGAAGCCGCCTTGTGTCAACAGGTCGTTCATCTCCGACGCCTTGTCGCCAACCAGATGCGTGAACACCTTGCGCTCGAACTGGCCGTCGAGATAGGGGCACGGCGACGGCGCGGTCAGGAAGAACTGCGGCGACTGGGTCGGATGCTGCGTCATCTAAGTCTTGGAAACACTCCTTCGAGTCGCTCTACCTTTGGCGCGGAAAGCAAAAAATTCAACAGGATTGTGAAGATGCGGGCATGCGAACGCCTTCACATTGCGCCGACAAGGCGGGAAAGCCCCGGAAAACATCTTTAGCGGCCGCTACGGCTGACCACCGTGCCGAGCAGAAGATCGTGCAGCGTGCGCTTGCGGTCGGAGAACAAGGTCACCAGCAGCACCAGCGGCGACAGGATGACGTTGCCCGCCCAGAACAGCACGGAATGGACGACCGCGGTCAGCCCATCGATCGGCCTTCCGTCGAGACGATCGAGGCGGATGCCCATCATCTTCATGCCCGTGGTCGCCTGGTCGGCGCTGCCCAGCGTGTTCCAGATGTAGAGAATGGCGACGGTCGGCACCAGGACGCCGAACAGCATCCAGCCGAGACCGAGGGTCAAAAGCCCGAGGAAGAACACCAGTATGGCGAAGGGAATAGTGAGCAGCGCGACGATGACGTAGTCGAGCACGAAGGCGAGGATGCGCCGTGTGCGCACGCCTTCATAGGCCCTGACATCGTCAAGCCGGGTGTTGATGATTTCGCCGTCGAGAACGCGCGCGTTCATGTCATTTCCTCGTAACAAGGCCCGACATAGGGTGCGGGCCGCTCGTAAATGAAATGGTAAAGGCCTGTGTCGGAATCAAGGTCGGGGCTCTCTCCGGCGCGCAGGGCAAGAGCGAGGCGGGACACAATCCGAATCGGTTGAATTTGCCGTGCGGATGGCATTAGCTTGCTGCGGCGCAACAAAGGCGCTCAAGGGCAGAGGGACGGGGCACTATGGACTATGACATGCTGGTCATCGGCAGCGGCCCCTCCGGCCGCCGCGCCGCGGTGCAGTCGGCCAAGCTGGGCAAATCGGTGCTGGTGGTCGACCGCGGCCGGCGTCTTGGCGGCGTCTCCGTGCACACCGGCACTATCCCCTCGAAGACGCTGCGCGAAACCGTGCTCAATCTTTCGGGCTGGCGCGAGCGCGGCTTTTACGGGCGCGGCTACCGGGTTAAGCAGGACATTTCCGTAGGCGACCTGATCGAGCGCCTGCACAAGACACTCGACCATGAAGTCGAGGTGTTGCAGCACCAGTTCATGCGCAATACGGTCAAGAGCGCACGCGCGGCGGTGAAATTTCTCGGCCCCAACAAGGTCAGCCTGACATCGGACAATGGCGATTACAGCGAAGTCGGCTTTGCCAACGCGCTGATCGCGGTCGGTACCAGGCCGCACCGGCCGCGCGATGTGCCCTTCGACAAGACCCGCGTCTTCGACAGCGATGAGATGCTGGAGCTCGACCGTCTGCCGCGCACGCTGACGGTCATCGGCGGCGGTGTCATCGGCGTCGAATACGCCACGATCTTTTCCGCGCTCGATGTGCCGGTGACGCTGGTCGAGCCGCGTCACTCCATCCTCGATTTCGTCGACCGCGAGATCGTCGACGATTTCATCCACCAGATGCGCGATCGCGGCATGACGATAAGGCTTGGCAGCGCGGTGAAGGAAATCCGCTCCAAGCCCGAAACGGCCGAAGTGGAACTGGCCGATGGCCGCACCATCCGTTCGGAAGTCGTGCTCTATGCGGCCGGCCGCACCGGCAATGTCGGCAGCCTGGGGCTGGACGTGGTCGGCATCGAAGCCGACTCCCGAGGCCGCATCAAAGTCGATCCGCAGACGTTCCAGACCAACGTCCCCAACATCTACGCCGCCGGCGACGTCATCGGTTTCCCGAGCCTGGCCTCCACCTCGATGGAGCAGGGCAGGGTGGCTGCCTGCCATGCTTTCGGCGTGCCCTTGCCGCCGCCACCGGAAACCTTTCCCTATGGCATCTACGCTGTGCCGGAAATCTCGACGGTCGGCCAGTCGGAAGAACAGGTGCGTGAGAGTGGTGCGGCCTATGAGGTTGGCGTGGCGCGCTTCCGCGAGACCTCGCGCGGCCACATCATGGGCGTCAACACCGGCTTCCTGAAGCTGTTGTTCTCGATCGAAACGCGCCGCCTGCTCGGCGCGCACATTGTCGGCGAGGGTGCCACCGAACTCATCCATATCGGCCAGGCCGTCATCAATCTCGGCGGCACCGTCGACTTCTTCGTCAACAACACCTTCAACTACCCGACGCTGGCGGAAGCCTACAAGATCGCCGGGCTCGATGCCTGGAACAGGATGGGGCGAGGCTGAACCGGCTTCCTTCCTGGAATTGCTCAGCCGTCCATCTGGTCGAGCAGCGCCAGCATGACGTCGGCCGACGGCATGGGCAGTACCGCCTCGATCTCAGCCGGCCTTACGCCAGCGATGGCGTCAGCGTCGCCCGCCACGGTGCCGAGCGGCCCGCGAAATCCGTGCTTGGACCAGGCAAGCTGTTGCAGCTTCGGGCTGGTCAGCGCCTCCAGCAGCCGGTCGACCGCCGGGTCGATGACGATCAGCGGATGCGCGGAGTAGACGGTCGGCCTGGGGTAGAGGATTTCGGGCTTGGCCCCCATGCCGGCCTGTACCCTTTGCCAGCGCGCCGGGTCGGCGAGCGCCCATTCGACCAGCTGGTTTTCGTAGCCGATCACCATCGGCTCGGCGCCAAGGCCACCGGCGATGTACTGGTCGAACAGTTTTCCTGACGATGACGATTTCAGGCCCATGCTGCGGAAGATCGCCTTGGCCTGGTCGCCGTGCTGAGCCAGCAGCTCCTGCGTCGCCACGTCGCCGCTCATCAGGCTCAGCACAAGGCCGGCGAACATGAAGCCGGAATTGGAGCGGTTGGGATCGGTGGAGACGATGCGCGCCCGGCCATAGAGGTCGCCGATGCCGAGATCCGACCAGTTCTTGCCGGCAAGAATGGCGTCGAGCAAGGCCTTGAGATCGAGCTGGTTGTAGCCGCCCTTGGCGGCGACCGTGACCAGCCCGCTCTTCTTCAACCCTTCGACCACCGGTCCCCAGGTGTAGACGACCAGCGGCGAGTTCAGCACCACCTGATCGTTGCGGATCGCGACACCGCTCTTACGGGCGAGATCGACCATGATCGAGGAGGATGGCCACAGGAACTGTGGCTTCTGCGACAAAAGTGCTGCTTCCCGCACCATCTCGACCGAGCCGGCGACACGCGCGTCGAGTTCCAGCCCGTAGCCGCCGAGCGCATGGGCCACGTCCGGATCGGCAAGAAAAGCCTGCTTCTCGCCTCCGATGAAGCCGAACAGATGCGCCTTGTTGCCGAGATAGCCGCGGAATTCGGGGCGATCCTTGAGCGTCAGATAGCCGCCGGTGCCGGCGGCGGCCGCACCCAGCAGACCCAGTCCAAAAGCGCGGCGCGAAATGGCCATCAGCGACCAATATCCTCTTTCAGCGACTCCTGAATGAGTCGCAGGTCTACGTCGAGCGTACCGAGTTCGGAGTCGGCAAGGCTGTCGGCATAGTGCACGAACCCGTCTTGCAGCTTGGTGATGACCGCGCCGACATTCGCCAGCCGCGCCTGGCTGGGCGCACGCCGGTTGGCCAGCGTTGCGTAGCCTTCCGCTACCTCTGCCGCCTGCGGCACGTAGTAGGTGAGGAAGCGCCGCACCGAAGGCGCGCTGTCGGGCTTGGCCTCGACCTTGGAAATCACATCGGCGGCGATGTCGGAGAGGTTCTTCACCTTCGCCTTCATCTCCTTGTCGGCAATCGTGCCTGCAGCGGCGGCAAGCCGGTCCGCGGCCGGTTGGGCCTGTGCCAGAAGCTCGCGGGCGAACGCGACCCGGCTGCCGGAGAACGAATTCAGATCGAGGCCTTCGAACAGCTGGCGCGGCGCCAGCACGAACACCAGTCCGGCAAAGACCAAAGCCGCGATGACTGCCGACACCAGGAACGGAAAATCGGTAAGCAGGCTCAGCCCGATCAGCAACGCCGCCGAGACAAGGCCCGCCACGATCCAGTTCCAGTCGTTGCCGAACAAGCCACGCATCCTAGCCGCGCATCTCAGTTGTAGCCGCGGGCGGCGCGGAAGGCGCCCGCCAGATCACCGCTGCCGTCGAATACGCGCGCCGAAGTCACCTTGGCAAGGCTGTCGAGCTGGCTCTTGTCGGCATCGCCGAAGGTGATGCCGAACACCGGCACGCGCACCGGCGCCTTGCGCCATTGCTGGAGGAAGAAGTCGGCGCTGCCGTCGGTCCTGCCATCCGTCATGATGATGATCGCCGGCAGGTATTTTGGCAGATCCGGCGTCGCGGTGATCTGCTGCAGCGCCTGTTGGGCGCAGGCATACATGTCGGTGCCGCCGCCGGCGTGCTGGTCGGCGACGGCAGCCAGCAACTGGGCCTGCCCGGCCGCATCGCCGGTCGCTGCGAAATGGGCGCGGACGACACTGTCGAACGGCAGCACAAAAATGTGGTCGGACGGGGTCCACTGTACCAGCACCTGGCTGGCTTTTTCCGGCGTGAACAGGAACTGTGCGGCGGCCTGCAGCTGTTTCTCGCCCTTGTCCTCCATCGAGCCGGAGAAGTCGAAGCACAGTGCCGTCAGCGATGGCTTGCGCAGCGCCTCTTGGTAGAGGTCGAGCGCCTTGCGGATAACCGCCGGCTCCGGCATGCGGATCGACGTCACCAGTTTGCCCGGGTCGAAATTCCAGTCGGGTTCGGCTGCGGCCTGGATCGCCGCGCCGCCAAGCGGCAGCCGTCTGCCGGTGTCGGCGATGCGTTTGCGCACCGCGTCCGATTGCAGATAGGCGAGCAGGTCGGTGAAGAATTTTTCCACCTCCGGGCCGCGCCCATGATCGATGAAGCCGAGCGGAGAATCGCCGACCGCGACGCCTTCGGCCGGATAGACGGCATAGAGCGGCTCCTTGCCCATCTGCTTCAGCCTGTCGTTGGTCTCCTTCAGCGTCGCCTCATAGTTCCACATCGCGTCATAGACGGTGCCCTTGCCGGCGCTGTCGACATAGAGATCGGCGAGCCAGCCCGACGAGCCGGACGAACGCTCGACGCCCTGCAGCAGTGCACTCACCGTTTCACGCACGTTGGGATTGTCGAGATCGCCGGGCTCGATCACTTCCTTGCCGCCGAGCGCGCTGGACAGCATCGCCAGATAGGCGCTGGCGCCGGAATTGGACTGCGTCGCCGAGGTCATCAGGAATTTGAGCTTGCCGTCCTTCACCGCGGCCAGGATATCCTTCATGAAGACCGGCTTGCCGACCCAGCCAAGCTCTTCGGCCTTGGATTTGCGCACCCCCAGAATGACCGGCATCTGCGCGATCGAGGTCAAATTGCGCACCTTGCGGCTGGAATCGAACAGGTCCACCCACACACTCGAAGCCGGCCAGACCGCGTCCTGGTCGAGGCCTGCAGGCCGCTGCAGGCCAAGGCCGATGTCGAGCGAGCCTTCATAGGCGAAGGTGCAGGTGGCGCCTTGTTTGGCACAGAATTCCTGTACGATCGGCTCCAGCACCGTGTTTTCGGAACCCGAGACGATCGAGAATTTGACGTTGCTCGAATTGCAGGCGGCCAGAAGCACCGCGATGGCCAGCAGCAGAACGGACGTCAGCGTCTTCGGCATGGCGGTTCCGATCAGGCCTGGGTCAGCGCTTTCTTCAGATCGAGCGTCATCTGGTCCATCTGCTTTTCAGCGTCGGCCCGCTTCTGGCGGCCCTCCTGCTGGACCTTCAGCACGCCCTGCACCGTGTCGATGAGGTCGCGATTGGCCTGCGCCAGCGTTTCGACGTCGACGATGCCGCGCTGCGCCTGTTCTTCGATCGAGATCGCCTGGTCCTTCATCATCTTGGAGGTCTGGCGGATCATCTCGTTGGTGGCGTCGGTCACCGTCTTTTGCAGTTCGAGCGCCGATTTCTGGTTGGTCAGCCCAAGCAGGATGACCATTTTCTGCTTCCAGGCCGGCACGGTCAGCGCCGACGTCGCCTGTAGATTCTCGATCAGCGTCTCGTCGCCGGATTGGACGATGCGGATCTGCGGCAATTGCTGGATACCGAGCTGGCGCGCCTGCACCAGGTAGAAGACGCGCTTTTCCAGACGGTCCAGCGCCTGCACCGCGTCCTGGTAGGTCTGCGCCTCCAGCGTGCCGCCAACGTCGCCGCCGGCCGAATCCGCTGCGGCCTTCAGTTTGGGCAGCTCGTTGGTTCGATAATCGTCGACGAATTTCTTGCCCGCCTGCACATAGGCATCAAGCTTGACGATGGAGTCCTTCGTCTGCTCGTGCAGGTCGTCGAGCACGGCGATATCGCGTCGCAGCGTGTCCTTGTGGCGGTCGAGTTCCAGGCCGATGCGGTCGATCTGCCCCGCCACGTCCTCGTATTTCTCCTTGAAGCGCTCGAGCCTCGCCTTGAAGGAGGAAAACAGATTGCTCAAAAACCCCTGATCCTTCAGCGAAGCCGGATCAAGGTTCTTGGCTTTCATGATGATGTCGGTCAGCAGGTCGCCGGTGTCGCCGAGATCGCGGTTGCGCAACTGGGACAGGATTTTGTCGGCGTAGTCGCTGACGGCCTGCTGGGCGCGGTCGCCGAAGACCGAAATCGCGGCGCGGTCGCGCACGTCGATGCCGGTTTCAATCCTGGCGATTTCGGCCGGATTGGCCGCGATGACAGGCAATTGCGAAGTGTCGTCGAGCAAAGTGATGCTGTTCTTGTCGGCCATGCAGACCTCCCCTCAGTGAACAGTATCTCGATAGAGCGGATGTAACAGACATATGTCGCCGCTGTGGACAATGGAAGCCCCGGGCCATTTCGTTGGTGAATAGTTACTTTTGTCGCACTTATTCAGCCGCTTCCTGCAGCGGTTCGGCTCGCCGGGCGCCGAAGAGCAGAGGCAGGCACAGGACATAAAGCGCCGCGCCCGCGACCCAAACCGTTCCTGGAAAGACTGCGGGCGTGCGGACTTGCTCTGCTGATTGCCGGAGCGGAGACAGGGATCGTGGCCGAGTCTTGATCGGGACGGCACCCGCCGGTTCAGCCTATCAGCTCATATGCAGCCATTGCCTGACGATCGCCGCGTCCGGATCGCCGATATCATGGCCTGACGCAATGATCCGGGCGTCGACCTCGGCGTGGTGCCGGCTGAGCAGCGTCACCAGCGCCGGCGCGAACGGCCCGTAAGTCTCGTCGGCGGCTCCGGCGATGAGCAGCGTCCGTATTCCAGCGAGATCCGTCGCCGGCACATCGTCGAGCACCGGCATAGGTCTCAACAGCGCAGCCCGGCGGACGATGCCTGGATGAAGCAGCATCAGGCTGGAAACCAGATTGGCGCCGTTCGAATAGCCGAGAAAAGTTGCGTGATCGAGATTAACCCCATGGCGGCTGGCGGCCTCGCTCGCGAATGTCGCGAAAGCCGCCGTTTCGGCAAGGATGCTTTTCTGTTCGAAGCGCGTCGGGTCTATTCGCTCGAACCAGCGGAAACCGCCTTCCTGGGGGATGCGGCCACGCGCCGCGACCAGCGTGGCTGTGGGCGCGATCCGTCTCGCCAGCGGCACCAGAGTGGTCTCGTCCACACCCGATCCATGCAGCAGGAACAGACACTCACGGTTCTCCTTGCCGGCGCCCAGGAGGCGATAGGGAAAGGGCAGATCCATGAGCAGCGGGCTGTTTTCGATGCCGTCGCCGATCATCCCGCATCCCCTTGATTATATGAGGTTCTGCTCATTTTGCCGGCTTCAAAACGCAATATTTTCATGCTCCGCGAAAGTTGATTGAACCTGGCGCATTCCGGCCCGTTTATGCGCCGATATACTCCGCGTGGGAGGAATCGAAGCGGTGCGCCGGGGGTCGCATTGCTGGACATGAACAACCAGCTTTGAGGCCTTTTGTCGATGACTACCCCTATTTCGCCCGAACGCGATACGCGTATCGATGTGTTGCGCGCATTGGCGTTGCTGACCATTTTCATCGATCATGTGCCGGGCACGGCGTTCGAGACCCTGACCTACAAGAATTTCGGTTTTTCGGACGCGGCCGAGGCATTCGTGCTGATTTCCGGCATTTCTGTCGCGCTCGCCTACGGCACGAAGTTCCGGCCGGGTGGCCGGCTTCTGGCCACGCTGAAGATGTGGCGGCGCGCAGGCATGCTCTATGTCGCCCATATCGTCACGACGATGGTGGTGATCGCCTTGTTCTGCACGGTGGCCGTGTTCACCAGGCGGCCGGAACTGCTGGAACTCATCAACATCGAGCCATTGATGAAGAACACGCCGGAAGTGCTGGTCGGCATCGTCACGCTCGGCCATCAGCTTGGCTACAACAACATCTTGCCGGTCTATGCCGCGCTGCTTCTGATGGCCCCGGCCTTCGTCCTGTTCATCAGCTACCGGCCCGTCGCGGCACTTGCCGCCTCCGGTGCGCTGTGGCTCGTCGCCGGCATCTGGCAGATCGCCCCGCCCAATTATCCCGAGCCCGGCTTCTGGTTCCTGAACCCGCTGTCCTGGCAGTTCCTGTTCAACATCGGCGTCGCGGCCATGCTGCATGTCAGGCGCGGCGGCGTCATTCCGGTCAACCGCTGGCTGGTCGGCGCGGCCGCGGCCTATGTGGCGACGGCGCTGGTCTGGGTGCACAGCCCGCTCTGGGGGCAGATAACCTGGTTCAAGCTTCCCGTGGTCATCGGCGGCTTCGACAAGACCTTCCTGTCGCTGCCGCGTTTGTTGCACATTCTGGCGGTCAGCTACCTCATCGTCGTCTTGCCGGCGCTGTCGAATCTGTTCCGCACCGGCCCTGATCACCCGCTGGCGATACTGGGAAAACGCTCGCTGCCGGTCTTCATCGCCGGCACGGTGATCGCCATGCTCGCGCAGGTGATGAAACTGATCAATCCGGGCGGGTTTGCCTATGACACCCTGCTGCTTTCGGCCGGCATCGCCATGCAGTTCGCGCTCGCCTTCTATCTCGAATGGCTGTCGACCATCGGTGGCTCGGGCAAGGTTCGCGCGCCGCAAAAGGATGTCACGCCGGTGCGTGCGCCTTTTGGCATCTCCGCGGTGGCGAGGGTTAATCGCTGAGGGCCGGGCGGTTCAGCCGCGCGGCGGAGCCGACGAGGCCCGCACGATCAGTTCGACAGGCAGTTGCCGGCGATTTGTCGTGCCGTCGTTTTCCAGGATCGCCTTGACGGCGAGACGGCCGATTTCGGCAATCGGTTGGGCGACGGTGGTCAATGGCGGCTCGGATGCCGCGGCTTCCGGAACGCCATCGAACCCGACGACCGAAACATCGTTGGGGACGTGGAGCTTGCGCGCTCTCAGCCATTCGAGTGCCACCAGGGCCATCCTGTCCGACATCGCCAGAATCGCCGTGGGCGGTTCGGCGGCGCCGAAGATCGCCTCGAGTGCCGCGATCGTGCTGGTCACATCGTTGGCGGTCTCGTAGACGGGTACTTTGGATGTGTCGACGCCTACCCGCGACAACTCCTGGAAATAGCCGGTGAGCCGGTCTCGCGTCCCCACATAAACCGCGGTTTGCACCTGTTCGGGGGAAACGGGGCCTGTCCTGCCGTCGACAAACTCGAGCGCCAGCACGGCAAAGCGGCGATGTCCAAGCTCGGTGAGATGGCGCGCCGCCATGGCCGCGCCAGCGACATTGTCGATGCCGATTGTCGCGACCGACCCATCCTCGGAAGCGAGGTCGAGTGCCACGAAAGGCAATTTGCGCTCGCGTGCCAATTGCACCAGGCGTGAACCGCCTTCGATACAAAAGACGATGAAGCCGTCGACCAGGGCGCTCTGGATGTTCCAGGCAAGCTGCTCGTTGTTGGCGGCCGAGACCAGCGAGATGCCTGCCCCAGTCGCGTCGCAGGCCTGCGAGATGCCCGCCATCATCACACGCGCGAAGGGGTCGTCGAAGAAGTAGGAGAGGGGTTCTGCCGTCGCGACGCCAATGGCGTTGACCTTGCCCGCCCGCAGCAGACGGCCCTTGGGGTCCGGTCCGCCATAGCCCATCGCTTCGGCCGCCGCCCTGACCCGTTCGCGGACTTCCTCGCGCACGATCTCGGGACGGCTGAAGACATTGGATGCGGTGCCGTGCGAAACCCCGGCGGCCTTGGCGATGTCGGCCAGTCGAACGGGTCTTCGATTGTCTGCGGTGAGTGACGCCATTGGGCATGCCTCCTGACATGCATTTAGCACGTTCCGGATTTGCATCTAGCACTTTCGTTGGATCGATTCAAATTTTGCTTGACCGGAAATGCCTAGAGGCATATGTTTGAATCGATCCAAGCTGCAGATTTGTTCTGCTGAATGACAAAGGGAGGTGCACCATGCATCCCGTCAACTATCTGTTCGAGGACATCTATCGCAACCACTGGAGTATCGCGTCGGGCGCCAAAGGCTCCAGGCGCCGGGGCAGGGCCGGCCCATGGATTCGCGACCTTCGCTTCCTTGTGGAGCGCAGGCGAAACTGACGTCGCTTCTATTTGTTCGCCAATTGGATCGATTCAATTCAATTCAAGGGAGAAAAGCCATGCATCCCATCAAACATCTGTTCGAGGACATCTATCGCAACTACTGGGGCATCGCCCCGGCTACCGAGCGGCCGAAGGTGCGGCGCCTGACGAAGCCGGCCGCGCGCAATCGCGATCTTTGGGCTCGTACCGAGCGCCCCAGGGATTGATACCTGCATAGTTGGTCTCAGGAACGTGGACGCACCAGGGCGGAAATCGCTATCCCCAGCCAGCCGACGATGAGCAGTGTGCCTCCGATCGGCGCCGACATTGGAAACAGTCTCGATCCGAGGAAATCGCGGGCGAGGAGATCGCCCGCGAAAAGCAGGAGCCCGACAAGCAGGACGAGGCTCGCAATGCGCAGGCAGCGATTCGCGCCGACGAGGCCGATGGCGAGGAAGACCGGCGCGTGCATCAAGAGGAATGAGGCGGCGGTGCCCGTGAAGGCGCCACCGCGGTGCGCGGCCGCTGCCGACAGCGCCACGCCCGCGGTTCCGACTAGACCGCCGGCAAACACATGGAGACGGCTGGGTTCGGCGGAATTCATGTCGGCCGGCTCCTCTCGCAACAATCTGGAGCCGCTCAGGACTCACTTGACTCCAGCGCCATATGGCGCAAGCGCCGCGACTGGACAATCCAGTTGTAGACGGCGCCGCCGGCCATCAGCGCCGATGTCCCGAGGAACACCGCCCGCATGCCGAAATGACCGCCGACGAAGCCGCCGGTCAATGGTCCCGCAACCTGCCCGACATACTGCGCCGAGATCGCCAGGCCAAGCACGTTGCCGCCGACGCCATCCGGGATGTTGTGGCGGATGACGCTGGTGATGCAAGGCAGCAAGCCGCCGAGCGCCAGACCCATCACGAAGCGCAATCCGATCAGTTGCCAGCCATTGGTGATGAAGGCCTGCGGAATGAGCAGCAGGGCCGAGACGGCCAATGCCCCGACGACGACGTTCCAGTGGCCGACGCGGTCGGCGAGCTTGCCGAGCCAGGACGCCGACAGGATGGTGCCCAGCGCAGCCGCCGACATCACCACGCCGGCGACCATGGTCACCCGGCTCTGATCCTCGATGAGCTGCTGCACATAGACGGTGATGATCGGCTCGATCGACATGTTGGCGAAGGCCAGCAGCATGCCGGTTGTCAGCATGGCCACGACCGGTCGCTTGTCCGGAATCCGTGACCAGCCGCTTTTCGGCCTGGTGCCCGATTCCGCCTTTGCCGGCTTTGGGCGCGGGGTCTCCTTGATGAGGAAGGTCGTTGCCAGGAAGGCAAGGAAGATGACGCCGCCGGACAGAAGGAAGGTGGCGCGAATGCCGATCACCGGCGGCAGCACACCGCCCAGCAGCGGGCCGACCAGCGAGCCGGCCGTTATCCCCGCCGACAGGACACCCAGCGCCCAGCCGGAACGGTCCTTGGGCGTCTGCATGGCTACCAGTATGGTCGACCCCGAGGAATAGCCGCCGGCAAAGCCGATCAGCAGGCGCAGCAGCACCAGTTGCCAGACCGTCTCGACCATGCCGGTCAGCGACATGCAGATCGCCATGCCGAAGCTGGCGCGCACCAGCATCACCTTGCGGCCGTAGTGGTCGCCCAGCCGCCCCCACAATGGCGCGACCAAGGCCGCGGCGAAGAAGGTGGCGCCATAGGCGATGCCGGACCATTGCACGATGGCGGCATGACCCTGCGCGCCGAGCTGTTCCACATAAAGCGGCAGGAAGGGCAACAGGAGGGTCATGGCGATGAGCGTGCTGAACGAGCCCGCGAAACAGACGGCGAGATTGCGCCGCCAGTGGATATTGTAGCCGCTCTGTTGCGTGTCTTCCTGTGTCATGTCCTGCCTGCTCGATATCAGCGCTTGTCGCGGATACCACTTTGGGATACCAAGATGGTATCCGTCATGAACTCCAACCCAGCTGCTGTCAATGCGGCTTCGGAACAAGGAAGCGCTATGTCGCAGATGCAGAATGTCGAACGGCAGTTGCGCGAGATGATCCTGGGGCTCGAGATCGGTCCAGGCGAGAAACTGACAGAGCGTTGGATCGAAGGCCGCTTCGGCGCCTCGCGCACGCCGATCAGGGCAGCACTGCTGCGGCTGGAGACCGAGGGGCTGGTGGGCAGGGATGGCCGCGGCTGGACCGTATCGCCCATCAATCTGGCAGAGCTCGAGCAGATCGCGGTCTATCGCGAAGCGGTCGAGGTCGCGGCGATCCGGCTGACATGCATGCACGCCGAAAGCAGCGC
This sequence comes from Mesorhizobium sp. 43Arga, assembly GCF_053714255.1. Classification (NCBI taxonomy): domain Bacteria; kingdom Pseudomonadati; phylum Pseudomonadota; class Alphaproteobacteria; order Hyphomicrobiales; family Phyllobacteriaceae; genus Mesorhizobium; species Mesorhizobium sp. 43Arga. The sequence goes on from NZ_JBSKBO010000010.1 coordinate 160,967, forward strand.
CATCGACGTGATCGAGGCGATGCTCGATTCCTGCGACGACAATACGCCGCGCGAGGAGTGGCATCGTGTCGGCATGGATTTTCACATCGAGCTGGCGCGCCTGTCGGGCAACGAATTCCTGTTCAGGGCCGTGCGTGACGCCATGACGCGCCTGTCGCGCGCCCGCTGGCTGGAAGTGCGTGATGAGGCGGCCCTTGGTCGCGCCTGGGCCGAACACCGCGCCATTCTGGCCGCGGCACGCCTTGGCGATGCCGATGAAGCGGCCCGGCTGCTTTCTGCCCACATCGTCGGCAGCCGCGACCGGCTGGTGACGTCGCTCGCCAACGACCGACGCGGCCTTCGCGCCAGGGGATTTGCCGTCGTGGCTGCTTAGCGCCGCTGTAGGGCAGGGCGCTCGCCGGCAAAAACAGGCGGCGCCTGACGCCAAGCCCACTTTCGGCCTCGCTTCACGGACGCCGATGGCGTAAGAGCGGCGATGGAAAACAACCGATTTGAAACACCCGTGACCGTAAAGTCCGTCACGGCGGGCAGCACTCAGCTCTTGCGTACGGCCCGCGAGGCATCCGAATACCTCCTCAACAGCTGGCCCGGCAAGCGCAGTCCCAAGCATCGCGCGGCGCTGCAGGCCTGCCACGATGCGCTGGCCGGCGACAAGCCGGCCATGATCGCGCGGCGCGCCTTTATCGCCGCGGCGCGCGAAGTGGACGTTTTTGTCAGCGACAAGGCTCCTGCCTGACGCAGAGCCATTAGGCTGGATTGAGGCAAGGCCCGCATGTGCGGGCCTTTTGCCGTCATTCCGCCGTTTCGTTTTCGATCTCTGCCTCGGGCTTGGAACGTTCGCGCGCGGCAACCTTGGCCGCCAGCTTTTCGGCCTTCTTCGCAGCCTTCTGCCGGTCGCGTTCCTTGCGTTCCTGATCGTAGTTTGGTGCTCGCGCCATGTCGGCTCCTTTTGACTTGCCTTGCGGCTCTGACCCTGCCTAGGAGCATTAGCCGTCAAACACAACAGCTGAAACGACAGTGTGCGCGCGCGGCCCCGGCGATCGGGGGGCTTGCCAGATCGGCGCCATAATGATGTAGGAAACGCGGGCGCCAGCGTATTTGAGAGCTGCCCGTTTGTTTTGACCAAGTGAATCATGGCTACAATTGCGCGGACGTCGGCAAGGGTTTTCTACTATGCGCGAAACATCGTGCGCGATGTCATTCCGCAAGCCCTGTTTCGCCGCAGGCTGGCCACTCGCCTTGAACAGGCCATGCTTTCCGACGATGCGGCACGCCGGCGGTTGAATTACTACAACAAGCTGCAGGCTGGTTTCGTGCCAAGCGCCAACGCGGTGCGCATCAGCAAACTGCCCTTCACGCCGACCATGTACTACTACGACCTGAAGGAATTCGCCCGCTATTTCGATCCCGGATTGCTCATCGACGTCGAATTCGGTGACGTCAGGGATGTGCCGAAGGTGCCGGCGATCGTGAAGGATCGGCCGATCCGCGATGACGACCAGAACGCGGTCATCATGAAGCTCGACAAGTTCCGTCACTTCCAGATGCCCGCTGACACCATCCCGCTCGCCGACAAGTTGCCCATGGTGGTCTGGCGCGGCGACCTCAACAATCCGATCAGGACACGGTTTCTGCAAGCGGTGCGCGACCTGCCATTCTGCGATGCCGGCTCGCACAAGCCGAACGCACCGGCCGAATATGCCAAGCCCTTTCTCAGCATCAGCCAGCATCAGCGCTACCGCTACATCGTCTCGCTCGAGGGCAATGACGTGGCGACCAACCTCAAATGGATCTTGAACTCGAAGTCGCTTTGCCTGATGCCGCCGCCGACATACGAGACATGGTTCGCGGAGCGGCAGCTCGAGGCCAATGTCCACTATGTGCCGCTCGATCCGGATTTCGCCGATCTCGGCGAAAAGGTGCGCTATTTCGAACGGCATCCGGCACAGGCCGAGCGCATCATCGCTGCGGCCAACGCCTATTGCCGGATATTTTCCAATGAGCGGGACGAGCAGGCGATTTCCCTGCTCGTGCTCTACAAATATTTCGTGCTCAGCGGCCAGATCGAATCCGATCCCGAACTCTGGCGCTTCATCGAGGGCTAGCGCGCCTCCGCCGAGAGCAATTCCAGGAAAAGTGTGAAACGGTTTCCGTACGGAATTGCGTCAAAACAAAGAGTTAGAGCGGTTCGCCGTTTACGTGAAACGGCGAACCGCTCTAATGGTCAGATCACGCTGCGGTCGAGAACCATGTCGGCGGGTCCGAAGCGATCCTTTGCCGTCAATTGCTGGTGCCAGTAGGGGTAGAGCAAGGGCGGGCGGCTGACCGCGTCGAGGCGCTGGCGTTCCTCAGGGTTGAGCGCCAGGCTTGCGGCCGCGAGATTGTCCTTGAGCTGGGCATCGTTGCGGGCGCCGATCACCAGCGAGGAGACGGCGGGGCGGCCGAGCAGCCAGGCAAGTGCCACCTGTGCCGCCGATACGCCGCGGGCCTTGCCGATCTCGACCAGCACATCGACGATCCGCCAGAGCCGGTCCTCGTCGCGGATCGGCGGCTCGGACCAGCCGGCGAGTTGCCGTGCGGTCGGGCTGTCGCGGTGGTATTTGCCGGACAGCAGGCCGCCGGCGAGCGGGCTCCAGACCAGCACGCCCAGTCCCTGGTCGACCGAGATCGGCAGCAGTTCATATTCAGCCTCGCGTGCCTCCAGCGTGTAGTGGATCTGCTGGGTGACGAAGCGCTGCTGGTGACGGCTGTCGCTGATGGACAGCGCCTTCATCACCTGCCAGCCGGACCAGTTGGAGCAGCCGATATAGCGCACCTTGCCCTGGTGGACCAAAGTGTCGAGCGCCGCGACCGTTTCCTCGATCGGGGTAAGCCCGTCCCACTGGTGGACGAAATAGATATCGATGACGTCGGTCTTCAGCCGCTTCAGGCTCTTCTCGCATTCGCGGATCAGGTGGTGGCGCGACAGGCCTTCGTCGTTCGGCCCGCTGCCGATCCGCATGCGCGCCTTGGAGGCGATCAGCACGTCGTTCCTGCGCTTGCCGCCGAGCGCCTCGCCGATGATCTCCTCCGACAGGCCGTTGGAATAGACATTGGCGGTGTCGATGAGGTTGATGCCGGCGTCGATGGACATGTCGATCATGCGCCTGGCTTCGGCAAGATCGCTGTTGCCGACCGCGGCGAAGGGCCCGGTGCCGCCGAAGGTCATGGTGCCCAAAGTCAGTGTCGAAACCTTCAGGCCCGAACGGCCAAGGGTGCGGTACTCCATGTCAGTCCTCGCGATTGTGTTGAATGGGGGCGGGGCCAAAGGGCAGCCCGGAATGCAGCGGGGATTTGTAGGACAATAGGGCCGGCTTGTCGCCATGCCATGGCGATGGATCGATTGGACATGGGCCCCAGCGGCCGCTATATCGCGCCTGGGCTGCAATAAAACCGTCACTGCCGGTCTATATTGAAGTCGGCTCAGGTGTTTCCCTTCCCGGCTGCTGGCCAGCAATTTGGGGCGCCGCACGGGAACCGACAGGGCTTGCAAGCGGAGCAGTGCAAATGACTGAGCTAAGACAGAATTCTCCCGCCAAGGACTGGCTCGAAGCCGAACTCGCCGACACGCTCGACGAAGATTATGAGCTCGAAATGTCGGAGCCGGCGCTGTCGATGGAGATCGCCAAGATCTACAAGAACGCGCATCCGCCTTCGATCGACCGCATGCAATATTTTCGCGACCTGATCACCCTGCAGTCCGAATTGATCAAGCTGCAGTCCTGGGTCGCCTACCACAAGAAGAAGCTGGTGGTGATTTTCGAGGGCCGCGATTCCGCCGGCAAGGGCGGCGTCATCAAGCGCATCACCCAGCGGCTCAACCCGCGTATCTGCCGTGTCGTCGCGCTGCCGGCTCCGACCGAGCGCGAAAAGTCGCAATGGTACTTCCAGCGCTATGTCCCGCATCTGCCGGCAGGCGGCGAGATCGTGCTGTTCGACCGCTCCTGGTACAACCGCTCCGGCGTCGAACGGGTGATGGGTTTTGCCGATGCGGGCCAGGTCGAGGAATTCTTCCGCGACGTTCCCGAGTTTGAGCGCATGCTGGTGCGATCCGGCATCACCGTGGTCAAATACTGGTTCTCGATCACCGACGAGGAGCAGCAGATGCGCTTCCTGATGCGCATCCATGACCCGATGAAGCAGTGGAAGCTATCGCCGATGGATCTGCAGTCGCGCGTGCGCTGGGAACAGTACACCAAGGCCAAGGAAGAGACCTTCGCTCGTACCAACATTCCAGAGGCGCCCTGGTTCATCGTCGAGGGCAATGACAAGAAGCGGGCGCGGCTGAACTGCATCGATCATCTGCTCAAGCAGATGCCGTATGAAGAGGTGCCGCACGAGGAGATCACGCTGCCGGAACGCGTCTTCAATCCTGAATACGAGCGCCAGACGCTGCCGCGCGAGCTTTACGTGCCGGAGAAATATTGAGAACTTTTTCCCTCTCCCCGTTTCACGGGGATGTGAGAAGTGGTCTGCGCAGCAGACGAAAAGCCAACTGCCTGGCTTTTCGAACGACGAACGCCGAAGGGCGGATGAGGGGCAGCGCTGGCGTTGATGAATTTATTGCCGTCGGACGCTCTAACTTCCAAACGTCAGCGCTGCCCCTCATTGCCCTACCGGGCATTTCTCCCCCGCATGGTGACGGGGAGAAAGAGCCGCAACTACGCCCGCTTGATCACCACATGCGTGGCAAGCGGCGTCGCCACCTGCTCGGTGCATTGATAGCCGAGCTTCAGCATGTCCAGGCCGGCGAAGAGGTTCTCGCCCTTGCCAAGCAGCACCGGCGAGATTGCCAGATGCATCTCGTCGATCAACCTCTCCCGCAGATATTGCCGGATGGTGGCGACGCCGCCGCCGATCCGCACGTCCTTGCCGCCGGCGGCCGCCTTCGCCTGCTCGAGCGCCGAATGGATGCCGTCGGTCACAAAATAAAAGATCGTGCCGCCTTCCATCGTGATGGGCGCCCGCTCGTGGTGCGTCAGCACGAAAACCGGCACATGGTAGGGAGGGTTGTCGCCCCACCAGCCCTTCCAGCTGTTGTCAGGCCATTCGCCGCGGATCGGCCCGAACATGTTGCGGCCGAGGATCCAGGCGCCGATATTTTCGAAACTGCGCGCCGCGAACGCCTCGTTGATATCGGTGGTGCCGCCATCTTGTCCGAGCACCATCTCACGGAAAGTGCGAGTGTCGACAAACCACTTGTGCAAGGATTCCCCGCCGATGCCGAGCGGATTTTGCAGATCCTGATCGGGACCGGCGCCATAGCCGTCGAGCGACAGGGTGAATGCGTTGACACGCAGCTTGGACATGAAAGTCTCCTCGATAACCAGTTGTATTTTGCAATCAGTTGTTGTGTAGCAAACTGATTGCGAATTGCAAGCGCTATTTTCCAAGGCGAAAGGCAAGTACCCGGGCCTCGCCGCCAGGCGATGTCCGTATTGTTTCGTGATGATCGGTTCGACGGCAACTGGCGGCCGCCGGAATGGGCCGCCCCATCAGCTCATTCACCAGTGAGTTCCATGAAGCGGATATGGTTGCTGAACGGGTCGATGACCTCGACCGTCAGCCGCCCGTCCCCATGTTCCAGGCCGGGTTTCATGTAGCGGTAGTCCTTGCCCGCAAGTTCCTTGTGGAAGTCGCGAATGCCTCTCATGTAGACGACCATATTCCCGCCGGGTGTCGCGTCGCCGGCATGTTCGGACAGGTGCAGGATAAGGTCGCCGCGCGAAACCTGCGTGTAAAGCGGGAAGTTGTCGCCGTAGCGATGCTCCCAGTCCACGCTGAACCCGAGGAAGCCGAGGTAGAATTCGTGGGCCTTGGCAACGTCGAAGATGCGCACGATCGGCGCCGTCCGTTCGAAGACGATCGTCTCCTGCCTGCCAGGCGACGCCTCGATCTTCGCCGACAGGATGTTCCAGCTGGCTAGTCCGAACTGGCGCGCGACGATGTCCAGCGCCTCGCTGTGGTTGATCGTCAGGTCGCGGTCGGCAAGCGCTTCCCGCATGGCTTTCGCCATGGTCCTGGCATCACGATAGGCAAGCATGTCCGTTTCCTCGGGTCACGGCGATGTCTTCGTCAGTGCCCCCCATTGCCGACGCCTTCGCCCGACGGTGAAACGGTCAGGAAGCATCCTCTGGAGGCGTTCGCCATACCTCCTGGCGAGTTGCGGGCTGCCGGCCGCCTGCGGCCGTGCCGGCATCATAGCCGCAGCTGCCGGTTTTTGTCTGCGGGAATACAAAAGAAACGCCAACCGGTCGAAAGAGTGGTGACATCTACTGAAAGGCTTTACCGCCGGGACTATCCCTTCAGCATTTCGGCCACTTCGGGGGCGAAATAGGTCAAGATACCGTCGCAGCCGGCGCGCTTGAAGGCGAGCAGCGATTCCAGCATCGCCTTCTCGCCGTCGATCCAGCCATTGGCGCCCGCCGCCTTGATCATCGAATATTCGCCCGACACCTGGTAGGCGAAGGTCGGCATCTGGAATTCATCCTTCAGCCGCCGGATGATGTCGAGATAGGGCAGGCCAGGCTTGACCATCAGCATGTCGGCGCCTTCGGCGATATCCTGTTCGGCTTCGCGCACCGCCTCGTCGGAATTGGCGTGGTCGATGTAATAGGTCTTCTTGTCGCCCTTGAGCAGGCCGGCGGTGCCGACCGCCTCGCGATAGGGGCCGTAGAAGGCCGAGGCGAACTTGGTCGCATAGGACATGATCGCCACGTCCTGAAAACCGTTGGCGTCGAGCGCGTCGCGGATGGCGCCGATGCGGCCGTCCATCATGTCGGACGGGGCGATGATGTCGGCGCCGGCCGCTGCCTGGATGACGGCCGCCGCCGCGACCTGTTCGACCGTTTCGTCGTTGACGATAATGCCGTCGCGCAGGATGCCGTCATGGCCGTGGCTGGTGAATGGATCGAGCGCCGCGTCGGTGATGATGCCGATCCCGGGCACCGCGTCCTTGATCGCGCGGGTGGCGCGGTTGATGATGTTTTCCGGGTCGAGAATGTGCGAGCCGGTCTGGTCGCGTAAGGCCAGTTCGATATTGGGGAAGGTGGCGAGTGCCGGAATGCCGAGCTTGGCCGCGCGTTCGGCCTCCTTGACGGCAAGATCGACCGACAGGCGGAAGACGCCCGGCATGGCGGCGATCGGCTCGCATACGTTCTTGCCCTCGACAACGAAGATCGGCCAGATCAGGTCGTCGACCGTAAGCCGGTTCTCCTGCACGAGCCTGCGCGACCAGTCGGCCTTGCGCATGCGACGCAGGCGGCGGCTGCCGGTGACGTCGTCGACGCTGCGCGCGCCGGCCGGCTTTGTCGGGGTGAATTTGTTCATGGCCAATACTCCGGATCAGCGAGTTTTACCACGAGCCCTTGCCGCTGACCAATGCGACACGATTGTGCCAGCCCGAAGCCGCCAATCTCCCCCTCTGTAACGCGCAACATCGGATGGCATCTGCCGGCTAAAGCTGGGAAAAGATGATAATCGGCGGGAAAGGCCGCCACGGCTGGCGTTATCGCAGCGGTCCGACCGTGCAGCGGCGTAAGATCAAGTGTTTCGACGAAAAGGAGATGCATATCATCGGCGTGCAGCGCGCACCGGGAAAGGCTGCCAGGTGTTGATGGCAGACGCCGGCCGCTGCAGAGGCGGCGCCTTCGTCGCGTTCAAGGCAGATAAGCGCAAAGCGCTCTGGGACCGCGTGCAGGGCAAGGTTGGCGGCCCAGTGCCCAAGGGGCATAAGATGGACAAGGCCGAATGGCTGAAGCCCGGCCTCGTCGGCAGGGTGAAAACGCTGTAGGGCGCGCAGGATCTCCGCCACGCCAAGCTGCTCGATTTCTGGGAGGAGAATTGATGGGTTGCCTTTGGCGGGCGCTGTGATTTTATCGCAGCGTCCGGTTGTTGAGGTGAGCAATGCCAATCCGACACAAGGCTCGTGAGGCTGGGAACTTTGAGCCATCCGAGGTTGAACTGCTGGGGCGTGTTTTCGACCGGCTCAAGGATGATCTTCCACATGATGCGCGCGAGGCGCTCGCGTCCCGGATCATCGCGAACTATATGGCTGGAGTGACCGACGAGGCCGAACTGCTCGCTCTTTCGAAGCAGCCGCTCGGCCGGTAGGGGGAACGGGATGGCCTAGCGAAGAAAGATCAGGAGCACGCCAATTATGCCTGGATGTATCGCGTCCAGGCCCGCAAGGACGGTAAAGAGCGTGCCGTGCCGGAGTATTGGCAGGAGCACGTTGAGGTCTTGCTACAGGGTTTCGACGGGGAGCCTTTGGACGGGGCCGTTGCCCGGAAGCCCGTAAGCAACAACATCGAAGCGGAGCTCGACGAAGCCGCCGTGAACAAGTCGGGAACCTAAAACGGGTAGTGTTCTTATCGCGTCATGACAACTCGCGGCATCAATTTCCTAGACCAGGGCTGGCGGGTAGTGTCTCAGTTTGAATTTTCAATTCTCTGTTCGATGGAAGACCTTCGCGAGAGCTGTTGCGCCAAGGCCCGGCAAGCGCGGCACCTACAAAAAGCGAGTTCCGCCTGACCGTACTTCAATCAGTCAGGCAATGGGCAAAGGCCATCAAGCGCGATGTGCTGGCGTTGTGGTTGGCCGCGCGCGATCCTCGCGTCCCATGGTACGCTAAGGCTATTGCCGGCGCTGTCGCTGCCTATGCGCTCAGCCCTATCGACTTGATACCGGACTTCATTCCGGTCATCGGCTATCTGGACGATCTGATCATCGTGCCGCTCGGCATCATGCTTGCCGTCAAGCTGGTACCTGCCGACCTCATGCAGGAGTTCCGAGACGAGGCGACAAGGCAAGCCAAGCCTGTGAGCCGTGCAGGCATGGCGTTTGTTGTCGCGGTCTGGATTGTCGCGGCGCTTATGCTCGCTTGGTATCTTTGGCCGCCCAAAAATTCAATCTGAGACACTACCGGCTGGCGAACAACGTCCCCGAGACGACCAAGGCGGACGTCACCGGGGACCTAGAAGTTAGTGCCAAATGAAGTTGCGCGGAGGTGCCAAACGATTTTGCGCGCTACACCCTCGTGGGAGATGCTCGGCAGAGCAGAGGGGCGCTGTCCCGTCATGCCCATCCGGTCAAGGCTGGCCATTGCCGGAAAGAATCTGTGCCGCGCCGCCGATTGCCACACGGAACGCCTCGTCGAAGCTGACGCCGCGTACCTGCCAGCGATAGGTCTTGCCGTGACCGGCCAGTCGCCAATCGGCGATCCAGCCGAGCTCCTTGTCGCTCCATACGATGCTGCCGACGAGCGCTTGCGCGCCACCGGCCTGTTTGGCCAGCAGGTCCAGCCTTGCCATGTCGTCGGTGCGCAGCGCTTTTTCTAACCCGGCCAACTGCGCTGCCTTCGGAAATGCCACATGCATCAACAGCGGCTCGCAGGCATTGGCGAAAGACTCGCGCATCGTCTTGCCACGCTCCTCCTGGGCGCTGAGCGCGAAATGCCTCGCGCCCTGTTCGACGGTCAGAAAGACGGTAAGCGTCGGTCGATCGCCAAGCCAGGGCTTGCTGCCGAGCTGCGCGAGCAGCTTGTCGATCGTGGCGGGCTTGTAGAGACAGGTCAGATCATGCGGCCGGTCATGCGTGCCTTGCTCGTCATGGATCGGAATGCCTTCCAGCCGGTCGTGGTAGCGGAAGGTGTCGACGAAGTCGCCGGCCTTGTCGCGCAGAGCGGCGATTTCGGGTTTCGCAAGCAGGCGTTGATCGCCTGAAGCCCTGACCAGAACCCGGTCCAGGCAATCCCTGAAGCCTATCCTGCGGTTCACCTCGCCTTGTCCGGTGACGATGGTCCGCGACTGGTAGAGATCGTCGGTCGTGATGGCGAATGCAGCACGCGGTGCAAGGCCGGTTGTCACAAGTACGACCGTCAAAAGCACGGCACGAAGAAATCCGGGCATGGCCAACTGTTCCCCGAAGCCGTCCACGCCGCAATATCGGCGTCGCTTGCGACGGCGGCGATCTTCGTAGCACCGGCCGCCGCCGGTCGCCAAGACCACGGCGCGGAGGCTGCTGCCATTGACGCACCCAGGCGCCGCCTTTAGCACTTCAGTCCCGCAGGCGCGGGGGAGGGATTCTCTGGCGATGGACTTTGATGGAGGCGACGACATTCGCTTCGAGCGCTTGGGCAGGGCCGGCGTCGTCACGCTGACGCGGCCGCAGGCACTCAACGCCGTCACCCATCGCATGGTCAAGGCGCTGGGCGCGGCCCTGCGTGCCTGGGAGCGCGACGACGGCGTGGATGTCGTCGTCGTCAAGGCCGAGGGCAGGGCGTTTTCGGCCGGAGGCGACATCCTGCACGTCTATCAGGCCGGCCGGGCCGGGAAGCCGCCGGTCGAGTTCTTCGCCGACGAGTATCGGTTGAACGCCCGCATCAACAGCTTCAAGAAGCCCTACGTGGCGCTCATTGACGGCATCGTCATGGGCGGCGGGGTCGGCATTTCCTTTCACGGCTCGCATCGGGTGATGACCGAGAATGCCCAGTTCGCCATGCCGGAGGTCGGCATCGGCTTTTTCCCGGATGTCGGCGCCAGCCATCTGCTGCCCGACCTTGGCGGCTCCTTCGGCATGTATCTGGCCTTGACCGGCAACCGCATCCGCTATGGCGATGCGCTGTGGTCGGGGCTGGCCACCCACACCATCAAGGCCGAAGACCAGGCAAGCTTCCTCGATCGGCTGGCGCTGACCGGCGATCCGGAATCGGTGCTGCGCGGTTTCTTCGTCCCGGCAAAGCGGGAGACCGACAGGCCGACGCTGGAAGCGATCTCCCGCCATTTCGCCCAGCCGTCGCTGCAGGATGTCATCGACAGCCTGAACTGCGCGGCGGGCACCGACGAATTCGCGGCCAAGACGCTGGCGACGATGCGCACGCGCTCGCCCACCAGCCTTCGCGTCGCCTGGCGGCAGATCAGCGCCGGGCAGACCTTGTCGATGGACGAGTGCATGAAGATGGAGTTCCGCATCCTCAACCGCATGCTTGCCGGCCACGATTTCTACGAAGGCATCCGCGCCGCCATCATCGACAAGGGGTCGAAGCCGCAATGGCGGCCGGCAAGCCTCGACGCGGTCGGCGAGGTGGAGGTCGAGGCCTATTTCGCTCCGCTCGGCGACCGGGAACTCCAGGTATGAGCGAGGTGACGTCGAGACGCGTCTTGCTGCAGCCCTCGACGGTCGAGGTGATCTTCGCCTGGTTCCAGCGCGTCATCGCGGGTTACTGCCTGCTGTTCGGCATCCTGTACTGGATCAAGCTGATCGGCTTCTATCCGGGTCCGCTGTGGCGCTTCGATCTGATGCCGGTGCACTGGCAGGTGGCGGCGGTGGTGCTCGCCGTGTTTTTCCCCTTTGCCGCGGCGGGGTTGTGGATGCTGGCCTCGTGGGGGCCGGTTATCTGGTTCATCTGCGCGGTCACCGAGACGGTCATGTATGCGGGTTTCCCCGAGCTTTTCGGCCATCGGCTGCTGGTTGTCATCTCGCACGCGGCGGTGGCGCTGCTCTATATCGTCTTTCGCGTCGTCATCTGGCTGCAGAAACGCCCGGTTCGGCACTAGGCCTTTGAGCACATTGACGACTTGGCGAACGCCCGGATTGAGCCTTGCGATAAGTGCCTAAGCCTTTAGGTTAATTATCCTTGCTCGGGTGACCGTTCGTTAAGCCTCTTCTGAAACCTCTTACCGGTAAGCTCTTGTTAGCCCTAGCGTTTAAGTCGAATTTTATGAGTATTCGATAGTGTCGCGATCAAGGTGAAAAACAAAAAATCACCAGGGCGACAAACGAGAGGCAAAGACAATGATCAATTCGCGTCCGGCGGCGAAGACCGCCACCGTTTCCGATGACCGCCGCGAGGCTATCCGCTCGCTGTACATGGAATCGCTGCAACTGGTCGAGAGGCTGCACCGCCGTCTGCTTGATGTCATCAAGGACGAATTCGACCGCAACGGTCGTTCCGACATCAATGCCATCCAGGCGCTGCTGCTCTTCAACATCGGCAATTCCGAGCTGACCGCCGGTGAGCTGCGCTCGCGTGGTTATTATCTCGGCTCGAACGTGTCCTACAATCTGAAGAAGCTGGTCGATCTCGGCTTCATCAACCACCAGCGCTCGCGCATCGACCGTCGTTCGGTCCGTGTCTCGCTGACGCCGAAGGGCAACGAGGTGGCTGACGTCGTCGCTGGTCTCTATGAGCGCCATGTCGGCTCGATCGAGCAGGTCGGCGGCATCAACACCGACGAGTTCAAGCAGATGAACCGGGCCTTGCAGCGGCTCGACCGCTTCTGGAACGACACCATCGCCTATCGGATGTAAGCCATCCGCACCAGATCTGGCCCGCGCCATAGAAGCGCGGCCGAAATGTCGACCTCTGGTCAAGGCCGGTGCCGAAAGGCATCGGCCCTTTCTTTTTGGGCCTACGGCTTCAGCGGGCAGAATTCCTCGTGGAAGTAGGCAAGCGCCTGTTCGGCCTGGCCTGGCTCGCCGAAGAACGGACCGATCGTTTCGGGCTCACGCGTCAGGTCGCAACTGCCCTCGGTGTCGGTCGTGCATATCTTCATTAGTCCCTTCAGCGCGATGGTTGCAGGCGGATTGTCGAACGACACGCCGGTTACGCCGCCAAGCCGCAGTTCGTAGGTCAGGCGGTAGTAGATGGCGCCGTCCTCCTCAAACTGCTGTTCGGCTCTGTAGGTGCAATCGTCCAGCCGGGTGACGATGAACCTCAGCGTTTCAGTTCTGTCGCCAACCTCGTTCGGGCCAGTACTGGTAAAGATCGCCGGCGATCTGGACACCTGCTTGAGCGGTTCATCGGCCTGCTGCCCGTATTTGGGGATCGCGCCCCGTTCCAGGCCGTGCACGAAATAGGCAACCGTTTCCTCCGGCGTCGGGGGGCTGCCGTTCGGGCCTCCGGCCAAGGCGAAGGCCGCGACGACTGACAGGACACCAAGCATGGGATCGTTCCTCGCGTTGGACTGGCCAGTCAGCATACCATCAAGAGCGTGTGGTTCATTGGTCGATGTCACGGCCGGCTATCGCGGATCGGTACCGAAATGGCACGTACATTTCTTTTCGTGCGGACGGCCGAAGCAAATTGCGGGCCAAGGCCACGTTGCCGCCATATTCCAATGGAACCGAGGATGCCGGTGATGCTGCGGTCAAGGCCGTGCGTTCACCCGGAACCGGATGGTGCGTCACGCGTTTGTGGCCGACCGATGCGGACATGGTTGGCTAATTGTTAAGATTGCCAACTTTAGAGTGCGGGCAAATAGCCCCTTGATCGAATGCTACAAGAATGTCTGGAACGTCCATGAGAACCAGCCGCCGCTTTTTCCTTTCCGGAGCCTCGTTACTCGCCGCCGCCATGGTGGCCGGCCGTGCGAGCGCGCAGGATGTGATCGGGGATATCCTGAAATCCTCGGCCCGCGGCAATTGGGACGACCAGTTCGACGCCCGCGCCAGCGAAGGCGGCAAGGTGGCCTCGACGCTGCCGATCTTCAGCCCGCAGACCGTTGCGTTCACCGAACAGGCGGTCGCGCAATATCAGAATATTGTTGGGCAGGGCGGCTGGGTAGAGGTTCCCGCGACCAAGAAACTGGAACTCGGCGTCGATGACCCGGATGTGGTGCCGTTGCGCAAGCGCCTGATGGTTGCGGGCGACCTGTCGCAGAGCGCCGGTATTTCGACAGCCTTCGATTCCTATGTCGATTCGGCCGTCAAGCGGTTCCAGTTGCGCCATGGCTTGCCGGCTGACGGCTCCATGGGCAAATACACCTATGCGGCGATGAATGTTTCGGCGCAGGTCCGGCTGGGCCAGTTGCAGACCAATCTGCAGCGGCTGAAGGAGAAGGCCGGCACGCTCGGCAGCCGCTATGTGCTGGTCGACATTCCGGCCGCACAGATCGAAGCGGTCGAGAATGACCGGGTCGTGCTCCGCCACACCGCGATCGTCGGCAAGATCGATCGCCAGACGCCGATCGTCAATTCCAAGATCAACGAGATCATCGTCAATCCGTACTGGAACGCGCCGGTCTCGATTGTGCGCAAGGACATCATTCCGCTGATGCGCAAGAACCCCGATTATCTGAAGGACAGCCATATCCGCCTGTTCGCGCCGGACGGCAGCGAGGTCGATCCGCTCACTGTCGACTGGTCGACCGACGACGCCGCCAAATATCGCTTCCGCCAGGATCCGGGGGCGGGCAACGCGATGGCCTCGGTCAAGATCAATTTCCCCAGCCCCGACGGCGTCTACATGCACGATACGCCGCAGCAGAGCCTGTTCGGCAAGATGATGCGTTTCGATTCCTCGGGCTGCGTGCGCGTGCAGAATGTGCGCGACCTCGTCACCTGGATCCTGCGCGACACGCCGGGCTGGGACCGTCAGCATTTCGAGGCGGCGATCAAGACGGGCGAGAATACGCCGATCCAGGTCACCAATCCGGTTCCGGTCCACTTCCTTTATCTCTCGGCCTGGTCGACGGCGCCGGGCGTCGTGCAGTTCCGCGACGACGTCTACGCGCTCGACGGCGCCAGCGAACTGCAGATTACCTCGTCGCTCTAAGAGACTGATAATTCTGACGAAAGGCCGCTCGAAGGGGCGGCCTTTTTTGTTTGCGGGATCGTTAGATCAGCCGCTGGTTGACCAGCCGCGCCACCGCTTGCGCGCGGTTGACGGCGCCGAGTTTGCGCCTGGCATTGTCGACATGGAAGCGCACCGTCGCTTCGGCAATGCCGAGAATGACCGAGATTTCCCAATCCGTCTTGCCTTCGGCGACAAGCGCCAGGCTGTCGCGCTCGCGCGCCGTCAGCCGGACGATGGCGGTGGGCGGTGGCGTCGTCAGGCTCATCAGCCGTTCCGTCAGCACGAGGCCGGCCATCTGGATGGCAAAGCTCTCTTCACCGGTGAAGTCGCGTTGGTGGAAACCGAGATGCAGCGAGGCTATGGCACCGTCGGCGCCATAGGAAGTGGAACACAGTGCGTCATTGATCCCGGCTTCGCCGAGCGCCTCCCAGTAGGTACCGAATTGCGTGCTGTCGCGGGGGGCAAAATCGGAGAAGCGGTAGCGCGTGCGGTTTTCGCGGATCGCGCCCAGCAGCGGATTGCACTCGAAACAGACATAATCGAATGCCGGGCTGCCGGGCCAGTCCGCCGGCGCCAGCCGCGTGATGAAGCCGCCGGCCGCCCAATGGCTGGCCGAAGTCAGCGTCGTTGACGGCCTTCGATAGAGGCGGGTCTGCAGATAGGAAGCGCCGAAGCTTTCCATCGCCGCGAAATAGGCGGTGCTTGCGTCCTCGGCCGTTTCCGACGTCAAGGCCGCTTCGGCATGTGCCAGGATCCGTGACAGCATCGATCGAACCCCCCGCTCGCCAGCCGTCATGCAGCGTGGCACAGCCGTATGTCAGCTGCAAGGCGGCAGCCCGGTGCAAGCCATCTGTCAACCCCGCGCTATCGGGAGGTTGATGCTGGACGATGATCGATTATCCAGAAGAGGAGCAGCGCCGGCATCCGGCACTCACGTGCGAATATCTGGACGCTGGCGCTCTGCATACGCACGCCGACCGTTGGGGGGCGGCGTGCGGCCGGCCACCTGGTGCCCCTAGGCAGCTCTGCGCTGACGCCAGGTGCCGGCCTCTTTCTGTAATCAGCTCGATGCCGTTAATACGGGTCTGCTGCCCGTGCGCCGTTGCCGTCGGCGCTGTCTGGACGCGACGCCGACGATTGCGCATGGTTCGCCAAACAGCCGGAATCGCGCCATGCAAGCCGCCATCTTCGTCCTCGTCGTGCTGGTCTTCGTCGCCGTTTCCGGCGCGCTGGTGCGGTTGGTGCGGCTGCCGCTGCCGGTCTTGCAGATCGCCATAGGCGCTGCCCTTGCCTGGCCGGTGCGCGGCATCCATGTCGAGATCGATCCGGAACTGTTCCTGCTGGTGTTCATTCCACCGCTGCTGTTCAGCGACGCCTTCGGCGCACCCAAGCGCGAACTGATGGCACTGCGCGGGCCGATCCTCGACCTCGCCATCGGCCTCGTCTTCTTCACCATTGTCGGTTTCGGCTATGCCTTGCACTGGCTGGTGCCGAGCATTCCGCTGGTCGTTGCCTTCGCGCTCGCGGCGGTGTTGTCGCCGACCGATGCGGTGGCCGTCTCCTCGATCGTCGACAGGAACGTCGTCCCGGCGCGGCTGATGCACATTCTGGAAGGCGAGTCCCTGCTCAACGATGCGTCGGGTCTGGTCATGTTCCGTTTTGCCGTCGCCGCGGCATTGACCGGCAGCTTTTCCTTTGCCGCCGCTTCGCTGAGTTTTCTCTACGCCGTGGGGGGCGGCATCCTGGCCGGCGTGGCGGCCTTGTTCGTCGCCGCCAAGGCGCTGCAACTCTTGAACCGCATCGGCGGCGTGCCGGCCGAGGCGCAGGTGCTGATCACCATCCTGCTTCCCTTCGTCGCCTATCTCGGCGCCGAGCACTTCGGGGCCTCGGGCATCCTGGCGGCGGTGACCGCCGGTCTCTTGACCGGGAGCACCGGCATATTCCGCTTTCTCGGCGTCTCGGCGCGCATGCAGACGATCGCGCTGTGGACGACGTTTTCCTTCGTCTTCAACGGCGCGCTGTTCATCGTGCTTGGCCTTCAGCTTCCCGAGATCATCCGCAAGGTTCCGCCCGAGCTGTCCAGCCGCCATTGGCTTTTTGAGCCGGTGCTGACGGTTCTGCTGCTGACCCTTTGCCTGATCGCGCTCCGCTTCGTCTGGATCTGGATTGGCGACATCACGGCGGGTTTTGCGGCGCGGCTCGGCAAGCGCAAGGCTGAGCCGTTCGGCCTGCGCGTGCGGCTCGCCGGATCGGTGGCTGGTGTGCGCGGAGCCATCACACTGGCCGGCATATTGTCGCTGCCGCTGGCCTTGCAGGACGGCTCGCCATTCCCCGCGCGCGACCTGGTCATCTTCCTTGCCGCCGGCGTCATCATCTGCTCCCTGTTGATCGCCAGCCTGGCCTTGCCGGTGATCGCGCGCGGCCTGGTCGAGCCCGGGGAAGACGCCGGCGCCGCCGAGGAACGCATGGCGCGTGTCGGCGCGGCGAAGGCGGCGATCGCCCACCTCGAAAGCATCGCGCAGACCGATGAAGAGGAGGGCGATGTGCCCGGCCTCAAGCTCGCCGCCGCCAACGGTATTGTCGCTGCCTATCGGCGCCGCATCGCGGCCTCCGACGAGGCCGATGAGGCGCGCGCCGAGATGCGCGAGGCGGGAAGGTTGGAGATCGACCTGAGGCTCGCCGGCATCGCCGCAGAGCGTGACGCGTTGCGCGCCATGCTTCGCCGTGGCGAGATCAACGACCACACCGCGCGGGCGCTGTTCACCGAGATCACCCTTACGGAAGCCCTTTTGAACGGCAGGCAGACACGGAAATAGGACCGGCGATGCTTGGGCGGCTGCGGATTTGCAGTCTCTGCCGCAAACCGGCCAGCAAATTTCGCGCCGCAAACGTGGCGGGTCGAAAACAACTGTGTTAATGGCGCGGCAATGCGTGTCGCCCAAAAGTGCGCAGCGGTTTTGGGGCAACGATAAGCATGGACAAATTGCCCCGAACCGGAGGATTTCAGGCCATGGCAACAGCAGCGGCAGCGTCGAACAAATTCGAATCCTTCTTCGAAACCACGCTGGAAGACGCCGATCCGGAGATTTTCGGCGCCATCCGCAACGAGCTTGGCCGCCAGCGCCACGAGATCGAGCTGATCGCCTCGGAAAACATCGTTTCCCGCGCGGTGCTCGAGGCGCAGGGATCGATCATGACCAACAAATACGCCGAGGGCTATCCGGGGAAGCGCTACTATGGCGGCTGCCAGTTCGTCGACGTGGCCGAGGAGCTGGCCATCGAGCGGGCAAAGAAGCTGTTCGGCTGCAATTTCGCCAACGTCCAGCCGAACTCCGGCAGCCAGATGAACCAGGCGGTGTTCCTGGCGCTGCTGCAGCCCGGCGACACCTTTATGGGCCTCGACCTCAATTCCGGTGGCCATCTCACCCACGGCTCGCCGGTCAACATGAGCGGCAAGTGGTTCAAGGTCGTCTCCTACGGCGTGCGCAAGGAAGACCATCTGCTCGACATGGACGCCATCGAAAAGACCGCGCATGAGACCAAGCCGAAGCTGATCCTGGCCGGCGGCACCGCCTATTCACGCATCTGGGACTGGAAGCGCTTTCGCGAGATCGCGGATGCGGTCGGCGCCTATCTGATGGTCGACATGGCGCATATTGCGGGCCTCGTCGCCGGCGGCGTGCATCCCTCGCCATTGCCGCACGCCCATGTGGTGACGACCACCACGCACAAGTCGCTGCGCGGCCCGCGCGGCGGCATGATCCTGTGCAACGACGAAGACATTGCCAAGAAGATGAACTCGGCGGTGTTCCCCGGCCTGCAGGGCGGACCGCTGATGCATGTCATCGCCGCCAAGGCCGTGGCCTTCGGCGAGGCGCTTAAGCCGAGCTTCAAGGTCTATGCCGAGAGTGTGGCCGCCAACGCCAAGGCGCTGGCTTCGAGCCTCAAGGAAACGGGCCTCGACATCGTCTCCGGCGGTACCGACAACCATCTGATGCTGGTCGATTTGCGCCCCAAGAACGCCACCGGCAAGCGCGCCGAGGCAGCCCTTGGCCGCGCCAACATCACTTGCAACAAGAATGGCATTCCCTTCGACCCGGAAAAGCCCTTCGTCACCTCGGGCGTGCGTCTCGGCACTCCGGCCGGCACCACGCGCGGCTTTGGCCAGGCCGAATTCCGCGAGATCGGCAAGCTGATCGCCGAAGTGCTGGATGGTCTCAAGGTCGCCAATTCCGACGAGGGCAATGCCGCGGTCGAGGCAGCGGTCAAGGCCAAGGTCGTGGCGTTGACCGATCGTTTTCCGCTCTATCCTTACCTTGGCTGAACGTCCTTAGCGATTGACCAGGCGCGAAGCGTCATCTTTTATCCGCCGTCGGCGCCACCCCTGATCGGGTGGCGCATGGAACTGGAGAAACGATGATGCGCAATTTTCGTATCGCCTCACTCGGCGCTGTCGGCTGGCTGGCCATCTGTGGGCCTGTTTCGGCGCAGACACAGCCCGCTCCGGACATGCCTGCCACGAGCACCTTCGGCCGATGGACAACCATGGTCGATACACTCGACACCGGCCAGGATGCGCACAAGACCTGCGCGGCTTCGACGGCGTTCTTCGATGCGAGCGGCAATTCGGGCACGCTGACCTTGTCGATCTCGACCGGCGATGCGCTGCCGCCTGATGCCTATCCGGCCATCATGCTCACCGTCGACAACAAGCAACTGCCGACCGGCAAGAAGATCGCGGCAACGTTCGGCGATCCCGGCGTCAAGGTTTCGGCGACGGTCTATTCCAACGATGCCGGCATCGGCCGTCCGAGCTGGACGGTCGACAATCAAGCCAAGACCAGTCTCGCGCTGCTGCGAGCCATGCGTCAGGTCGTCTCGCTCGACGTGGCTTTCGGCAAGCAGGCCTTCGCCAGCATCCCGATGGACGGCTTCACCAAGGCCTACCGCAACCTCGGGACGTCTTGCGGCTTCCCGACCAAGGACGTCGCGCCGTGACGGCTCGGTCGCGGTAGGGACCGCGCATGGACATTGTCTGGAAGGTCGGCGGCTGGTGACGGCGCTGATCGTCTGGGCGTCCAAACGGGCAATGTCCTGCCAGGTATCCCGCCGCTGGCGCCGACCTTTGCCGTCATTGCCTTGCTCGCCGTCGGCGCCAAGGGCGATGCGGGCGATTTCCGCTATGCCTGCCTTGCCGGGATGAAGACAATTCCCGCCTACCTTGCCTTCCTCGGCGCCTGCTGGTTATTCATCGACAAGGTCGACTATTGCCTGGCCGTCGCGAGCGGCATCGCCGTCTGGCTGGCCGCCGCGCTGGCAATCTTCCTTGCGCCTCGCTATCTCTGTGCGGCAGTCCGTTGAAGAGACGGAACGGCTTCAATCCCGGTCGGAAAGGCTCTAAGCCTTTCGCCTCACCAGATTCGCGAACCCAAGGCTCTCCATGCGCTGTCCCTATTGCCAGTCCGAAGATACGCAGGTGAAGGATTCGCGCCCCGCCGAAGACGGCGCGGCGATCCGCAGAAGGCGTGTCTGCCCCGACTGCGGCGGCCGTTTCACCACCTTCGAGCGCGTGCAGTTGCGCGATCTGGTCGTGGTCAAGAAATCGGGCCGGAAAGTGCCGTTCGACCGCGACAAGCTGCTGCGCTCGGTCGAGATCGCGGTGCGCAAGCGCAATGTCGATCCCGAACGCATCGACCGCGCGGTGACCGGCATCGTGCGCCAGCTCGAAAGCTCCGGCGAGACGGAAGTGGCCTCCGGCGAGGTCGGCCGGCTGGTCATGGAGGCGCTGAAGTCGCTCGATGACGTCGCCTATGTGCGTTTTGCCTCGGTCTACCGCAATTTCCGCGAGGCCAAGGATTTCCACGAATTGCTGGGCGAGTTGAAGGGCGACGAAGACAAGAGTGAAGAGGACGCCGGCTGAGCATGGTAGCATCGCAACCGAGCGAGGCCGAACAAGCGGCCCTTGATCGCCGTTTCATGGCCGCCGCCTTGCGGCTTTCGCGCAGGAATGCCGGCCGCACCTCCACCAACCCTTCCGTCGGCACGCTGATCGTGCGCGATGACGGCGAGGGGCCGATGATCGTCGGTACCGGTGTCACAGCCATTGGCGGCCGGCCGCATGCCGAGACCGAGGCGCTGGCCGAGGCCGGCGAACTGGCGCGTGGCGCCACCGCCTATGTCACGCTAGAACCCTGCGCCCATCACGGCCGCACCCCGCCTTGCGCCAACGCCCTGGTCAATGCCGGCATTGCGCGCGTCGTGGGGGCCGCCAGCGATCCGGATCCGCGCGTCTCCGGCAAGGGCTATGCCATCCTGCGTGCCGCCGGCATCGAGGTGGTGGAGAAGGTTCTGGCCACGGAAGCCGCCGAGCAGATGGCGGGCTATTTGATTCGATCCCTGCGAAAACGTCCGGAAGTGACGCTTAAGCTTGCGCTTTCGAACGACGGCAAGATCGGCAGGAAAGGCGCCGGCCAGGTTGCGATCACCGGCGAGATCGCGCGCCGCGACGTCTATTTGATGCGCGCGGAGTCCGATGCCATACTGATTGGCATCGGCACGGCGCTGGAAGACGATCCGGCGCTGACCGTGCGCCTGCCTGGGCTGGAAAACCGTTCGCCGGCGCGCATCATCCTCGATCGCCAGATCCGGCTGCCGGAAGCCTCGAAGCTGGTTTCCGGTGTCGACCGCGTGCCGCTCTATGTCGCTGCCTGTCTTGAAGCCGATCCGCACCGTCGCTCCGCACTCGAACGCGCCGGCGTACGCTTCATCGGCACGGAAACCCATGACGGCGTCGTCGCCCTGCCGGAATTGCTAGAAGACCTGGCGGCACTCGGCATGGCAAGCGTGCTGGTCGAGGGCGGCGCCCAGGTCGCCAAGGCATTCCTCGACGAAGATCTGGTCGACCGTATCGTGTTGTTCCAGGGGCCGGAGGCGATCGGCCAGGATGGCATTGCATCGCCGGTCGATGCTGACCATATCCCGGCAGGCTTCCGCAAACTGCGCGAGATGCGCTTCGGCGAGGACAGCTACGCCGAGTGGGTAAGAGACCTCTAGAGCCGGATGATTTCAGGTCGAGTCGACCTGAAATCTGAATCCGGCTCCAAATCAAAGAGATAGAACGTGATGTCTGGACAAACGGTGCCCGTTTGTCCGAGAAAACCGCTTCACACTTTTCGGCATGTAGGGATCAGCATCGATGTTCACCGGAATTGTCACCGATATCGGCACCGTCGCGTCCGTCAAGCCGCTCAGCGAAGGCGTCGGCCTGCGCATCGATACGGCCTATGACCCCGAAACCATCGCCATCGGCGCCTCGATCTCGTGCGGCGGCGTCTGCCTGACGGTCACGGCGCTTCCCGACCATGGCTCGAACGCGCGCTGGTTCGAGGTCGAGGCCTGGGAAGAGGCCTTGCGGCTGACCACGGCTTCGCGCTGGAAATCCGGCACCAAGGTCAATCTCGAGCGGGCGCTGAAGATCGGTGACGAACTCGGCGGCCACATCGTGTCGGGTCATGTCGACGGCACCGCGGAGATCGTCGAGCGCAAGGACGAGGGCGACGCGGTGCGCTTCACGCTGGAGGCGCCGCGCCATCTGGCCAAATTCATCGCGCCAAAGGGCTCCGTCGCACTCGACGGCACCTCGCTCACTGTCAACAAGGTGGAGGGCGCCCGCTTCGACGTGTTGTTGATCCACCACTCGCTGACTGTCACCACCTGGGGCGAGCGCCGGGCCGGCGACCGCGTCAATTTCGAGATCGACACCATGGCCCGCTACGCCGCGCGCCTTGCGGAGGCGGCGAAAGAGGGGCTTTGAGCGCTAAGGTCTGAGCTTCGATCTCGACTAATCAGTTTTAATCGCTATGATTAAGTCTGATTGTGAGGCATGGATGGATACAAAAGTAATCACCGCTCATGTTCCGCTGCCGCTGGCAGAAAAGGTAGATCAGCTTGCTGCTCGCCTTGAGCGCCCGCGCGGCTGGATCGTCAAACAAGCTCTTTCCGCTTGGGTGGATTTGGAGGAGGAGCGCCGACGGCTCACGCTTGAAGCATTGGCCGATGTGGATGCAGGACGGGTCATCGACCATCAGGCCGTGCAGGCGTGGGCTGAGAGTCTTGGCACCGACAAGCCGCTGCCGGTGCCTCGTTGATGGAGTTGAAATGGACCAACAAGGCTTTGTCCGACTTGGTCCGGCTCCATGATTTTCTCGCGCCGACAAATGGCCCGGCCGCCGCCCGTGCTGTGCAGGCGCTTACTGCCGCACCGGCACGGTTGGTGGAGTATCCGCGTATCGGCGAGAAACTGGAAGAGTTCGAGCCACGAGAAGTGCGCCGCATTTTGGTGGGCAGCTACGAAATTCGCTACGAAATACAGGACACGATAATTTCTGTGTTGCGCCTGTGGCATACGCGAGAGGATCGATAGGACTGGCGTCCATCCCAATCTTCCGCTTGCGATCAATCCGGCTTCGGCCTAAGTCACCGGCAACCCCCCGGAGACTTTTATGGCTGGTACATCCCAACACGGCAAAGCCTTCATTCGTCCGAAGGCGAAGGCGCATCTGCTGATTGTCGAAGCGCGCTTTCACGACGACCTTGCCGACGCGCTGCTCGACGGCGCGACGAGCGCGCTCGATGAAGCGGGCGCGACTTACGACGTCGTCACCGTTCCAGGTTCGCTCGAAATTCCCGCGGTGATCACCTTCGCGCTGGACGGCGCGGCGGAAGGCGGCACAAATTACGATGGTTTTGTCGCGCTCGGCACGATCATCCGTGGCGATACCTATCACTTCGACATCGTCGCCAATGAATCCAGCCGCGCGCTGATGGACCTGTCCGTGCAGGACTCTGTCTGCATCGGCAACGGCATCCTGACCACCGAGAACGATGCCCAGGCATGGACGCGGGCCAAGCGCTCGGAAGGCGACAAGGGCGGTTTTGCCGCGCGTGCGGCGCTGACCATGATCGCGCTGAAGGAACAATTGGGAGCCCGATCGTGAGCGAACCCGCTTCGCCCGGACAGCCTGCTATGCGCCATGCCAACAAGCGGGGCGCCGCCCGTCTGGCCGCCGTGCAGGCGCTCTATCAGATGGATGTCGCCGGCAGCGGCGTCTTCGAGATCACCGCCGAATATGAGGCGTTCCGGCTTGGCAAGGAAGTCGACGGCGCGCTTTATCGCGAGGCGGATGCCCAATGGTTCCGCGCCATCCTGACCGGCGTGGTCGAGGACCAGAAGACAATCGATCCGGTCATCCGCCAGGCGCTGACCGATAACTGGCCGCTGTCGAGGCTCGATTCGACGCTGCGCGCGATCCTGCGCGCCGGCGTCTATGAACTGATGAAGCGCGAAGACGTGCCGGTGGCGGTCATCGTTTCGGAATATGTCGACATCGCCAAGGCCTTCTACGAGGACGACGAGCCAAAGCTGGTCAATGCCGTGCTCGACCGCGTGTCACGCCGTGTGCGCGGCGAGGGGCGTGGCAAGGACTCATCGTGACGACCATCGCCGTCGAGACGGGCAGGGAGGCGCGGCGCACCGCGCTGATCCTCGCCGCATCGCAGGCGATCATCGGCTCGGCGGCGCCCATCGCCATTTCGATGGGCGCGCTGGCCGGCCAATACCTGCTTGGTGCCGACAAATCGTTGGCGACGGCGCCGATCACCGGCTTCAACATCGGCGTCGCGCTCGGCGCCTTGCCCGCCGCGGCCATCATCCGCCGCCTGGGCCAGCGCGGCGGCTTCATGACCGGAACCGTCGTCACCGCCCTTGGCGGCCTGATTGCCACACTGGCGCTCTTCCACGGCAGTTTCTGGTTGTTCGCGTTCGCGCTGCTGGTGATCGGCATCGGCGGCGCCTTCGTCCAGCAATTCCGCTTTGCCGCCGCCGACAACGCGCCGCCGCAGTTCAAGGCGCGCGCCATCTCCTTCGTGCTGGCCGGCGGCATCATCACCGCCATCCTTGGGCCGCAGATCGTCATCTTCACCAGGGAACTGTTCGCACCGGTGATGTTTGCCGGATCGTTCGCCTCCATCCTGCCGCTGGCAGCCGTGGGCGCGATTATCCTGTCGTTTCTGCGCCTGCCGGCAAAAGCGGTGAGCAAGGTTGACGTTTCCGGCGGCGATGCCAGGCCCCTGTCCGAAATCGTCACCAGGCCGCGCTTCGTCGCCGCGCTGTTTTGCGCCGTCGGCAGTTATGCGCTGATGAGCTTCGTGATGACCGGTGCGCCTTTGGCCATGGTCGGCTGCGGCCTGTCGGAGAATGATGCGACGCTGGGCATTTCCTGGCACGTCATGGCGATGTTCGCGCCGAGCTTCTTCACCGGCTCGCTGATCCATCGCTGTGGCGCCGAGCGCATCGTCGCCATTGGTCTGATCCTGCTCATCGGCTGTGCTGCCGTTGCCTTGTCGGGCCTGGCGCTGTGGCAATTCTGGACGTCCCTGATCCTGCTCGGCCTTGGCTGGAATTTCGGCTTCATCGGCGCCACCGCCATGGTCGCGGCCAGCTACCGGCCGTCGGAAAAGGGCAAGGTGCAGGGTTTCCACGACTTCGTCCTGTTCGGCTCCGTCGCCTGCGCGTCGCTGCTGTCGGGCATGGTCTACAACGCCTGGGGCTGGGAGATGCTGAACTGGATGATCTTTCCGGTCACCGCTCTTTGCTTCGTGGCGCTGGGCGCGCTCAAGTGGACGGCCCTGCGCAACGCGCGCACCTGATCCGCGAACTGCTGTCGATCTGACATGACGCTGTCAGGATTGCTTCGGTTGAATTTGCCGATCTGAAACAAAATTATTGCGTCCGTACCTATTGTTATGAAACCGTGTGCCCCGACTGGCCGTTGAAGCCATGCTCATATGCGGCCGCCGCATTTCGCTTTCAGCAAGGGGTTTTTCACGATGTTTTCAGTCAAGGTTTTCGCTGGCGCGGCATTGGCGCTGGCCATCACGGCAGCGTCCGCCAGTGCCCAGGTGGTCGTCTCCTCGAAGATCGATACCGAGGGCGGCGTGCTCGGCAACATCATCCAGCTCGTTCTCAACGCCAACAACATCAAGACATCGGACCGCATTCAACTCGGCGGCACGCCGGTGGTGCGCAAGGCGATCACCGCCGGCGAGATCGACATCTATCCCGAATACACCGGCAACGCCGCCTTCTTCTTCGAGAAGGCCGATGACCCCGTGTGGAAGGACGCCGCCAAGGCCTATGAGACGGCCAAGAAGCTCGACTACGACGCCAACAAGATCGTCTGGCTGTCGCCGGCGCCGGCAAACAACACCTGGGCAATAGCCCTGCGTAAGGAAGTGACGGACGCGAACAAGCTCGTCACGCTGTCGGACTTCGGCAAATACGTCGCCGGCGGCGGCAAGGTGGTGCTCGCGGCTTCCGCCGAGTTCGTCAATTCGGCGGCCGCCCTTCCGGCCTTCCAGACCACCTACGGCTTCACGCTGAAGCCGGATCAGCTGATCACGCTTTCGGGTGGTGACACGGCGGCGACCATCGCCGCGGCCGCCAACCAGACCAGCGGCGCCAATGCCGCCATGGTCTACGGCACCGATGGCGGCATCGCGCCCTCCGGCCTTGTCGTGCTCGAGGACGACAAGGGCGTGCAGCCGGTCTACCAGCCGGCGCCCATCATCCGCGAATCCGTGCTCAAGCAACATCCCGAGATCGAGACGTTGCTGAAGCCGGTCTTCGCCAAGCTTGATCTCGTCACGCTGCAGGAACTGAACGGTCGCGTGCAGGTTGGCGGCGAGCCGGTCAAGGGTGTCGCCGAGGACTTCCTAAAGAAGAACGGCTTTCTGAAGTAGGACGATTCCGGTGCGCCGCTCGCGTGGTGCGCCGGAACGACCGACAGGGGAGGGCGTGAACATTCGTTTCGACAAGCTCGGCGTGGTCATTGCCGCGATCGCGGCCTATGCGGCGTTCCTCGCTCCCTTCGCCACGTTCCGTGCCAACCGCATCGTTCCGGGCCAGGCGCGCTCGATTCTCGAGGCGCTGCCGGCAACCGCCGGGCCATTGCTGATGGCTATCGTGATCGTCGCGGCGCTCATAGCGCTGTTCAGGACATCGCTTGTGCTGCGCCTGGCGGCCAGCGTCGTGGCGCTTGCCGCGCTCGCGCTGCTCGTCGGCGTTGCCGGCACATTCTTGACGCCGGCCGGCAACACCTTTGCCAGAGTATCGCCGGCCTCCGGTTTCTGGATACTCATCTTCGCCTTCACGCTGTTGCTGGCGGACGTGCTGACGCGCCTGAATTTGTCGCCATGGGCCCGTGTCGGCGTGCTGGCCGCCGCTGTCGTAGCCATCGGACTGCTTTTGGTGTCGGGGGCCTGGAACGACCTTTCCATCCTGAAGGAATACGCCAACCGCGCCGACAGTTTCTGGGCCGAAGGTTCCAAGCATGTGACGCTGGCGCTTGGCTCGCTGCTTGCTGCGGTCATCGTTGGCCTGCCGCTTGGCATCCTCTGCCATCGTGTCGAAAGGCTGCGGGCCGGTGTGCTCAACGTGCTCAACATCATCCAGACTATTCCCTCGATCGCGCTGTTTGGCCTGCTGATCGCGCCCCTCGGCTGGATCGCCACGCATGTGCCGGGAGCGGCCGCGCTCGGCATTCGTGGCATTGGCACAGCGCCGGCCTTCGTTGCCCTGTTTCTCTATTCGTTGCTGCCGGTGGTGGCCAACACCGTGGTCGGCCTCGCCGGCGTGCCGCGCGCCGCCAACGACGCGGCGCGCGGCATGGGCATGACCGACCGCCAGCGCCTGTTCGGCATCGAATTCCCGCTGGCCTTTCCGGTAATCCTCACTGGTATCCGCATCGTGCTGGTGCAGAACATCGGCCTTGCCACCATCGCCGCGCTCATCGGTGGCGGCGGCTTTGGCGTCTTCGTCTTCCAGGGCGTTGGCCAGACGGCGATGGACCTGGTGCTGCTCGGCGCGGTGCCGACCGTGGCGCTGGCCTTCGCCGCCGCCATCATCCTCGACGCAGTGATCGAAATGACCGCCACCAAGCGCAGGGTTGAAACGGCATGATCGAGATCGAAGGCATCACCAAGCGCTATGACGCGACCACCGTCGTCGACGACGTCTCGATGGTCGTCGAACCCCGCACCATCGCCGTCATTGTCGGCACTTCGGGCTCGGGCAAGACGACGCTGCTGCGCATGATCAACCGGCTGGTCGAGCCGACATCCGGCATCATCAAGCTCGACGGCGCCGACAACCGCTCGGTACCCGGCTACGAACTGCGCCGCAGTATCGGCTATGCCATTCAGGGCCATGGCCTGTTTCCACATCGAACCGTGGCGCAGAACATCGCCACCGTGCCGGTGCTGCTTGGCTGGGACAAGGACCGCATCAAGGCGCGCGTCGACGAGCTGATGACGCTCTACCAGCTCGACCCCCGGGAATTCGGACCGCGCTACCCGCACGAATTGTCCGGTGGCCAGCAGCAGCGGGTCGGCGTGGCCCGCGCGCTCGCCGCCGAACCCAACGTGCTGTTGATGGACGAGCCGTTCGGCGCGCTCGATCCGATCATCCGCGCCAAGGCGCAGGAAGATCTGCTGGCGATCCAGAAGCGCTTCGGGACCACCATCATCCTCGTCACCCACGACATGGAAGAGGCCGTGCATATGGGCGACAGGATCGCCGTTATGGATGCCGGCAAGCTCGTGCAATACGCCAAGCCCGCCGAGATCCTGGCAAACCCGGCCAGCAGCTTCGTCGAGACCCTGGTCGGCGCCAGCGAAAGGCCATTCCGGCTGCTCTCGCTCGGACGGGTGCGTGACGCCGTGGAGAACGGCGCCGCCGAGGGCGAAGCCATCCCCGGCGATGCCAGCCAGCGCGATGCGCTGGCTGAACTCCTGTGGTCGGGCCGGCCGGCGCTGCCGGTCAAAGGCGCCGACGGCGAGCCGCTCGGCCGCGTCACGGTGGATGGGCTGGTCAAGCGGGCGGCGAGGCCGGCATGAAAGCCTGGCTGCCTTTGCTGCTCAGGCTTGCGCTGGTGGTGTTGCTCGTGGCGTTCGTCACCGGTCCGGGCTGGTTTGAGCCGCTGCTCAAGCCGCTGACCGAGAACAACGCGCCGGTGATCTACAATCAGGGCAGCCTGCTGACGCTGACGCTGCTGCATCTGCGCACCGTGCTGCTCGCCACCGTCGCCGCGACCATCGTTGCGGTGGCTCTGGCCATCCTTGTCACCAGGCCGGCGGGCGCCGAATTCCTGCCGCTGTCGCGCAGCCTGGTCAATATCGGCCAGACCTTTCCGCCGGTGGCGGTGCTGGCGCTCGCCGTGCCGGCCGTCGGCTTCGGAGAGAAGCCGACGCTGATCGCGCTGTTTCTCTATGGCCTGCTGCCGATCTTCGAGAATGCGCTGACCGGGCTGACGACGCTGCCGGCCAATGTCGTCGAGGCGGCGCGCGGCGCCGGCATGACCGGCTGGCAAAGGCTCACCAAGGTCGAGCTGCCGCTCAGCGCGCCGATCATCCTTGGCGGCATCAGGCTTTCCGTGGTGATCAGCCTGGCCACCGCCACCATAGGCTCGACGGTTGCCGCCAAGACGCTGGGCGAGGTGATTATCGCCGGTCTCTTGTCCAACAATCTTGCTTTCATCCTGCAGGGCGGCCTGATCGTGGCCGCCCTTGCCGTGCTGATCTATGACGGATTGTCGGCGGTCGAGCGCTATGCGGCGCGGCGAATGGGACGCGAGGCGGAGTAGTCTTTTGCGCCGCTGATGCTCTGTCGGCGCCACTTCCTTGCGTCATTTCAATCGATATAAATGAGGGACCCTGCCGGCAGGTTCGTCGCGGCTTTTGTCTTTTGGGCGAAAGCCGGGCAAAAACTGAACAATATCTTGACGTTCCGAGCCGTGTTTCGCATACACCGATGCGAAGAGGTGGATTCCGTGCGCGGATTCCGGTCTTTGTCTCAACGGCCCAGGGAGGGGTTCATTTGGGCCAACAATCGAGGAAAATTTGGCAATGACCATACTTTACGCCGTCATCGCCTGCGGCCTGCTTTCTGTCCTTTACGCCATCTGGGCGACACGTTCGGTCCTAGCGTCCGATCAGGGCAATGCACGCATGCAGGAAATCTCCGCCGCTATTCGCGAAGGCGCGCAAGCCTACCTGGCGCGCCAGTACACCACCATCGCCCTTGTCGGCGTGGTCGTGCTTTTGCTCGCCTGGTGGCTGCTTTCGATCACCGCCGCGATCGGCTTCCTGATCGGCGCCGTCCTGTCGGGCGCTGCCGGCTTCATCGGCATGCATGTTTCGGTGCGTGCCAACGTGCGCACGGCGCAGGCTGCCTCCAACAGTCTGGCCGCTGGTCTCGACATCGCCTTCAAGTCGGGCGCCATCACCGGCATGCTGGTGGCCGGCCTGGCGCTGCTCGGCGTCTCGATCTACTACCTCATCCTGACCGGTCCCATGGGCCTGCAGCCCAATGACCGCATCGTCATCGACTCGCTGGTCGCGCTCGGCTTCGGCGCCTCGCTGATCTCCATCTTCGCCCGTCTCGGCGGCGGCATCTTCACCAAGGGCGCCGATGTCGGCGGCGATCTGGTCGGCAAGGTCGAAGCCGGCATTCCCGAAGACGATCCGCGCAACCCGGCCACCATCGCCGATAATGTCGGCGACAATGTCGGTGACTGCGCCGGCATGGCCGCCGACCTGTTCGAGACCTATGCGGTGACGGTCGTCGCCACCATGGTTCTCGGCGCCATCTTCTTCGGCGGCACCGCCGTTCTCGGCGCCGCGATGCTCTATCCGCTGGCCATTTGCGGCGCCTGCATCCTGACCTCGATCGTCGGCACCTTCTTCGTCAAGCTCGGATCCAACGGCTCGATCATGGGAGCGCTCTACAAGGGCCTGATCGTCACCGGCCTGTTGTCGATCGCCGGCCTCGGCGTGGCCACCTCGGTATGCTTTGGCTGGGGCGAGATCGGCACCGTCGCCGGCATGGTCATCACCGGCAAAAACCTGTTCATCTGCGGCCTGATCGGCCTCGCGGTGACCGGTTTGATCGTGGTGATCACCGAGTATTACACCGGCACCAACAAGCGCCCGGTCAACTCGATCGCCCAGGCGTCGGTGACCGGTCACGGCACCAACGTCATCCAGGGCCTCGCGATTTCGCTGGAATCGACGGCGTTGCCGGCCATCGTCATCGTCGGCGGCATCATCTCGACCTACCAGCTCGCCGGCCTCTACGGCACGGCGATCGCCGTCACCACCATGCTTGGCCTCGCCGGCATGATCGTTGCGCTCGACGCCTTCGGCCCGGTCACCGACAATGCCGGCGGCATCGCCGAAATGGCCGGCCTGCCCAAGGAAGTGCGCCACTCCACCGACGCGCTTGACGCTGTCGGCAACACGACGAAAGCCGTGACCAAAGGCTATGCCATCGGTTCGGCCGGCCTCGGCGCATTGGTGCTGTTCGCCGCCTATTCGAACGACCTGAAGTTCTTTGCCGCCAGTGGCGACAAATATCCCTACTTCCAGGGCATGGGTGAGATCTCCTTCGATCTCTCCAACCCTTACGTCGTCGCCGGCCTGATCTTCGGCGGCCTGATCCCCTATCTGTTCGGCGGTATCGCCATGACGGCCGTCGGTCGTGCGGCGGGTGCCATCGTCGAGGAGGTGCGCAAGCAGTTCCGCGAGGATCCCGGCATCATGGCCGGCACCTCCAAGCCGAACTATGCGCGTGCCGTCGACCTTCTGACAAAGGCGGCGATCCGGGAAATGATCATCCCGTCGCTGCTGCCGGTGCTGGCGCCGCTCGTCGTCTATTTCGGCGTGCTCTTGATCTCGGGTTCGAAGGCCTCGGCCTTCGCCGCCCTAGGCGCCTCGCTGCTCGGCGTCATCGTCAACGGCCTGTTCGTCGCCATCTCGATGACTTCGGGCGGTGGCGCCTGGGACAACGCGAAAAAGTCGTTCGAGGACGGTTTCACCGACAAGGACGGCGTCAAGCATCTCAAGGGCTCCGAGGCGCATAAGGCCTCGGTGACCGGCGATACGGTCGGTGATCCCTACAAGGACACGGCCGGCCCGGCCGTCAATCCGGCGATCAAGATTACCAACATTGTCGCACTCCTGCTGCTGGCCGTGCTCGCGCACGGCTGAACGGAGCCAGGCCGTTAGATAGAAACCCGCGGGGAGCGATTCCCGCGGGTTTTGTTTTGGCTCGGATCAGGCACTTACTTCAAAACCTCAAGATCGCCGGATTTGATGTGGGCTTGCCCTCTTGCTGGCAAGCCGGGCTCGCCTTGGCCAAACAAAAACCCGCGAGATCGCTCCCACGGGTTTTTGGTCGCCTGAGATGATGCTGCTTCCCGGGGGGAGCAGGGTCTGATGATCAGGGAGTGCCGCCGCCGGGGATGCCGGGCGCCAGCTTGCTGGCGCCGTTGATGATCTGGCTGAGGAAGTTCTGGTCCTTGCCGCCAGTCGGCGTGGTGCGCGAGATGAAGTCGAAAATCTTGCCGTCCTTCATGCCGTAATTGGCGATCTGGGTGACGCGGCCATCGGCGCCGAAATAGACCGCCAGAACTTTCTGGTCGACGAGCCTCGGCTTATCGAAGGCGACGTAGCGCTTGCGCGTCTGCGAAATGTAGTAAAATGCCTCGTTATCGAAGGTCGCGGTGGTCGACGGCGTGCCAAGCGCCAGAAGCACCTGTTCGCGGCTGGAACCGACGGGCACCGAATCGACGGCCTGCTGATCGTAGACATAACCTTGGGTGAACGTCTCGCTCGGACTGAGGTCGCCGATCATCTTGTTGGTGTGACAGGCCGAAAGCGCCGAAACGACGAGCAGCAGCGAGATCGCGCCGGCGGGCCTGGACGAGAAGGTCGACTTGAAATTCAGCGCGCGCAACAACAATTCTCCATTATATCGCCGCAACTTGCGCTGGGCCGCAAAACCGGTAAACCAGCTTGCTTGCCGATGCAACAAGGCCAATTCAACAAACGGTCCCCGGGAGACCATCCCCATGTTCCAGCGCCTTTTTGGTCGCGAACGCCACGCCAACCGCGCCATCACGGACGCGCTTTACGCACAAATCGTGGCGGCGGCGCGGCAGGCTGTATTTTATTCCCACTGGAGTGTGCCGGACACGCCGCTCGGCCGTTTCGAGATGCTTTCGCTGCATATGTTCCTGTTCCAGCATCGCTTGCGCGGCGAGGGCGGCGTGGCGCAGGAGATCGCCCAGGTGCTGATCGACGAGTTCTTCCTCGACGTCGATCATTCGCTGCGGGAACTGGGCATTGGCGATGTCGGCGTGCCCAAACGCATGAAGAAACTGGCGAAGATGTTCTATGGCCGCACCGCCGCCTATGATGATGCGCTGGACAGAAACGATCGCGACGGGCTGACCGCAGCACTTGCCCGCAATGTCCGGCCCGATGCAGGCACATGGCCGGAGGCGCCGCAATTGGCCGACTATGTCGCCGACGCTTGCCGGCAGCTGTCCGCGCAGCCGTCCGAATCGATCGTTTCCGGCACGGCGGTGTTTCCGCTCGCCAAGGGAGGTGCTTGATGAAACATGTTGATCCGCGAAGCCCGGTTTCCTTCTTCGCCAATGTCGCCCGGCTGCCGCAGAAGGGCCTGCCGGTGGTGATCGAGGCCGACGCCGCCCAGCGTGCCGCGCTCGCCGAGGAGCACGGCCTGCTGTCGGTCGAAGCCTATCGCGCTGAACTGCTTGTCGCTTCCTGGAAGCGCAATGGCATCAAGGTCAGCGGCCGTGTCGAGGCCGATATCACTCAGGCCTGCATCGTCACGCTCGAACCCGTTGAAGCGCATATCGACGAGCCGGTCGAGGCGCTGTTGCTGCCCGAGGATTCCAAGCTTGGGCGGCAGGGATTCGAGGGCGGCGGCGAGATCTTGCTCGACGCGGATGGTCCTGACAGCCCCGAAACATTCTCCGGCGACATGATCGATGTCGGCGCGCTCGCCGAGCAGTTCTTCGGACTGGCGATCAACCCCTATCCGCGCAAGTCGGGCGCGTCGCTGGATGCCGGCGGCGAGGCCGAAGCGGTAGAGAATGAATTTCAGCAAAAACTGCGATCCTTGCTGGGAAAATCCTGAAAACCTCGCCCGCGATGGAAAAGTCGGTTGTGTGAAAACCCAAAACCGCTATTTTCGCCGAACCTTCGCGATCACTAAAGCGACCTGCCGCATAACCGTGAGATAAATACCGCGTGATCAGGATTTCCATCGATGCCATGGGCGGCGATCACGGACCAGCCGTGGTTATTCCGGCGCTCATGACGGTCGCGACTCGCCGTCCCGACATCCGCTTCGTCATCTACGGGCGTGAGGAGCTTGTGCGCCCCGAACTGGCCAAGTTCCCCAAATTGGCAGAGGTGAGCGAATTCTTCCATTGCGAGATCGCGGTCAGAATGGACGACAAGCCCAGCCAGGCCTTGCGCCATGGCCGCTGGAAGTCGTCGATGTGGAAGGCGGTAGAAGCGGTCAAGTCAGGCGCCGCGGACGCCTGCATCTCCGCCGGCAACACCGGCGCGCTGATGGCGATGTCGAAGTTCTGCCTGCGCACCATGGCCACCATCGATCGCCCGGCGATCGCGGCATTGTGGCCGACATTGCGCGGCGAAAGCGTGGTTCTGGACGTCGGCGCCACCATTGGCGCCGATGCACACCAGCTCATCGATTTTGCCATTCTGGGCACCGGCATGGCGCGCTCCGTGTTCGGCGTGGCGCGGCCCACCGTCGGCCTGCTCAATGTCGGCGTGGAAGAGATTAAGGGCCAGGAAGAGGTCAAGGAAGCGGGGCGCATGCTGCGCGAGGCCAACATGGCCTCGATGAATTATCATGGCTTTGTCGAAGGCGATGATATCGGCAAGGGCACGGTCGACGTGGTGGTGACGGAAGGCTTCGCCGGCAACATCGCGTTGAAGACCGCGGAAGGCACCGCGCGCCAGATCGCGGGCTATCTGCGCGCCGCGATGAGCCGCACGCTGATGGCCAAGATCGGCTATGTATTCGCCAAGAGCGCCTTTGATCGCCTGCGCGAAAAGATGGATGTCGGCCGCTCCAATGGCGGCGTGTTCCTGGGGCTGAACGGCATTGTCGTCAAAAGCCATGGCGGTGCCGATTCGGATGGTTTTGCCGCTGCCATCGAGCTCGGCTATGACATGGTGCGCAACAATCTGCTCGACCGCATCGAAGCCGACCTGGACCTGTTTCATGCGCGCAACCCGCATGCCCTGTCATCACGGAAATCCGACGTCGTTATCGACGCGAAGGAATAGGAAAGAACTTTGATCAGATCAGTCGTGCGCGGCACGGGCGCCGCGCTGCCCCGCCGCATCATGAAGAATGCCGATTTCGAGGGCATGGTTGAAACCTCGGATGAGTGGATCGCCCAGCGCACCGGCATCCGCCAGCGCCATATCGCGGCTGACGACGAGACGACGGCTTCCCTGGGAGAGGCCGCGGCCCGTGCCGCCCTTGCCAATGCAGGGCTGACGCCGGATGACATCGACGTGATCGTGCTGGCGACGTCGACGCCCAACAACACATTCCCGGCCACCGCGGTAGAGATCCAGAACCGGCTCGGCATGCATCACGGCTTTGCCTTCGACATGCAGGCGGTATGCTCGGGCTTCGTCTATGCCGTGACGACAGCCGACCTCTACATCCGCGGAGGACTTGCCAAACGTGTGCTGGTGATCGGCTCGGAAACGTTCTCGCGCATCCTCGACTGGAACGACCGCTCGACCTGTGTGCTGTTCGGCGATGGCGCAGGGGCACTTGTCCTGGAGGCGGGCGAGGGGGCCGGCACGATTGCCGACCACGGTGTCCTGGCGGCCAGCCTGCGCTCCGACGGCGTGCACAAGGACAAGCTTTTCGTCGACGGCGGGCCGTCGACCACGGGGACGGTCGGTCACCTCAGGATGGAAGGCCGCGAAGTCTTCAAGCATGCGGTCGGCATGATCACCGACGTCATCGAGTCAACCTTCTCGGCCGCCGGCATATCGGCCGACGATCTCGACTGGTTCGTGCCGCACCAGGCCAATAAACGAATTATTGACGCATCCGCCAAGAAGCTCGGGATAGCAGAGCAAAAGGTGGTGGTTACAGTCGATTTGCACGGTAACACCTCGGCTGCTTCCGTGCCGCTGGCGCTATCGGTGGCCGTTGCCGATGGCCGCATCAAGAAGGGCGACCTCGTCCTCCTGGAAGCGATGGGCGGCGGCTTCACCTGGGGCGCCGTTCTGGTTCGCTGGTAAGTGCCGAACGGCTCGGTTTCGGTCCTTGACCTTGACGGATCAATTACTTAGGCTCTGCCGTTGTTGTGCCGATTTTACGTTTTGAACTGATGGGACGGTCGCATGGGGGGAAAGACACTTACGCGTGCCGACCTGGCGGAGGCCGTCTACCGAAAGGTCGGCCTGTCGCGCACTGAATCCGCCGAACTTGTCGAAGCCGTGCTGGACGAAATCTGCGAAGCCATCGTGCGTGGCGAGACGGTCAAGCTGTCGTCTTTCGCGACGTTCCATGTCCGCTCCAAGAACGAGCGCATCGGGCGCAATCCCAAGACCGGCGAAGAGGTGCCGATCCTGCCGCGCCGGGTGATGACCTTCAAATCGTCCAACGTGCTGAAGAACCGCATCTTGCGCTCTCACCAGAACAGCAAGGCCAAGGGCGGCAAATAGCCTTCATTGTACGGTTGAAAACCAGCGCCGCGATCACGCCGGGCTTGAATATTGCTTCACAAACCGCTGAAATAAGACCCGATTCGGCAGCATGGCCGGATTGGTGTTCCGCGTATGATCCATTCCGCGCAAATGGAATGAGCTTTTCTTTGAGCCTGATCTCGCTGAAGACCGTTCCGGATCACGCTCCAGCGTGAGGATTTCGCCCATGGACAAGAGCCCTGACGCCTTCCGCACCATCAGCGAGGTCGCTGAAGATCTCGATCTGCCACAGCATGTGCTGCGCTTCTGGGAGACACGCTTCAACCAGATCAAGCCGATGAAGCGCGGCGGCGGCCGCCGCTATTACCGGCCGCAGGATGTCGAACTGATCAAGGGCATCCGCCACATGCTCTACGACCAGGGCTACACCATCAAGGGTGTGCAGAAGCTGCTGCGCGAGAACGGCAATCATTTCCTGGTTGCCATCGGCAATGGCGACATGGCCGCCGTCGAGGCGATCTCGCAACGAAAGCAGGCCGATCAGGTGCCGCTGACGCCGGCGGCCCAGCCGCGCGGTGGAGATGACGAGTTGGTTGGCCAGCCAAGGGTCAAGCCCAGCCGCCGCTTTTTCGGCCTGGGCAAGAGCGATGAGGAAGGTCCGGTTCAGCCGGACTCATCGAAACTTTCGCGCGACAATCGCGCGCTGCTGCAGGAGGCGCTGTTCGACCTCCTGGAATGCAAGCGCCTGCTTGACCAGGTCCGCTGACATCAGCGCGAAGCGCTTTGAAGCCTCGATACCGGAACCCGCCCTAGGGTGAGGCGTTACGTTTCCTCTGCAAGACGTCGTTCAGCAAGACGACGTCGTATGGCAAGACAAGGAAACGCATGATGGCATCATTTTCGACCCTTTCGGACATCGACCTCGAAAAGCAGGTCGCGGCCCTCTCGAGGGAACTCACGGCGTTGCGTAAGGCCGTGTCAAAGCGGGGTGGCGCCTACTATGAAGGCGGCCGCGATGCCGCTGTCGACACATATTCGGATCTTGCAGGACGCCTGCACGACGCCATGCCGGCAATCCGCAAGCAAGGCAGGGTGATCGAGAAATCGGCCCGTGACCATCCGGCTGCGGCCGCCGCGGTTGGGCTCGTGGTGCTCGGCCTGGTCGCCAGCCTGCTGTTCAGCCGGCGCTGAGATACCACTGTCCTTGGATGATGGTGATCTGGCCTGTTCGCAAACGCCTGGCGCCTGGCATTGCCAGGAGAAGACCAGCCCTGGACCAAGGAGCCAAGGCCGGTCTTGTCGTTGTATTTAGTAGGCCTTCTTCACGGGGTGGTGGCGGTGGTGAGCGCGGTGGTGGCGAACATGATGACGGTGGACGCGGTGATGATGATGGACGCGGTGATGACGATGGTGCTTTGCCATCGGGGTCGCATCGGCGCTCGTCGCACCGATGACCGGCGCCGTGAAAGCGAGTGCAACCGCAAGCCCGAGGGCCGAGAGGAGGGACTTTTTCATGGATCGTTTCCTTCTTTCGCCGGCGGATCTTAAAAATCGGGTCGATGGCCCGACCGCCGTGAGTGGGATTACGCTCCTGATTTCTTTCGTCAGTATTTCCAGATTGTAGAATTTTGTTTCCGGCGTGTTTCCGGGGAGCCGACTTCCCGACACTTAATCGTGAGGGCCGAAAAGCCGGCTCTTGCCGCCAATTTTGGCTACATCGGCGGGATCACGCCATTGGTTCCCACCACGACGCGGCTGGAACTCAGCATCCCGTCAGTCTCGCGCTGGGCGGAAACGAAGACCGTCGCGCCCGGCTTGAGATTGGCTGGCGTGGCCGGGGCGAAGGTCACGACGGGCGTGCTGTCGGGGATCGAAATCTTCTTGGTCTGCCCGTTGTCGTAGGTCAGCGTCACGGCGCGCCCGCTTATATCGGTGACGTCGGCCACGGTGCCGTTGGTCATGCGGCTGTTCGGCTGCAGGTCCCAGGGACGGTCGCCCTCGCCAGTGCCTTTCAGAGCGGCTGGGAAAATCACCACCTCCAGCGCGCCGCTGCCGCCATCCGCCTTCGAGACGGAGGCGATGCCGAGGAAATCGCCCTGCTTGATGTCCTTTTGCGAGGCGCTGGCGACGCCGGAAATCTTCCAGCCGGAATTGAGCTTGATCGCGGAGGTGTCGCCCTGGCGGGTTTTAACGGTCAGCAGCGATGGCTCGAAACTGACCACCGTGCCGCGCACGCGCAGCCCGTCCGCCGCCTGGGCGGTCGCCGCTCCGGCGATGAAAAGGCTGGAAATCGTGCCGAGCACGAGGAGGGACGTCTTGAAGTTCATTGCGGAGATCCTTCTGGGGACGGGCCGGCTGGAACCGGATGGTTTTCACGCCGGCGCATCAGAACAACGAACAGGTGGGCCTAAACCTCCGGGCAAAAAGGTGCCGGGCTGTTCAAAAGAACTTGATGGCGTGCGTGAGACCGCCTCGCGGGTGTCTGCTTCACGATAGCGTGACGGCCGGTTTGGCTCTTGGCAAATCGCTGGCGAGCGGGCATGTTCCTGCTCGTCTCAGGCAGCACTCCATTTTGATCAAACTCTTTCAGCCACCGGAGTTGCCAATGCCCAACAATGCAAAAAGCCATGCCCTCTCCGAACCGTTAGCCAGTGAGATCGGGCCGAATTACACCACCCTCCGAGCCATGCGGGAAGCCCGCGGATACAGTGTGGAAGAGCTTTCCCTGACCTGCGGCCTGTCGGTCGGAGAGATCGAGGACATCGAGAACGGCCGGGCCGCCGATCCGTCGAAGCTGCGTCGTATTGCGTCCGCGCTTCGCCTACCCCATGAGGCTCTCATTGCTCCCGCCGCGCCGACGCCGGCCGCACAAGGCAGACCGCTGGCATAGACCAGACCAGCCAAGCAAAAGAACCCGCCAAGGCCCGCCTGGCGGGTTTTTTGTTGATGTGACGGCGTTCTCCAGCAGGCCGGGCTTGCCGATCTACAGATCGCGCGTGTTTATATCTGCGGCATCCAAATCCGCGCCAATCGCGTCCGCCGTGTATCGAGGTTGAACCGTGGTTTTTTCGATATGAGCCTGGAATCCGTTCGTGCCTTCTTCGCCGCTCATGCACCCGACATAGAGGTCATCGTCACGCAAGCGAGTTCGGCAACGGTGACATTGGCGGCGGAGGCGCATGGCGTCCTGCCGGCGCAGATCGCCAAGACCATCTGCCTGCGCATTGGCGAGCGCACCATGCTGGTCGTAACCAGCGGCATCGCCAGGCTGGACAACCGCAAGTTCAAGGACCAGTTCGGCGGCAAGCCGCGCATGCTGGACGCGGAGGAGGTTATCGCCGCCACGAGCCATCCGGTCGGCGGTGTCTGCCCCTTCGGCCTGCCGTCGCCGCTGCCGGTCTACTGCGACGTCTCGCTGCACGAATTCGACGAGGTGGTGCCTGCCGCCGGCGCGACCAACGCCGCGGTGCGGATTGCACCGCAGCGGATGGTTGAGCTTGCCGGCGCTGAGTGGGTCGATGTGTGCCAGCCTTTGAGCCTGGACCCAATCCGCAGCTGATCAGCAAGGGAATAAGCGATTCGAGGATTGGCTGATCTGGCTGGGGCGGACTTCGGGGGCAAGTCCTGCTTTTAAATGGTCGGAGTGGCCGGATTCGAACCGACGACCCCTTGACCCCCAGTCAAGTGCGCTACCGGGCTGCGCTACACTCCGGACCGAGCGCGATGTATCGTGATAACCCTGCCGGGGTCAACCGAAATTCGGTGTTTATCGCACCGGTGTGGATGCGAACGCTGGTGCGCCCAAAAATGCCGGCCGCAACAGGCGCTGATGGTGGTATTCGAGAGCAATGGCGCCCCACACCAGCCCGAGCAGCAGATACATATGACGCCAGTGGTCGATGTCGATGAAGGTGCCGAGGCCGATATTGCCGATGAAGGCGACATAGGCACACAACAGATAGGGCTGCCACGGCCGGTCGCGCAGCAGGATGCGGAATCCGGCCACTATGGTCCAGACGACGAGCGTCAGGAACGACACGAAGCCGAGCCAGCCATAATCCATCAGCATTTTCAGCCAGATGTCGTGCGTGTCCTCGCCGAACATCTTGCCGAACACCAGTGGCCCGATGCCGAACGGGCGCTCCATCGCCATCTGGAAGCCGATTCCGTAGCGGGCGAAGCGGCCCAGGCGGGCGGTGTCATAGCTCTGTTCGAGACGCGCACGGCTGGAGAACATCTCCGCCACCCCGGGCAGTTGCAGGATGACGATGATGGCGATCGTCAGCAGTGCCAGCGCGGCGATGGTCATGATCACCACGCGCAGCCGGAACTTGCCGCTGGCGCTCTGCAGGAAGAGGCAGCCGGTGAGCAGCACCGCCGACACGGCGAACATGCCCCAGGCGCCGCGCGAGAAGGAGAAGAAGATGCCCAATGTGATGATCAGCAGCGGCACAACCAGCAGCGGCATGCGGGAGACCGAACCGGTCAGGATCAGATAGAGCAGATAGATGCCGGGCAGCACCAGGAACGGCCCAAAAACGTTGGGGTCCTGGAAGGCGCCGGCTGCGCGGTCGTATTTGGTGAACATTTCGGCGCCGGGGAAGGCGTGGAAATAGCCCGCTATGCCGAGCAGCGAGGTCGCCACCGCCGAAACGACATAGGCATTGAAGATCGGCCGGTAGAGGCCTGGCTGCGTGGCTGTCACCGAGGCGAAAAACACCGCGCTGAAGGCGAGAAACAGCGATACGCAGAGATAAAGCGGCGTGAAGGCGAGGTCCGCCATCTGCGTCATGGAGATCATGCCGCCGATATTCATCGTCACCAGCAGCACCAGCAGCGGCATGACCGCGCGCGAAATCCGCAGGCCGAAGAACGCCCAGATGGCGATCAGCCCGGCCATGTAGATTTCGTAAGGCGCCGGCTCGCTGATGACGAAGCCGGACAGAAGGATGCCGACCACCACCGCACTGGAGGAAATCAGCGCGATCAGCTTGGCGTTGACCGCGCCCTGCGGCAGCTCATGGGAAATCGCGCTCAATAGGCGTTTTCCGTGTTGAGCAGCCGGATCGGCGTCAGGAACAGGATTCTGAGATCAAACAGCAGCGACCAGTTCTCGATGTAGTAGAGGTCGTATTCCGTGCGCATGCGGATCTTCTCGTTGGTGTCCATCTCGCCGCGCCAGCCATTGATCTGCGCCCAGCCGGTGACGCCGGGCTTGACCTTGTGACGGGCGAAATAGCCGTCGACCACCTCGTTGTAGAGCAGGTTGTGCGATTGCGCCGCGATCGCATGCGGGCGCGGGCCGATCAGCGACAGAGTACCAAGCAGCGAATTCACGAATTGCGGCAGTTCGTCGATCGAGGTCTTGCGGATGAAGCGGCCGACACGGGTGACGCGCGGATCGTTCTTGGTCACCGTCTGCTTGGCGGTCGGATCCGACCGGTCCGTGTACATCGAGCGGAACTTGTAGACCTCGATGATCTCGTTGTTGAAGCCGTGGCGCTTTTGCTTGAACAGCACCGGTCCCTTGCTGTCGAGTTTTATGGCGATGGCGGTCGCCAGCATCACCGGCGAGAAGACGATGATGCCGACCAGCGAGAAAATGATGTCGAAGGCGCGCTTGGCGACCGAATCCCAGTCGTTGATCGGCTTGTCGAATATGTCGAGCATCGGCACCGAGCCGATGAACGAATAGGCGCGCGGGCGAAACTGGAGCGCATTGGAATGCGCCGAAAGCCGGATGTCGACCGGCAGCACCCACAGCTTTTTCAACAGCTGCAGCACGCGCGTTTCGGCGGTCAGTGGCAGCGACACGATCAGCATGTCGATGCGGGCGATGCGGGCGAACTCGATCAGTTCCGAAATGGTGCCGAGCTTGGGATAGCCGGCGACGATCGGCGGCGAGCGCTTGTCGGAGCGGTCATCGAAGATGCCGCAGATGCGGATGTCGTTGTAAGGCTGCTTTTCGACCGAGCGGATCAGGATTTCGGCCGCCTTGCCGCCGCCGACGATGACGGCGCGCCGCTCCATGCGGCCGTCGCGCGCCCAGCGCCGGATCAGCCTCGACATCACCAGCCTGAGGCCGAAGAGGAGAACGAAGCCGACGACGAACCAGGTGCCGAACAAAAGCCTGGAATAGTCTTCCGACACCTTCGTGGCGAAGGCCGTCAATGCCATCAGCGCGAAGGCGCCGGCCCAGACCAGCAGGATGCGGCCGAAATTGGCGATCGGCCGCATCAGCGAAACCACCTGGTAGCAGTCGGTGACATCGAGCAGCACCACGGCGAGGAACGACGCGGCGGCGATCGTCACCGGATATTGCCAGGCGAGATAGTTGAAGAACCCGACAAAGTAGAAATAGACGCAGAGCCCCGAAAGGAACAGCAGCCCGAATTCGACCATGCGCAGGACGCCGCTGACCATGATCGGCGACATCGTATCGCGCCGGTATTGCGAGGCGACCTGCCGGGCAACGTCATTCATGCCGCCGGGCGCATCGCCATCGGTCGGGCCGTCGAATTTTCGTACCGCTTCGGGTGAAAAGCGGTGTGCGGGGTCGATCTCATTCATGGAACAGTCCGCAAGCTTCCCAGGGTGATTAGCAAAAGAGAGCTAAGAAACCCTTGAAACAACGCGTGGCTTTGGAAAGGCTCAGGCGTTACCAGCCGAGCGCGGCGAAATAGGCCTTCTCGATTTCGGCGGCCATGACGTCGGCGCCGAAGCGCGCCCTGAGGCCCGGGCGATCGGGCATCAGCCGGCCATAGGCAGCCAGATCGGCCAGTGCCTCGCTCATCTTGTCGGCGAGTTCGGCCGGATCGGGGCGGATCAGGGCAGGGGAGCCGGAACCGAAAATCTCCGGAATGCCGCCGACGGAAGTGGCGATCATCGGTCTTGCCGCGGCAAGGGTCTCCAGCACGATATAGGGCATGGCTTCCGCGCGGGATGGAACGACCACCAGCGCCGCAAGCGCGAAGGCTTCCCTCGCCGGCATTGGCGACAGGAAGCGGACATGGCCTTGAAGTCCCAGGCGCTTTACCTGTGCGTGGTAGCGCGGCAGGTCGTCGCCGTCGCCGACCATCACCGCGCTCAGCGCGCGGCCAAGCCGCGGGCCGGCGGCGGCCAGGGCATCGATGAAGATGTCGGGTCCCTTCAGGTCCCGCATCATGCCGATATAGATGAGATCCGCCGCGTCGGGTCCGATGGATACCGGTTCGAATTCGGCGGCGCGCAGCCCGTTGTAGACCAGGATGTTCGGGATCGGCGGCTCGCCCACCTTCCTGCGATAGGTCCGCCGCTCATAATCCGAGACGAACAGCAGGCAATCGGTGAAGTGCGCCATGGAGCGCTCGAGCGCGAAGAACAGCTTCCCCGTGGCCGTCGCTTCGTCATAGTGGAGGGAGCCGCCATGCGGCGAATAAAGGCGGGCTACGCGAGACCTTGATACCCGCAACAATGAGCCGAACAGACGGGCATAGGCGCCACCCTTGGCGCCGTGCCCGTGCAACACGTCCGGCCGCAATTCCTTGATGATCCTGTAGGTGCGCCGGGCCGAGGCGAGATCGCCCGGGCCGACATGGCGCTGCATTGGCGTGCGATGGATGCCGAGCGCCAGCATGTCCTTCATCTGCTCGAACAGGCGCTCCTCGAATTCGCCGCCCGTGGTCGAATCGCAGACGATGCCGACCACATGGCCGGCGGCGACCTGCGCTTCGGTCAGGTCGCGCACATGCCGGAAAATTCCTCCGACAGGTGAACGAAAGCAGTGGACGATCCTGAGCTTGTCCGCCACGTGGTGTCTGTCAGAACAGGCGTTCGCGGACGTAGACGGTATCTCCGGGCAGCAGCGGGTCGGAGGTGACCACGCGGCCGGTCATCACCTTGCCGTTGATGTCGCGGGTGATGTCGACACTTTCCTGGTTGGCGCGTGGCGAGAAGCCGCCGGCAATGGCGATGGCCTTCTGCACGGTCAGGCCGGGCACATAGGAATACTGGCCGGCGGCACCCACTTCGCCCATGACGAAGATCGGCCGGTAGCGATCGATCTCGACCGAGACGTCGGGGTCGCGCAGATAGCCTTGCCGCAATTTGTCGGCGATCTCCTTTTCCATCTGCTGCGCGGTGTGGCCACGCGCCGGCATGGCGCCGACAAGCGGGAAGGAGAGGTAGCCGGATTGGTCGACGCTGTAGGTATTGGTCAGGCCCTCCTGTTCGAACACGGTGACGCGGATACGGTCGCCGGCACCGAGACGGTAGGGCTGATCGAGAACCTCGTGGAAGGCAGCCGGCGTCGGGCGGTAGCTGGAGCAGCCGGCGAGCATCGATACGGCAAGCAGAGCGTGAAAGAGGGAAGCAGTGCTTTTCATGACCGGAAACGTACCTTCGACTGGCCGCTGCGGCGTCGCAGCAAAC
Organism: Mesorhizobium sp. 43Arga; assembly: GCF_053714255.1. Taxonomy (NCBI): domain Bacteria; kingdom Pseudomonadati; phylum Pseudomonadota; class Alphaproteobacteria; order Hyphomicrobiales; family Phyllobacteriaceae; genus Mesorhizobium; species Mesorhizobium sp. 43Arga. The sequence goes on from NZ_JBSKBO010000010.1 coordinate 205,623, forward strand.
ATCTGGGATCGGGTCCGTTATCAGCCTGTTAGGGTTAATGGCCGGTAAAGGAGCCGGCCGATAGCGCTGTACGAAGCAGGGGTTTTGCCATTTTTATCGTTTTTCTTGGGCGTCGCCAGTAATCCCTAATGGAGTGTTGCCGCGATCTTAACGGCTGAGTTACCATAGTTGTTTACGGTGCATCCTGACCCAGTTTCGGAGTAGGGATGCATGTCCGTTCAGTCCGCGGCCGCAGATGTCGACGTTGACCTTAGGCAGCTCTTCGCCAGCCTGGCGAGGAACTGGCTGCATATATTGCTCTTCGTTCTGGTGGTGACCGGTCTGGCGTTTGCCTTCGCTTCTTTCGCGACCAAGCATTACAAGGCCCAGACGCAAGTGGAAATCGCCCCGCGCGAATCCGTCTACACCCGCCCGGCCGGCAGCAACAATGACGGCGACAAGCCGATCCTCGACGAGCAAGGCGTCGCCACCCAGGTCCAGATCATTTCGTCCAACGAAATCCTCAAGCAGGTGGCGCAGAAACTCGGCCTGGCGCGGCTGCGTGAGTTCGACGAAACGATCAACATGTCGGCGCTCAGCCGCGTGCTGATCCTGCTTGGTTTGAAGAACGACCCGATGGATGTTCCGGCCGACGAACGCGTGTTGAAGAAGATGCGCGAGAAGCTCAACGTGTTCGGCGTTGAAAAGACCCGCATCATTGCCATCGAGTTCTCCTCCGAGGATCCCAAGCTTGCCGCCGCCATCCCCGATGCCATTGCCGCCGCCTATATTGCCGGGCAGGGCGCGGCCAAGAGCGAATCGAACACCGCCGCCGCGGACTTTCTGGCGCCCGAGATCGCCGACCTGTCGAAGCAGGTCAGGGATGCCGAGGCCAAGGTCGCGGCCTATCGCGCGCAGTCCGACCTGCTGATGGGCGGCAACAATGCCACCCTGGCCACCCAGCAGCTGGCCGAGCTGTCGACCGAATTGTCGCGGGTGCGGGCCAATCGCGCCGCGGCCGAAGGCACCGCCGACAGCGTGCGCAAGGCGCTGCAGAATGGCGGCTCGCTGGATTCGCTGCCGGAAGTGCTGTCGTCCGATCTGATCCAGCGGTTGCGGGAACGGCAGGCCGAGCTGCGCGCCACCATCGCCGATCTGTCGACGACGATGCTCGACAATCATCCGCGTGTGCGCGCCGCCAAATCACAGCTCGCCGATCTCGACGCGCAGATCCGCAGCGAAGCCCAGAAGATCATGAAGGGCCTGGTGATGCAGGCCGATGCCGCCAAGGCGCGCGAAAGCCAGCTCGTCTCCGACGTCAATCAATTGAAGGCGGCTTCGGCGCAGGCCGGCGAACAGCAGGTCGATCTCGACGCGCTGCAGCGAGACGCCGCCGCCAAGCGCCAGCAGCTCGAGCTCTATTTGACCAATTACCGCGAGGCGGCTTCGCGTCAGGACCGCAACTATGTGCCGGTCGACGCCCGCGTCGCCTCACCGGCGTCGGTGCCCTCCGAGCCATACTTCCCCAAGGTTGGGCCGATCGTCGGCGCAGCTGCGGCGGCTTCGCTTCTGCTGGCGGCCATATTCACGCTGCTGCGGGAACTCTTCTCGGGCCGCGCCATGCGCCCGGCCCCAGGCGCCCGTTTTGCGCCGATCGACGAAGTGGCGATGCCGGCAACCGCGCGCCAGCAGCCGGACGCCCCTGAGCCATCCCGCCTGGAGCCGGCTGTCGCCAGCGCGTTTGCCGATCGTGGCGCCGACACGCAATGGCCCGAAGCGGTCGCGGAACAGGAGATGGCGGCGCAGTTGCGGCCCGTTGTCGAGCCCGAGCCTACCGTCAAGGCGGAGCCTGTCGCAGAGGCCAAATCGGTCGCCGAGCCGGAGCCGGTTGTCGAGCCCCAGAGGCCGCGCTCGGTGCTCGGTGAGATCGACATCGAGAAGGCAGCGGAAAAGCTGATCGCCAGCGGGGCCGCCCGCGCCATATTCGTCTCGCCCGAAGGCGACGAGGCAGCCGCATCGGCGATCCTGGTGGCGCGCGAAGTGTCCGACGCCGGCCTGCGCGTCCTGTTGCTCGACCTCACCGCCTCGGGCGCTGCTTCGCGGCCGATGCTGGACAGCGGGCTTTTTCCGGGCATCACCGATCTGCTCGCCTCGCAGGCGCAGTTCAGTGACGTCATCCATGCCGATCTCTATTCGGACTGCCACGTCATTCCGGTCGGCACCGCCGATCCGGTCCGCGCCATGCGCGCCGCCGACCGGCTGCCGATCATCATGCAGTCGCTGACCACCGCCTATGACCTGGTGGTGGTCGAGTGCGGGCCGGCCGACGCGCAAGGCATCAGCCGTCTCGGCGGCGAGGCCACCGAAGTGTTCCTGTCCATGCTCGAGCCGGACGACGAGGTCACCAAAGCCGCCGTCAAGCTGATCGAAAGCGGTTATCCCGATCTGACGCTGGTGACGCCGATTGGCCAAGAGCCGCCGGGCACACCGGGACGGCGCTCCGCGGCCTGAAACCCGCGCGCCCGGCCTATCCCAGCTCCAGCGTCGTCACGCCGAATACCCTGTCGGCATCGAGCTTCGGCGGCGTGCCTCTGTACATGCGGGTGGTGCTGAAGGTCGGTGAGAAATCGGCCGCCTCGAGCGCCGCAATGAAATCCACTTGGATGGCCGGCACGTCGATGTTCAATTCGCCACCGCACGCGCCAGACAGTTCGTCGAGCAGTTCGAGCGCGGTCTGCACGTCGTCGGCGAAGAGCGGGCCGATCTTGATGCCGCTGCGACAGGCTCGCGCCACCGCATAGCCGGCCGCTCCCTGCGAAGTGATCGCGGCCACGGCATGGTGTGGTGGCTGCAGCCATCGCTGCAGGAAAGACCACCGGGGTGCGGGAAAGCAAAGCGCATCATAGGCGATGATGTCGGGCGCCGGTTGCGCACGCACCATGCGAGACCGCTCGGCGCGAACGGGCAGGGCCGCAGGGCGCCCGCTGTAGCGGATGGTCTCGTAGACCGGCTCGAACCCCTTGCTCCGATAGTTGGCCTGCTGCTCCTCGACGCCGTCGAGGCCGATGGTGCGTCCGGCCAGCCTCTCCATGCCGGCCGTCCAAATCGCCTTGCCGTAGCCTTTGCCGCGCATGTCCGGGCGGCAGATGTAGAGGCCGATGAAACCGAAATCCTGCCCATAGGCCAGGGCCGAGATCGCGGCGACCATTTCGTCCCCGACAAAGGCACCGATGAAACCTTCCGGATCCGCAGCCTGGAACATCGCGGCGTCTTCAAGGCCGGGATTCCAGCCCTCCGCAGCCGCCCAGTCGATGAGGTCGGCCAATTCCCCCAGCGACAGCGTGCGGATGGTCGGATTCATGGTGCTCACTCCGCGGCGACAGCTCCGGGCGAGAACGATTTCAGCATACCGCGATAGGGCTTGGCCAGCGGGCTGGCATAGGCGCCGCGCTTCGATGTCGACAGGCCGAGCGCAATCAGCGCTTCGGCCTGCTTGATCGCCGCGCCGACGCCGTCGATGACAGGCAGTCCGAAATCCGCCTGCAACTGGTGCGCAAGGTCCGCCATGCCGGCGCAGCCAAGCACGATCGCTTCGGCGCGATCCTGCTCGACGGCCCGGGCGATTTCGTCGCGCAACTTGCCGGTCGCGCCTGATGCCGGATCCTCGAGCGCCAGCACCGGAATGTCGGCGGCCCGCACACGCGCACGTCCCGCCATGCCGTAGCGCTGCACCAACCCTTCCACCGGCACGCGCGAGTGTTCGGTGGTGGTTACGACGGTGAAGCGCTGGGCGATGAAGGACGCCATGCTGAGTGCCGCTTCGCAGATGCCGATGACGGGGATGGCGGCCATGGCCCGCGCGGCGTCGAGCCCGGTGTCGTCGAAACAGGCGATAATCGCCGCTTGCACACCGCGGCGTTCGCCGGCGGCGATCTCCATCAAAAGGCCGGGCACGGCCAGAGCCTCGTCATAATAGCCTTCGATCGAGGCCGGTCCCGTGGATGAGGTGACGGCGACGATTTCGGTCCTGGCGCCGGCGACCGCCCGCGCCGCCGCACCGATCGTCTCGGTCATGCTCGCCGTCGTGTTGGGGTTCACCACCAGGATCTGCACGGTCACGCTCTCGCCCGGCGGCGGCCGACATAGAGGATGGCGCCCAGGGTCGCCAGGATCACCAGGAAGGAGAACACCGTCGTCACCGTGCCCAGCGCGTAGAGCACCGGGGTCGTCACATTGGTGGTCATCCCATAGATCTCGAGCGGCAGCGTGTTGAAGGTTCCCGATGTCATCAGGGTGCGGGCGAACTCGTCATAGGAGAGCGTGAAGCCGAATAGGCCGACGCCGATCAGGCTCGGTGCGATCATCGGCAGCACGACATGGACGAAGGTCTGCCAGGAGGTGGCGCCGAGATCGCGCGCGGCCTCCTCGTAAGCCGGCGAGAAGCGGTTGAAGACGGCGAACATGATGAGCACGCCGAACGGCAAGGTCCAGGTCAGGTGCGCGCCGAAGGCCGACGTATACCAGGCCGGGCGCAGGCCGACCTGCTGGAAGACCACGCCTATGCCCAGTGAAATGATGATCGAGGGCACCACCAGGCTGGCGACCGCCAGATAGAACAATGCCGTGGCGCCGCGAAATTTTTGCCGGAAGGCAAGGCCCGCCAGCAGCGACACGATGACGGTGACGACCATCACCATCAGGCCTAGCACCAGCGAGCGTTTGAAGCTGCCGCCGAAATCGCCCACCGACTGGCGTTCGAACAGATTGGCGAACCAGTGCAGCGACACGCCATTGAGCGGGAAGGTGAGGCCGCCGGTCTCGCCCTGGAACGACAGGATCAGGATCGCCGACAGCGGGCCGTAGAGAAACAGCACGAACAGCGCGAAGAAGGCCGCCAGCACGTAGAATTCGAGGGTGCGTTTTTCGTGGCTCACGTCAAAGCTCCCGGCGGATATCGACGATGCGCAGGATGCCGGCGACCATCAAGAGCACCAGCACCAGCAGGACCACGGCGTTGGCGGCGGCGGCCGGGTACTGCAGCAGCGACATCTGGTTCTTCATCATCAGCGCCACGGAAGCGCTCTGGCCGCCCGACATCACCTGCACGGTGGAGAAATCGGCCATTACCAGCGTGACGACGAAGATGGTGCCGATCGCCATGCCGGGCTTGGCCAGAGGAATGATGACGTTCCAAAGCACCTGCCAGCCGGAGGCGCCGGCGTCGCGCGCCGCCTCGACCAGCGAGCGGTCGATACGCATCAGCGTGTTGAAGATCGGCGTCACCATGAACAGCGTGTAGAGATGCACCATGGCGAGCACGACCGCGAATTCGGAATAGAGCAGCCATTCGATGGGTTTGGGCACCAGACCCATATGCACCAGAGTGGAGTTGATCAGCCCGTTGCGGCCGAGCACCGGGATCCACGAGATCATGCGGATGATGTTGGAGGTCAGGAACGGCACGGTGCAGACCAGGAACAGCACCATCTGCATGGCTGTGGTGCGAATGTGGAAGGCGAGGAAATAGGCGACCCAGAAGCCGATGAACAAGGTCAGCGCCCAGACGATAACAGCGAATTTGATGGTGTTGAGATAGGTCTTCCAGGTGACCCAGGAGCCCAGCACGTCGGAATAGTTGGTGGTGAGAAAATCCGGATACATGGCGGCGAAGTCGTAATCCCAGAAGGACACGACGACGATCATGATGATGGGCAAAAGCAGGAAAGCACCAAGGATCAGCGCCAGCGGAGCCGACTGCAGATAGGGCGTGACGGCGCCGAGCGAGAAGCGGCGGCGACGCCTGGTGGGGCTGGCGGCGATGGTGGGGCGTTCGAGGGCGACTGTCATCTGGGCTCTCGGGTCAGGTTTGCGGTGCCGGCGGGACGGCCTTTCCTTCTCCCCTTGTGGGAGAAGGTGGCCTCGCGAAGCGAGGTCGGATGAGGGGTGTTCCAGCTTGCCAATGGCGGCACTCCGTCGCGCACCCCTCATCCGTCTCGGCGCTGCGCGCCGGTCCACCTTCTCCCACAAGGGGAGAAGGGGAAGAGGAGAGGCGCTTGTTCCTTTACGCCGCGATGAACTCGTTCCAGCGCTTCACCATGTAGCGGTCCTCGTCCATGACCGAGTTCCAGCAGGCGACCTTGCCCATGCGCTCCTCGAAGGAGCCGCCATCGCGCACGGCGCCGGCCTTTTCCATGACGGTGCCGTCCGGCGCCTTGATCTCACCCTTGGCCGGCTTGCCCTCGATCCAATAGCCCCACTCGTCCTCGGTCATGAACTTCTTGGCCGAGACCATGTTGGCAGAGTAGTAGCCCTGGCGGTTGAGGTAGCCGCCGACCCAGCCCGACGTGTACCAGTTGATGTATTCATAGGCAGCGTCGAGCTCGGCGCCCTTGAGGTGCGCGGCAAGGCCGAGGCCGCCGCCCCAGGAGCGGTAGCCTTCCTTGAGCGGCTGGAAGCGGCAAGGGATGCCCTTGGAGCGCACGGCGGCCACCGCCGGCGACCACATGGACTGGATGACCACTTCGCCCGATGCCATCAGATTGACGCTCTCGTCGAAGGACTTCCAGAAGGCGCGGAACTGGCCGCCCTGCTTGGCCTTGATCAGGAAATCGATCGTCTTGTCGATCTCGTCCTTGGTCATGTTGCCCTTGTCGGCATATTTGATGTTGCCCGTGGCTTCCATGATCATGGCGGCATCCATGATGCCGATGGAGGGGATGTTGAGGATGGCGGTCTTGCCCTTGAAGGCCGGGTCCATGATGTCGGCCCAGGTGGTTATATCGCGGCCGACGAGATCGGGGCGGATGCCCAGCGTGTCGGCATTGTAGATGGTTGGCACCATGGTGAACCAGTTGGTCGGCGCCTTGGCGAAGGTTTTGGAGTCCTGCGCCTCGACATAGCCCACCGTGTGCGGCGCGGTGCCCTGGGCGATCACGCTGTCGGGGGTGAGCTTGCCGGTTTTGAACAGCGGCACCAACTCGTCGTAATATTTCAGCTTGCTGACATCCATCGGCTGCAGCACGCCGGTGGGGAACACCTTCTTGCAGATCCAGTATTCGATATCGGCGATGTCGTAGCTGTCGGGCTGGGTCACGGCCCGCTGGGCGGCGGCGTCGGAATCGGTTGCCGTCATCTCCAGTGTGATGCCGAGGTCGGCCTTGCACTTGTCGGCGATGGCGTTGAGGTTCGACACGCCGGTGCCGAACTGCCGCAGCGTGATGTTGGACTGCGCCCAGATGGTCGGGAAGCCGGTGATGACGCCCGATCCGGCAGCGAGGCCGACGGCGGCCGCACCCGTCTTGAGCAGCGAGCGGCGGGAGATGCCAGTCTTGGTTTGTATTGTGTCTGTCATGTCTATTCCCCTGTCTTGTTTTGCTTGGTTGATTTCATGAATGAAGGCGACCGAGGACAATCGCATCCTCGGCATCCCAGGCGAGCGGTACGGCGTCGCCAATGGCGACGGGTTTGGCGAAGAAGTCGGAATCGTTGATGATGACGGTGAAATCGTCGATGCCGGCACCAGTGACGGAGAACTTCACCGTGGCGCCACGATATTCGATATTGGCGACGATGCCGGTGAAGCCGAGGCCCGCCGCGGGTGCCTCGCCGATACGCACGTGGTCGGTGCGGATGGCGATGTCGATCGGCGCGCCCATTTCCTGTGCTGCGCCGCTGGCGGCGAGCGAGCTGCCGCCATTGACGTCGAAAACGACCATGCCGTCCCGGCTGCCGGTGACCCGGCCGGAGATGACATTGTGGTCGCCCATGAAGCGCGCGACGAAGGCCGTGGCCGGCCGCTCGAACACGTCGCGCGGCGGCGCCGCCTGTTCGATGCGGCCGTCATTCATCACCACGATCAGGTCGGCAAGCGCCATCGCTTCCTCCTGGCTGTGGGTGACGTGGACGAAGGTGATGCCGAGCGACGTCTGCAATTTCTTCAGCTCGGCGCGCATGCGGATCTTCAGGAACGGATCGAGCGCCGAAAGCGGCTCGTCGAGCAGCAGTGCCTCGGGATCGGTGATCAGGGCGCGGGCGAGTGCGACGCGCTGCTGCTGGCCGCCGGAAAGCTGCGCCGGACGGCGCGTCGCATAGGCCTCCATCTGCATCAGCTTCAGCATTTCGAGCGCCTTGGTGCGACGCTTCTCCTTGTCGACCCCTTTCATCTTCAGGCTGAAGGCGACATTGTCGATGAGATCGAGATGCGGGAACAGCGCATAGGACTGGAACATCATCGCCGTGCCGCGCTTGGCCGGCGGCAGGTCGGTGACGACGGTGTTGCCGAGCCGAACGTCACCCGACGAGATGCTTTCGTGGCCGGCGATCATGCGCAGCGTCGAGGTCTTGCCGCAGCCGGAGGGGCCGAGCAGGCAGCAATAGGTGCCCGCCGGTATCTTCAGGCTGATATCCTCGACGGCGGTCGTCGTTCCATAGACTTTCGAAACGGACACGATGTCGATCTCGGCGGCTTTGGACATTCAGGCTTCCCCGTTTGGTCGCATTAACCAATGCATCATGCGTGCCAATATCGAGGTGACTGGCCAAGTATTTGAAGTGTCTGGCAAATCAGGCCTGCTGGCCGTTGCCTATCTGGCGGGCTGCCTTGTGCATTGCACAAATTATGGGCTATTGTGCGCGATCTGCACAAAAATCGTATGCAATCTTTTTTGGCTTTGTGTTCACTTTGCCCCTCGTGCGCGGACGGCGAGTCGCGTTAGAAGGGTGCGGGAACATCATCGCCATGAATATTGCCGATCAGATCTATTCCACCGACAGCGCCAATCAGGATCGCGCGCAGGCGATCCGTGACAATCTGCGCGACGCCATCGTCGATCGCCGTCTGGCGCCGGGCACCAAGCTGTCGGAGGGCGAGGTCGGCACACTGTTCGATGTGTCGCGCACCGTGGCGCGCGCGGCCCTGCAGATGTTGTCCTTCGAAGGACTGGTGCGTACGGAGCGCAACCGTGGCGCGTTCGTCGCCAACCCCTCGCCCGAGGAAGCGCGCCAGGTGTTCGCCTCGCGCCGGCTGATCGAGCCCGGCATTGCCATTGCCGCCTGCGGGCGCGTCACATCAGCCGACATCGCTGCTTTCAGGGCGCAACTCGACGAGGAGGGCCGCTTCATCGCCGAGCGCGGTCCGACCGCGCGGCGTTCCGAGATCAAGGCGTCCGGCGATTTTCATCTGCTGCTTGCTTCCGTCGCCGGCAACGCCATCCTGCAGCGCTTCATGGAGGAACTGGTCGCGCGCTCCTCGCTTGTCATCGCCCTTTATGGGCGGTCCGGCGTATCGGCCTGCGGGCACAGCGAGCACACGGACATTGTCGGTGCGCTGGAGAGCAGCGATTGCGAACGGGCCAGCCAGCTGATGCTGCACCACATCGACCATATCGAAGCCGATCTCGATCTGCGCGTCAGAGCGGGCCCGGCGCTTCGCGAGGCTCTCAATTTCTGAGGGCTAGTTTTCGTCGTCCGTTGCAGCTGGCGCTGCCTGTCCGGCTGCCTTACGGCGCAACATCTTGGTCAGCCTCCAGATCGCCGGGCTGTTCTTGACGAAGGCCTTCAGCCGCGCGCTCTGGCGAAGCGTCTGCGCCAGCGCGCGGCCCTTCAGCGTCAGCGGGACGAGCACCTCGAAATGCCGGGTTTCGACATCGCACCACTGCCGCTTGTACGGCTCGTCGCCGACGGAGAAATCATAGATGGCGAAACCCGTCTCGCAGGCTGCCTGGATGTTGTCGAAGAACAGGAAATCGCCGGGACTGCTGTAGGCGAGATCATCCTCGGCGATCGCGCCAAATTCGCAGATCAGGCGTTTCCCGGAACGGCTCGACCCGGTGATGGCGCGCAGCTTGCCGGCGACTTCCAGGCCATGCAGCACGAAAGAGGGCGTGTCCTCGGCCAGGGCTTGCGTGAACAGGGCGCGGAAGAAGGCGCGTGTCTGGTCGCCGCCGAAGACATTGGCAATGCCCATCTTGCGAAAGCGGAGCTCCTTCATCTCGAAGAAGGCGTCGAGCAATCTCTCAACCTCGTCCGGGCTGCGCGCCTCGATACGCCGATGGCTGCCGACGGCCTCGAATTTGCGCGTCTGCGCCCGATGTTTCTTGCGTTTGCGCTTGCCGCTGGCGCGCAGCAGCAGCGCATCGAAGCCACCCGCAAGGTCGACGGCCAGCGAAAGGTTGGGGCTGGCGAAATGATCGAGCGATGCGAGCGGATTGGCGATGCCATCGAGATCGGGCAGCAATCGTTCCAGCGCGACGAGATCGATGTCGGGGCGGGCCTTGGCGATGGCCGCAAACACTGAGCCGACGGCCGCGCTATCCGCCCTGGTCAGCCATTGCGGGTCGGCGGCGGCGAAATTGCCATTGGCATGGCGGCCACCCATGAGACGGGCGACCCGCAACGGGCCTTGGCTGACAACCTCCAGCGCCAGCGCGAAGATCGGCTTGCCTCCGAGCGTGAGCGTGGCCACGAGCAGATCCGGCTTGACCTGCGCGGCCCAGTTCAGGATCCATGTCGTGCCCTGCGCTGGTGCGCTAAGCGCCGACCGGCAGAACCCTGCATAGGCCGCGAGCCCTTCTGCACCCGTGACGGAGACCGATGGCCCGGCGGCGTCCTTCGGCAGGGCGCGTGGCGAAGCCTCGGTCGCGGCGAGCCGATTGCCGTCAAATGACGCCATTGCGTCAACCATACCTCAATCCTTAAGGCGTATTGATCCCGATTTGGGGGGCGCTCAGGCGTATTCCGTGCTTGGATCAGCCTAGGCGCAAAAGGTGAATGAATGATCGACGGTGGGGAGGCAATCCGGAAACTGGCGCTCAACGTCGCCCGCTATACCGGCCTCGCACCGCTGGCCAGGCCATTTGTCGGCGGCATCGGCGCCATCCTGATGCTGCACCGCGTGACGGCGACTCCCGAGAAGCCGGACAGCGTCAACCGGCACCTCAACATCGCGCCCAGTTTCCTCGACGCGGTGATCGCCGACATGAAGGCGGACGGCTATGTCTTCGTCTCGATGGACGAGGCCGTGCAGCGCATCAAGACAGGCGGCAAGAGCGGCCGGTTCGCCACCATCACCGCTGACGATGCCTATCGCGACAACATGACCGAGGCGCTGCCGGTGCTGGAAAAGCACGGCGCGCCGATCACCATCTATGTCGCGCCGGGGCTGATCGACGGCACCGCCGATCTGTGGTGGGATGTGGCCGAGGATATCGTCAATGCGTGCGACCGCCTGACTTTGTCGACCTCGAATGGTCCGACGGTGATCGATTGCGCGACCCCCGCCAGGAAAAGCCAGGCCATAACCCGGTTGCACGCCTATCTCGCCACCGAGGTCCGCGAGGAAGATTTGCGCACGGTGCTGCGCGATCTCGCCAGTTCAAATGGCGTCGACGCGGACGCGTCGCGTTTACAGACCCTGATGAACTGGGATGAGATCCGCACCGTCGCCGCGCATCCGCTGGTGACGATCGGCGCCCATACGATCAACCACAGCAATCTGAAGCGGCTTTCCGAAACCGATGCACGGCGCGAGATCGGCGCCGTGAAGGACATGCTGCGAGCAGAGCTTGGCAGGGAGCCGCTGCATTTCGCCTATCCCTATGGCTATCCAAGCGCCGTCGGCTGCCGCGAAGTCGGCTTTGCCGCTGACGCCGGCTATGTCTCCGCCGTGACGACCCGCCATGGCGTGCTGCGCGCCGAACATGCCGGCTTCCTGCATGCCTTGCCGCGCATTTCGGTCAATGGCCGCTACCAGAGCCTCGCCCACATCCGCACTATGCTGTCGGGCGTGACGACGCCGCTCGCCAATGCCGGCAAGATGGTCGTCACCGTCTGACCGGCATTTGCCGTCAATCCGCTTGCGCATTGATCCAGCCGCGTATGAGCTGCGAGCCGAAGTAGCCCGTTTCAACGCTTCACCCGCGGCTCCAGCATCAGCCATTTGATGATGCCCATCGCCGGCAGCACCCAGAGCAGGCCGCTAACCAGGAAGAACAGGAATTGCACCAGCGCGCTGGACTCCGACAGCCGCGCGACGGCGAAGATCGATGCGACCAGCGCATAGATGATGACCAGTGCCACCAGCAGGAACATTCCGATCAGCTTTTTCAGGCGAATAGGCATGGCTTGGCCTCGTTGATCGCTATCGCTTAGGCCGAACGCAAGACACGCGCAACCAGCGACATCGGGCGCGACGGCGTGCCGCGCTGCATGGTCTTGCCAGCACGGATGCGATGGTCCACCAATCCGCCAACTCAACCGGACGGGACAAGATCATGGCTGCCATATCAGCCGCCGCGCCATACGTCGCCCGCGACCGCGACCTGCGCAACCGCGCGCTTGTGCGCGGCTGGCTTTATGTCGTGCTCCTGGTGCTGTTTGCCCTGGTGCTGGTCGGCGGCGCCACGCGGTTGACCGAGTCCGGTCTTTCCATCACGCAATGGCAGCCTGTCCACGGCGTCATCCCACCGCTCAACGACGCCGAGTGGCAGGAGGAATTCCAGCGCTACCAGCAGATCCCGCAATACACTGAGCTCAACAAGGGCATGAGCATCGAGGCGTTCAAGTCGATTTTCTGGTGGGAGTGGGCGCACCGTCTGCTGGCGCGCAGCGTCGGCCTGGTTTTCGCCTTGCCGCTGCTGGTCTTCTGGGTGAGCCGCCGCATCGAGCGCGGCCTTGGGCCGAAACTCGTCGGTATTCTTCTCCTCGGCGGCCTGCAGGGCGCCATCGGCTGGTGGATGGTGGCCTCCGGCCTGGTCGACCGTGTGTCGGTGAGCCAGTACAGGCTGACGACGCATCTGACGCTGGCGGCGCTGATCTTCACCGCCACCATGGTCGTCGCGCGTGGGCTGGCGCCGCATTCCGAACCGGCGGCCGATCGTTCGACGCAGCGTCTGGCCGGCTTCATCGTGCTCCTGGCGTTGATCCAGATTTACCTCGGCGGCCTGGTCGCCGGGCTTGATGCCGGCTTGAGTTACAACACCTGGCCGCTGATGGACGGCAAGATCATTCCCGGCGATCTGCTGATCCTCGAGCCGGCATGGCGCAACTTCTTCGAGAGCCCGAAGACGGTGCAGTTTATCCACCGACTCGGCGCCTATACGGTCTTCGCTGTCGCGCTCTGGCACATGATCGCCACGCGTCGGCGGCTGCCCGGCTCGACCCATGCGCGGCGCGCGACGCTGTTGTTTGTGCTGGTGCTGGTGCAGGCCTCGATAGGCATCGGCACGCTGTTGATGCAGGTGCCGCTGCATATGGCGCTGACGCATCAGGGCTTTGCGCTGATCGTGCTGGGTTTCGCAGCCGCGCACTGGCGCGGCACCAAGGGCGCCTATCCCTTGCCGCAGGAGATCGTGCTCAGGAGTTGATGCGGAGCCTCTCAGCTCGCCCCGAGGTCAGAAACGCGCCAGTATGCCCGGATCGCCTCGGCGATCGACAATTCACGATTCTCCTCAACCGCGTTGTCGTCCTCGTGGTGCCAGGCCGCGGACAGGCAGCCATAGGCGATGGCATGGTCCAGTATCGCCGCCGGTGACTGCCCAAGCGTCTTGGCAAAGACTTCGGCCATGTGCGCGATCCGCTGGGGATCGAGGCAAAGCGCGTCGCGGTTGAGTGGGTTGTAGAACATGTTGGCGGCATCAAAGCCGGGGTCGCCGAGCACGCCCTTCGGATCGATCACCAGCCATCCGCGCGGCCCGTGCAGGATGTTGTCGTGGTGGAGATCACCATGCAGCGGCCTGATGTCATGCGGATCGGACAGCAGCCCTTCGGCGATGGCGGCGGCCTCGACATAGATGCTGGCGTGACCCGCATCTCGGTCTGTTGTGGCTTTCCTGAACAGGCTGGCATATCGCTCCCTGAGTGGCTGCAGCTCGGGCGGGTGCGGGTGTTGTGACGGCGAAAACAGTTTCGCCATCAGCTCAGCCGCGATCGCGGTTGCGGCGTTGTCTCCCTGTCGGTCGAGGACTTCCGAAAGCAGGGTTTCGCCGCCATATTCGAGCAGCATGCTGTGGCCGTCGCGGCCAAGCAGGCGCACCGCGCCTTCGCCGCGCCGCCAGGCCAGAAAATGCTCGCCGCGCAATTCGTCGGCGACATCGTCGAAAGGCTTGAGCGCCTTGACGACGGCCAGCGAGCCGTCGTCGCGAACAACCTTCCAGATGCGGCTCGAAAAGGTCTCGGCAATGAGTTCGGGCGCGCTGACTTTCCAGCGCGCCGGGAAGGCTGGTGCGACCATCAAAGGCCGAGCATCAGGTCCATGTTCTGGACAGCTGCGCCCGAGGCACCCTTGCCGAGATTGTCATAGACCGCCAGCAGCAGCGCCTGCGCGCGTTTGTCGTTGGCAAAGACATAGACCTTCATGCGGTTGGTGCCGTTGTAGATCTCGGGATCGATCTCCGGCATGCGCTCCAGATGCGCATAGGGCGCCACCTCGACCACGCCGCCCTTGATGGCGGCGAAATGGTCGGCAATCGCCGCATGAAGTTCGGCGCCGGTCGGCACACGGGCGAGGCTGCCGAGCTGCAGCGGCACCACGGTGATCATGCCCTGGGCGAAATTGCCGACCGCCGGCTGCATGATCGGGTCATGCGACAGTTTCGCATAGGCCCGCAGTTCCGGCACGTGCTTGTGCTGCAGGGTGAGGCCATAGGGCAGGAACTCCGAGGCGTCCTCGCCCTTGGCGACATAATCCTCGATCATCGGACGTCCGCCGCCCGAATAGCCGGAAATGCCGTTGACGGTGATCGGGAAATTGGCCGGCAGCAGGCCTGATGTGACCAGTGGCCTGAGCGTTGCGATCGGTCCCTGCGGCCAGCAGCCGGGATTGGCGACGCGCTTGGCCGTGGCAATCGTCTTGGCTTGCTCCTTGTCCATCTCGGCGAAGCCGTAGGCCCAGCCTTCGGCGACGCGATGCGCGGTCGAAGCGTCGATGACCTTGGTGGTGTTGTTGGCGATCAGCGAGACGCTTTCCTTCGCCGCATCGTCAGGCAGGCACAGGATCGCGATATCGGCGGCATTGAGGAATTCGGCGCGCGCCGCCGTTTCCTTGCGGCGCTCGGTCGGGATGGAAATGATCTCGAGGTCGCCACGCTCGGCAAGCAGCGCCCGGATCTGGAGGCCGGTGGTGCCGTGCTCGCCGTCGATGAAGATTTTCGGTTTCATGACCTGATCAAATTCCCTGATATTCCGAGACTATATGCCGTTACCGTGATTCACCGCGGCACCGTTGTGATTGCCGTTGTTCATCTCTTCCTGCCGCGCCTTCCGTTCAGCCAGCAGGCCGAGATACTGCATCGCGACCATCGAGCCGGCGATCGCCGTTATATCGGCGTGATCATAGGCCGGCGCAACCTCCACGACATCGGCGCCGACAATATCGACCTGGTTGAGCTGGCGCAGCGTCGACAGGATCTTCGCAGAGGACGGCCCGCCGGCCACCGGCGTGCCGGTTCCGGGCGCGTAGGCTGGGTCGAGGCAGTCGATGTCGAAGGTGAGGTACGTCTTCTTGCCGCCGGTGCGGTCGACGATGGCGTAGGCGATGTCGGAGGCGCGCATCTCCTCGATTTCGTGGCCGTAGAGGATCTTGATGCCGAACGTGTCGGGCGCGTGCGTGCGGATGCCGATCTGGATCGAACGGTCGGGATCGATGATGCCTTCCTTGACCGCGCGGCCGACGAAGGATCCGTGGTCGATGCGCTTGCCGTCATCCTCCCAGGTGTCCTGATGTGCGTCGAACTGCACCAAAGCGAGCGGTCCGTGGATCGCGGCATGCGCCTTGAGCAGCGGCCAGGTGACGAAATGGTCGCCGCCCAGCGTCAAAAGGAAGGCGCCTGATTTCAGGATCTTGGCCGCTTCGCGTTCGATCGTGGCCGGCGTCTTCTGATGGTTGCCGGAATCCAGCAGGCAGTCGCCGTAATCGACGACCGCGAGATGTTCGAACAAATCGCGCGAGAACGGATATTGCGGGTCATTGTCGAGGATCGCCGAGGCGCGGCGTATAGCCTGCGGCCCGAAACGGGCTCCGGGCCGGTTGGTAACGGCGGCGTCGAAGGGAATGCCCCACACCACCGCGTCCGCGCCCTTCACGTCCTTGGTGTATTTGCGCCGCATGAATGACAGCGCGCCGGAATAGGTCGGCTCAAGAGCGCCGCCCGTTTTGGAGCGGGCGGTGAAGGCATGGTCGATGTTCTTGGTCGCCATTACTGGTCCTCGTTTTCATCGGGGTGCAACAACTACAGAACCGGCATGGAAGATGCCAGTCACAGCTTGGGGAGACGAAACGGCGCCGCCCGGGTGCCACGGCAAGACAGGATTTGTATCATCATGACGCAGGCCGCGTTTCTTAATCCGTCCGATGCCGTGGTGTCGACCCATGCCGGTACGATAGCAGGCGAGCGCTTCCAGGTTCTCGATTCGTGGCGCGGCATCTGCGCGCTTCTTGTGGCGCTGTTTCATTTCCCGACCGCTTCCGCGATCTCGCAGAGCGCCTTCATCGGTTCGTCCTATCTTTTCGTCGATTTCTTCTTCGTCCTTTCCGGCTTCGTCATCGCCAGCAGCTATGCTGATCGGCTGAGTCAGCCGGTACACGTCTCCCGCTTTGCGCTGGTGCGGTTCGGCCGCATCTACCCGCTGCATCTCGTGATGCTCGCGGCCTTTGCGAGCTTCGAACTGCTGCGACTGATGCTGCCGCAACTGCATGGCACTGGGGCTGCCCCCTTCACAGGCGGTTTCGATTTGAAGAGCCTGCTTGCCAATCTGCTCCTGCTGCAAGGGATGGGCTTTGAGGATCATCTGACCTGGAATGCGCCAAGCTGGAGCATTTCGGCGGAGTTCTTCGCCTACCTCCTGTTCGCCGGCGTGATCTTCATCGCCGGCGCGCGTGCCTGGATATGGCTTGTCGCCGCCGCCATCACCGCGCCGCTGTTCCTGCTCGCCTTCTCCACGCATCATATGGATGTGTCCTACGATTTCGGCTTCATCCGCTGCCTCTACGGCTTCTCGCTCGGCGCCCTGCTGGCCTGGTTTCAGCATGATTCCATTGCAGGGGCGCGACAACTCCTCGGCAGAAACGGCCCGCGGCTGAGCTGGACCCTTGCCGAAATCGTCATGGTGGCGGTCATAGTCGCTTTCGTCTCACTGGCGGGCAGCAATGATTTCGGCATCGCCGCACCCCTGGTGTTTGCGCTGGCGCTGTTTCTGTTCGCCCATGAGGGCGGCTGGATTTCCGCCGTGCTGCGGGCGCCGTTCATGTTGACGCTCGGTGCGCTGTCCTACTCGATCTACATGGTCCACATCTTCGTGCAGGCGCGCCTGATCAACGTTGCCGGGCTGGTGGAACGCAAGCTTGGCCTCGGCCTCGTTGGCGACATCGTCTTGCGCGGTTCGCGGGCGACCGGCTTCGGCACCGGCTGGGCCGGAACGGTGGCAATCGTCGTCATGCTCGTCGCCACCATCGCCGTGTCATGGGTCACCTGGCGTCTGGTCGAAATGCCTGCACTGGCCCGGTTCCGCCGGCTCTCGAAACGCATCTGACACCGCCTTTCCTGAGAAACGGCTAGCCGGCTTCGTTCACCTCCCTGTCACGGGCATCGCCTATCCCGGCTTCGATCCGGCAAGGAGCGATTCTCGATGCGGACGACCTGGCTGAGCCTTCTGCTTTGCACGACCTTTGCGGCCGTCTCCGGTCAGGCCTCGGCGGGCGAAAGCCGCGCCAGGCAGATACTCGACCGCTTCGAGCATGCTAACCAGTGGCGCGACCATGTCATGGTGGCCGCGCATCGCGCCGGCAGCATGCAGGCCGGCAAGACGCTCTATGCGGAAAATTCGCTCGCCGCCGTCGAGGGCTCGATCGCCATGGGCGCCGAGATCGTCGAGGTCGACATCAGGCGCTCGAAGGACGGTGAGCTCGTCGTCATGCATGACAGCTGGCTCGACCGCACCACGACCTGCAAGGGCGAGGTTGTGAAATACACGCTGGCCGAACTGAAGACCTGCCGGCTGGTGATCGAGGGCACCCGCGCCGTCACCGACGAGAGGGTTTCGACGCTGCGCGAGATGCTGATGGCGACCAGGGACAGGATCCTCATCAATCTCGACAACAAGCTCGACGTCGGCGACCTGCCACGCATGGTCGCGGTGGCGCGCGATCTCGGCATGGCCGATCAGGTCATCGTCAAGGAGAACCTGTGGAACCAGACCAGGATTGCCACGGTCAAGGCCGCCATGGCCGCGATCGGCGGCGGTGTCCAGTTCATGCCGATCATCGCCGATGACGCGGTGCATGATGCCGGTTTCGCCGAAACGGTCGGCCACGCCTTCTCGCCGCGCGCGATCGAATTGATCAACTGGCGAGCCGGCGCCGAGACGCTGACTGAGACCGGTGGACCGCTGTTCAGCACGCGCATGCGCGCGGCCGCGGTGCGCGGCAACTGGCACATCTGGGCCGACACCTATGCCGTCGTCAACAAGCCGGGTGGTTTCCTGGCCGGCGGCCGTGGCGATGAACTGGCAGTGCAGGCCAGCCTGCCGCGCGAAGCCTGGGGTTTCTGGGTCGATCGCGGCGCCACCATCATCCAGACCGACGAGCCAAAGGCGGCCATCGACTGGCTTGCGGCGACCGGTTTTCGCGTGCCCTATGCCGGGACGGGCGAACGCATCGAACCCGCGGCGACCGCCAGCATCAATTGATTTCTTGTTTTCCTCGCTTCCGGGCTCGGAGTGGCGTTGACGGCGCTCGGCGCGTTCCTGCTCATCCGCGACGCGGACCATTTCGCCGGATAGGGATGAGCAATGCAAAAAGGCCGCCCGGAGGCGGCCTTCTCGATTGTCCAAACCGCGGAGCGCCCAGCGCTTCGAGAACTTGGCCCCAAGCGCTCTTTAGCGCTTGGAAAACTGGAAGGAGCGGCGGGCCTTCGCCTTGCCGTACTTCTTGCGCTCGACGACGCGGCTGTCGCGGGTCAGGAAGCCGCCCTTCTTGAGCACGGCGCGCAGCGCCGGTTCGTAGTAGGTCAGCGCCTTGGAGATGCCGTGACGCACCGCACCGGCCTGGCCCGAGAGGCCGCCGCCGACGACGGTCGCGACGATGTCGTACTGGCCCGAACGGTTGGAGGCGATGATCGGCTGGTTGAGGATCATCTGCAGGACCGGACGCGCGAAATAGGTCGCGAATTCCTTGTCGTTGACGACGATCTTGCCGGAACCCGGCTTCACCCAGACGCGCGCAATGGCGTTCTTGCGCTTGCCGGTGGCATAGGCGCGGCCCGACTTGTCGAGCTTCTGGACGTGGACGGGTGCCGCGGCCTGCGTATTCGTGTTGCCGGTGGCGGCGCCCAGTTCTGCGAGCGAGGAAAGCTCAGCCATCTTATGCGACCTTCTTGTTCTTGGAATTCAGCTTGGCCACGTCGAGGACTTCTGGCTGCTGGGCGACATGCGGATGCTCGGCGCCTGCATAGACGCGCAGGTTCTTCATCTGGCGACGGCCGAGCGGGCCACGCGGGACCATGCGCTCAACGGCCTTCTCGACGACACGCTCCGGGAAGCGACCCTCGAGCAGCTGGCGCGCGGTGCGCTCCTTGATGCCGCCGGGGTGGCCGGTGTGCCAGTAATAGACCTTGTCGGTGAACTTCTTGCCGGTGAACACCACCTTGTCGGCATTGATGACGATGACATTGTCGCCGTCGTCGACATGCGGGGTGAAGGTCGGCTTGTGCTTGCCACGAAGATGATTGGCGATGACAGTGGCGAGACGGCCGACGACGAGACCCTCGGCGTCGATCAGGATCCACTTCTTCACCACATCCGCAGGCTTCTGCGAAAAGGTTGTCATGTTTTCTGCTCTCGGTTTTGACCTTCAAAGCGAAGGCGTTTCTTGTTGCTTGGATTGGCGATAAGCGCTAGCCCGCCGCCAATAACAAAACGGCGGCCTTTGCGGGCCGCTGCTTCGTGAGGGCTTATAGGCGAGAGGGAATTGCGCGTCAAGCCGATTAAAAAGCCATTCAGCGAAGAAACAGCAGTAAAAACAATGGCATAGTCAAAAGGTATTATTTTACCACATCGCTGTTGCGCTTCGGCGGGATCGAATAGGTGCCGGTCGCGTGCGCGATCGTGTGTCCATCCGGGCCGGCGACGATGTCGATGTCGAACACCATCAGGCTCTTTCCCAGCTTCAGGATACGGCAATGGCCATCGATCGGCCCGGCCTCGGCCTTGCGCACGAAGTTGATGTCGAGGTTGACCGTCACGGACAGCGCATCCGGCCCGGCATGGGAGAGCACGCAGACATAGCCGCCAATGTCGGCCAGCGTGAACAGCGAGGGACCGGAGACGGTGCCGCCCGGACGCAAATGCCGTTCGCCGGCATTGAGCCGCACGGTGCAGCCGCCTGGGAAAACGTCGATGGCCTCGTAATATTTGAACTGCTCGTTGAGCTGCGGATAGACGGTTTCCATCAGCACATTGACTTGTGCCGCGGTCAGCACCGGCTTGAGATTGGTCTGGGCAGGCATGTCGGTCTCTCGCTTTACTCCTAGCCTGTATGGGCGCAGCCGGGCATTCCTGGCAACACCTTCAGCCTTCTGGCGCAAGCGATGGGTGTTGGACGAAACCCGATCCGATATTAGATAGTCGGTGAGCCCGACCGGAATCGCGGAGACCCTAGCCATGGCCGAAATCCTTGCCATCAAGCCTGCCGTTGTCGAGGGGCCGGTCACAACCAGGCTGGACAAGGCCGTGCTGCGGCTCACGCTCGCAAATCCCCCCGCCAACGCGCTTTCGCTGGCGGTAATGGCGGCACTGACGGCGGAACTCGACCGCGCCAAGGCCGACAAGGCGGTTCGGGTCATTGTCCTTTCGGCGGCCGGCAAAGTGTTCTGCGCCGGCCATGATCTCAAGGAAATGACGGCGCACCGCGCCGATGCTGATCGCGGCAAGGCTTTCTTCGAAGAGACGTTTGCCGCTTGCGCCCAGCTGATGCAGGCGATCGTGCGCCATCCCGTGCCGGTCATCGCCGAAGTCGACGGCCTGGCGACCGCGGCCGGCCTGCAGCTTGTCGCCAGCTGCGATCTGGCGATCGCCTCGCATGAGGCGACCTTCTGCACGCCGGGCGTCAATATCGGCCTGTTCTGCTCGACGCCGATGGTGGCGCTGTCGCGCAACGTCTCGCGCAAGCAGGCGATGGAGATGCTTCTGACCGGCGAGACGATCGACGCGGCAACCGCCAAGGAGTTCGGCCTGGTCAACCGTGTCGTGCCGCGCGAATACCTGAATCAGATCGTCACCAAATACGCGCAAACCATTGCTTCCAAATCATCTTTGGTGGTCAAGACCGGCAAGGAGGCCTTTTACGCGCAGGCCGAAATGGGGTTGGCGGACGCCTATGCCTATACAGGCCGCATCATGGTCGAGAACATGTTGGCGCGCGACGCCGAGGAAGGCATCGGCGCCTTCATCGGCAAGCGCAAACCGGAATGGACGGACGAGTAGCCGTGGAACCGCGCATCTCCATCGTCACGATTGCAACGGATGATCTCGACCGTGCGGTGCGCTTCTACGAAGCCATGGGTCTGAAACGGCACGCCGCGATCACCGACGGCGTCGCTTTCTTCCAGATGGGCGGCGTCATTCTCGGGCTCTTCCCGCGCGCAAGTGCCGAGGAGGATTCAGGCGTCACATTCGCCGAGGCGCCGTCCGCCGTCTACCTCGCCTACAACACCCGCTCCGACGCCGAGGTCGACGAGGTGCTCGCCATGGCGGAAAAGGCCGGCGGCCGCATCGTCAAGCCGGCCGGCCGCGCGTTCTGGGGCGGCTGGTACGGCTATTTCGCCGATGCGGACGGGCATGTCTGGGAAGTGGCACACAATCCGGCCTTTCCGATCGCCGAAGACGGCACGATTTCGCTGCCTGCTTGATGGCCTACCGCAAACAACTGACGGGGCTCAAGGCACCATACCTCAAGCGCGTCCTGCTCGATCCGGAGCGAGTGTCCGACTGGGAGGAATATCCCTGGAACCTGCCGCTGTTTCGCGGCCGCGAATTCGTACTCGAGTTTACCACGCCGATCACCATCATCGTCGGCGAGAACGGCACCGGCAAATCGACGCTGCTGGAAGCGATTGGTGCTTTGGCCGGCTATGACGAGGCCGGCGGCGGCAAGGGCTACCGTCCGGTCGACCATTCCAGCGCCATCGACAAGAGCGGCGCCGCATTGGCAGACACACTCCGGGGCCACTGGCTGCCAAAAGTCACCGCCGGCTGGTTCTTTCGCGCCGAATCCTTCTACTCGGTGGCCCGCTATCTCGATCAGGCGGCGCTGGAGTCTGGTGGGGCGCCGCCGGATTTCCTGTCCTGGTCGCATGGCGAGGGTTTTATCCGTTTCTTCGAGGAACGCTGCCGCAGGCAAGGCATCTACATTCTCGACGAGCCGGAAAGCGCGCTTTCGCCGTCGCGCCAGATCGAGCTGCTGAAGATGCTGCGGCGCATGGACAAGTCCGGCACCGCGCAGGTGATCATGGCGACACATTCGCCGCTGCTGATGGCCTGTCCCGGGGCGCGGCTGTTCCGCATCAGCCGGTTCGGGCTCGACCCGACCGATTTCACCGACACCGATCATTTTCGCATGATGCGCGACTTCTGTAGCAACCCTGACATATTTATGGAGGAAGCGCTGCGGGAGGACGACGCGTGACGGTGCGGATGACTGACGGTGATCTCAATTGGCGGATGGAAGAAGCGTGCCGCGAAGCCTGGCCGGCGGCCACGGAGACGGTCGTCGACGGTTGGCTGCTGAGACGATCCGGCGGCAGGATCCGGCGTGCGAATTCCGCCAATCCCTTGCGTGGCAAGCGCGGCGCGCCTGACGCGGTGATCGATGCCGCCGAGGCCTTTTATGCCGGTCACGGCCAGACGGCGCTGTTTCGCGTGCCCGACATTGCCAATGAACTCGAAGCCGCGCTCGTCGGCCGCGGCTACCAGCTGGAAGGCGGGACGATCCATCTCTATGCCGGTATCGGCGATTTGGCCGAGCTTCATGACGAGCATGTCGCGGTTTCGCCGATGCCAGGCGAGGACTGGTTCGCGGCCCGCTTTCGCATGGGCGCATATGACGACACCGACCGCCGCGTCTTTCGCCAGATGACGGGCCTGCTCGCCGGCGACAGGGCGTTCGTGTCGTGCGAGCGCGACAATGAAATTGCCGCCTTGGCCTATGGCGTCATCCGCGATGGGCTGCTTGTGGTGGAGTCGGTCGAAACCGACGCCAGGTTCAGGCAGCAAGGCTTGGGCCGCGGGACGGTTGGCGGCCTGATCGGCTGGGCACGGCGGGCAGGTGCGTCGGCGGCGTGCCTGCAGGTGGTGTCCGACAACGTGCCCGGCCGGGCGCTCTATGCCTCGCTTGGGTTCAACCGTGAGCTCTACCGATATCATTACCGCAGGAAGCCGCATGAACCACGATAGCTACGACAACGCCTACATCGGCGGCATCCTCAATTCGGTGAAGACCATCGCCATGGTCGGCGCCTCGGCCAATGACGTCAGGCCGAGCTATTTCGTCCTGAAATACCTGCTGGCCAAGGGCTTTTCGGTGTTTCCGGTCAATCCCGGCCAGGCCGGCAAGGAAATCCTCGGCCGGATGACCTATGCCAGGCTGGCCGATATTCCGGAACCGATCGACATGGTCGACATTTTTCGCGCCGCGACCGCGGTGCCGGGCATTGTCGACGAGGTGTTGCGGCTCGATCCCTTGCCGAAAGTCATCTGGATGCAGCTCGGTGTGCGCCATGACGAGGCCGCCGCTCGCGCCGAAGCCGCCGGCATCAAGGTGGTGATGAACCGCTGCCCCAAGATCGAATACGGCAAGCTCTCCGGCGAGATCGGCTGGACCGGTGTCAATTCCGGGGTGCTGTCGTCCAAAAAACCGCTGATGCGCCAGGGGTTTCAGAGTTTCGGCGTGCGCCAGAAATAGGCCGCGAGCGAGAAGCGCAAAACTATTCCGGCAGATGCCGTATTTTCCTGCGGCCTGGCTGAAAGTCCCGCGCCGAGGGGTATTTTCTTCTTTGCATTCCACGCCAGGCTTCGCCAAGAATGCGCGGCGAATTCAGACAAGTTCTTGAGGGAGGTTTTAAGTGACCCATACGCCCGGTTTCAACACGCTCGCCGTCCATGCCGGCGCCAAGCCCGATCCGGCCACCGGCGCGCGCGCCACGCCGATCTACCAGACGACCTCCTTCGTCTTCGACGATGCCGATCATGCCGCGTCGCTGTTCGGCCTGAAAGCCTTCGGCAACATCTACACCCGCATCATGAACCCGACGCAGGCCGTGCTCGAGGAGCGCGTCGCCGCACTTGAAGGCGGAACGGCTGCTCTCGCGGTCGCGTCCGGCCACGCCGCGCAGGTCATCGTGTTCCACAATCTGATGCAGCCGGGCGACAATTTCGTTGCCGCGACAAGGCTTTATGGCGGCTCGATCAACCAGTTCGGCCATGCTTTCAAGAATTATGGCTGGGAGGTGCGCTGGGCCGATACCAATGACATCTCGACCTTCGAGAGCCAGATCGACGACAGGACCAAGGCGATCTTCATCGAGAGCCTGGCCAATCCGGGCGGCACCTTCGTCGACATCGAGAAGATCGGTGAGATCGCCCGCAAGCATGGCCTGCCGCTGATCGTCGACAACACGCTGGCATCGCCCTATCTGATCCGGCCGATCGAGCACGGCGCCGATATCGTCGTGCATTCGCTGACCAAGTTTATCGGCGGCCATGGCAATTCGATCGGCGGCGTCATCGTCGACGGCGGCACCTTCGACTGGTCGAAATCGGGCAAGTATCCGATGCTGTCGGAACCGCGCCCCGAATATGGCGGCCTCGTCCTGCACGAAACCTTCGGCAATTTCGCCTTCGCTATCGCCGCGCGCGTGCTTGGCCTGCGCGATCTCGGCCCGGCGATATCGCCCTTCAACGCCTTCCTCATCCTGACCGGCCTGGAAACCTTGCCGCTGCGCATGCAGCGCCATTGCGACAACGCCGTCACCGTCGCCGGCTGGCTGTCCAACCATCCCAAGGTCGCCTGGGTGAACTATCCTGGCCTACCCAGCGACAAGAACAATGCGCTGCAGAAGAAATACTCGCCGCTCGGCGCGGGCGCCGTGTTCACCTTCGGCCTCAAGGGCGGCTACGAGGCCGGCGTCAAATTCGTCGAGGCGCTGGAACTGTTCTCGCACCTGGCCAATGTCGGCGACACCAAGTCGCTGGTCATCCATCCGGCGTCGACCACGCACCGACAGCTTTCCGACGAGCAGAAGGTCAAGGCCGGCGCCGGCCCGGACACCGTGCGGCTTTCGATCGGCATCGAGGACGTTACCGATATCGTCGCCGACCTTGAACAGGCACTCGCGAAGGTCTGATCGGAAATGGCTGCGTTTCTTTCAGTCGACACCAACAGCGTCGAACCCGAATCCGGCGCGCCCGCGCCGGACCGGCTGATCTCGGGCGATCCTAAATTCCGCACCTGGAATGTCGAGGAGCGGGATGGCGGCCTTTATGCCGGCATCTGGGAATCGACCCCCGGCAAATGGCGCATCGTCTATGACGAATGGGAATTCTGCCACATCCTGTCCGGCGTTTCGGTGATCGCGGAAGACGGTGGGCAAGCGCGCACCGTCAAGGCCGGCGACAGCTTCGTGCTGAGGCCGGGCTTCAAGGGCAGCTGGGAAGTGCTTGAAACGACCCGCAAGGAGTATGTGATCAAGCTGTGATTACTTCGCCGGAAACTGGCCGAGGCAGGCTTCCGACGCTTTGTCGTGCGCCATCAGCAAATCGGCGTCCTGTGCCTCTATATCAGCGTCCGAGATCTCGTCGCGATAATATTGCGCCAGGAGGTCGAGCCCCTGCTGGCTGACGCCATAGGTCGGGATTTCGCGGGCGACGCAGCCGCAAAGCGCGAGCGCGAGATCGGGCGAACCGGTCTTGTGGTTGGTCAGGATGAAATCCTGTGCCGGGCAGGCATCGAGAAAGCCGTTGAAGTTCAGCTTCTGCTGTGGCTGATCACCATGATCGAAATAGGCCGGCGGCCATTGGCTTTTGCCGCTCGCGACATCGCAGCCCGTGGCGACGTCCTGGGCGCTTTTCGACAGGGTGAGCCAGGCATCCTCCTTGTCGCCTACGGGGTAGTCGAAATCTTCGCCCAGAAGTGAGGCGGCATAGGCGTCAAGGTCGGCCTGCGTGAGGCCGACCGTCTGAAATCGGTTGAACTGGCATTGGCAAGCGGCGCCCACTTGCTCCGTTTCACCCTGGGATGGCTGTTCGCTCAACTTGTTTTTCTGGCAGGCCGAGACAAAGGCGGCGCCATCCAGCGACGATGCCGGAAAAGTCTTGGCGTCGACATAGCGCTTTCCGTCCCAGCCAATTGTCATCGTGTCGGACTGGATGTCGAAGAAGCCGTTCCGTTTGAACGGGCTGAGCGCGATCTTGTCCTGCGGCACCAGCCTTGCGCCGGGAACGTCGCCGAGAACCTCATGATAGCTGTCGCCTTCCAGGACGAACAGGAAATTGCCGCAAGTGACGCCGTCGCAACCCGGCGCATAGCGGTAGGCGAAGATTTCGGGCAAGCCGTCGAGATTGAGATCGACCTCGATGGCGAAGGAGGCCAGCGGCAGGCCCCTGGATCCGGTCTGTCGCTCCAGAAGCCCCATCGCCATCTTCTGGGCGATGGCCATGCTGTTCTCCCAAGGGATGTTCTCCGGCTGTTGCTGGGTGCGTGCCGTGGTTCCCAGGCAGGCGCATAGCAACGCCAACGCGAACGCCAGTCTCCAAAACAGTCTCATCGCGCAGCCCCAGGCCCGCGATCGTTCAGAAGCCGACGGCGAGCGTTTCCAGCCCATGGAAGTGGTAAGTGTCGCGGAAGCTGGGCTGTTCGGCAAGATGCAGCCGTGGGTGCCGCTCGAACAAGGTTTTCAGCGACACCTGCAATTCGAACCGGGCCAGCGGCGCGCCGATGCAGAAATGGATGCCAGCGCCGAACGACACGTTTTTCTGGTCGCTCCGGTCCGGCCGGAAGGCCTGCGGTTCGGCAAAAGCGCTCGGATCATGATTGGCCATGCCGAGCAAAAGCCCGATGGTCTGGCCCGGCCGCACGACGATGCCGGGCGCGATCTCGATCTCCTGATAGGCGTAGCGCGTGAACATATGCAGCGGCGCGTCGAAACGCAGGCATTCCTCGACCGTCGCGGCCGTTGCTTCCGCCGAGATGAAGAAGCGGCTGGGGTCGCCGCCTTGCGCCAGGATCGAGCGCACCGCGTTGCCGGTCTGGTGCACGGTCGCTTCGTGGCCGGCATTGAGTAGCAGGATGGCCGAGGACACCATCTCATCCTCGGACAGTTTTTGACCGTCCTCCTGCGCCGAGATCAGCAGCGACAGCAGGTCGTCTCCAGGGTTTCTGCGTCGCTCGGTAATGTAGCCGCGCAGGAAATCGGCGAATTCGCTCGCGGCGCGATTGGCCGTCTCCTCGGTCTCGCGGGTGCGGCCATGGATGTACATGGCGACCATTTGATGGGACCAGTCGAGCAGTTGCGGCCCCATCTCGACCGGCACGCCGAGCATTTCGGCGATGATGGTGATCGGCAGGGGAGAGGCGAAGGCAGGCAGCAGGTCGACCGGTCCGGTAGGATCAAAGCGGTCGATGAGTTCGTTGGCGAGCGCCTCGACCCGTGGCAGCAGCCGCTCGACCTGGCGCGAGACGAAGGCGCGGTTGACCAGCGTTCTCAGCCGCGTGTGCACCGGCGGTTCCAGTTCGAGCATGGAGTTGGCTTCAATGCCGTCGAAGGCCCTGAGATGGCTTCGGTCCTGGCCGACGCCGCGGCTGTCGGGAATGCCGGTGGGGTTCTGGCGGCCGAAGCGGCGATCGCGCAGCAACCGGTTGACATCGTCGAAGCCGCCAAAGCACCAGAAGCCGAATTCCTCCCAGAAGAAGGCATTCGAGACGCCATGCAGGAAGGCGTAAGCCCCATACGGGTTCAGGAAGAAAGCCGGCTCGTGCGGATCGAGCCGCAGCCGGCGAGTGGCTGGATCAAAAGCCAGGCAGGGGAGCGTCGAATTGGTCATGCCAGACCCATAGCGCGGCTTGCCAGCCTCATTCCAGACCGTATGTTGGCGCCCGCACTCCAATGAATTGAGCCAGCCAATGCGGCCGCGGAAGGTCTGAGCGAATGAACGTGATCGTTGTCGGCGCGGGGATTGCCGGTCTCTCCACGGCATGGTCGCTGGTCAGGGCCGGTCACAGCGTGTCGATCGTCGAGCAGGGGCCGATCCCCAATCCGCTAGCCGCGTCAGGCGACCACCACCGCATCATCCGCCGCGCCTACCGCGCGGGAACCGGCTACGGAAGCCTGATCACCGAAGCCTATCAGGCCTGGGACGAGATGTGGGACGATCTCGGCGAAAGCCATCTTGATGCGCGCGGATTTGTCTGCATTTCGCGCTAGCCCGGCGATGAAGCTGAGGAATACCGCGAGGGCCTGGAAGAGGGCAATTTCCCCTTCGAACTGTTCGAACCAGACGCCGCCGTCGAACGCTGGCCGTTTTTGCAGGCCGGCACGTTCCGCTATGCCTACTATTCGCCGGAAGGCGGCGCGCTCCATTGCCGCAAGATCGCTTCCGGCCTTGCCGCCTGGCTCCGCGCCAACGCCGCCAATATCTACGAACACAGCAAGGTGACTGCGATCGACTCCGAAACTGGCCGCATCGTGCTCGAAAGCGGCGAGACCATGCAGGCCGACCGCATCGTCGTTGCCGCTGGCGCCTGGGTGCTGAAGCTGTTTCCGGAACTGAACGGCGAACTGAAGACCTATCGAACAGCCCTTGCCTATGTCGAACCGCCGGCGGACCTGAAGGCGGCCTGGGAGGCGGCGCCGGTCGTCCTCGACGTCGGCGGCGCTGTCGATGGCTACGTGATCCCGCCCTCCGGCGGCGCCGGCATGAAATTCGGGTCAGGCCTGCACCGGGTGCCGACCAGCGATGCCGACTGGAACCGTCAGCCAGTGCCGGGCGAGGGCGAGGCCATCCGCAACCTGTTTTCGCCACCGATCGCCCGCATCGAGGAATATGAGGTGGCCGAAGTGGTCACCTGCGCCTACACCTTCACCGCCGACGAGAAGTTCATGGCGCATGAGAAGGGCAGGTGCCTGATCGTCTCGGCCTGCTCGGGCCATGGCTACAAGTTCGGGGCGGCAGTCGGCCGCCGCGTTGCCGCCGCAGTCGGCGATGGCGATATCGCAGGCCTGAAGCGTTGGCTGCGGGCGGAGGCGGCCTGACCTAGTCCTGGCAGTGCCTGGGAATATGCACACGCCGCCAGCCTGATGACCCTTCACGGACCAGCACGCGCCGCGCGACCGTCTGGTAGGACGCCGGAACATCGATGATGCGCCTTTGCTCCGGCTGCACCAGCACCTCCTCGGCGATGCTGTCGTACTGCGCCGGGGTGACGACCCGCCTTGTGCGCTCCGGCTCGATCACCACCGTTTCGGCGACGCGTTCATAGCGCTCCTTGTGCCAGATCTTGCACAGAACCTTGCGGCCGTGGATGACGCGCCATTCCCAGGCATAGCCGCCGCCATCGACCCTCACCGTGCGGTAGACAGTGCGGGTGACGGCGGGCACGATTTCATAGCTCACCTGTGCGGGAACGGTCATCACCACGCGTTCGCGTGTGCCATAGATGGGCGGGGTATAGTCGACCTGCTGCCCGGGCGGGCTGACCAGCACGTCTTCGTAGACCGTGTCGTAGACATCAGGCGTGCGGACCGGCTCGTAGCATTCGACGGCGCGGCCGCCGGCCGCTGTCGCGGAAATCGTGCCGAGCACGGTCAGCCCGGCAATGGTGAAGCATGCGGCTTTCCTGAACATTGACACTCCCCCTATTGAACGGCCGATGACGGTTCAACGTTGGATTGTACGGGAAGAGACGTCCGGGAAAAGCGGATTTGCCGCATTTCGTTAAGCAATGCGGTTAAGAAATTGCTACGGATGGGGCGACGTCGGCGAACGGCGATGGCGCGGGTCGATGAATCCCGTGAATAACCTTGATTCGACTTACCCAGATGGCTAGGACGGGTCGGCCTTGCACAAGGATGAGCCGACATCCTATCTACGGAACGACGATCCAGAACCGATTCTGCCCGATCTGCCAGCATTCCCGGCGCCGGAATCCCACCGCGAGATAAGAGATAACTGATGAAGAACCCCGTCGAAACCTACATGAACCTCGTTCCGATGGTGGTCGAACAGACCAATCGCGGCGAGCGGGCCTACGACATCTTCTCGCGCCTCCTCAAGGAGCGCATCATTTTCATCACCGGTCCGGTCGAGGACGGCATGGCCACGCTGGTCTGCGCGCAGCTCCTGTTCCTGGAGGCCGAGAATCCGAAGAAGGAAATCAACCTCTACATCAATTCGCCGGGCGGCGTGGTCACTTCGGGCATGGCGATCTACGACACCATGCAGTTCATCAAGCCGGCCGTATCGACGCTCTGCATCGGCCAGGCGGCCTCGATGGGCTCGCTGCTTCTGACCGCCGGCCACAAGGACATGCGTTTCGCCACGCCGAACGCCCGCATCATGGTTCACCAGCCGTCCGGCGGCTTCCAGGGCCAGGCCTCCGACATCGAGCGCCACGCCATGGACATCGTCAAGCTGAAGCGCCGTCTCAACGAGGTCTATGTCAAGCACACCGGCAAGAGCTACGAGGAGATCGAACGCACGCTCGACCGCGACCATTTCATGACCGCCGACGAAGCCAGGGATTTCGGCCTCATCGACAAGGTCATTTCGTCGCGCGAGCCGGCCGAAAGCGCCGTGGCATAAGGGCTTGGTGGCA
Source organism: Mesorhizobium sp. 43Arga (assembly GCF_053714255.1). Lineage (NCBI taxonomy): Bacteria > Pseudomonadati > Pseudomonadota > Alphaproteobacteria > Hyphomicrobiales > Phyllobacteriaceae > Mesorhizobium > Mesorhizobium sp. 43Arga. The sequence goes on from NZ_JBSKBO010000010.1 coordinate 236,455, forward strand.
GTTGGATGACACCATCACGCGCTTTTGGCGCGTCTTGCGGCATTTCGGCCACAATTGGCTGTTCCCTCGACGGTCAGGATTGCCTACGTTAAGGCTATGTTGATTTTCGACGGCTTAGCTTTGTGTGGGGTTGCCGCGAATCATTGCCACGTTTTCTGATTTGTGTTTCGTACGGAATACGTTGCGGGAGCCGGGACACTGGCGGCGGCGGATTCCCGCGATAAATAGAGTAAGCGCCCTTTCAGCCAGACCATCGGCGGGCGGCGATGAAAGGACAGGAAAATGAGCAAGGTCGGCAACAACAGCGGTGACTCGAAGAACACGCTTTATTGCTCGTTTTGCGGCAAAAGCCAGCATGAGGTGCGCAAGCTGATCGCCGGTCCGACGGTCTTCATCTGCGACGAATGCGTCGAGCTCTGCATGGACATCATCCGCGAGGAGAACAAGACCTCGATGGTGAAGTCGCGCGAGGGCGTGCCGACACCGCAGGAGATCCTCAAGGTTCTCGATGACTACGTCATCGGTCAGCCCTACGCCAAGCGCGTGCTGTCGGTGGCCGTCCACAACCATTACAAGCGCCTCGCGCATGCCGGTAAGAACAACGATGTCGAGCTGGCCAAGTCCAACATCCTTTTGATCGGCCCGACCGGTTGCGGCAAGACGCTGCTCGCGCAGACGCTGGCCCGCATCATCGACGTGCCCTTCACAATGGCGGACGCTACGACGCTGACCGAGGCCGGTTATGTCGGCGAGGATGTCGAGAACATCATCCTGAAGCTCCTGCAGTCGGCCGACTACAATGTCGAACGTGCCCAGCGCGGCATCGTCTATATCGACGAGATCGACAAGATTTCGCGCAAGTCCGACAATCCCTCGATCACCCGCGACGTGTCGGGCGAGGGCGTGCAGCAGGCGCTGCTGAAAATCATGGAGGGCACGGTCGCCTCCGTGCCGCCGCAGGGCGGCAGGAAGCATCCGCAGCAGGAATTCCTGCAGGTCGACACCGCCAACATCCTGTTCATCTGCGGCGGCGCCTTTGCCGGCCTGGACAAGATCATCTCGGATCGCGGCAGAAAAACCTCGATCGGTTTCGGCGCCACGGTCGCCTCGCCGGAGGACCGCCGCACCGGCGACATCTTCCGCCAGGTCGAGCCCGAGGATCTGCTGAAGTTCGGCCTCATTCCGGAGTTTGTCGGCCGTCTGCCCGTCCTGGCGACGCTGGAGGACCTCGACGAGCCGGCGCTGATCCAGATCCTGACCGAGCCGAAGAACGCGCTGGTCAAGCAGTACCAGCGGCTGTTCGAGATGGAGAATGTCGACCTGACCTTCCACGAGAACGCCCTGTCGGCGATCGCCAAGCGCGCCATCGAGCGCAAGACTGGCGCGCGCGGCCTGCGCTCGATCATGGAGGCGATCTTGCTCGACACCATGTTCGAACTGCCCGCGCTCGAAGGCGTGCGCGAAGTGGTGATTTCGGAGGAAGTGGTGACCGGCAGCGCCCGGCCGCTCTACATCTATTCCGAACAGAAGGAAAAGAAGGGCAGCGTCAGCGCCTGACATGGCACTTCACCGCATATTTTTGTGGAACGGCGCCGTTGCGGCGCCGTTTTGCTGTGTAGGGCACGCGACCTTTGCAATGGAGTGGATTGCAGGCGATGTTAACTCTTGATCTTTGCCCCGCTTGCATCCACCTAACACGAGAAGGCCGAGGTGCCCGATTTCTGTGCTGTAAAACTCCCGTCACAAACGGTGGTAGGCGGAACGATCCCCGGTCGTTAATATAAGATTCGCGGTTGGCCCGATGGCGACCGCGACATGAAAGGTTGGACAATGGCCAAAATATCCAAGGCTCCCAGCGACGGCGTCTTCGCAGTTCTCCCGCTGCGCGACATCGTGGTGTTCCCGCACATGATCGTTCCGCTCTTTGTCGGGCGCGAAAAGTCGATCAAGGCGCTGGAAGAGGTGATGGGTCAGGAAAAGCAGATCCTGCTTGCCACCCAGATGAATGCTGCCGATGACGATCCCGAGCCCGATGCCATCTTCGATATCGGCACGCTCGCCAATGTGCTGCAATTGCTGAAGCTGCCCGACGGCACCGTCAAGGTTCTGGTCGAGGGCGCTTCGCGTGCCAAGATCGTTTCGTTCACCGACCGTCCCGATTTCCACGAGGCCCGCGCCACCGCGTTGGTCGAGCCGGAAGAGGAAGAGGTCGAGGTCGAGGCGCTGGCCCGCTCGGTCGTCACCGACTTCGAGAACTACGTCAAGCTGAACAAGAAGATCTCGCCTGAAGTGGTGGGTGCCGCCAGCCAGATCGACGACTATTCCAAGCTCGCCGACACGGTTGCCTCGCATCTCGCCATCAAGATCCCTGAAAAGCAGGAAATGCTGGCCACGCTCTCGGTCAAGGAGCGGTTGGAAAAGGCGATGGGCTTCATGGAAGCCGAGATCTCCGTCCTGCAGGTGGAGAAGCGCATCCGCTCGCGCGTCAAGCGCCAGATGGAGAAGACGCAGCGCGAATACTATCTCAACGAGCAGATGAAGGCGATCCAGAAGGAGCTCGGCGAGGGCGAGGACGGCCGCGACGAGGCCGCCGAGATCGAGGCGCGCATCAAGAAGACCAAGCTTTCCAAGGAGGCCCGCGAAAAGGCGGAAGCCGAATTGAAGAAGCTGAGGACGATGTCGCCGATGTCGGCGGAATCGACCGTCGTGCGCAACTATCTCGATTGGCTGCTGTCGATCCCGTGGGGCAAGAACTCCAAGGTCAAGCAGGACTTGGCCTACGCCCAGAACGTGCTCGACACCGATCACTTCGGCCTCGACAAGGTCAAGGACCGCATCGTCGAGTACCTTGCCGTGCAGAGCCGCCAGAAGAAGCTGAAGGGGCCGATCCTGTGCCTCGTCGGCCCTCCCGGCGTCGGCAAGACCTCGCTCGGCAAGTCGATCGCCAAGGCGACCGGTCGTGAGTTCATCCGCATGGCGCTCGGCGGCGTGCGTGACGAAGCCGAGATCCGTGGCCACCGGCGCACCTATATCGGCTCGATGCCCGGCAAGGTCATCCAGTCGATGAAGAAGGCGAAGAAGTCCAATCCGCTCTTCCTGCTCGACGAGATCGACAAGATGGGCCAGGACTTCCGTGGCGATCCGTCGTCGGCGCTGCTCGAGGTGCTCGATCCCGAGCAGAACTCGACGTTCATGGACCATTACCTCGAGGTCGAATACGACCTGTCGAGCGTGATGTTCGTGACGACGGCCAATACGCTGAACATCCCTGCGCCCTTGATGGACCGCATGGAGATCATCCGTATTGCCGGCTACACCGAGGACGAGAAGATCGAAATCGCCAAGCGGCACCTGATGCCGAAGGTGATCCGCGATCACGCGCTGCAGCCGAAGGAATTCTCCGTCGGCGAGGATGCGATCCGCGCCATCATCCAGACCTACACCCGTGAAGCGGGTGTCAGAAGCCTGGAGCGCGAGCTGATGAAGCTCGGGCGCAAGGCCGTGACCGAGATCCTGAAGACGAAGAAGAAGACGGTGAGCATCACGGCGGCGAACCTCGCCGATTACCTCGGTGTCCAGCGCTATCGCTTCGGCCAGGTCGAGGCTGACGATCAGGTCGGTGTCGTCACCGGTCTTGCCTGGACGGAAGTCGGCGGCGAGCTGCTGACGGTCGAAGGAGTCATGATGCCCGGCAAGGGCCGCATGACGGTCACCGGCAATCTGCGCGACGTGATGAAGGAATCGATCTCGGCGGCGGCCTCCTATGTCCGCTCAAGAGCCCTCGATTTCGGCATCGAGCCGCCGCTGTTCGACAAGCGCGACATCCACGTGCACTTGCCGGAAGGCGCCACGCCGAAGGATGGTCCGTCCGCTGGTGCGGCCATGGCCACAGCCATTGTGTCGGTGCTGACGGGCATTCCGGTCCGGGCCGACGTGGCAATGACTGGCGAGATAACGCTTCGCGGCCGCATCTTGCCGATCGGCGGCCTCAAGGAGAAGCTGCTCGCCGCGCTGCGCGGCGGCATCAAGAAGGTGCTGATCCCGGAAGACAACGCCAAGGATCTGGCGGAGATCCCGGACAATGTGAAGAACGGCATGGAGATCATTCCGGTCTCACGTGTCGGTGAGGTGTTGCGCCACGCGCTGGTGCGTATGCCGGACCCGATCGAATGGGTCGAACCGGCCAATCCGCCGGCCACGACCGACAGTGCGGATGACGCTGGAAAGTCGCTTGCACATTAGATTCTTTCTAAGGTTGCAGTGCACAAACGGAAAGCCGGGCCTCGCGCCCGGCTTTTTCATGTGAAAAACCCCGGATTTCCGGGCTTTTTTCCATTTTTTCCAGGCTTTTCGACTTGGTTGCGGCAACGCTTCTTTCTAAAGTCCGTTTCCTGCCGGATGAGTCGTTAGTTCCGGTGTTCTCATGGAAGGGAATTTTTATGAACAAGAACGAACTGGTGTCCGCTGTCGCCGACGCCGCGAGCATTTCGAAGGGTGACGCGCAGTCGGCGGTCGATGCGGTATTTTCCGTCATCACCGGCGAACTGAAGAAGGGCGGCGATGTCCGGCTTGTCGGCTTTGGCAATTTCACCGTGTCAAAGCGTGCGGCCTCGACCGGCCGCAACCCGCAGACCGGCGCCGAAGTGAAGATCCCGGCACGCACCGTGCCGAAGTTCTCGGCCGGCAAAGGCCTGAAGGACGCAGTCAACTAAGCGTTTTTTCTTTTCAGAGACCAGAAAAGCCGGGCTTGCCCGGCTTTTCTTTTGCCCGGCCTGGATGCACGTTCTTGGGGGTCAGGCTGTCCCGGAAAATGAGGGCGCGAAGCAGCCAGACTCGCGAGCTTGGAGAAACCGGGATGGAGGGGTGCCTGACTCGAGCCCGCGTTTTGCGCTCGACCGAGAACCCTGGCCATACTATCCTGGACCTTGGCGGCGCTGCTCCACGTGGGGAAGAGGTTTCCCTAATGCCCAGGGGTATTCGGAAATGGACCTGGTGATCGGCAAGCTTGGCGGATTGGTCTTTATCGTCCTTGGCTTCCTGCTGGCGGCCTCGGGTTACCGGGCCGCATCGACGGGATACATGGCTGCCGGGATCGTTCTGCTCGCCATCGGTCTTGCATTGGTGGTGCGCAAGGTGCTCCGGCGAAATCAAGACAATCAACAGTGATGGCCGCCAAGGGGTAGGGAGTTTACACTCCCTGCGTTCGCGCGGTCGGCCGACAGCACCCGAACAGATCGGTCTGCAGCAGTGCAGGCGGTGCATAAACCTTTTAGTTCCGGCCGTCGGAATTCGCTTTGAAGCGAGTATATGCTTTCGCGATCCGGCCTTTCACCTGGTCGGGAGCCGGCAAGTGGCCGGTAAAAACGTAGACTGGATCGTTTTCTTCTCAAAAGCGGTCCTCGTTTTTATGCATGCCGTTGTCTCTGGTCCACTTTTGGGCGACATGCTCTAGCCATTCGGCGCGTCGGCGCGCATCAGGCCTTCCTGCTTGAGATCAGCCCAAAGCGCTGCCGGCAGCTTCGCGTCGAGCAGCGCGCGGTTGCTCTCGACTTCGCTCGGCCGCTGGCCGCCGGGGATCACCGAGACGACCGAGGGATGCAGCAGCGGAAACTGCAGCGCCGCCTCGATCAGCCTGACACCATGGCGCTTGCAGACAGCCTCGATGCGCGCGACCCGCTCGAGAATGTCGTTCGGCGCCTCGGAATAGTTGTAGTAGGCGCCGGGTTTCGGTCCTGTCGCCAGGATGCCGGAATTGTAGGGGCCGCCGAGCACGATTCCGATGCCGCGCGTCTGGCAGAGCGGCAGGAAGGATGTCAGCGCCTCCTGTTCCAGCAGCGTGTAGCGCCCGGCAAGCAGGAACAGGTCGAAATCGCCGCGCTCGGCCAATGTCTGTGCAACCTGCCATTCGTTGATGCCGCCGCCGAACGCCTTGATCGCACCCTGGTCGCGCAGCGACAGCAGTCCGTAATAGCCCGAGCGCATGAATTCTTCGATGCGCCGGTCGGACGCCTCCTTGCTGCCATGGGTGAAGATGTCGACATCGTGCACGAACAGTATGTCGATCCGGTCGACGCCAAGCCGCTCGAGGGAGGCCTCGAACGAACGCATGACGCCGTCATAGCTGTAATCGTAGACCTCCTGGCGTGATGGCGTGTCGAAGAACTTGCCGATGCCGGTGCGCTGCTCCGGCGGGCAGGCGCGCATGAGGCGGCCGACCTTGCTCGACAGCACATAGTCGTCGCGTTTCTTGCCGCGCAGGAAGGGGTTGAGGCGTGTTTCCGACAGGCCAAGCCCGTAGAGCGGCGCGGTGTCGTAGTAGCGGCAGCCGGTCGCCCAGGCGGCGTCGAGCGTGGCCTTGGCATCCTCGTCCGAAACGGCGCGGTAGAGATTGCCGAGCGGTGCCGTGCCGAAGCCGAGCTCCGTAAAGGTGAGGCCGCCATTGCCGATGCGGTCGAAATGCCGTGTCTTCATGTCCTGCAGTTTTCCCGGGATTGATCTGTCTGAGCTGATTTGTCTGACTTGACACTATCATGCCTGTGATCAGGCAAAAGCGCCGCGCGGCGTTGGACACGCATTTTCGCGGTTGCTAGCATGAATGAAATCAAGCTGTTCGCAAAAAAATCCGAGGATGATTTCGAGGGTGGGTTTGTCGTGAGCGACCGGAACGAAAATCCGTTCAAGACCGCGCTCGACGAACTCGGCGGCGTGCTGGCGCGCGTGGATGACAGCCAGATCGACGCCGCCTGCAAGCTGTTGGCCGAAGCCCCGCAGATCGTCGTCTATGGCTGCGGCCGCGAGGCCCTGCAGGTCAAGGGTTTCGCCATGCGGCTCTATCATCTCGGCCTGCCGGTCTCGGTGGTCGGCGACATGACCACGCCGCCCTTGCGGCCTGGTGACGTCTTCCTGGCCAGTTCCGGACCGGGAGAAACCTCGACCGTGCTGACCTTGATGCGTGTCGCGCGCGAAGCCGGCGCGACCAATCTGCTGCTGACCGCCCAGTCCGGCGGCAGTGCGGCAAAACTGGCCGATACCTCGCTGCTCATCCCGGCCCAGACCATGGCCAATGACCAGGGACCGCAAAAGACTTCGGTCCTGCCGATGGGCTCGGTGTTCGAAGGGGCGCTGTTCCTGCTGTTCGAGGTGATGGTGCTGAAGCTCAAATCCCTGATTGGTGCTTCGCCCGAAGCCATGCGCGCCCGCCACACCAACATGGAATAGATCATGCGCTATGAACTGATGCTGCCGCACCAGATCCGCCAGGCCATCGCCGAGAATTGGCCGGTCGCCCTGCCGCTCGGCGTGCTCGAATACCATGGCGAGCACATGGCCGTCGGCATGGACACGCTGGCCGTTATGAAGACGCTGGAACTGTTCGAGAAGGAGAGGCATGTCGTCATCCTGCCGCCCTTCTACTACGGCGCCGCGAGCTACGCCGTGGCGCCGCCGGAGGGCACTGGCTCGGTGCAGGTCGGCGGCAATCAGCTGGCGCCGTTCGGCGAGGAACTGTTCCACAGCCTGCTGCGCATCGGTTTCCGCAACATCCACGCCATCATCCACCACCAGACCGAGAATTTCGCTGCCGGCATGCCGACCGATCTGGCCTTCAAGGCCGCCGGCCGCCAGGCGATCTTCCGTTTCCTGGAGAAGCAGCGCGGCGAGGGCTGGTGGGGCTCGAAGGACATGGCCGACTATTATGCCGGACATGCCGCCGGCGAAAATTTCTTCAACTGGGTGCAGGTGCATCCGCTGATGCCGGCCGCCATGAGCGGCAAGTACCCGTTCGACCATGCCGGCATCGGCGAGACATCGCTGATGCTGGCACTATGCCCGGAGGCTGTCGATGCCGCTCGCTTCGCCGACAATACCGGCTGGTATACGGCGAGCGCCAAGGATGCATCGGCGGAGCTCGGGAACATGGGCGTCGCCATGATCATGGATCACCTGCGCGCTATCCTGAAGGCCTAAAGATTGTTTTTCAGCCGCTCCGCCCGGTAGTCGGCAATCGACTTGTCCGGGTCGCTCTTGGTGGCAACGGCCCAGATGAACGTGCCGGCTCCCGCTATGGCCAAGGTGACATAGAGGGCGATGCCAAGCGCGAGGTGGTTGGCGTAGAAGCCCACCAGGGCCATGAGCAGGCCGCCGCACAGCATGGCCAGCACGAAGCCGGCGATGACGGCTCGACCTTGCCAGGCGATCGGCATGACGCCCTTGCCATAGCGGTCGTAGCCGACGTAGCCGACACGGATGTTGCGTGCGAACCAGTATTGGTTCGTCACTTCACGGCTCCGGCGGTCATGCCCATGATGAGATAGCGTTCCAGCGCGATGCCGATGACCGCCAGCGGCGCGATCGCGGCGGTGGCAAGGGCTGCCATCGACCACCAGTTGATGCCTTGCGAGCCGGTCTGGCTGGCCACCATGACGGGGATGGTCTTGGCATCGGTCGAGGTCAGGAGGGCAGCGAAGAAATACTCGTTCCAGCACAGCACCATTGCCAGGATGAAGGCGGCGACCATGCCCGGCAATGCGATCGGCATGACGATGCGGAAGAACGCCCCCCAGATCGACAGGCCGTCGACGAGGGCTGCTTCTTCCAGCTCGACCGGGATGGAGTTGAACTGGTCGCGCATGATCCAGATGACGATGGGCAGCACCATCAGCGTGTAGAGCAGGACCAGTCCGATCCGCGTGTCGAGCAGGCCGACCTCGCGGTAGAGCACCAGGAAGGGCAGAGCGAGCACTACGGGCGGCAGGATGAGCTGCGACAGGAAGAAGAAGGAGATGTCCTCGTTCTTGAACCAGGCGAATTTGTAGCGGTAGCGCGTGAGGCCGTAGGCGGCGAGGCTGCCGATGACGATGGCGAGGCTCGACGCGCCGACCGAGGTGATGACCGAGTTCATGAAGCGCTTGAAGAACTCATCGCGCACCGTCGAGGTCTGGAAGATCGAATCCGGCGAGAGCCCGAGCGAGCGCCAGCCCTTCCAGTCCGGCTGGAAGTCGACGAAGGGGATCAGATGGCCCTGGGTGACATCGACCGCCGATTTGAACGAGGTCGTTATCGTCCAGTAGATCGGGAACAGGCAGATCAGGGCCCAGAACACCAGTGCGCCATAGATGAAGACGCGGCTGGTGATGAAGCTCGCCGGAGAGCGGATTTCGGAGACGGTGTATTCGGTGGTCTGAACGCTCATGATCCGGCCACTCAATTGACGTTGCGCACGAAGCGGTTGGCAAGCTTCAACAGCCAGGTCACGAACACGACGATGATGACCAGATAGGCCATCGCCAGCATGGTGCCGTAGCCGACATTGGAGCGGTCGCGGTATTCGCGGTAGATGAAGCTGGAGACGGAATCGGTGGCGCCGCCAGGCCCGCCCGAGGTCACCGTGATGATGATGTCGGCCAGCTTCAGCTTGAAGATGATGCGCAGGATCACCGCCGTCACCGAAACCGGCAGCATCAGCGGGAAGGTGACCTGCCAGAAGGTCTGCCAGGCGGTCGCGCCGTCGACGCGCGCGGCCTCCAGCACCTCGCGCGACATCGCCTGAAGGCCGGCAAGCAGCATGATCATCATGAACGGGATGAAGGTCCAGGCATCCAGTATCATGATCGAGATGCGGGCGATGATCGGATCGGAAAAGAAGGCGGGATTGTCCCAGCCCAAATGGCGCGCCAGCGTTGCCGCCGGCCCGAAGCGATATTCCATCAGCGATTTGCCGATCATCCAGGATACCGCGACCGGCGACAGCATCAGCGGCATCAGGAAGACGACGCGGAAGAATTTGCGCGCCCGGATCTGCGCGTTGAGCAGCAGCGCCAGCCCGAAGGCGATGACATATTCGACCAGCACGGCGAGCACATAGAGCACCATGTTGAACAGCGCGTTGCGATAGTAGGGATCGCTCAGCATCTGCCAGAAATTGTCGAGCCCGTTGAACCTGCGGCCGCTGAAGGAAGAGAGGTTCCAGTCGGTGAGCGCGATGTAGAAGCCGAACAGTGTCGGGAAGATCACCATGGCGATGGTGAACAGCAGCGCCGGCAGCAGGAACAGCGCGCGCTGGCCGTCCTCGCCGCGCGTCAGCACCTGGCCGATGCCGAGTGCCACGCCCCACAGCACATAGGCGTAGACCACGGGACGCCATGTTTCGAAGCCGATCGTGTCGACCTCGCTCTTGTAGAGGATCTGAACCAGGATCGTTGCCAGCAGGCCAAGCGTTGCAGCGGCCATCACCGCCCAGCCCAAGCGTTTGCGGCCTGGCGGTATCAGGTCGGATGGGACGGCGTTTGCCGGCCAATCATTGGTGGGCAAAATCTGGTCAGCCACGCGTCTCATCCGGTTGCAGAAGGCACTTCGCGACCGGCGATGCCGGTCAAGACAGGGTCCGGCGGCTTTCGTCGCCGGACCCCAGGTTCATGCTACGATCAGGCCAGGCCTAGCGAGGCCTTGTAGAGCTTGACCTGCTTTTCGCGGCCGATCTGGTCGGTGAGCTTTTCCCAGGCGGCGGCGATGGCATCGGCGCCTTCCTGTGCCTTCATCTTGCCGGCGAAAGTGTTGGCCAGAATGTCCTCGGCAGCGCTGTAATATTGGAAGATGCCGGGGATGCGTGGCTCGATCGCCGCGTTCGGATGGTTGTAGCTGTCGCCTTCCGACTTCAGATACGAGGTGATGAAGGCCTCGTCGTAGCCGGCCGCCACCCATTCCGGAATGTCGAAATGCGAATTGCGGTAAGGCTGGAAGCCGGACGGATACATCGCCGTCCAGATCGACAGGTCCTTGCCGCCGAGATGGGCCGCGGCGGACCACGCCGCCTTTTTCTTCTTCTCGTCCTTGTCGACGCGGGCCATGACGTAGACGCCCCAGCCGAGATAGGCGCAGTTCGGCGAATAGTTCGGCCCGCTGGCGAGCTTCTCCCATTTGCCGGTCTTGGAATTGTAGACATCGTCCGAACCCGGCAGGATCGAGAAGCCGGTGACGTCGCCGATGACCGAGGAATCGTTGGTCTTGACGTTGGAGCCAATGTCGCCCCACCAGGGGATCATCGAACCGGTGCCGGCCAGGAATTGCTGGAAGCCGGTGGTGTTCGGGTCGGCGTTGATCTGGTCCGCCGGTTCCGACGGCAGCGCGTCGATCACGTCCTGAATGGCGCGCACCCAGGCCGGATTGTTGATGCGCGGCTTCATCGTGTCGGCGTCGAACAGCCAGGCCTTGTCGTCGGGATGCTTGGCGTAGGCGGTGGCGCGGCTGCCGAGGAAGTAGAAGCCGAAACCGCCCCACGGCTTGGGCGCGTCAAGATAGCCATAGACGTCCTGGCCCTTGAACTTCTTGCCCTTGAGGAACTTGGTGACGGCCTGCACCTGCTGCCAGGTCTTCGGCACGCCCCATTCGCCTTGACCGCCGCCGTCCTTCCACTGCTTGGCGAGGTCGGCATCGGCGAACACGTCGGTGCGATAGTTGAAATTGTGCGTGTCGCCGTCGATGGTGACGCGATACTGCTTGCCGTCCCAGGTGCCGACCGGCGGCTTCAGGTAGTTGACCAGGTCGTCGAAATCGATCTGCTTCTTGACCCAGTCGGGCATCTCCGAGGTCAGGCCCTTGCCGCAGACATCGCCTTCGAAGGGCGCCCCCATCTCGATGATGTCGAAGTCGACGGTGCCGGTGGCGATCGATTGCTGCAGGCGGGCATTGTAGTCGGCCTGCGCCAGGTCGATCCAGCTGATCTTGGCGCCGGTATAGGCCTCCCATGGCTTCAGGAAGCCGCGGAACAACACATTGTGCAGGTTCTGGTTGTTAAGGCCCATGAAGGTCAGCTCGACGCCGGCGAATTCGCCTTCCTTGACGTTGGCCTTGGTAGCCTCGAGGCAGAGTTCGCCGACCTTCTGGAAATCGGCGTCGGTCGGCTGACCCTTGCCAACGCCGGGTATCTGCAGGATCTTCGAGCGCAGTTCGCTTGCAGCGGAAGCGGGACGCGTCAAGGCGCCGAGCCCGGCGCCGGATGCCGCCGCGATCGCGGCCATGCTGGCCGCACCCTTCAAGACGTCGCGCCGCGTGGCGCCGGCACGGACCAGCCTATCGTAAAGACCTGTTCTCATCGACTATTCCTCCCAGAATCAGTGTGAATGGCTGTGGCCACCTGTCGGACGCTGAAGCACAAAGTGCTACCGGCTCGGATACGAATTAGGCAGGACCCCACCCTGCGTCGATTGAAATTCCCTGCGGATCGGTGCCGACATTTGGACCAGCGCCCGCCACTATTCTCGCAACCAAACGCCGTGTCAACGAGAACGGTTTTTATCTATAAGAGACCGACTTGCCCTCACCCGGCGCGTTGGTTAGCTTCTGCGCCTACGGCCAGTTGGAGCCGGTGGGGGAGAGATGGCTCAAGTCGCAATCAGCAAGGTGGCCAAGGCGTTTGGAACCGTCAAGGTTCTGCACGAAGTCAGCGTCGACATCGCCGACGGACAGTTCGTGGTGCTGGTCGGCCCCTCGGGTTGCGGCAAGTCCACGCTGCTCAGGATGGTGGCCGGGCTGGAGACCGTTTCCGGCGGTACGATCGCCATCGGCGACCGCGTCGTCAACCATTTGCCGCCGGCAAAACGCGACATCGCCATGGTGTTCCAGAACTACGCGCTCTATCCGCACAAGACGGTCGAGCAGAACATGGCCTTTGCCCTCAAGCTGCGGAAAACCGATCCGGCCGTGGTCGCCGAGCGGGTCAAGCGCGCCGCCGACATCCTCGACCTCAACCCCTATCTGAAGCGCTATCCCCGGCAGCTCTCCGGCGGCCAGCGCCAGCGTGTGGCGATGGGCCGCGCCATTGTGCGCAATCCACAGGTGTTCCTGTTCGATGAGCCGCTCTCGAACCTCGACGCCAAGCTGCGCGTGCAGATGCGCACCGAGATCAAGGAACTGCACCAGCGGCTGAAGACCACCACGATCTACGTCACCCACGACCAGATCGAGGCCATGACCATGGCCGACAAGATCGTCGTCATGCGCGATGGCCGCATCGAGCAGGTCGGCGCGCCGCTGGAGCTGTTCGACCGACCGGCCAATCTCTTCGTCGCCGGTTTCATCGGCTCACCGTCGATGAACCTGCTCAAGGGCGTTGTGCGCAAGGGCGACAAGCCCGGCGTCGACATATCAGGCACATTGTTTCCGATCGCCGACAATGCCGCGCGGGACGGGCAGGCCGTCGTCTATGGCGTGCGCCCGGAGCATCTGGAAATTCATCCCGATGGCGTGCCGGCGAAGATTTCGGTGGTCGAACCGACCGGCTCGGAAACGCTGGTCTTCCTGCGCTTTGGCGACCGCGAGATGGTGGCGCTGTTTCGCGAGCGCCACGACTTCAGGCCCGGCGACACGCTGACGCTGAAGCCCAGGCTCGACCAGATTCATCTTTTCGATGCCGAGACCGGCAAGCGTCTCTGATCTCAAACTGACTTGACGAGGACTATCATGCTCAAAGGCATCAATCCGCTGCTCAATGCCGACGTGCTCCAGGCATTGCGGGCGATGGGCCATGGCGATGACCTGATTATCGCCGACACCAACTTCCCCTCCGATTCGGTGGCGCGCCAGACGGCGCTCGGCCGGCTGCTGCGCATCGATGCGCCGGCCGCCGAGGTGGTCAAGGCAGTGCTGTCGCTTTATCCGCTGGATACGTTTGTCGACGATGCGGCCGCGCGCATGGAAATCGTCGGCAAGCCGGACGAGATCCCGTCCGTGCAGAAGGAAGTACAGAAGGAGGTCGACGCAGCCGAGGGCAAGTCGTGGCCGATGATGGCGGTCGAGCGCTACGCCTTCTATGAGCGCGCCAAACAGGCCTATTGCGTCATCCAGACCGGCGAACGCCGTTTTTACGGCTGCTTCGCCTTCCGCAAGGGCGTCATACCGCCGGATGCGGAGTAGGGATATGGCAGCCGGAAAGCCTGTGGTCATATTGGGCGTCTTCGTCGCCGATACCGCCTATCGTGCCGATCGCCAGCCACGCATGGGCGAGACGATCCTCGGCAATTCGTTCAAGCTGGGCCCGGGCGGCAAGGGGTCGAACCAGGCGGTGGCCGCCGGCAAGCTCGGCGCCGACACCACTTTCCTGACCCGCCTTGGCGTCGATGCCTTCGCCGACATGGCCAAGCGGACCTGGCAGGATGCCGGCGTGAAAAGCGCCGTCATCGACACGCCGGACAGCTATACGGGCGCCGCCTACATCTTCGTCGAGGAGGGCAGCGGCAACAACGCCATCATCGTCAGTCCGGGTGCGGCCATGCTGATCTCGCCAGCCGATATCGAGGCCAATGCCGTCCTGATTCGTGGCGCCGGCGTCTTCGTAACCCAACTCGAACAGCCGATCGACGCGGCGATTCGGGCGCTGGAGATCGCGCGCGGGGCAGGGGTGACGACCATCCTCAACCCTGCCCCCGCGGCAAAGCTGCCCGACCGCATCTACACGCTCTGCGACTATCTGACGCCCAACGAGACCGAGACGGAGGAATTGACCGGACTGAAGGTCTCCTCGGTCGACGAGGCGCGGGTCGCCGCCGGCAAGCTGCTCGAAAAGGGCGTCGGAACCGTCATCGTCACGCTCGGCGACAAGGGCGCGCTGCTGCACTCGAAGGGACGCTCCGAGCATGTCCCCGCCATCAGCGCCGGGTCGGTGGTCGAAACCACTGGCGCGGGCGACGCCTTCAACGGCGGCTTCGCGGCGGCGCTATCGCGAGGCGTGGAGCCGCTGCAGGCGGTGCGCTTCGCTTGCGCCGTCGCCGGCATTTCGGTGACGCGACCCGGTACCGCGCCGTCAATGCCGACGCTGCAAGAGGTCGAGGCACTGCTGGCGAAGGGTTGAGGCGAGCGGGGCCGCCGAGCCATCTTGGGAATTGCGCCAAAACAAAGAGTTAGGGCAGTTCGCCGTTTCCGGGAAACGGCAAACTGCCCTGGATGTCCATCCAGCGATAGCCCGATCAGCTATTGCCTGACGTAGCAGCGCTTTTCGCGACCGGGAGCGGGATCGCCGAACGTGTCATTGTCGCATTGGACGCCGTTGCGGAACACGTCCTGCGTGAATTGGCCGCGTGCCCCGTACCTGACCACCTTGCGGCCATAGAAATCGCAGAAATCGCCTTCATCGGCACAGGCTGCCCATCTCTCGCGGCGGGGTTCGTCGTAATTGTCATCCGACTGGTCCTGGCCGCGCGTCACGATGAAACACGACTTTGGGATGCCCGGCGCCGGGTCGCCAAAGACGCGATTCGAACACGGCACCGCGTCTCGCTCGAAATAGCGCGAGGTCGTGCGGCCCCGGGCGCCGTAGACCACCTCGGCGGGATACGGCAGACGGCAGATTCCGCCCTCGCGCGCGCATGGCTGCAGCCGGTCGGCCGACGCGGTCGCCGGGAAGAATGCGGTGGCGACCGTCGTCGCGCCGCCCAGGTACATGAGCGTGAATAATGTGCGCATAGGAATGTTTGGTGCGATTGACACGATAGTCCTCCATGCCGTTCAGGCAGCCTACTAATGCAGCTCCGCTACCTGCGAAATGAATCCAGCGCTTTGCGGGCAAATCCGCAAGTGGGATTCGCAAGGTCAAACGCGGCTCACGCCCGAGTCGTTCCAGGAGCTGCTTTTCAGCCTATTGGAGTGGTGTCGCGTTTGCCAGATTGCCGCGCGGGCGTGGCTCAATTTTTAAAGCCGGCCGCGAAACAGTCGGCCGCGCACGATTCGCGCGGCGGCGGCGAATGATCATCGACCGCCAGGCTATAACGCCGGCGATAGGGCGCGAAAGACCGCGCCTTGGCACTTCATTTGTGAAAGTGGATTCCAACAATCCATGTCGGCATTTCCCTGTGCCAAGGATTGCGATCCTTGAGGGAAATGGCGCGAGTGACGGGGCTCGAACCCGCGACCTCCGGCGTGACAGGCCGGCACTCTAACCAACTGAGCTACACCCGCGCATTGACGAGCACGTGTCAGCCGTGTTCGTCGTTGGGGCGCTGGATAAGGGGTTCGCCACCGGGTGTCAAGCGCACCAAACCATCATAACAACAAACTGGAGAAGGTTTTTTGACAGCCGGCGTTTTGTTCGCAAATCGGGCCTGCGGACAGGGCGTCACCTATTCATTTGGCCTTGCGAAGCCGGTCCCGACCGCTTAAAGGTCCGCGCCGGAGCGGGCGATTAGCTCAGTTGGTAGAGCGCTTCGTTTACACCGAAGATGTCGGCGGTTCGAGCCCGTCATCGCCCACCATTTTTTCTCAATGAATTCAATGGCGTCTGCCGGGTCCCTTGAGTCCGGCGCGCCGCCTTGCGCCCAGCTATGCGCCCAGAAACGACCGATTTCGGGCACTTAACAGGCATCGGCGGCGGCCTGCTGGAGGTCCGGGTGATGATGGCCATATGACCAGCGTCAAGGAAGTGACGGCCGAGGTTGACACGCTGGAAGCTGATGGGGCCCGGCACGCTTGGCGTCACCGGGATGGCTGCCGGAGCTCTGGCTTCGCTCGTGACGGCCTATGGGGCTGACATCTGGCGCGTTCTGCGAGGCGGGTGACGACCCGGCGGTCGTTGACCTTGCTGGGTGAGCCGAGCACTCCGGCCCTTTGGTCCGCTCTTTCCTCCAGAACCGGGAACTCTTAGGCAGGCGCGGAACAATAGGCAGGTTGGCAGCTTGAGATTACGCCGTCCAACCTATCTGTGTGAAATGAGGATCCCGTGGCAATCAGGACGCCCGCCCCAGCCGTTCCATCCGTAGAGCTCCGCCAGTCGTTGGGCGAGTGGCGTGTTACGATTACCGAGAGGAACAGCCAAACCTATTCCAGGGCGTTTGCTCTCGAGGTGGATGCCGTGTTTTTCGCAGATAGGCAAGTCGCGCGCCTCGGATTGCGGGCAACCAACCCCGGCGCCGGTCGTTGACCCCACGCTGGTTGATCCCAGCACCACTCCAGAACTCGCCCGCTGCCGAAAGGTGGCGGGCCTTTTTTGCGGAACCGAAGTGAGGTGACGAAGTTCTTTAGGTGCTCGGGCCATCCCTCAACCGAGCAGACAAGCAAAAGGCCCGTCACTGCGTCCTCAGTGGCGGGCTTTTCACTTTTTCAGACCTTGATGCCTGGCGCCGGCGCATGCGTTACCAAGCCGAAACCTGGGCGGTGGGGACGTCAAAATGATGCCAAAATCCGGCGCGATCAAAATTGCCATCTGCTCCCTCTGGGGCTGACATTGAATGGAGGTAACAATGGTACGCAAAGTCGCAATAGCTGGTACACTTGTCGCCCTTTTCAGCATTCCTGCGTTTGCAGCCACGGAATATTGGGTGGCCATGGATGCGGCGACAAAAAAATGCGAGGTGGTGACCAAAAAACCCGACGGCACGAAGCTGACGGATGCCGGCATGAAGACGTACAGTAGCAAGGCCGACGCCGACAAGGCGCTGAAGGAACTGGCCGTTTGCAAATAAACTGATCGGCTCTCGCTGCAAGGCCGTCCTGATGGCACAGCGGCGGCCTTGCGGAGCTCTCCAATGATGGCAAAGCTGGGCTACTACGTGGCCTCGCCCACAACCTAAGCTTCGCGAGCGTAGCCAATGACCAGGTAGGTGATGGCTGAGGGCCGGTGTGTGCTGCCCGGACATCACCTACCGGAGCGTATCAGAGCAAGACTGCCCTGGATTTTATCTCAGGGGCCACACCTCGACGACGCCATGCGCGACAGCACAAGGGACCTGCGAGATTTTGTCGATGGCGTCGGTGAGGTCAGCAGCTTCGATCACGGCAAATCCGGCGATCGGCAGATCTGACGACATGAACGCACCATCGCGAGTTTCCACTCCCGACGCATCCGGATTGCGCACCTGTACCGGCGTTCCCGCCCTCCCTATCAGGGCGCCTTCGGAGCGTAACTTCGCGTCCTGTTCATGAGCGGCATCCCTGACGGGTTGGGGCGTGCGGTCATATCCGGCCCGATCGCCATATTGGATCGTAACGAACTTTGGCATTGTGAGCTCTCCTTTCAGGGGTTTTGACGTGAAGCGTGGGCGACCGCGACCACTGGAGAGCGCCCGGCCGGGTTCGGAAGCCCGATGTGCCGCTCTCGCAACTCCGCCATGAACGCCTGCTGCAAGTCAGGCCCGCCTGATACTTTGTTTCGAATGGCGAGTTCCGGCGCCGCGGGAAATAGCCCGGAATCTTCCCGCAAACAGGCCTTTCGCAGATTGCGATTTCGCCGGTGGGAACGTTAGCAGGGCTTCGAAGTTCCTTGACCGCTAGGGCGAGCTTGCGCGGAGGCGGCAAATGAAGGCGACAGTTGGACCGGATACCGTCGACGTTGCCAAGGCGGTCGAAACGATGCTCATGGAGCATGAGGACCCTGCCTTTCTATCGATGGCCAAATTTATCGAAATGCTTCGTCAAAGAACGGGGACTGACCGTTCTGACGCGGATCTGAAAGCCCTGGTCACGAAGAAGGCGGCTGTGCTTGGTATCGTTATGGAGTGAAGAAGGCCAAGCGCGGCTGCGCAGCTTGTGCCCGGATGCTGTTTGCGTATCGGCGCGCCTGCAATGAGCCATTTCACGGCTCTTGTTTGCGGGGCGTGCAACCCAGGGTCACGCTGCGCGCAAAATCGACTAAACTAGGCCGGCGCATTACATCTTGTCTTGCCGCTTTTCGATAGCATAGGATGTCCAGCGGCAGCACATGCCCGCAATCGATGTCGCGGCGCCACCAAACAGGCATGCGGCAAGCACCGGGTCTTGCGAGGCACTTTTCCAGCTGACCACCGCCAGCAATATGACGCTTACCGTCGAGACCACATAGCCGACACCTTTCAGCGCATGCGGCGAAACCTTAGCCATCACACTCTCCCTTCGCTCCAACGTTGAACATCCGTATCGGCGCCGGGTTCCGTTCGTCAGCCATGCGGGAACCTTTTGCCTGTTCGCGCGTGCTATTGCGATAGGGCACTGGATGCACGAGCCATGACAAACTTTCTGAAACTCCCGGCGAAGTCGCGGAACCTGTTTCGCGTTGTCGTCGAAACGCCGCGCGGAGCAGCCGCCAAGCTCGCCTACGACCCCAAGACGGGCGTCTTTCAATATTCAAGACCGCTGCCGGTCGGCAACACATACCCCTATGATTGGGGGTTCGTACCTTCCACAGTCGGGGAGGATGGTGATCCGCTCGACGGGATGGTGATCCACCAGGCCGCCACAGCCCCCGGCGTGGTCATCAAATGCGATCTGCTCGGAGCAGTGCGGGTGAAGCAGAAAGACCCTCATGGGGCGGTGATCCGCAACGATCGTTATATTTTCTGCCCGCGCAAGGAGGATGCGCCGGACAAGCCCGTGGCTGCCGACCATTTGCCCCAGGATTTACGCCAGGAGATCGAGCAGTTCTTTTTGTCCTCTGTCCTGGGCACGGGCAAGACGATCAAGCTGAAAGGCTGGCAGGACGCCGACGAGGCCGCCAGGTCGCTCGGCAAGGGCGCGAGGGCTTTTCGCCGCAATCGCAAGTGATGGCCTTGTCTTCCGCGATCACACCATAGGCTAAAGGGGTCACGCGGTTCACAATACAATTGCAAGCGGTCGATTCCCCCCGGGATGTAGCCACTCCAAAAGCCCGCCGCGGGTCGCTCCCGTGGCGGGTTTTTCATTGGTCAGGGGTTGCAGGCCATAAGAGGGCGAGCTTCCTGACGCCTCTTCCGAGCTGATGTCTCCTGCATCGTCCGAAAGACCTCTTAAGGCGGCAGCATCCGGAAATCCTTGCCCTCGGGCAGCAATTGCCCGCCATCGACGACGATGGTCGTCCCAGTGATATAGCCGGCATCGTCCGAGGCGAGGAACAGGAAGGCGTTGGCGACGTCGCGCGGGCTGCCGAGCCGGCCGAGCGGGATGGAATCCTCCATGTTCTTGATATAGGCGGCGCCGCGATGCTGCTGGATGGCTTCGGTCAGGATGTTGCCGGGTTCGACACCGTTGACGGTGATGCCGTAGCCGGAGAACTCCAGCGCCGCTGCCCGGATGAAGCCGTTGATGCCTGCCTTTGTCGCCGAATAATGGCCGTGGCCGGGGCTTGTGACATGCGGTCCGGTGATGGAGGAGGTATAGAGCATGCGTCCGGAGCGCTGCGCCTTCATCGGCACCAGGGCTGCGCGGGTGGCATTGAAGGTGCCGCGCAGATTGACGGCCATGACGCGATCCCAGTCGTCGGTGCTGGTGTTCTCGATCAACTGCCAGGGATAGATGCCGGCATTCTGCACGATGATGTCGAGGCGGCCGTAATGCTCCAGCGCCAGGGCCACCGCGGCCTCGGCGTCGCGCATTTGCGAAATGTCGGTGCCGATGAAAGGGACGCCGAGCTCGGTGGCGGTCGCTTGCCCGGCCTCCGTCTCGCTGTCGGCCAGCACGAGCCGCGCGCCTTCCTCGGCAAAGCGCACTGCGGTGCCCTTGCCGATGCCGCGCGCGCTGCCGATGATCAGCGCCACCTTGTCTTTCAGTCGTGCGGTCATGCGAGCCGTCCTGTCATGCCAGTCTTTGGCGAATGGTTTGCTTGAATGCGTCGAGCAGCACGGCCGCAAGCACCAGCAGTCCGTGGATGACCTGGGTGAAATTGGCCGGCAGTCCCATCAGATTGATCGCCGTGTTGATGGCCGAGAGCAGCAGCACGCCGGCATAGACGCCGGGCAGGGTGCCGACGCCGCCCTTCAGGCTGACGCCGCCGATGACGACCGCGGCAAAGGCGTTGAACAGCAGGCCGACGCCGAGATTGGCGGTGGCGCCCGAGGTGCGGATCGCCAGCAGCCAGCCGGCAAGGCCGGCAATGGCGCCGGCAAGCACGAAGGCGATGATGAGATTGCGGTTCACCCGGATGCCGGCGCGGAAGGTCGCCGTTTCGTTGCCGCCGATCATCACCAGGTGCCGGCCAAACGGCGTCTTGGCCAGGATCAGCGAGAAGACGACGAAACAGGCGATGGCGATCCAGGCGGTGAGCGGCAGGCCGATCAGCCGCTGGATGCCGAACCAGCGGATCGCCGGCGCGAGATCTTGCGCCGAGCGGCCGCCCGAAATGACCAGCACCAGGCCGCGCACCCAGATGTAGGACGCCAGCGTGATGATGAAGGCGCTCATCTTGACCTTGACGACCAGAAACCCGTTGAAGGCGCCGATCAGGCCGCCGACCATCAGCGCCAGCAGCAGCGACACCGGGACCATCAGCCATTCCGGGTGCAGTTGAACGCCAAGCCCTATGCCCGATGAGCAGAACAGGATGCCAACCGCCATGGCGCTGAGCGCCGCCACCGATTCGACCGACAGATCCATGTGGCCGGCGATGATGACCAGCGCCAGGCCGATCGACATGACGCCGAGCACGCTGGAGGCTTCGATGATGTTGGCGAAGATGCCGAGCTGGAAATAGTTCGGGATGAAGATGGAAAACACCACCAGCACGAAGACCAGCATGAACCAGACGAGGTTGTCGAGGACGAACTCCAGGGCTTGGCGGGTACGGGGGGTCATGGATTGATCCGGCTGGCGCATGACCCCGAAAATTCGATTTTCGGTGACGGTCTTGCGCGGATTGGAATTGCGCGGGAGTGGCTCCGGACCAGTGTGGCCCGGAGCGGCTTGTGCGACGGGCCTATTCGACGGACTTGATGGTATCCGTCGGCGCCTTCTGGTTGCCCCAGAAAGCCGGATTGTCGACATTTTCCTTGGTGATGGCGGCACCCGGGATCTTGATGTTCGGACCCCAGGCTTCCTTGGTCACGACCGACTTCAGGCCGAGCACATCATAGTCGCCGGGCTTGATCTCCTGCTTCTTGGCGATCTTGTCCATGAACATGGCGACGGCCGCGGCCTGCGCGTAGAGCGGCTGCTCGACTTCGACATTGAGCCACCCCTTGCGGATCAGGTCGAGGCCGACCGGAGCGCCGTTCGAGCTCATCAGCATGACGTCGCCCGGCTTCTTGCCGGCGGCCTCGAGCGAGGCGACGGCGGCGACCGAGAGGTGCGCGGCATGGCTGAAGATCAGGTCGATGTCGGGGTTTGCCAGCATCTGGTCGGCGACGATGGTGCCGGCGTTGCTGGCTTCCCACTGCATGGCCGGAAGCGAGATGATCTTGACGTCCGGGAACGCCTTCATCTTCTCCTCGAAACCCTTCTGGATGTCGAGCGTGTAGGGATCGCCGGGGTCACCCAGCACCTGCAGCACCTTGCCCTTGACCGACCCGTTCTTGGCTTTCAGCAGCGTTTCCGCCTGGTCGGCGGCGATATGGCCGATCTCGACCGTGCCCGCCACCGAGGTGAAATCGGAAGGCGTGGAGGTGATCTGGCGGTCGAACTCGACCACCGGTATGCCGGCGGCGCGCGCCGCCTCGATCGACGGCTTCAGCGCGTTGAAGTCGACCGCTGCCAGTATGATCGCCGCCGGCTTGAGCGCGATGACGTCGTTCATCTGCGACTGCTGCGCGTCGGTCTTGTTGTCGGCGTTCAGCGTCTTTATGTCGTAGCCGACCTGCTTCAGGAACAGTTCCAGCGCGGTGACCGAACCGGTCTGGAACTCATCGAGCAGTGTCGGCACCATGTAGTAGACGGTCCCCTTGGACTGGGCGAATGCCGGCGTGAGCGTGGCAAAGGCCAGTGCCAGGATACCGAAGACAGCAAGAAGTATTCGCTTCATGTCGTTCGCTCCTCTAGCGCCGGACCCCTCTTTTGCCCCTCAGCCCGCCGGTCCGGCACCGGCAAGCGTCTCGCCGGTGATCATGTTGATCACCGCATCGGGACTTGTTTTGTTGCGTGCGACATCGCCGGCCACGACGCCTTGCCGGATCACCACGATCCGGTCGGCGACCTGAAAAGCCTGCTGCATGATGTGGGTGATGATGACGACGCCGATGCCCTGGCTCGCCACCTGGCGGATCATGTCGAGACCGCGCCGCGTCTGCTCGACGCCCAGCGCCGCGAACGGCTCGTCGAGCAGTACCAACTTGCCGCCCCAATGCACGAAGCGATTGAGTTCGATGGCTTGCCGCTGGCCGCCCGAGAGATGTTCGACATTGGTGCGCAGCGAGGGAATGCGGGTACCGGCACTGGCCAGCGCCTTGCCGACGACGGCTTCCATGGCGCGCTCGTCGAGCACGGGAATGCCGAACACCTTCCTGGTGATCTCGCGGCCCATGAAGAAATTGGCCACCACGTCGACATTGGTGCAGAGCGACAGGTCCTGGTAGACGGTTTCGATGCCCGCCGCCTTGGCTTCGGCCGGCGACCTCGCCAGGAACTCCTTGCCCTCGAACAGCATGCGGCCCGAGGTCGGCTCCAACCCGCCGGCTATGATCTTGACCAGCGTCGATTTGCCGGCGCCGTTGTCGCCGAGCAACGCCACGACCTCGCCCTTGCCGATGGAGAAGCTGATTCCCTTCAGGGCTTCGATCGCGCCATAGTTCTTGGTGACGTTGTCGAGCACCAGCAGCGGTTCGCTCATGCCGCAATCTCCTTGGCGGTCAGAAGATTGCGGCCGCGTTCGCGCTCGGCGGCGAACATCTGGCCGAAGCGCGGCGACAGCACTCCCGAAACCGCAAGGGCGGCGGCGCCACGCAACACGGAATGTTGCCCGCCGCGCGCGACCATCAGCCGGGGCGCGATGCGGTCCTTGCGCGCCGCGACGGAGTTGTGCAGGCCGCCAGTCGAACCAGCCAGCCGTTCGAGCAGGTCGGTGGACGCCAGCCCGCCGAGGATGACGGTTTCCGGGTCGAACAGATTTTCGATGACAGCGACGGCATTGTGAAAGATCGGCGCGACTTCCGCGACCCAGTCGGCCTCCGTGCCGTTCCAGCGCCGGAGCGCCTCGAGCGAGAGGTATCTTTCAAGACAACCCCGGTTGCCACAGGGGCAGGCCTCGCCGCCGGGAACGACAGGGATATGCCCGACCTCGCCGGCATTGCCCCAGGCGCCGCGCTGCACGCTGCCGTCATGAACCATGACGCCGCCCAGGCCGACGCCGAAATAGAGATAGTAGTACTCGGAAAATTGGGCGCCGAGGCCGTAGAGCCGCTCGCCCATCGCGGCGGCGGCCATGTCGGTTTCGAAGAAGGCAGGCAGTCCGGTCGAAGCCGCCAGCCGCTCGCGCAGCGCCACATCCTGCCAGCCGGTCATGGTCGTCGGGCCAACGAAACTCATGGATTCGACACCGAACGGTCCGGGCAGGGCCAGGCCGACCCCAAGGACCCGACCGCCGGCTCGCAATCCGGTCAATTCAGTCACCATCGCGCCGATCATCTCGAAGGCATGGTCGGGCGTTGCGTTCGGGGCTTCCCGGTAAGTGCTCTCGATCACGTCGCCGCTCAGATTGATCAAAGCGGCATTGATGCCGAGCGGGGTGATGTGGATGCCGACGGCATAGCCGCCCTCGGGATTGATGCGCAGCGTCGCCGGCGGCAGGCCGCGCCCCTTGGGCTCCTCGCGTAGGGACAGGATGTAGCCCTGTTCTTCCAGTTCGCGAACGATGGTCGATACGGTCTGGACGGTAAGCCCAACACGGCTGGCGATCTCGCCGCGGGCGATGGGGCCATGCAGGCGGATGGACTCAAGCACGATGCGCCGGTTGTACGGCCGCCCGAACTCCTGATTGGTCCCCCGCAATGCCATGCCTTGCACCCCCGGTTGGCGCAAGGTTCGCACCAAATATTTATTCAGTCAAATGGAATTCAAAAATAAATCGGCAGCAACAGCACACCGAGGATGGCCGCAAGCCGCACCAGGCTTAGGACCTGTTCACCTGCCGCCCTTGGCCGATTGCCGCCATGGCGAAACCGCTTCAATGGTGGGCGAGGCTCGTAACCGGTGAACCAAGCATGGAGCAAAGATGATCGAATTGCCGTTTGCCCGCGACGAGTACCAGCAGCGGCCTCGCAAGATCCGCGCCGAGATGGCGAACCGCGGTCTCGAACTCCTTGTCGTCAACGACGTCGCCAACCAGCACTACATCACCGGCTATGATGGCTGGTCATTCTACACGCCCCAGGTGGTGCTGGTGCCCCTGGAGGAGGTCGAGCCGGTCTGGATCGGCCGCGCCATGGATGCTGCTGGCGGACTGCTGACGGCCTGGATCAAGCCCGAGAATGTCATTGGCTTCCCGGAGGACCACATCCAGCGTGCCGATCGCCATCCCATGGACTGGATCGCGAACTGGATCGTTACCAAGGGCTGGGGAAGCAGGCATATCGGCGTCGAGCTCGAAGCCTATTATTTCTCGCCGAAGGGGCACGCTCGTCTCGTCGCCGGCCTTCCCAACGCGAAATGGCACGAAGCCGATCTGCTGGTGAACTGGATCCGTGCGGTCAAGTCGGCACCCGAAATCGCCTATCTGCGCCAAGCGTCGACCCTGGCCGAGGCGGCCGTGGCGCGGGCCTTAGAGGTGATCGCGCCAGGCGTGCGTGAATGCGACGCCATCGCCGCCATCCAGGCGGCGCAGATCGCCGGCAGCCCTGACTTTGCCGGCGACATCACGGCACTTCCGCCGACCATCCTCGGCGGCGAGAATGCCTCGGCCCCGCATATCATGTGGAGCGACCGGCGGTTTGGAGACAACGAGACGATTGCGCTGGAACTCGCCGGTGTCTGCCGCCGCTATGCCGCCGGGCTGGCAAGAACCATGCAGCTCGGCAAGACGCCGACGCGGGTCGCGGACACGGCAAAGGCGGTGATCGAGGGCATGGACGCGGTGCTCGATGCGGTGAGGCCGGGAACGACTGCCGAGGCGGTCGAGGCTGCATGGCGCAAGGTCATCCAGCGTCACGGGCTGAAGAAGGAATCGCGCATCGGCTATTCCATCGGCGTCGCCTATCCGCCGGATTGGGGCGAACATACGATCAGCCTAAGGCCGGGCGACAAGACGGTGCTTCAACCCGGCAATGTCGTT
This sequence comes from Mesorhizobium sp. 43Arga, assembly GCF_053714255.1. Taxonomy (NCBI): domain Bacteria; kingdom Pseudomonadati; phylum Pseudomonadota; class Alphaproteobacteria; order Hyphomicrobiales; family Phyllobacteriaceae; genus Mesorhizobium; species Mesorhizobium sp. 43Arga. Next base: position 262,355 of record NZ_JBSKBO010000010.1, read on the forward strand.
CATTCCATACTCGGCATGTGGATGGAAGGCTGGGGGATCGAGATCAGCGAGACCATTCTGGTGACCGAAACCGGCCATGACACGCTGACGAAGTTCCCGCGAGAGATCCATGTCAAATCCTGAAGGGGCCGTTGTGGCAGCCAGTCCTGCAAGTCCCGGTGCCATCGATATCGAGGCCGAAATTCTCGAAAAGATGATCGAAATCCGCCGCCAAAGCGAGCAGATTTGGGTTGATGCCAATCAGGTCAGGACTGGCGCGCCTCAGAGATACTGGGCGACCTTCTTGCCGACGGTGAGGAAGCGCAAGGGATCGATCGCTTCGCCATTGTGGCGCACTTCATAGTGCAGATGTGGGCCCGTCGAGCGGCCGCTGCTGCCAGTCTTGCCGATGATGGCGCCGGCGTCCAGTTTTTCGCCCACGGTCACGTCGATTTCGCTGAGATGCCCGTAGCGGGTCGCAAAGCCATTGCCGTGGTCGACCTCCACCATGCGGCCATAGCCGCCGTTCCAGCCGGCCTTGGTGACGATGCCGGGCGCCGTGACCTTGGCCGCCATCCCGATGGGCGCCCTGAAATCCATACCCGAATGCAGTGCCGCGGTGCCGAGGATAGGATCGGTCCGCACGCCGAATGGGCTGGTCACGGAGTGGCCGGGGGCGGGGTTGGAAAGCGGCAGCTGGCGCGCTTCCTTCTTCAACTGGTCGAGCGTGTCGAGGGCTTCGTCCAGTTCCTTGACCTTGCTGTCGAAGATCATTGAACTGTCGAGCGGGATCAGCGGGCCGCCGACATCGCTTTCGTTCTTGCCGAAATCGCTGTCGACCGGCAGTCCGGCCGCCTGCAGCGCCTGCTGGATGGCGTCGGCACTCTTGTAGGCATTGTCCGCAAGCGTGCTGATACGGGTGAGTTGTTCGTTCTCGATGGATTTCAGCGACTGGTTGATCGAGACGAACAGCTTGTCGGCACGATCGGCGGCTGAATCGCTGGGCAGCGGATCGGTGCGGGTCGACCACAAGGAGAACGGCCTGGTATCGGCGGTACCCAGGTCGGCAGCCAGGCTCGCGACCGCATAGTTCTGTGCGGGCTGGCTGATGCTGCCGGTCACCTCGGCGTGCTTGTCCGGTTTGGCGGCCGCGGCCGGATCCTCGGCGGGCACAGTTCCGGCCTCGTTCTCGGCGCGCTCGAGCAGCGGTCCGAGCCGCCCGTGGCGCTGACTGAGCTGCGTCTGGCGTTCAATCAGTTCGCTGACCTTATTCTCCATCAATTGCTGGTCGAGCAACTGGCGGCTGGTGATGCGGTCGACCTGGGCGCGAAGCGCCGAGATGCGGTCTTCGTAGGCCTGCTGCATGCGAGCCTGGCGCGCGGTGGTGGCGCCGATCAGGTCGTCGCGCAGCACGAGATAGGAGGTGGCCAGGAGGTAGCCGATGGCGATGGCGGCGAGCGCCGAGCCGATGAATGCCGCGAGCCAGGGCCGGATGGTAAAATGCCTGATCTCGTTGCCGCGGGCGATGATGACCGTGTGAGGTTCCTTGCGCCTGCCGAAGACTGCGGACTGACCGGTTGCGTTCACGGGACCAAGCTTTCGTTTACGACACCACGACAGGCTGATTACACATTATTAGGGTTAACAAAGGCTTGCCGGACCGATCGCCCGGCGCCGAATGCACGCGACGCGCGCAGAGGATTGCATGAAAACGGCCGAGGGCGTGGCCATAACGCCGTGAAATCATTGGCGATGAGCGCCAATCTGCTGCCAGCAGAGCGGCTCGTCGGCCGCGGATCAGGGTGTAGGGTTCCTTAACTGTCTTCGATTGCGTTTGATTGACGGTTTTCAATTAAAAGCGGTACCGGGGTTTGGGAGGTACTATGGCGGCAGAAATGCTGGGCGATCTGGTTGGCAAGATCCTCGACAAGATCTCGGGCACCAGTTTGCTGGCGACCGGGCTTTTGCTGCTGACTGCCTTTGTCAGCGCGCTCGTGGCCTATTGGCGCACCGTCGAGGAGAAGAGCTGGAAGGAGTTCTTCGAGTTCGTCGTCCCGCATGAGGTCATCTCCCATCCCTCGGCGAAGGCCGACCTGATGTTCTGGGTCACGAAGAAGGCCCTGATGCCCTTCCTGATGCTGCCCGCCGGAATAGTCTTCGTCTCGGCGGTGGGCTACGCAACCAACTGGCTGTTTTCGACACTCTTTCAGTTCCAGCCGCCGCTGGTCGAGGGACCGGCAGGGCCGGTGACGGTGCTGATTTTCACCCTCACCATGCTGCTCGCCTACGACATTTCCTATTATCTCTATCACGTCGCCCAGCATCGCTATCCCCTGCTTTGGGAACTGCACAAGGTCCATCATTCGGCCGAGGTGATGGTCGGGATCACCAAGGACCGGGTCCACCCGTTCGACGAACTGATAAATCGAGCCTGGGACGGCGTCATCGTCGGCGTCTGCTTCGGCGTCTGGTCGCTGATTTCGCTGAACCTTGTCGAACTGACCGTCTTCGGCGTCAACGTCTACGTCATGCGCAACATCCTGATGATGGATTTCGTCAGGCACACGCATTTCAAGATTTCGTTCGGCCCACTCAACAATGTGATCCTGTGTCCTCATTGGCACCAACTGCATCACAGCACCGATCCGCGCCATTACGACAAGAATTTCGGGCTGCTCTTCTCGTTCTGGGATCGGCTCTTCGGAACATTGTGCGTGCCGAAACCCGACGAGGACTTCAAGTTCGGCTTGGTCGACCGCGACGTGCGCGACTATCAATCCCTCGCTGGCCTTTACGTGATGCCGCTGAAGCGGATGTGGAGGCACATTGCCAGGCGCATCCGGCCTGCAAAGCCGCGGATCTCGCGATCATCGGAAGGGACACGGCCATGAACGCCCCCTTCGTGCTCGCCATCCCGCGGACACGCACCTTCGAAGTCGTGACATCGGGGGCGCGCCTGGCCGAGATCGCACCGGCCTGGACCGCCCTCTGGCAGCGCGCCGGCGGGCTTGTCTTCCAGCACCCGGACTGGATCGCGGCCTGGTGGCGCACCACGCCATATCAGGAGCGGCGCACGCTCAGGATCGGGCTTGCCTGGAATGGCGATCGGCTCGACGGCGTGATCGCGCTTGCCACGTTCAAGCGCTCCGGCATCCGCATGCTCGAATGGGCGGCGAAGGATCACAGCGACTATGGTGACGCGCTGGTTGCGCCAGATAGCGATCCGCTGGTGATCTCCCGCCTATGGCAGCATGTTTTTGATCAGGGTGGCTTCGACCTCGTCTATCTCAACCGCCTGCTGCCTGCTGCCGGTGTCCGGGCCCTGCTGGATCCAGCCTCGCGCCATGCCAAGCCGCTTCGGCCCAACCACCGCAGTGAAATCAGCTATCGTGTCGCCGGTCCCTGGCAAAGTGGGGCGGAATGGTTCGAGACGCTGTCCAAGAAGGCCCGGCAGAACTACCGTCGCGGCCGCAAATTCATGGAGGAAGCCGGTGCGGTGCGTTTCCGCCTGCTGGGTGCGGACGACCCGCGCGAGCCGGTGCTGGCACGGGTCGCGGTGCTGAAGCGCCTCTGGCTCGCCCGGCATGGCCGCGCCTCCGACTTGTTCGATGAGGGCTCGCCCGTTCTCGCCGCGCTGGTTTCTGTGCTGGCCGAGCTCGGGCTGTTGCGCATTTTCGTGCTGGAACTCGACGACACGATCATCGCCGTCTCGATCAATTTCGAGCAGCGCGGCACGATGATGGCTTTCGTTACCACCTATGATCCCGAATATGAGCGCGCCTCGCCGGGCATGGTGTTGATGATGGACTATATCCAGTGGTCGCTCGACCGTGGCCTTGCCAAAGTCGATTTTCTCTGCGGCGGCGAGGATTTCAAGCGGCGCTTTGCCACGCAATCAGTCACGCTGTCGTCGATGATCGGCGCGCGCGGTCTGCACGGGCATCTCGCCGCGCTGGCTGATCGTGTGGCCCATGTCACGAAATCCTGGCGGGCACAGCGGCAGCCGAAGGCGCAAACGCCCGACGAGTAAGGACGGCTCGTATGGGCCTTGGCCACGCTCAAAGTGCGCGAACGGCTTCCAGCACCTCCTCGGCATGGCCCTTGACCCGGACCTTGCGCCAGATCCTGGCGATCCGCCCGTCACGGCCGATCAGGAACGTCGCGCGCTCGACGCCCATATATTTGCGGCCATACATCGATTTCTCGACCCACAGATGATAGGCCTCGATCACCTTGCGCTCCTCGTCGGCGGCGAGGTCGATGGTGAGATTGTATTTCGATTTGAACTCGTCATGCTTCTTGACGGGATCCGGTGACAGGCCGATCACGATGGCACCTGCCTTCTCGAATTCCGGTTTCAGCTGCGAAAAGCTGATCGCTTCCTGAGTGCAGCTTGTTGTGTCGTCCTGCGGATAGAAGTAGAGCACCACGGGTTTGCCGGCCGATGCGGCCAGGCCGAGCGAGCCGCCGCCGTCCCGCGGCAGGTCGAATTGCGGCGCAAGATCGCCCACGTCGAGGTCAGCCATATCGATGCCCTTGTTTGAGGTTACGCGCGACGCCACACCGATATAGTGTCGACCGGGGATTCGTCCACGAGCGAATTTGTACAACGGAAGATTGCGTGGATCAGGAGCAACCGCAGCACGAGAAGATCAGGTTCAGGCGTGACGAGATCACCGACCTGGGGGCCTTGCCGTCCGCGTGCCGCGTTCCACCGCTCGGTCAGGCGTCGATCGGCCGCGGCTTCCGCATCCTTTCGCGCGTGTTCGCCGGCTTTGTCGCGTTCATGGTGCTGGTCGCGGTCGTTGTCTATCTGGTCGGGGCATCCGGGGTGGGCTCCGAGCGGCTTCGGGCGGAGGCGGAAACCGCCATCGAGAAACTCGCTGGTGTCGATGTTGATGTGGCGGTCGGGCCGGCGCGCATCACGCTCGACAGTTCGAGCTTCGTGGCGCTTCAGGTCAGCGACGTCACCCTGAAGACATCGGACGATAAACCGATGGCCGATGCCGGCCGCGTCCGCTTCGGCATGCGCCTGATCCCGCTGCTTTGGGGAGAGGTGCGGCTGACCAGCGCCAGGATCTCGGATGCCCACATCGTTGTGGCGGCGATGCCGTCGGGCGGCGACTGGACAGCGCAATTGCGCAACGAGGACGGCCTCGTCGATCCGGAGAAACTGTCCGACGTGCTGTTTGGCGACATCCATCGCGCACTCGACGCCGTGCGGGAAGATTCGATGCGCCGGATCGATCTCAGCAATGTCGAATTCGTGCTGCCCGACGCGGGAGCGATCAAGCTGATCAAGATCGCCGATGCCACCGTCGTTCAGTCGGGACCGGGCGCGGTGGAGTTTTTCTCAGAAGCGAATGTCGACGGCAGAACGGTCACGGTTGCCGCCTCCGCCACCCGCGACATCGCCGCGCATCGCGTGACAGCGCTCGATGCAAGCGTCGATCTGGCGGCTGCCGACGACACCGCTGCCGGCGCCGGGACGCTGGGCGCGGTCGCGTTGAAGCTGACGGGATCGGAAGGATCTGGCACAGATGCATCGCGGCTGACGGCCGCCCTGTCGTCCACCGGGTCCGTGCTCGATCTTGGCACGCGCGGCTTGCTGCCCGCCGATGTCGATGTCGACGCGACGCTTGTCCATGGCAGCAACAAGATCCAGGTCGACAGGTTGCTGCTGAAAACCGGCCGGTCCTCTTTCAATTTCGGCGGCTCGATAGGGCCAAAGCCGACGACAGGGGCGGCGGGCGAGGAACCCTCCTACCGCTATGACCTGACCAGCGACGGTTCGACCCTGGCCCCGTCGGAATCGCCGGAGCCCGCACTGACCTTCCTCGCCCGCATTGCCGGCGTCTATCAGACCAGGAGCCATAAATTGGTGGCCGAGCAGATCGCGGTTCGATCCGCTGCCTCAGGCGAGGTACTCGGCACCGCGGCCGTGGCGTTCGTCGACGGCAAGGCCCCCGGGGTCAATCTCGCGCTCAACGTCCATGACATGCCGGTCTCGCACGTCAAGCAGTTGTGGCCATGGTTTTCGGCACGCAATGCCCGGCTCTGGGTGCTGGACAATCTGTTCGGCGGCCGCGTCGTCGATGCCAGCCTCCAGTTCCAGGTCGTGCCGGATCGCCTCGGCAACGGCGTGCCGCTTTCGGCCGACGAGGTGTTCGGCCGCTTCCAGATCGAAGGTTCGCGCTTTGACACGGCCGGCCGTATTCCGCCGATACGCGACGCCGTCGGCGTTGTCGCCTTCCACGGCAATGACGTCGACATTTCGCTCTCCTCGGGCACCGTCTACATGCCCAGTGGCCGCACCGTGGCCGCCAGCAACGGTACGCTGGCGGTCAAGGCGGCGAACCGCCCGCCGGTCATCGGCGCCCTCGACATCGATGTGGAGGGCGAGGCGCCGGCTGTGGCCGAACTCGCTTCCTACGAGCCGATCAACGCCATGCGCCATGTCGGCTTCCTGCCGGAGGACCTGTCCGGCAACGTCACCGGCCATGTCCGGGCGGACATTCCGCTGCAGTCCGGTGTCGATACGTCGAAGCTCGACTGGCTGGTGTCGCTCGACTATGCCGGCCTGTCGCTGGCCAAGCCGTTCGAGGGACAGACCGTCACGGATGCCGACGGTTCGATCACCGTCGATCCCGAAAAGGCGGTGATCGCCGCCAAGGCATCGCTCAACGGCATTCCGGCCGAACTCGACCTTATCGAGCCGCTGGCGGATGACGGGCCGGCGCGCAGCCGCAAGGTGGCCCTGGTGCTCGACGACAAGGTCCGTGCCGCGGCCATGCCCGGCCTGACGCCGCTGCTTGGCGGAACGGTGAAGGTCGCCATCGACAAGAGCGGCAGCGGCAACCAGAATGTATCTGCCGACCTGACCAATGCCAGGCTGGACATACCCTGGGCTGGCTGGAGCAAGGGGGCAGGGGTTCCCGCCAGTGTCACCTTCGTCATGACCAAGGCCGGCGACACCACGACACTGTCCGATTTCAACCTCGACGGCAAAACATTCTCCATCGACGGCAGCATCGTGCTGGTCAACGGCGCCCTGTCGTCGGCGAAGTTCAGCAAGGTCACCTTGAACCGGGGCGACGATGTCGCGATTTCGGTGAAGCGGTCGGGCAAGGGCTACGCCGTCGATATCAACGGCAACGCGCTAGATGCCCGTTCGCTCATCAAGCAGTTTACGTCCGATGTGGACACCGCGACCAAGACGACCGGAACAGACAACATTTCCGTCAGCGCCGACGTCGAGCAGCTCACCGGCTTTCATGACGAACAACTGTCCAATTTGAAGCTCGATTACAGCGCGGCCGGCTCGAGGGTGAACGGGCTGAAGGTCAGCGCCACGGCAAGTTCGGGCGCGGCCATCACCATCAGCAACACCACCGGCGACGGCCGGCGCTCGCTCAACGTGAAGTCAGCGGATGCCGGCGCGATATTGAGGTTCCTGAACGTCTACGAGCACATGGAAGGCGGCTCGATCATGCTGGCGCTGACCGGAGCCGGCGACGGGCCGATGAAGGGCAAGGTCGACACCAGCAACTTCTTCGTCGTCAACGAACCGAAGCTTGCCTCCATCGTCTCGACCACGCCGGCTGGCGACAACCGCAGCCTCAACCAGGCGGTCAAGGGCAATCTCGACACGTCGCGGGTCAAGTTCGAGCGCGGCTATGCCGAGATCGAGAAAGGCAGCGGCTATCTGAAGCTGGCCAATGGCGTGCTGCGCGGTCCGCGCATCGGCACGACATTCCAGGGCATCCTCTATGACCAGAACAACAATATGGACATGACCGGCACCTTCATGCCGGTCTACGGCCTCAACCGCATCTTCGGCGAATTGCCCATCGTCGGCGCGCTGCTGGGCAACGGGCGCGACCGCGGCCTGATCGGCGTCACCTACCGGTTGCGAGGCAATGCCAACAAGCCCGTGCTCGACGTCAACCCGCTGTCGGTGATCGCACCGGGCATATTCCGGTCGATCTTCGAGTATCGTTAGAGCAATTCGAGGAAAAGTGTGAAACGGTTTTTCCGGGAAAAGCGCGCAGCGCTTTCCCTTGGGAATTGCGTCAAAACAAAGAGTTAGAGCCTCAGGCCGGCCGCACCAGAACGTGTTTTTTCTTGCCCAGTGAAAGCTTTACGACGTTTTCCGGACTCAGATCCTGAAGCGTGACCATGCGGCGGTCGTCACTGACCGACTGGTCGTTGATGCGAACCGCGCCGCCCTGTATGTGCCGCCGCGCCTCGCCATTGGACGATGCCAGCCCGGCCGTGACCAGCAACGACAGGATGCCGACGCCGGTTTCGAGTGCTGCCTTGTCGGCCCCGACGGTCGGCAATGTGTCGGCGAGCGCCCCTTCCTCGAAGGTCTTGCGCGCGGTTTCCTCGGCCTGGTTCGCCGCTTCGCGGCCATGGACGATCGCTGTCGTCTCCGTCGCCAGGACCTTCTTGGCCTCGTTGATCTCGGAGCCGCCAAGTGCCGCCAGGCGCGCGATTTCGGGCAGCGGCAGGCGGGTGAATATCTTCAGGAAGCGCTCGACATCGGCGTCCTCGGTGTTGCGCCAGTACTGCCAGAAATCATAAGGCGAGAAGAGGTCGCCGTTGAGCCACACCGCACCCTTTGCCGACTTGCCCATCTTGGCGCCCGACGATGTCGTGAGCAGCGGCGTGGTCAGCGCGTAAAGCTGCGGCGTACCCATGCGATGGCCGAGATCGACGCCGTTGATGATATTGCCCCACTGGTCCGAACCGCCCATCTGCAGGCGGCAGTTCTGACGTCGGGCGAGCTCGACGAAATCGTAGCCCTGCAGGATCATGTAGTTGAATTCGAGGAACGACAGCGATTGCTCGCGGTCGAGCCTGAGCTTGACACTGTCGAAGGTCAGCATGCGGTTGACGGAAAAATGGCGGCCGACATCGCGCAGGAACTCGACATAGTTGAGCTTCATCAGCCAGTCGGCATTGTTGACCATGATGGCGTCGTTCGGGCCGTCGCCGAACCGCAGGATGCGGCCGAAGATGCGCTTGATGCCTTCGATGTTGTTGGCGATCGCTTCCGGCGTCAAAAGGCTGCGCTGGTCGTCGCGGAAGGACGGGTCGCCGATCATCGACGTGCCGCCGCCCATCAAGGCGATCGGCCGGTGCCCGGTTTCCTGCAGCCAGTAAAGCATGGTCGCCGAGATCAGATTGCCGATATGCAGGCTGGTGGCGGTGGCGTCGTAGCCGACATAGGCGGTGACCGTTTCCTTGGCGAAAAGCTGGTCGAGGCCGGTCTCATCCGAAATCTGGTGGATGAAGCCGCGCTCGCTCATCGTGCGCAGGAAATCGGATTTGAAGGCAGGCATGGTTTCTTTCCCGAAAGGATCCGCCCGGTTCGGCGCGGGCATATGTGAACGGGCGCGTTTAGCATCCAAGCGCGATCAGCAAAAGTGGAATCCGGTTTTGCGTCTGATCGCGTGCCAACCAGCAGTTCGCGATCAGCAAAAGTGGAATCCGGTTTTGCGCCAGATTGCCTATGTGCCAGGGATCACAGGTTGTCCTGACGATCACCCGTTGTTGAAACGGTGCATCGCGCCTTCCGGCACGAATGCTTGCTTCATCGGTTCGGCTGGCGTAATGAGGCGCCGCGCCAAAGGTTCTTGCAGCCCACGAACTCGAGCGGCACCGCACGGCATCCATCAATGCCACATTCGACGACAGAGCCCCGACGCGACATGCCGGACGCATTGATATCCATCGTCATTCCTTGCAGGAACGAGGCGGCAAACCTGCCGCTGCTGATCGACGAGATCGAGGCGGCGATGGCCGGTCGCGACTTCGAACTGATCATCGTCAATGACGGCTCGACCGACGAGACGGCTGCCGTGCTTACCGAACAGGCGGCCCTTCGTTCTTTTCCGGTGCGGGAACTGCGGCACCAGAAATCCGCCGGCCAGAGCCTTTCGGTGCGCTCGGGCGCCTGGGCGGCGCGCGGTGGCATCGTCGCCACGATCGACGGCGACGGCCAGAACGATCCGCAATACATTCCGGTGCTGGTCGACGCCTTGCGGCTGGCCGGCCCCGATTTCGGCGCCGCCCAGGGGCAGCGCCTCAAGCGTCGCGACAGCAAGGTCAAGCAGCTGGCGTCGCGCTTCGCCAACTGGCTGAGAAACGCCATCCTGCACGACGAGACCCGCGATACCGGCTGCGGCCTGAAGGCTATCCACACCGATATCCTGCGCAAACTGCCCTTCTTCGACGGCACGCATCGCTTCGTCCCGGCCCTGGTCATCCAGGAAGGCTATCGCGTCGTGCATTGCGATGTCGTCGACCGTTCGCGCCGCCACGGCAAGTCAAACTACGGCATTTTCGACCGCGGCCTGCAGGGCGCGCTCGATCTCGGCGGTGTCTGGTGGCTGCGCCGCCGGCGCCGCAGAATGCCAAAAGTAGAGGAAATCAAGCGTGTTTAACGTGCTTCAGGAACTGGCGACCTGGCTTCACCAGGTTTTCATCAAGCAATTCGATGCGTGGATCCTGCTCGGCTTCGTTGCGCAGTTCTTCTTCACCATGCGCTTCGTCGTGCAATGGCTGGCTTCGGAAAAGGCCAAGCGCAGCGTCGTGCCGGTGGCCTTCTGGTTCTTCTCGCTGTTCGGCGGCGGCCTGCTTCTGATCTATGCCATCCAGCGCCAGGATCCGGTGTTCATCGCCGGCCAGGCCATGGGCATGTTCATCTACATCAGAAATCTCTGGCTGATCGCCAATGAGCGCAAGGCGGCGATGACGAAGGTCGATTGAGTGGCCCGTCATTGCGAGAAAATGGTTAGAGAGGCGGATGCATGGCGTTGAACAGGAACTACATTCTTCTTTTCCTGTTCAGCCTGGTGATGACGCTCTCGGGGCTGGCATCGCTGCCGCCGATCGACCGTGACGAGTCGCGCTTCGTCCAGGCGACCAAGCAGATGGCCGAGAGCGGCGACTATGTCGACATCCGCTTCCAGGAGGCCTCGCGCTATCAGAAGCCGGTAGGTATCTACTGGCTGCAATCGGCGGCCGTGACGCTGAGCGGCAAAGGCGCCGAGGCGCCGATCTGGGTCTATCGCACGATCTCGGCGCTCGGCATTGCCATCGCGGTGCTGGCGATCGCCTGGACGGGAACCAATCTTTTCGGCGCCAATGCAGGTATCGCCGCCGGCCTGGTGTTGGCGGCGATCTTCGCCACGGCTTTCGAGGGCCGCGACGCCAAGACCGATGCGATGCTGCTGGCCTGTTGCGTGGCGGCGCAAGGTGCGCTGGCGCAGATCTATCTCGCATCGCGCCGCAACGAACCGGTCGCTGGCCATCTCTGGTGGATTTTCTGGGTCGCGCAAGGGGCGGGGATCCTCATCAAGGGGCCGATCGCGCCGCTGCTGTCGGCGCTGACCATCGCGGCGCTGTTCGCCTTCGAACGTGACGGGCGCTGGCTGTCGAAGCTCAGGATTGGGCGCGGCCTGTTGCTGGTCGTCGTGATCGCGCTGCCCTGGCTTGCCGCGATCACCTGGAAAAGCCACGGCGCTTTCCTGCAGCAAGCCGTCGGCAAGGACATGCTCGGCAAGGTCGCGTCGGGCGAGGAATCGCACGGCCTGCCGCCCGGCTTTTACATGCTGACCTATTCACTGTTCATGTGGCCGTTCGGTCTGATCGCGGTCGGCGCCGGCCTTCAGGCCCTCAACCGTATGCGCGACGATGTCAGGTTGCGCTTCTGCCTTGCCTGGTACATCCCTTTCTGGCTGGTTTTCGAGCTGATCCCGACCAAGCTGCCGCATTATGTGCTGCCGGCCTATCCCGGCATGGCGCTGCTGATCGGCTGGCTGCTGACATTGCAGCCCGAGGACGCCAACGCATCGCTCAAGCGCTGGCAGCAATGGCTGTGGTGGTCGACCGCCTTCGGTCTGTTCGTGGTCAGCCTCGGCCTTGCGGCGGTCTCCATTGGAGCGCCGATCTACCTCACCCACAGCTTCTCCTGGTGGAGCATTCCGGCCGCTGCCGCCGCATTGGGCACTGGCTATTTCGCCTTTTCGCGGCAGTTGCAGGTGCCGTTGCCCCGGATCGGAGCCACCGCCGCCTGTGCCGGCATCACCTATGCCTTGCTGTTCGGCGTCATCGCGCCGTCGCTGAAACCGATCTGGCTGAGCCCGGCGATCAAGCAGGCGGTGCTTGCCAACAAGCCTTGCGACACGACGGTGCTGGCCTCGGCACGGTTTCAGGAGCCGAGCCTGGTCTTCCTGGTCGGCACGAAGACGGTGCTGACCGATGTCGGCGGCGTGGCGCAGCATCTGCTTGCCGATCCGGCCTGCGCCTTGGGGCTGGCGCCGATCGAGGACGAGCAGAAACTGAATGGCATACTGTCGGTGCAAGGCAAATCGGTGAAACGGGTCGCGGAGATCGATGGCCTCAACTATTCGTCGGGAGACAAATTGTCGCTTGGCCTCTATCGTGTGGCCCCATGACGGCTCGTCGATGCCCATGACGGCAACAATGGGGTCGAATTCTCAATGCTCGTAAAATCGCGCCCTTCCGTTTCCGCCACGCTGCTTGCGGTGGGCCGCCGATCCCTGGACAATTTTCGCGACACCATGCGGATCGTGAGAGGACGCTTTGCCGCTCGCCCCGCGCGTTACCCCAACATCGCATGGCCGGTTTGGCTCGCCGTTTGGGTGTTGCTGACGGCAGCGGCATTTGTTCGTCTCGATACACCGGCAGGGATGGTCCATGGTCAATGGTCGGGAGCCGGGCTGGCGGAATTCCTGACCCAGTTCGCTCTCGGTGGCTGGTACCTGATCCCGTCGGCGCTTTTGCTCGTCGGCGCCAATCTGACCGATTGGCGCAGCCTTTCACGGCGATCGCTGATGCTCGTCTACAACTGGACTTGCCTGGCTTTTCTGGTGCTGAGCGCCGTCGGCCTGTCGGGCCTGCTGGTCAATGTGCTGAAATATGCGATCGGCCGGGCCCGCCCGCTCTACTTCCAGGATTTTGGTGTGCTCGCCCTGCATCCGTTTGCCTTTGACGCGCGCTTCGCCGGTTTTCCATCCGGCCATGCCACGACGATGGGGGCAGTGTTCGGCGTTCTCCTGCTTTTGTTTCCGCGGCGTTGGTACATCACCCTTGTGATCACCGCCTGTCTCGCCTCGACCAGGGTTTTCGTCGGCGCGCACTATCCGAGCGATACGGTGGCCGGATTCGGCCTTGGCTGCGCCTTCGCGCTGGCTTGCGGGCTGGTCTTTGCCCGGCTCGGCTTCATCTTCCGTCCGATGCCGTCAGGGTTGCCGGTCCGCAAGGCATCGTTCCGGCTGATTGCTCCGGAAAAATAAGTCGTTGCCGGATCAATTGCTGTCCAGGCCGCCGTACGACCTTACCAGGCGAGCCATGTCGGATGCATTGGCGACTTCGCTTTCAAGTCCCTGCGCCACGCCGGCGCGATCGGCGACGGGGCGGTTCTGGCTGACCTTCCACTTGCCGTGGATCTCGCTGATCTCGATCTCCAGCCCGATAATGCCCTTGATCTGCGACTGGATGAAGGGCGGGGGCGCATCGGTCACTGCCCAGGGCGCCTCGCGGGCACCTTCCTGGGAAGCGGTCAGATCACCGATCTGCCGCGCCAGCCACTCCTGGTCGTCGATCACCTTTGCGGTGCCGCGCACCTGCACGATGGCGTAGTTCCAGGTCGGCACCACCTTGCCTGTCTCGCGCTTGGTCTCGTACCAGGAAGGCGTCACATAGGCGTCGGCGCCCTGGAAGACGATCAGCACCGGCGATGCCGGATTGTCGGCAATGAGACGCCAATGCGGGTTGGCCTTTGCCATGTGAGCCCGCAGTCTGCCGTTCGGCGCCACTGCGGCGTCGAGCAAGAAGGGAATGGCGTTGGCGACCGGGCCGTCAGGCCCGTTCGAGATCAGCATGCCGAGCGGATGCGCCCTGATCAGTCCATGCAGCACGTCGGGCCGCGTTTCCTGGAAATGGGGAGGCTCGTACATCGGCGCTGGTGCCTTTCCTGCTTATCTCAGCCGCTTCGGCCGCGGATCGGACAATTCGCCCGCCAGCCGGCGGTCGAGATAGTCCGCGCATTCCTCGATCAAGAGATCTGCGTGGTTGGCGAAGAAGTGGTTGGCGCCGGGCAGGGTCTTCTGCGTGATGGTGATGCCCTTTTGCGTATGCAGCTTGTCGACCAGCCCTTGCACATCCTTCGGCGGAGCCACCTTGTCGGCATCACCGTGGATAATCAGGCCCGATGACGGGCAGGGCGCCAGGAACGAGAAGTCATAGGTGTTGGGCTGCGGCGCAATCGAGATGAAGCCCTCGATCTCCGGCCGGCGCATCAAAAGCTGCATGCCGATCCACGAGCCAAAGGAATAGCCGGCGACCCAGCAGCTCTTGGAATCCGGGTGCAGCGACTGGACCCAGTCGAGTGCGGCGGCCGCGTCCGACAATTCGCCGGTGCCGTGGTCGAATTCGCCCTGGCTGCGGCCGATGCCGCGGAAATTGAAGCGCAGCGTGGTGAAATCGCGCTTCTGGAACATATAGAAGAGGTCGTAGACGATCTTGTTGTTCATCGTGCCGCCGAACTGCGGATGCGGATGCAACACGATGGCGATCGGCGCGCTCTTTTCCTTGGAGGGCTGGTAGCGTCCCTCCAGGCGGCCGGCCGGACCGGTGAAAATGACCTCAGGCATGAAATACTCCACTTGGGTATACGAATGCGCGGCGCCCGGAACGAGTCTTCCTCTGGCCTTGACGCAGGGCGAGCGTCTTCTTAGAAGCTAGTTTAGAACTATTCAAAACTGGGTGGCCAGACGTCGAGCCCGGCCACCCGCGCCGCAAGCCGCGTAAATAGGACGGCTCGCCTTGGAATTTCAAGGAAATAACGCCATACGACGACCGAATGGCTTCTGACGGGATCAACTGGACGAAAATGGCCGCAAAACGCGCCTATCTCGACTATAATGCCAGTGCGCCGCTGCTCCCAGCGGCACGCGAGGCTATGGTCGCGGCGCTCGACGTGGCGGCCAACCCGTCATCGGTCCATGCCGAGGGCCGCGCCGCGCGGCGCCTGATCGAGACGGCAAGGCGCGAGGTTGCGGCTCTGGTCAATGCCAGGCCCGAACATGTCGTTTTCACCTCCGGCGCGACGGAAGCCGCGTCGACATTGCTGGCCCCCGATTGGCAGATGGGGCGCGGCAGCGTGCGCATGAGCCGGCTCTACGTCTGCGAGGCCGACCATCCCTGCCTGTTGAATGGCGGACGCTTCCCGGCGGTGCAGGTGACGCGCATCGGCGTCGATGCCAACGGCATTGCCGACCTTGCCGCCTTGGCCGCGGCGCTTGGCGATCACGACAAGGCCGATGGCCTGCCGCTGGTCGCAATCCACGCCGCCAACAACGAGACCGGCGTGATCCAGCCAATCGATCGCATCGCCGAAATCGTCAAGGCCGCTGGCGGCATTCTTGTCGTAGACGCCGTTCAGGCCGCCGGCCGCGTTTCGATCGACATGTCAGCGGGTTACGCCGATTATTTGATTCTGTCTTCGCACAAGATCGGCGGTCCCAAGGGCGTCGGCGCGATCGTCGCCGCCGCCGATCTGATGATGCCGAAGCCGCTGATCAATGGCGGCGGCCAGGAGAAGGGCCATCGCGGCGGCACCGAAAATCTCGCCGCCATATCAGGCTTTGGCGCCGCCGCGCGCGAAGCGCTGGCCGGCCTGCCGGCGATCGATGCGGTGCGCCAGCGCCGCGACGAGATCGAGACAATCGTGAAAATGCTCGTGCCGGACGCGGAAATCTTTGGAACCGGCGCGCCAAGGCTTGCCAACACGACATTCTTCGCTATTGCGGGCATCAAGGCCGAAACCGCGCAGATCGCCTTCGATCTCGCCGGTGTCGCGCTGTCGGCCGGCTCCGCTTGTTCGTCGGGCAAGGTCGGGCCGAGCCACGTGCTGAAAGCCATGGGCTATGGCGACAGTCTTGGCGCCTTGCGCGTCTCGATCGGCTCAGCGACGGGCGCGGAGGACATTGAATTGTTCCGCACTGCGCTGGCGGGGATTGCCCAGCGCCGGACGGGCAGGGAACAGGCCGCCTGACGCGGTGAAAAGGAATTCAGGCTTCGCAGCCTGGTAGAGCCGTGCGTTTGCAAGTGGCCGGGTGAATTTCCGGTCGAAACGCACTATATGGAACTTACGCCACTTCCGGCGCCTCCAGGGGCTGCCGTTTGCGGTGCCATAGTTTGAAAACTGTCGGGCCTTGACCCCGGCGTGGATGGAGAACGGATATGCCTGCTGTGCAGGACACGATCGATCGGGTCCGAAAGATCGACGTCGACCAATACAAATATGGATTCCAGACCGAGATCGCTGTCGACAAGGCCCCCAAGGGCCTGAGCGAAGACATCATCCGTTTCATATCGGCCAAGAAGGACGAGCCGTCCTGGATGCTGGAATGGCGCCTGGAAGCTTATCGGCGCTGGCTGACGCTGGAGGAGCCGACCTGGGCGCGCGTCAATTACCCGAAGATCGATTTCCAGGACATCTACTATTATGCGGCGCCCAAGAGCACGCCTGGCCCGTCGTCGCTCAGCGATGTCGATCCGGAACTCTTGAAGGTCTACGAGAAACTGGGCATTCCGCTGCGCGAACAGGAGATCCTGGCCGGCGTGCAGAAGACCGATGCCTCCGATCTCGAGGAGCCCAGCGACAACGTCTACAAATCCGGCCGTGTCGCCGTCGACGCGGTGTTCGATTCCGTATCCGTCGTCACCACCTTCAAGAAGGAGCTGGCGCAGGCCGGCGTCATCTTCTGCTCGATCTCGGAAGCCATCCGCGAGCATCCGGAACTGGTGCAGAAATATCTCGGCTCGGTCGTCCCGACCTCCGACAATTTCTACGCCACGCTGAATTCGGCCGTCTTCACCGACGGCTCCTTCGTCTTCGTGCCCAAGGGCGTGCGCTGCCCGATGGAGCTGTCGACCTATTTCCGCATGAACGAGAAGAACACCGGCCAGTTCGAGCGCACGCTGATCATCGCCGAGGAGGGGGCTTACGTCTCCTATCTCGAAGGCTGCACCGCGCCGCAGCGCGACGAGAACCAGCTGCATGCCGCGGTCGTCGAACTGGTGGCGCTCGACGATGCCGAGATCAAATATTCGACCGTGCAGAACTGGTACCCCGGCGACGCCGAGGGCAAGGGCGGCATCTACAATTTCGTCACCAAGCGCGGCGACTGCCGCGGCGACCGCTCGAAGATCTCGTGGACGCAGGTCGAGACCGGTTCGGCCATCACCTGGAAGTATCCGAGCTGCATCCTGCGCGGCGACGACTCTTCCGGCGAGTTCTATTCGATCGCCGTTTCCAACGGCTATCAGCAGGTCGATAGCGGCACCAAGATGATCCATCTCGGCAAGAACACGTCGAGCCGCATCATCTCCAAGGGCATCGCCGCCGGTTTCTCGCAGAACACCTATCGCGGCCAGGTCTCGGCGCACCGCAAGGCGACCAACGCCCGCAACTTCACCAATTGCGACAGCCTGCTGATCGGCGACCAGTGCGGCGCGCACACCGTGCCTTACATGGAAGCCAAGAACTCGACCGCACAGTTCGAGCATGAGGCGACGACGTCGAAGATTTCCGAGGACCAGAAATTCTACGTCATGCAGCGCGGCATTCCCGAAGAGGAAGCCATCGCGCTGATCGTCAACGGCTTCGTCAAGGACGTCATCCAGCAGCTGCCGATGGAATTCGCCGTCGAGGCGCAGAAGCTGATTGGCATCTCGCTTGAGGGCTCGGTCGGCTGACCGGACAGATATTCAGGAAACAAAAGAATGCTTGAGATCAAGAACCTGCATGCCCGCATCGTCGATGACGGCACCGAAATCATCCGCGGCCTGAACCTGACGGTGAAAGCCGGCGAGGTCGCCGCGATCATGGGCCCGAACGGCTCGGGCAAGTCGACGCTGTCCTATATCCTGGCCGGCCGCGAGGACTATGAGGTCACCGAAGGCGACATCCTCTATAACGGCCAGTCGATCCTCGAAATGGATCCGGCAGAGCGCGCCACGTCAGGCATTTTCCTCGCCTTCCAGTATCCGATGGAAATACCGGGCGTGGCGACCATGGAATTCCTGAAAGTGGCCATGAACGAGCAGCGCAAGGCGCGCGGCGAGGAGCCGCTGAAGATCCCGGAATTTTTGAAGCGGGTGAAGGAAGCCGCAGCCTCGCTCAACATGGACATGGCGATGCTGAAGCGGCCGCTCAATGTCGGCTTCTCCGGCGGCGAGAAGAAGCGCGCCGAGATCCTGCAGATGAAGCTGCTGGAGCCGAAACTGTGCGTGCTCGACGAAACCGATTCCGGCCTCGACATCGATGCGCTGAAGATCGTTTCCGACGGCGTCAACGCGCTGCGCGCGCCGGACCGGGCGTTCCTGGTGATCACCCACTATCAGCGGCTGCTCGAGCACATCGTGCCCGACAGCGTGCACGTGCTCTACAAGGGCCAGGTCATCAAATCGGGCGACAAGTCGCTGGCGCTCGACCTCGAAGCCAATGGCTATGCCGGTGTGATCGGCGAAGCCGCGTGAGATGCCAGAAGGCAAGGTCAAACTGATGAACATGCACGCACAACCGCAGCGGACACCGGCCGAAACAGCGTTGATCGACGCGTTCGGCGACCGGCTGTCGCTGCTGCCGGGCGACGGCGCGGTGATGCTGAAGCGCGACGACGCCATAGAAAGGGTCAAGCACGGCCTGCCGACCCGGCGCATCGAATCCTGGCACTACACCGATTTGCGGCGGCTGCTGAACGCGGTGCCGGATTTCGACCCGGCTGCCATGGCGAAGGCTGTTGCACCGATCGTGGAAGGGTCCGCCGTCCTGCCGGTTCTGAACGGCAAGTCCGACGCCAAGGTGCCGGCCATCGAAGGCGTTACCGTCGAGTGCCTGTCGGAAAAGCTGATTGATGGCAGCATCGCGCCGGGGCTCGACCCCTATGGCAGCGACGATGCCATCGGTGCGCTGAACACGGCTTTCCTCGCCGACGGTTATTTTGTCGACATCGCCGACGGCGCCGAATTGGAAAAGCCGATCGAACTGCAGAACCTGCAGGCCGGCGGCCAGGCCCATGTGCGCCTCATGGTGCGCATCGGCAACGGCGCCAAGGCCGTCATCGTCGAGCGTCAGGCGGGTGATGGTGCCGCGCTGGTCAGTTCGGTCAGCCAGCTCGTGCTCGGCGAGGGCGCCGAGGTGACGTGGCTGATCGTCCAGGAACAGCCGGAGACGGCGACGCATCTGGCGCAGTTCAAGGCCCATATCGGCAAGAACGCGAAGCTGGCGCTGTTCGTCATGAACGCCGGCGGCAAGCTTGTGCGCCAGGAGGTCATGGTCAAGACGACGGGCGAAGGCGCCGATTTCAAACTGCGCGGCATCAACCTTCTGGCCGGCGATACCCATAGCGACGTAACGATGGTGCTCGACCACGCCGTGCCGCACACGACTTCGACCGAGGTCATCCGCAACGTCGTGACGGGCAAGGCGCGCGGCGTCTTCCAGGGCCGCATCAACGTCCACCAATATGCGCAGAAGACCAACGCCAAGATGGCCTGCAACACGCTGCTGTTGTCGGACGATGGCGAGTTCTCGACCAAGCCGGAGCTCGAAATCTTCGCCGACGACGTCGTCTGCGGCCATGGCGCGACGGTGACCGAGATCGACCACGACCATCTGTTCTACCTGATGGCGCGCGGTGTCGACGAGAAGTCTGCCCGTGGCCTGCTGGTCAAGGCCTTCGTCGCCGAGGTGATCGAGGAACTGGACGACGAGACGATCGTCGAGGCGCTGGAAGCGAGACTCGACGAATGGTTTGTGACGCACGGGTGAGATCATGAACGCTCCAGGCAAGATCGGAGATTTCTACGACGTCGAGGCGATCCGCCGCGACTTCCCGATCCTGTCGCGTGAAGTCTACGGCAAGCCGTTGGTCTATCTCGACAACGGCGCCTCGGCGCAGAAGCCGCAGGTGGTGCTGGACACGATCCAGCATGCCTATTCCCAGGAATACGCCAACGTCCATCGCGGCCTGCATTTCCTGTCGAATGCCGCGACCGACGCCTATGAAAAGGCGCGCGAGACGGTGCGTCGCTTCCTCAACGCGCCGAGCACCGACAACATCGTCTTCACCTCCAACACGACCTCGGCGATCAACACCGTCGCCTATGGCTATGGCATGCCCAATATCGGCGAGGACGACGAGATCGTGCTGTCGATCATGGAACACCACTCCAACATCGTTCCCTGGCATTTCATCCGCGAGCGGCAGGGCGCCAAGCTGGTCTGGGTGCCCGTCGACGATCTCGGCGCCTTCCACATCGAGGAGTTCGAGAAGCGGCTGACCGACCGCACCAAGCTCGTCGCCATCACGCAGATGTCGAATGCGCTGGGCACGGTGACGCCGATCAAGGAGATCGTGCGCATCGCGCATGCGCGTGGAATTCCCGTGCTGGTCGACGGCAGCCAGAGCGCCGTGCATATGCCGATCGACGTGCAGGATCTCGACTGCGACTTCTTCGTCTTCACCGGCCACAAGGTCTACGGTCCCTCGGGTATCGGCGTGCTCTATGGCAAGAAGGACATTCTTGCGGGCATGCGCCCCTTCATGGGCGGCGGCGAGATGATCGAGGAAGTGACGGAAGACATCGTCACCTACAACGAGCCGCCGCATCGCTTCGAGGCCGGCACGCCGCCGATCGTCCAGGCGATCGGGCTCGGTGCTGCCCTCGACTACATGGAAAAGATCGGCCGCGAGCGCATTGCGGCGCATGAGGAAGACCTCAAGACCTACGCGCATGAGCGGCTGCGCGCCATCAACTCGCTGCGCATCTTCGGCGATGCGCCGGGCAAGGGCGCCATCATCTCCTTCGAACTGCAGGGCATTCATGCCCATGACGTGTCTATGGTGATAGACAGGCAGGGCGTGGCCGTGCGTGCTGGCACCCATTGTGCCCAGCCGCTGTTGAAACGCTTTGGCGTAACCTCCACATGCAGGGCATCGTTCGGCATGTATAATACCAGGGCCGAAGTCGACGCTTTGGCCGAGGCGCTTGAAAAAGCGCGCAAGTTCTTTGGATGACGGCCATGGATGATGCGAGCACCACCGCCGAGACCGCGCCGGAAACGGCCGCCAACGGCATCGTCTCGGCCTCGGCCATTCCCGCCGACGAACTGGCGCGGCTGACCGACGACATCGTTTCGGCGCTGAAGACGGTCTACGATCCCGAAATTCCCGCCGACATCTACGAACTCGGCCTCGTCTACAAGATCGACATCGAGGACGACCGCTCGGTCAAGATCGACATGACACTGACCGCCCCGGGTTGCCCGGTGGCCGGCGAAATGCCGGGCTGGGTTGAAAATGCCGTCGGCGCCGTCGAAGGCGTGTCCGGCGTCGAGGTCAACATGACCTTCGACCCGCCCTGGTCGCCCGACCGCATGTCGGAAGAGGCGCAGGTGGCGGTGGGGTGGTACTAATGCATGTCGCCCAAAAGTGACCTCGGTTTTGGGGCAACGACATGCATAAAACAAAAACCAAAAGCGCCTCACGCTTTAGGCGGGTCGAGCGTGGTGCACTTGCGCCAGTGGTAAAACTTCACCATTTTAGGTGAGGAATCATTCGGCAGGCCTTGAACCTGCACGGAATGGAGAAGGAAAGAGAATGGGACGCTTTGCCGTCATCACGATGACCGAAAAGGCCGCTGACCGGGTGCGCGAGATCGTTGCCACCCGCGACAACGCGCATGGTATTCGTTTGGGCATCAAGAAGGGCGGCTGCGCCGGCATGGAATACACGGTCGACCTGGTCACCGAACCCAACACCAAGGACGACCATATCGAGCGCAATGGTGCCCATGTCTATGTCGCGCCGGAAGCCGCGCTTTTCCTGTTCGGCACCGAGATGGATTTCGAGCAGACCACGCTGCGCACCGGCTTCACCTTCCACAACCCGAACCAGAGTTCGGCCTGTGGCTGCGGCGAATCCGTCGAATTGAAGCCGGCTGACCTGAAGGCGCTGGCAGAGGCACGCGCGTCGGCCTGATCTTTCCTTCGCCCCGTTTACGGGGAGAAGGACCTTAATCCACCCACATGCCAGTCCGCTTGTGCCAGTCGGCGATTGATTCCGCGGGATAGACATCGAACGTCTTGTCGCCCCTGCCGATATCGGGTTCGACCCAGTTCGCCTTATATTTCAGCATCAGATGCACCTTTTCCGGTGGTTGCGGCAGGTCGCTGTCGATCGCCGAGGCGAAGGGGTGCACCAGCTCCGGCCATGTCGGGTCGTAGAGCCAGAGCGCCGACCCGCATTTGCGGCAGAAATTGCGCTCGCCGGTCGAGACCTCACAATGGGGGTGCTCGTCGTCCTCGATCTCAGCGCGGTAGACGCCAAGGCTTCTCTTGCCCCTGATGTTCAGCGTTTCGTAGTCGGCGCCGAGATTGATGGCGAAGCCGCCGCCGCCTTGCTGCTTGCGGCAGATCGAGCAGTAGCACAGCATGAACGGCACGGGCGTGTGGCTTTCCACCTCGAAACGCACGGCGTTGCAGCGGCAGGACCCCTTGAGCAGAAGCGGCATCGCAAAAACTCCGATGGAATGGTTTCAACCTGTCAGCATGGTTTTGGTTGCGCGATGACAATATCGAACGCCGGTGACATGATCACCGCATGGACAATGAACGTATCGCCGAACTCTTCGCCGGCCTCGGTCCGGTCAGCATCCGCAGGCTGTTCGGCGGCAAGGGCATCTATTTCGACGGCGTCATCGTCGCCATCGAACTGCGCGGCGAATTGCTGCTGAAGGCCGACGCGCAAAGCGCGCCCGATTTCGAAGCCGCCGGATGCAAGCAATGGGCCTATACCGGCAAGCGCCACGGCAAGCTTGTCGCGATGCCCTATTGGAACATTCCCGACAGCGCCTTTGACGATCCCGACGAGATGACGGTGTGGGCACGCCGCGCCTATGAGGCAGGTCGGCGCGCAGGGACGTGACCTACAGCGCCTTGGCGATCTCGGCCGCCAGCCGCGCATTGTTTTCGACCAGGGCGATGTTGGTCTTGAGGCTGCGGCCGCCGGTCAACTCCAGGATTTTTCCCAGCAGGAACGGCGTCACCGCCTTGCCGGTCACGTTGAGCGCCTCGGCGGCCTTTTGCGCGGCTTCGATGTAGCCCGCCATCTCTTCAGCCGGGATTTCTTGATTTTCCGGCACAGGGTTGGCAACCAGCACGCCGCCGCCGAGCCCCAGCGCAACCCTGGTCTGGTAGAAATGCGCGATCTCTTCCGGTCCATGCAAGGTCAGCGGGGCGCGGAACGGTGACTGCCGCGACCAGAAGGCCGGCATCGTCTCGCAGCCATGGCCGACAACGGGAACGCCGCGCGTCTCCAGCACTTCCAGCGTCTTTTCGATGTCGAGGATCGCCTTGGCGCCAGCCGAGACCACGATGACCGGCGTGCGCGCCAGTTCGTCGAGATCGGCGGAGATGTCAAAACTCTTCTCGGCGCCCTTGTGCACGCCGCCAATGCCGCCGGTGGCGAACACTCTTATCCCGACCATTTCAGCCGCGATCATGGTGGCGGCGACTGTCGTGCCGCCGGTGCGTCCTCGGGCGACGGCGAAGCCGAGGTCGGCGCGCGACAGCTTCATGGCTTCACCGGTCATTGCCAGCGATTCGCGTTCGCCGTCGGAAAGGCCGATCTTGATGCGGCCGCCAACCACGGCGATCGTCGCCGGTACGGCGCCGCCGTCGCCGATGATCTTTTCGACATTGGCCGCCATGGCGCCATTGTCCGGGTAGGGCATGCCATGGGTGATGATGGTGCTTTCCAGCGCCACAACCGGGCGCCCGGCGGCCAGGGCTTGCGCCACCGGCGCGTGGATGTCGATGAAGGGGCGGGCGGTTTCGGGGCTCATCTGGATCTCCAACTCGCGGGTGCGGCGCATGGGGGACACCCGGCAACACAGCGGTACTATGAATTTGCCGGTCTCATGCCACTTCCCTGGCTTCCGGCACAAGAGCCAGCGCTTCCGCGAAGCTTGCCGCGGTGAAATTGGGAATGGCGTCGGCGCTTTCGATGGCCAGCGTCGCCGCCGCGACGCCTTCCCGCAAGGCCTGGCGCAGCGGCAGGCCGCGCAGCAGGGCTGCCACCGTCGCACCCGCCAGCGCGTCGCCGGCGCCGGTGACATCGGCGACTTTTCTCGGGGCAGGCGGCAGGATCGAAAACGCGCCTGCTTCATCGAAACCCAGCACCGGCGCGCTGCCTGCCGTCACGACGCCGCTGGCAAGGCCGCTGCATCGCAAGCCGTCGACGACATTTCTTTCGGCGGCGTTGGCGTTGACGCCTGCAAGCACGACGGCCTCGCGCCGATTCATGAAGACCAGCGCCAGCGCGCCGAGCACCGGTATCAGCCGCACCACCTTGGCCGGCGAAATGGCGATGGCATAGACCGGCTTGCCGGCGGCAAGCGAAGCCAGCCGCTCCAGTGCCGGCGACGGCAGATTGGCGTCGCACAGGATGGCGTCGGCGGCCGCGATCGCCTCGCGGACCTTGGATCGCCTCATCTGCTTGGGAAACGCCAGTTCGTACAGCGCCATGTCGGCGAAGCCGACGATCAACTCACCCTCGCGATCGATCAACGCGGTGTAGCTCGGCGTCGTGCGGTCGAGGAAGACCGCCGACAGGTCGGCGATGCCGGCTTGCGCGATGGCCCTCGAAATGGTGTCCGCCCCGGCATCGCCGCCGCGTATCGACATCAGCGAGCCCGATACGCCGCGCCGCACCGTGCTGCGCAGCGCATTGAACACGCCGCCGCCGACATCCTCGCGCATCGTGCCGGGATTGGACGCCGCCGGCACGTAGGTGCCTGACACCTGTCCACGCCGGTCGATATGGGCGCCGCCCACGGCCAGTATCTCTATGGATTTCACCATGCTGGCGATATGCCCTTTGTTATTGCGACTGCACAAGCGCTAGACTGCGCCATAGACCTTCGCCAGCAAGATGGCGATTCGGCGGGTCGATACAATCGGGCAGTCTGGCCCAATGCGGGGCGCATTCCTGTTCGATCTCTTGGTACGAAAAAAGAACAAATCCGGATATCGCTTGGTTTTCAGATATTTGATCCCTCTTGCCAAACGAGAACAAAAAAGGTACAAAATGGCAGGGATTACGGATTGTCCGGCCTTCATTGACGACCAAGGGGTGATGTATCATGGCTCAGAATTCTTTGCGGCTTGTAGAGGATAAGGCAGTGGACAAATCAAAGGCTCTGGATGCGGCGCTGTCGCAAATCGAGCGGGCTTTCGGCAAGGGCTCGATCATGCGGCTCGGCGCGAACGAGCAGGTCGTCGAGATTGAAACGGTGCCGACCGGCTCGCTTGGCCTCGACATCGCGCTCGGCGTCGGTGGCCTGCCGCGCGGCCGTATCATCGAGATCTATGGGCCGGAAAGCTCGGGCAAGACGACGCTGGCGCTGCACACGGTGGCTGAAGCCCAGAAGAAGGGCGGCATCTGCGCCTTCGTCGACGCCGAACACGCGCTCGACCCGGTCTATGCCCGCAAGCTCGGCGTCGATCTTGAAAACCTGCTGATCTCGCAGCCCGACACCGGCGAGCAGGCGCTGGAAATCTGCGACACGCTGGTGCGTTCCGGCGCCATCGACGTGCTGGTGGTCGATTCGGTCGCGGCACTGACGCCGCGCGCCGAAATCGAGGGCGAGATGGGCGATTCGCTGCCCGGCCTGCAGGCCCGCCTGATGAGCCAGGCGCTGCGCAAGCTGACCGCCTCGATCTCGCGCTCCAACACCATGGTGATCTTCATCAACCAGATCCGCATGAAGATCGGCGTCATGTTCGGTTCGCCCGAGACCACGACCGGCGGCAATGCGCTGAAATTCTATGCGTCGGTGCGCCTCGACATCCGCCGCATCGGCTCGGTCAAGGATCGTGACGAGGTCGTCGGCAACCAGACCCGGGTCAAGGTGGTCAAGAACAAGCTGGCGCCGCCCTTCAAGGTGGTCGAATTCGACATCATGTATGGCGAGGGCGTGTCCAAGACCGGCGAACTGGTCGATCTCGGCGTCAAGGCCGGCGTGGTCGAGAAGTCGGGCGCCTGGTTCTCCTACAATTCGCAGCGCCTCGGCCAGGGCCGCGAAAATGCAAAGCTGTTCCTGCGCGACAATCCCGATACCGCACGCGAGATCGAACTGGCGCTCAGGCAGAATGCCGGGCTGATCGCCGAAAAATTCCTCGAGAATGGCGGCTCTGAAGGCGGCGACGACGGTTTTGAGGACGAAGCCGGCGCGATGTAGGCAGCGGACAGAGTTCGGCCATAAAGTCGGTCTATGGCCTGATGCTTAAGTAATCGAGTTCTTTAGTACCGCGTCCAAAACCGCCGGCCTTCGCGCCGGCGGTTTTCGTTTCTGGCGGACCAATAGACTCCCCGGATTGGCCCAGTTCCGTGTTTCTGGACAGGCTGGGGCGTGCCCGCTAAAAGGCCAAGTCTATTTCTGCAAAGCAGAGACCAGTTTCCGCCGGCCGCGCCGGCGGTTTTCGCGAAAAGGCAGCAGTCATGAGTGGCGTGAACGAGATCCGGTCGACATTTCTCGACTATTTCCGCAAGGAGGGCCACGAGGTCGTGGCCTCGAGCCCGCTCGTGCCGCGCAACGATCCAACATTGATGTTCACCAATGCCGGCATGGTGCAGTTCAAGAACGTCTTCACCGGTCTGGAGAAGCGGTCCTATTCGCGCGCCACCACCGCCCAGAAGAGCGTTCGCGCCGGCGGCAAGCACAACGACCTCGACAATGTCGGCTACACCGCGCGCCACCTGACCTTCTTCGAGATGCTCGGCAATTTCTCCTTCGGCGACTATTTCAAGGAGCGCGCCATCGAGCTTGCCTGGAACCTGATCACCAAGGAGTTCGGGCTGAAGAAGGACAAGCTGCTGGTCACCGTCTACCATACCGACGATGAGGCGGCCGGCTTCTGGAAGAAGATCGCCGGCTTCTCGGATGATCGCATCATTCGCATCGCGACCTCGGACAATTTCTGGGCGATGGGCGACACCGGTCCCTGCGGGCCGTGCTCGGAAATCTTCATCGATCGCGGCGAGCACATCTGGGGCGGGCCTCCCGGCAGCCCCGAAGAGGATGGCGACCGCTTCCTCGAATTCTGGAACCTGGTGTTCATGCAATATGAACAGGTGACGAAGGAGGAGCGCATCGACCTGCCGCGCCCGTCGATCGACACCGGCATGGGGCTGGAGCGCATGGCCTCCATCCTGCAAGGCGTGGAAAGCGTTTTCGAGACCGACCTGTTCCGGCATTTGATCGATGCGGCGTCCTCCGCGCTCGGCCGCGCTCCCGATGCGCGAACGGTGGCGTCCTACCGCGTGATCGCGGACCATTTGCGCTCGTCTTCCTTCCTGGTCGCCGACGGCGTGCTGCCTTCGAACGAAGGCCGCGGCTACGTACTGCGCCGCATCATGCGCCGCGCCATGCGCCATGCGCAGCTGCTGGGCGCGAACGAGCCGCTGATGTGGAAGCTGGTGCCGGCGCTGGTACGTGAGATGGGCCAGGCCTATCCCGAACTGCTGCGCGGCGAACAGTTGATCACGGAGACGCTGAAGCTCGAGGAGACGCGCTTCCGCAAGACGCTTGTGCGTGGCCTCGGACTGCTTTCGGAGGCAACCGAAACACTTCATGCCGGCGACATGCTGGATGGCGAGACGGCCTTCAGGCTCTACGACACCTATGGGTTCCCGCTCGACCTGACGCAGGACGCGCTGCGCCAGCGCAATATCTCGGTCGATCTTGCCGGCTTCACCAACGCGATGGAGCAGCAGAAGGCCGAGGCGCGCAAGCACTGGACTGGCTCCGGCGAGGCCGCGACCGAGACCGTGTGGTTCTCTGTGCGCGAACAGACCGGCGCAACCGAGTTCCTCGGCTACGAGACCGAGCAGGCGGAAGGCCTCATCCAGGCGCTGGTCAAGGACGGCAAGACCGTCGACAGCGCCGGCAAGGGCGACGCCGTTGCGGTGGTCGTCAACCAGACGCCGTTCTACGGCGAGTCCGGCGGCCAGATGGGCGATACCGGCATCATCTCGGGCGAAGGGTTCTCGATCGAGATCTCCGACACGCAGAAGAAGGCGGACGGGCTGTTCGTGCATCTGGGCAAGGTGGCGAGCGGCACCGTCAAGACCGGCGCTGCCGTCGAGCTCAAGGTGGAGCATGCGCGCCGCACCAGGCTGCGGGCGAACCACTCCGCCACGCATTTGATCCATGAGGCGCTGCGCGAGGTGCTGGGCACCCATGTCGCACAGAAGGGCTCGCTGGTCGCGCCGGAGCGTCTGCGTTTCGACATCTCGCACAACAAGCCGATCTCGGCCGAGGAGCTCGAAGAGGTCGAGCGCATGGCCAACGAGATCGTCGTGCAGAACAGCCCGGTGACCACGCGCCTGATGTCGGTCGACGACGCCATCGCCGAGGGCGCCATGGCGCTGTTCGGCGAGAAGTATGGCGACGAGGTGCGCGTCGTGTCGATGGGCACGGGGCTGCATGGTGCCAAGGCCAACCGGCCCTATTCGGTCGAACTCTGCGGCGGCACGCATGTCAGGGCGACCGGCGATATCGGTCTGGTCCGCGTCGTCTCCGACAGCGCGGTGGCCGCCGGCGTGCGCCGCATCGAGGCGCTGACCGGCGAAGCGGCCAGAAAACACCTCGACGAGCAGGATCGGCGTCTGAAGGCGGCGGCGGCTGTGCTGAAAATCTCGCCCGCCGATGTGCCGGCCCGCGTCGAGGCTTTGCTCGAAGAGCGCAAGAAGCTCGAGAAGGACCTGACCGAAGCGCGCAAGAAACTGGCGCTCGGCGGCGGGGCCGCGGCGGGCCCGTCCTCGGAGAACGAGACGGTCGCGGGCATCGGCTTCCTCGGCAAGGCGGTCTCCGGCGTCTCGCCGAAGGATTTGAAGCCGCTGGCCGATGCCGGCAAGAGCTCGCTCGGCTCCGGCGTCGTCGTCTTCGTCGGCGCCGGTGAGGACAACAAGGCGAGCGTTGTCGTCGCTGTCACCGACGACCTCGTCGGTCGCTTCAGCGCCGTCGACCTGGTGCGCGTCGCCTCCGCCGTTTTGGGCGGGCAGGGCGGTGGCGGTCGGCCGGACATGGCCCAGGCCGGCGGCCCGGATGCCTCGAAGGCCAATGACGCGATCGCGGCTGTGAAGGCGGCGCTCGAAGCGGCGTAGGCCACGGAAGGCGACCTATCTTCGGAGGGCAGCGCTGCCCCTCATCTGGCTGCCGCCATCTTCTCCCCGTTTACGGCAGGGCTATCGCATATGAGCGATTGCCTGGATGAGATAGTCGTCATTCCAAGCGCATTTCTTGATGCGGTGGCTAATGGGGACTTTGTCGATGTCG